>DASZOZ010000093.1:0-42889 GCA_035550515.1 Allostellaceae bacterium
CGACCAGTGTCGCGATCACGGTCATCGCCAGGCTGCCGAAAATCGCGTTCATCAGACCGCCCGCGCTGCCCGGCGGCGGCGTCGCCTGGGTGAACAATGTCGGGCTCAGCGCGCCGATACCGTTGACCAGCAACGTCCCCAGGACGAAGACGAGAAAGATGAGGCCAAACGCCGTGGCCGCGAGCGACAGCCCGACAATGATGTAATTCGTCAATCGGCGACGGGCGTAGATCGACATTAGTTCAGCTCTTCTGCAGGCGCAGCAGCATCAATTTCGCTGCGGCAAGCACAATGAATGTGATAATGAACAAGATGAACCCGAGAGCAATCAACGAGGATTGGTAGATATCGCCAACCGCCTCGGTGAATTCATTGGCGAGCGCCGCCGAGATCGTGGTACCCGGCTGCAGGATCGAGGCGTGCACGTGGTGCGAGTTGCCGATCACGAACGTGACCGCCATCGTTTCGCCGAGCGCCCGGCCCAATCCCAGCAAGATGCCGCCGACGACACCGATCCGGGTGTATGGCAACACGACGCGCCACACCACCTCGGCCGTGGTCGAACCCAATCCATAGGCGCTTTCCTTGAGCATCGGCGGCACGGTCTCGAAGACGTCGCGCATCACCGAGGCGATAAACGGCAGCACCATGATCGCCAGGATGAAACCGGCGGTCAGCACGCCGATACCGAGCGGCGGGCCGGCAAACAGCACGCCGATGCCGGGGATGTTGCCGAGCGAGGCGATCAGCGCCGGCTCGACATATTCCTGGATGAACGGGGCGAGCACGAACAGGCCCCAGATGCCGTAAATGATGCTGGGGATCGCCGCCAGCAGCTCGATCATCGTGCCCAGCGGCCGCTTCAGCCATTTGGGGCACAGCTCGGTGATGAACAGCGCCACCCCGAACGCCACCGGGATGCCGATCAGCATCGCGATCAGCGACGTGACCAGCGTGCCGTAGACCGGCGCCAGCGCGCCGAAGTTTTCGGTGACCGGGTTCCAGGCGCCGTTGACGATAAAGCCGAACCCGAATTTCCGCAGCGCTGGCCACGCGCCGTAGACCAGCGAGACGATGACGCCGCCCAGGATGATCAGGACCAGCGTCGCGAAAAAGACGGTCAACCCGCGGAACACGGCATCGCCCGCATGACCGGCGGGCCGCCGGGTCGGGGTCGCCGATGAGATCGCGACCATCTCCGCCTCAGCCGCCACTATGCTTCTCCAGTATCAATCGAAAGATGGCGGGGCGAAAGGCGGCGGGGGACGAGCCGTCCCCCGCCATGCGTCCCGGTTTTCCGATTTACGACGCCTTCCCGGTCCACACCGGTTTGCCGTCGGCGCCGACGATCGACTTCCAGCTCGCCTCGACGGCGTTGATCACGGCCGGCGGCATCGGCACGTAGTCGAGCTGCTCGGCCATCTGCCCGCCGTTGTGATAGGCCCAGTCGAAGAACCCCAGCACCTCGCGCGCGACGTCCGGCTTGTCCTGGTGCTTGTGCATCAGGATGAAGGTGGCGCCGGTGATCGGCCAGCTGTCCTTGCCCGGCTGGTCGGTCAGCAGCAGGTAGAAGCCCGGCGCCTTCGACCAGTCGGCGTTCGCCGCCGCGGCCTGGAAGGTCGAAGCGTTCGGCGCGACGTAATTGCCGTCATGGTTCTTGAGCTGCGCGTAGGTCATCTTGTTCTGCAGCGCGTAGGCGTATTCGACATAGCCGATCGCCCCGTCGGTGCGGCCGGCGATGGCCGCCACGCCCTCGTTGCCCTTGCCGCCGAGCCCGCCGGGGAACTCGACCGAGGTGTTCTCGCCGATCTTCGCCTTGAAATCGGCGTCGATGCTCGACAGGTAATGGGTGAAGATGAAGTTGGTGCCCGACCCGTCGGAGCGGTGCACGGTGGCCACCGCCTTGTCCGGCAGGTTGACGCCGGGGTTCAGCGCCTTGATCGCCGGGTCGTTCCACTTGGTGATCGTGCCCAGATACATGCCGGCCAGCACCTTGCCGTCGAGCTTCAACTCGCCCGGCTTGATCCCGGCGAGATTGACCACCGGCACGACGCCGCCCATCACCATCGGGAATTGCTGCAGCCCGCCCTTGTCGAGCTCCTCGGGTTTCAGCGGCATGTCGGAGGCGCCGAAATCGACCGTCTTGGCATTGATCTGCTTGATGCCGCCGCCTGAACCGATCGACTGATAGTTCATGCTGGTGCCGGCCTTGGCCTTATAGGCCTCCGCCCATTTGGCGTAGATCGGATAGGGGAAGGTCGCGCCGGCACCGGAAATCTCGGCAGCCATCGCGGGAAGCGCGGCGCACAGGCTGGCGGCGAATGTCGCTGATAATAAGGTGCGGCGGCTTAAAAGCACGGCGCTCTCCATCGTAGCTTGCACAGGAACGGCCGGGGAAGGTCGGCCGCCCGGGTTGTACGCGTCGGTCGCGTCGGTTCTATGTCAGTTTTGTTGCGCTTCGATGACGGCGCCTTGATCCAGATCAGGCGTGCGCCGGGTCGGCCGCCTCCGCGCGGAGCCACACGATAAACGTCGAACCGACGCCAAGGGTGCTCGAAATCTCAAGCCGGCCGCGGTGGCGATTGAGGATGTGCTTGACGATCGCCAGCCCCAACCCGGTGCCGCCGAGCTCGCGCGAGCGCGCCGTGTCGACACGGTAGAAGCGTTCGGTCAGCCGCGGCAAATGTTCGCTGGGGATGCCGTCGCCGCGATCGGTCACCGCGACCCGCACCCACGAGCCGTTGGCGTAAGGCCGTTCCGCCAGGCTGGCGGCTATGGTGATCTCGGTCTGCGGCTTGCCGTATTTGATCGCGTTGTCGATCAGGTTCTGGAACACCTGGGCCAGCTCGTCCGCGTCACCGTAGACGTCGGGCAGGCCGTCGGGGAGGTCGAGCACGAGGCGCATGCCGCGTTCGCCGGCGCGCAGTTCGAGCGCGTCGGCGACCTGTTCGATCAGCGGCCCTGTGGCGCACCGGCTGGTCGGCGCGACATGCTCGTTGAGCTCGATCCGCGACAGCGACAGCAGGTCGTCGACCAGCCGCGTCATGCGTCCGGCTTCGCCGCGCATGATGCCGAGGAACCGCTCGCGCGCCGCCGGGTCGTCGCGCGCCGCGCCGAGCAGCGTCTCGATAAAGCCGACGAGACTGGCCAGCGGGGTCTTTAGCTCGTGTCCGGCATTGGCGACAAAATCGGCGCGCATCTGCTCGGCGAGCTTCAGCGCGGTGATGTCGTGCAGCGTGAGGATCGCCGCGATGCCTTCAAGCGAGGCGCCCTCGACCGGGGCGATGCGCGCCTGCATGACCCGCTCGACCGGCACTGCCAGCGTGAACTCGACGACCCGCGCCGGACCCCCCGCCAGGACCGCGTCGGCAGCCGCCAGGACGACCGGGTTGCGCAGCGAGGCGGCAAGGTCGCTGGCCTCGGCGGCCGTCCCGATAAAGTCGGCCGTGGCCGGGTTGACGCGGACCACGCGGCGCTGGCTGTCGAGCAGGATTTGCGGGTCGGGGATCGCGGCGAACACGGCTTCCGCCGCGGCCAGCCGCATTTCGGCTTTGGCGCTGCGCGCGCGCCAGCCGCGCGCCAGCCGCGCCGTCGCCTGCCACAGGCCGTCGGCGGTGCCGACCAGCTTGCCGAGCCCGCGCGTGGCTGCGGCCTCGGCCCCGGGCTCGGTGCCCGGCCCGATGGTCTCGATCGCCGCCTGCACCGCGGATAACGACAAGGCCAGGGGCGCGACGAACAAGACGAGAAGCCCGAAAACCGCAATTGCGGCGAGCAACGCCGCGATCGGGTCGAGCCGTCCGGCGGCGGCGAGGATGCTCAATACCGCGGCGCTGGGCAGCGCCAGTCCCAGCGCGAAGAGCGGCACGCGCCGCCAGCCCCGCCAGTTCATTGGCCGCGCCAGGCGCTCGCGCGGCGGCGCGGCCAATGAACTGGCGGCGCTGGCGGTCGGAAAACCGGCGTCAGCGGATCGCATCATGCGCCGCGAGTGCGGCAAGGTTGACGAGATCGGACACCGTCGCGCCGATATTGACGATCTGCACGGGGTGGGCGAGGCCGGTCAGCAGCGGCCCGATCACCGTCCCGCCGCCGAGATGGGCCAGCAGCTTGGCGCTGATATTGGCGCTGTGCAGCTCGGGCATGATCAGGATATTGGCCGCGCCCGACAGCCGGCAGAACGGGTAGAGCCGGCGCATCAGCGCGGGGTCGAGGGCGACATCGCCGCTCATCTCGCCGTCATATTCGAAATCGACCCCCCGGCTGTCGAGCTGTGCGACGGCGTCGCGAATGCGCTCGCCGCCGGCATCCTCCGGGTTGCCGAAATTGGAATGCGACAGCAGCGCGACGCGCGGCGTCAGGCCGAGCACGCGCGCCCTGGCCGCCGACTCCACGGCGATATCGGCGAGTTGCGTCGGGGTCGGGTTCTCATGCACCAGCGTATCGGCGAGCAGCACGGTGCGCTGGCGCGCCAGCAGCACGGTCAGGCCGAACATCTCGCAGCCCGGTTTCATTTCGATGACGCGCGTCACCTCGTCGAGGATGTCGAACGAGTTGCGGGTGACGCCGCTGACCATGCCGTCGGCGTCGCCGCACGCCACCATGCACGCGGCGAAGACGTTACGGTCTTGATTTACCTGGCGTTGGCAGTCGCGATAGAGCATCCCCTGGCGTTGCTGCCGCTGGTAGAGGAACTCGGTATAGCGCTGGTTGCTGTGCGACAGCCGGGCATTGTGGATTTCGAGCGGCGCATTGGCGTCGAGCCCCATCGCCGCCATGGTCGCGCGAATCGGCTCTTCGCGGCCGATCAGGATGGGCGTGCCGTAACCGCTTTGGGCGTATTGCAGCGCCGCGCGGATCGTCATCTCCTCCTCGCCCTCGGCGAAGACGATGCGCTTCGGCTCGCGCTGCACCCGCTCGAAGATCAGTTCCAGGCTCGCCGCGGACGGATCGAGCCGCGACCGCAGCGCCCGCTTGTAATGCTCGATATGGCGCAGCGGCTTGCGCGCGACGCCGGAATCCATCGCCGCCTGGGCCACTGCCGGCGGCACCGCCCAGATCAGGCGCGGGTCGAACGGCGCCGGGATGATGTAGTCCGGGCCGTAGCGCAGCCGCTGCCCGGCATAGGCGGCGGCGACCTCGTCCGGCACGTCCTCGCGCGCCAGCTGCGCCAGCGCCCGGGCGGCGGCGATCTTCATCGCGTCGTTGATCTGCGAGGCGCGCACGTCGAGCGCGCCGCGGAAGATGTACGGGAAGCCGAGGACGTTGTTGACCTGGTTCGGATAGTCCGACCGGCCGGTGGCGATGATCGCGTCCGGCCGCACGGCGCGGGCGTCTTCCGGCGTGATCTCGGGGTCGGGGTTGGCCATCGCGAAGATGATCGGCTTGCCGGCCATGACGCGGACCATGTCCGGCGTCACCGCCCCCGCCGCCGAGAGGCCGAAGAACACGTCGGCGCCCTCCATCGCCTCGGCCAGGGAGCGGGCGCGGGTCTCGACGGCATGCGCCGATTTCCACTGGTTCATGCCGTCGGTGCGGCCGCGATAGATGACACCGCGGGTGTCGCACAGGGTCGCGTTGCCGGGCGGCAGGCCCATCGTCTTCAGCAGCTCGACGCAGGCGATCGAGGCGGCGCCCGCGCCGTTGACCACCATCTTGATGTCCTTGAGCTCGCGCCCGGTCAGGTGCAACGCATTGATCAGCCCGGCGGTGGCGATGATCGCGGTGCCGTGCTGGTCGTCGTGAAACACCGGGATGTCGAGCAGCTCGCGCAGCCGCTGCTCGATCACGAAGCATTCGGGGGCGCGGATGTCCTCGAGGTTGATGCCGCCGAACGAGGGATGCAGAAAGCGTACGCAGTTGACGAACTCGTCGACGTCCCTGGTGTCGATTTCGAGGTCGATCGAATCGATATCGGCAAAGCGCTTGAACAGCGCCGCCTTGCCTTCCATCACCGGCTTGGCCGCCAGCGCACCGAGATCGCCGAGCCCCAAGACGGCGGTGCCGTTCGAGATCACCGCGACGAAATTGCCCTTCGAGGTGTAGTCGAAGGCGCTCGACGGGTCCTTTTGGATCCGCAGGCAGGGATAGGCGACGCCGGGCGAATAGGCGAGCGACAGGTCGCGCTGGGTGACCAGCGGCTTGTGCGGCGCGATCGACAGCTTGCCGGGCCGTCCGTCGGCGTGGAATTGCAGAGCTTCGTCTTCGGTGGCGTTGATCTTGCCGGTATCCATTGGGCCCAGCGCTCCTCGCAACGGTTTCTTTTGAATCGGAGCCGGGAAGCATAGGCGCGGCTCAACCCCGCCGTCAAAGCACGCCCGTCTCAGTGCTTCTCCAGCACCGCGTACATATTGTCGCTGGTCGGCAGCCGGTCGGTCGGGCCGAACCGCGCGCGGTAGCCGCATTCGTCCGCCATCCGCGCCAGGCTCGCCGGGGTGAAATAGTTGAGATGGTCCGGATAGCGGAACCCGCACCATTTGCGGCCGGTGACGCGCCGGTTGAGCGAAGCGTAGTTCGGCACCTTGACGATCGCGACGCCGCCCGGCGCCAGGGTGCGCTGCAGCTCGCACAGCACGGCGCGCGGCTGTAGCTCGTGTTCAAGATAGGAGCGCAACGTCGCGGCGGTGAAGAAATGGTCGGGAAAGGTCTTGAGCCCGTCGAGCGACGGGGCGTTGACCGCCCGGCCGCCGCGCGCCGCAAAGAAGCGATCGGCGGAAGCGGCGGCCTCCTGCGAAATCTCGATCCCGAAGGGGACGTAACCATCGGCCAGGCCGGCGAGCTGGGTGCCCTGGCCGCAGCCGAGATCGACGACGTTGCCCGGTTTCGCATGGCGCGCGACGAGGTCGGGCAGCTTCTTGCGCGGCAGCAGGCGCATGCGCGCCCGCGACCATTGGCTGAGGCGATGCGACACCGGCCGCGCGGTGGCCCGGCGCTCGACTTCGGCGAGCGTCGTCTTCTCCCAGGCCATCGCCGCGAACAGCGCGGCGTAGTCCGGCGCCCGGTCGAGATAGGCGAAGCCGCAAGCGCGGCACTCGACCAGCCGCCAGAGGCCCTCGCCGTAACCGGCGCGGGGCGCGGTCTCGTCGGCGCCGCACAGCGGACACGCCCGCGCCACGACCCGCACCACGCCGTAGCGGCCGGTATCGTAGAATTCGCCCGTGGAGACATCGTTCATCGGCGGCAACTATACGACGATACGCGTGCCGTCTTCCACGCGAGCTTCCGCTTCTTCGTCATAGCGGCGAAGGCCGGTATCCGACGCCAATCGGCGGGTCGCTGCTTGACACGAAAGGGCGCGTCACTATAGTCGCGGCTCCCGGACGGGCGCGGCCCGTCCGCCGTGTTTTCGCGCGATTGAAGCGCGGTAGAACCAAGCGGCGGTCTTTGATGTTCGCAGTGATCCGCACCGGCGGCAAACAGTACAGGGTCGCGGAAGGCGACGTGATCGCGGTCGAGAAATTGGCCGGCGAGCCGGGCGCGACGCTTGCGCTTGACGAGGTGCTGATGGTCGGCGAAGGCGCCGACGCCAAGGCGGGCGCGCCGCTCGTCGCCGGCGCCTCGGTCAGCGCCGAGCTGGTCGAGCATCGCCGCGCCGACAAGATCATCGTTTTCAAGAAGAAGCGGCGGCATAATTACCGCCGCAAGAACGGCCACCGCCAGCACCAGACGGTGCTGCGCATTACCGGCATCAGCGCCGGCTGATTCGCCGGGGAGGGTTTCAAGATGGCGCACAAGAAAGCGGGCGGCTCGTCGCGCAACGGCCGCGACAGTCCGGGGCAGCGGCTCGGCGTCAAGAAGTTCGGCGGCGAGATCGTCGTGCCGGGCAACATCATCGTGCGGCAGCGCGGCACCAAGTTCCATCCCGGCGAGCATGTCGGCATGGGCCGCGACCACACGCTGTTCGCGCTGGTCGACGGCGCGATCAAGTTCCACACCGGCATCGGCGGCCGCAAATTCATCTCGGTTGTTCCCCGAGCGGATCGACCGTTGGCGGAAGCCGCCGAATAGCCGCTTCCCCATCCGATTGCGTGACAAAAAGGGAGCGGCAAGCCGCTCCCTTTTTTGTTTTGTCGAGTTTGGCGATGAAATTCCTCGACCAGTGCAAGATCTACGTAAAGAGCGGTGATGGCGGGCGCGGCTCGCTGAGCTTTCGGCGCGAGAAATTCATCGAGTTCGGCGGCCCGGACGGCGGCGACGGCGGCAAGGGCGGCGACATCGTTCTGGAGGCGCAGGACAATCTCAACACGTTGATTGATTATCGCTACCAGCAGCATTTCCGTGCGCAGAACGGGCGCGGCGGCGCCGGCCGCAATCGCACCGGCGCGGGAGGCGAGGATTTGCTGTTGCGCGTGCCGGTCGGCACCCAGGTGATCGCCGAGGACGGCGAGACCTTGATCGCCGACTTCACCGCGGCCGGGCAGCGCCGGACATTGCTGCGCGGCGGCGACGGCGGTTTTGGCAATGCCCATTACAAGAGCGCGACCAACCAGGCGCCGCGCCGCGCCGACCCGGGCTGGCCCGGTGCCGAGGCGTGGATCTGGCTGCGTCTCAAGCTGATCGCCGATGTCGGGCTGGTCGGCTTGCCGAATGCCGGCAAGTCGACATTCCTGTCGCGTGTCTCGCACGCCAAGCCCAAGATCGCCGACTATCCGTTTACGACGCTGCGCCCGCAGCTCGGCGTGGTGCGGCGCGACGACCGGGAGTTCGTGCTCGCCGACCTGCCGGGGCTGATCGAGGGCGCCAGCGAGGGTGCCGGTCTCGGTACGCGGTTTCTCGGCCATGTCGAGCGCTGCGCGGTGATCCTGCACCTGATCGACGGCACGGCGGACGATGTCGTCGATGCCTATAAGACCATTCGCGGCGAGCTGGCCGGATACGGCCACGGCCTCGTCGGCAAGCCGGAGATCGTCGGCCTCAACAAGATCGACGCGATGGCGCCGGATGATGTGACGCGCAAATGCTGCGCACTGGCCCGTACGGCCGGGCGAGGCGCGACCGTGCTGCCGCTGTCCGGCGTCAGCGGCGAAGGGGTGCGGACCGTCATCGATGCGCTGTTCCAGGTGGTCGAGACGGCGCGGTCCGGCGAGCGGGGTCGGCTCACCTCCACCCCGGCCCTCCCCCGCCGGCGGGGGAGGGGGGAGCTGCCGCCAGTGCATGGGTCCCCGGGATGGGGGCCCTGATGGATGCCGTGACCCCGGCGCCCGCGCCTGCAACGGCGCTGGCCGGCGCCAAGCGGCTGGTCGTCAAGATCGGCTCGGCGCTGCTGGTCGATGACGGCGGATTGGTGCGCCACGCCTGGCTCAACGGGTTGGTTGACGATATCGTCCGCTGCCGGGTGCGCGGCCAGGAAGTGATCATCGTGTCCTCCGGCGCCATTGCCGTCGGACGCCGGCACCTCGCCCTGGCCGGCCGGGCGCTGCGTCTCGAAGAAAAGCAGGCGGCCGCCGCGACCGGGCAGATCCGCCTCGCCCATGCCTATCAGGAGGCGCTCGGCCGCCACGGCATCACCGTCGCGCAAATCCTGTTGACCCCGGAAGACACCGAGCTGCGCCGGCGCCACCTGAATGCCCGCGCCACCTTCGCACAGCTCTTGGCGCTGGGCGCGATCCCGGTGGTCAACGAGAACGACACGATCGCCACCGCGGAAATCCGCTTTGGCGACAATGACCGGCTCGCCGCGCGCGTCGCACAGATGGTCAGCGCCGACATGCTGGTGCTGCTGTCGGATATCGACGGGCTCTACACCGGCGACCCGCGGCGCGACGCGGCGGCCCGGCATGTCCCGCTGATCCGCGAGCTCGGCCCGGAGATCGAGGCGATGGCCGGGGCGGCGCCGCCGGGCTACAGCTCGGGCGGCATGGTCACCAAGCTCGCCGCGGCGCGCATCGCGATGGGCGCCGGCTGTCACATGCTGATCGCGCAAGGCCGGCCGGGGCGCGGCCGCGGACCGCTCGCGGCGGTCGAGGCGGGGGCACGCGCCAGCCTGTTCCTGCCGCGGGCCGAGCCGCGCTCGGCGCGCAAGGCGTGGATCGCCGGCGCGATCAACCCCGCCGGCGCGCTGACCGTCGATGACGGTGCGGCGCAGGCGCTGCGCCGCGGGCGCAGCCTGTTGCCCGCCGGTGTCGTCGGCGTCGACGGCAGCTTCGAGCGCGGCGATTGCGTGGTCATCCGCACCGCGGCCGGCGCCGAGGCGGGCCGCGGGCTGTCGGCCTATGCCAGTGCCGACATCCAGCGCATCGCCGGGCACAAGAGCGGTGAAATCGCGGCGATCCTCGGCTATCGTGGGCGCGACGAGATCATCCACCGCGACGATCTGGTGCTGACCGAGAGCGGCCCGCAATGAACGACGCCCTGCCCCTGGACAAGCCGGCCGCGCTGGCGGCGACGATGACCGTGCTCGGCCGCCGGGCGCGCGAGGCGGCGGCGAAGCTGGCGCTCGCACCGGCCGCGGCCAAGGTCGCGGCGCTCAAGGCGGCCGCCGCCGCGGTGCGGGCGCGGCAGGACGACATCCTCGCCGCCAATGCCGACGATGTCGCCGCGGCGCAGGCGAACGGCATCGGCGCGGCGCTGCTCGACCGGTTGGCGCTCGACCCGAAGCGGCTGGAGGGCGTCGCCAAGGGCCTCGAAGACATCGCCGCGCTGCCCGATCCGGTCGGGCGCGTGCTGGCCGAGTGGGAGCGGCCGAACGGGCTCAGGATTTCCCGCGTCGCGGTGCCGCTCGGGGTGATCGGCATCATCTACGAAAGCCGGCCCAACGTGACCGCCGATGCCGGCGGGCTGGCGCTCAAATCGGGCAATGCGGCGATCCTGCGCGGCGGGTCGGAGAGTTTTCATTCGTCGCGCGCGCTGGTCGCGGCGCTGCAGGAAGGGCTGCGCGCGGCCGACCTGCCCGAGGCGGCGATCCAGCTCGTGCCGACTCGCGACCGCGACGCGGTCGGCCATATGCTCGGCATGAGCGGGGTCATCGACATCATCGTGCCGCGCGGCGGCGCGTCGCTGATCGAACGGGTGCAGCGCGAGAGCCGCATCCCGGTCATCGCCCATCTCGAAGGCCTCTGCCACACCTATATCGACCGCGCCGCCGACCCGGAGAAGGCGCGCGCCATCACGCTCAACGCCAAGATGCGGCGGGTCTCGATCTGCGGCGCGACCGAGACCCTGCTGGTCGACCGCCAGGCCAAGGCGATGCTGCCGCCGATCCTCGCCGACCTCAAAAAGGCCGGGTGCGAGCTGCGCGGCGACGCCGAGGTCCGGGCGATGGCGGACGGGGTGGCGCCCGCCGGCGACGCGGATTGGCGCACCGAATATCTCGACGCGATCCTCGCGGTGCGCATCGTCGACGGGGTCGGCGAGGCGATCGACCATATCGCGCGCTACGGCTCGCACCACACCGACGCGATCGTCACCGAGGACCAGGCGACGGCCGAGCGTTTCCTGCGCGAGGTCGACAGTGCGATCGTGCTGGTCAACGCCTCGACGCAATTCGCCGACGGCGGCGAATTCGGCATGGGCGCCGAGATCGGCATCTCGACCCAGCGGCTGCCGCCGCGCGGCCCGGTCGGCGCCGCCGAGCTGACGACGTACAAATACCTCGTGCGCGGCAGCGGCCAGGTGCGGCCGTGACCCCCACTCGGGGTGGGGGTAGCGAGCCGCTCCCGCCATGAGCATGCTCTACGGCCGGCCGCATTGCCGCATCGGGCTGCTGGGCGGCTCGTTCAACCCGGCGCATGGGGGGCATTTGCATATCAGCCTGATGGCGCTGAAACAGCTCGATCTCGACGAGGTCTGGTGGCTGGTGTCGCCGCAGAACCCGCTGAAGCCGGCGAAGGGCATGGCGCGGTTCGCCGAGCGGGTCGCCGGCGCCGAGGCTTTTGCCAAGGGCCATCCGCGCATCCGCGTCAGCGCGCTCGAGGCGGCGCTCGACACGTCGTACACCGCCGACACGATCGCCGCGCTCGCGCGGCGCTTTCCGCACACCCGGTTTGTCTGGCTGATGGGCGGCGACAACCTGGCCCAGCTGCCGCACTGGAGCCGCTGGGTCGAGCTGATGGAAAATGTGCCGATCGCGGTCTTCGACCGGCCGCAGACCTCGTCGCGCGCGCTCGCCGGCAAGGCGGCGCAGCGTTTTGCGCGCGCCCGGGTTCCCGCGGCGGCGGCGCGGCGTCTCGCGGAGATGAACCCGCCCGCCTGGGCGTTCTTTCATACAAAGCTCGATCCGCGCTCGGCGACCGAAATCCGCCACAAGCGGACGGGCGGGCCGCGAAAACCGAAGGAGAGCGCGACGGTCACCCCGCTTCCCGCACGCCGCAAACGCAAGGCGCAGCCGGCCGAACCGCCGGCGCGCGAGCTGTTGGCGACGATCCTCGCCAGCCTCGAGGACGGCAAGGCGCTCGATATTGTCGCCATCGACCTCGCCGGCAAGACGCTGCTGGCCGACTACATGGTCATCGCCAGCGGCCGGACGGCGCGCCAGGTGGCGGCGCTGACCGAGCATCTGCTCGAAGCGCTCGGCAAAAAGCGCCGCGTCTCGGTCGAGGGCAAGGCCCAGGGCGATTGGGTGCTGGTCGATGCCGGCGATGTCATCGTGCATCTGTTCCGGCCGGAAATCCGCGCCTACTACAATCTCGAAAAGATGTGGGGCGCGTCGCTTCCCAGCGCGGAGGCGGCCGGACAATAGAGGGCACCCGGCGATCCGCATCGTCATCCTCGCAATCGGCAGGCAGCGCCGCGGCCCGCTCGGCGACTTGCAGGCGCATTACGCCGGCCGTCTCAACCCGCCGCCGGCGATCGTCGAGCTGGAGGAGCGGCGCAAGCTGCCGCCGGAGCCGCTGCGGCACCGCGAGGCCGAGCTGATCCTCGCCGCCCTTCCGGCGGGCGCGCGGCTCGTCGCGCTGGACGAGCGCGGCGCGGGCTGGTCGAGCCGTGAGCTGGCGGAGCGGCTCGCCCAATGGCGCGACCGCGGCGCCGCGACGCTGGCCTTCGCCATCGGTGGCGCCGAGGGGCTTGCCCCCGCCGTCATCGAGCGCGCCGACGCAGTGCTCTCCCTCGGCGCGATGACCTGGCCGCACCTGCTCGTGCGCGGCCTGCTGCTCGAACAGCTCTACCGTGCGCAGCAGATCCTCGCCGGTCATCCCTACCATCGCGATTGACCGCGTTTTCCGCGCGGAATGTATCGCGGCGCGGCCTGTTTCGCGTATATATCGCCTCGGCCAACAGCCCAGGTTTTTTCGCCGATGAGCCTTCGCCCTCGCCCGGTCGTGCTGTGCATCCTCGATGGTTGGGGGGAGCGGCCCGACGCCGCCGACAACGCGATCACCGCGGCCCGGACGCCGGTCTGGCACCGGCTGACGGCGCGCTGGCCGCATTCGCATCTCGAAGCGAGCGAGCATTTTGTCGGCCTCCCCGACGGGCAGATGGGCAATTCCGAGGTCGGCCACACCAATCTCGGCGCCGGCCGGGTGGTGATGCAGGATCTGCCGCGCATCGACCAGGCGGTAAAGTCCGGCGATTTGGCGAAGATGCCGCCGCTCACCGACTTCATCGCCAAGGTCAAGGCGGTGGGCGGCACGGCGCATGTCATCGGGCTGATCTCGCCCGGCGGGGTGCATTCGCATCAGGGGCAGATCGCCGCGCTCGCGCGCATTGTTGCCGGCGCCGGCGTCAAGGTCGCGGTCCATGCGGTGCTCGACGGCCGCGACACGCCGCCGAAATCGGCAAAGGCGTATCTGACGCGGTTCGCCGCCGACACCAAGGGCAGCGATGCGGTCGTGGCAACGGTCAGCGGGCGCTATTACGCGATGGACCGCGACAAGCGCTGGGACCGGGTCGCGAAGGCCTATCGCACCATCATCGCCGGCGAGGGTGAGGCGGCGGACGATGCGCTCGCCGCGGTGGATGCCGGCTACGCGCGCGGCGAGACCGACGAGTTCGTGCTGCCGACGGCGATCGCCGGGTACCAGGGCATCAAGGACGGCGACGGGCTGCTGCTCGCCAATTTCCGCGCCGACCGCATCCGCGAGATCGGCGCCGCACTGCTCGACCCGTCGTTTTCCGGCTTCGCACGGCCCCGCACGGTCAAGTTTTCCGCCGCGCTCGGCCTGGTCGAGTATTCCGAGGCGCTGAACCGTTTTCTCGCGACGCTGTTCCCGCCCGCCGATCTCTCGGACACCTTCGGCGAGATCGTGTCGAAGGCCGGGATGACCCAGTTGCGCATCGCCGAGACCGAGAAATACGCGCACGTCACCTTCTTCTTCAACGGCGGGCGCGAGACGGTGTTTCCCGGCGAGGAGCGCATCCTGGTGCCGTCGCCCAAGGTCGCGACTTACGACAAGCAGCCGCAAATGTCGGCGCCGGAGGTAACCGATAAGGTGGTCGCGGCGGTCAAATCCGGAAAATTCGACGTCGTCGTGCTCAATTATGCCAATACCGACATGGTCGGGCATACCGGGCTGATCGATGCCGCAAGGCATGCGGTGGAGACCGTCGACCAGTGCCTCGGCCGGCTGGCCGAGGCGGTCGAGGCGGCGGGCGGCACGCTGGTCATCACCGCCGACCACGGCAACGCCGAGATGATGCGCGACCCGGAAACCGGCGAGCCGCATACCGCGCACACGACAAACCCGGTGCCGTTTGTCGTGGTGAACCCGCCGGCGGCCATCGGCCGTCTGGAAAACGGCCGGCTGGCCGATGTCGCCCCGACCTTGCTGGCGCTGCTCGGCCTGCCGCAGCCCGCGGCGATGACCGGCCATTCGCTGATCGATGACGCCGCGCGGATGCGCGCCGCCGACTGATCTTCTCGCGTTGCGTACCGGTCGCGGGCTGGTCCCCGCCTTTCTCGCGTTGCTGATCCTCGTTGCCGCCCCGCCGGGGCGGGGCATCGCCGCGCCGCCCGCGCCGGTCGAAAGCCAGATCAGCCAGCTCGACGGGGTTCGCCAGCAATGCGTCGCCGCAGCGCTTGCCGCGCAGCAGCGGGAGCGTTCGATCGGTGCGCTCGACCTCGCGATCGGCGTCATGGAGCGCGGCGTCGAGAGCAAGACGCGCGACATCGCGCAAAGCCGCGCCGAACAGGAGGCGTTGCTCGGCGCGCTCGAACGGCTGGCGCGCGCGCCGCCCGAGGCGCTCGCCTTGACGCCCGAGGGACCGGTCGACCGGCTGCGCAGCGCGATCCTGATCGCCGCCGCGGTGCCGGCGCTCAATGCGCGGGCGCAGGAATTGGCATCGCAGCTCGCGGCGCTGACCAATGTCCGCACCCAGATCGACGCGCGCCGCAAGGAAATCGACGACGCCCGCGCGGCGATGGCCAAGAGCCGCGACCAGCTGGCGCAGCTGATCGCGCGGCGCAATACGCTGGTCGGCGAGTTGCTGCACGACGACGGCAAGCCGGGCGGGCCGCAGCCGCTCGGCGACCAGGCCAGCGACCTGTTCGACCTGATCAAGCGCGCCGATGCGGCGGCCGATCAGCGCGACAAGGATCTGGTCGTCCGGCTCCGCGTGCTGTACGGCGTGCCGGCGAAAGCCGCCGCGCCGAGCGACCCGACCCGGCCCAAGGGCCTGCGCGCATTGGACGCGCCGCGCGCCGAGATGGTCTGGCCGGTCGCCGGCGAGCTGACCCATCGCTTTGGCGAGGCCGACCGGTCGGGCCGGCCCAGCCAGGGATTGACATTGCAGGCCATGCCGGGTGCGATCGTGGTGGCGCCTTACGACGGGCGGGTCGCCTATGTCGGGCCGTTTCGCGGTTACGGGGTGATCTTGATCATTCGCCATGCCGGCGGATATCATTCGCTGCTGGCGGGTTTGGGCCATGTCGACGTGGCGACGGGCCAATGGCTTCTGGCGGGCGAGCCGGTCGGTCGCCTGGCGGAGGACGACGACAAAAGCGCCGGCGCGTCGTTCTATTTTGAATTGCGCCGAGAGGGGCGGCCGGTCGATCCCCAATCGCGTCTCGTCAGCCGCGATCAAAAGACCGAGGATGTTAGGGTGCGCGAATGAAACGCTTGGGGCTGGTCGCGGCGCTTGCCGGTGCTTTGTTCATCCTGCCGCTGCGTCAGGACGTCGACGCGGCGTCGGCCGCCAACACCGCCGAAACCTATAAAGAACTCAACCTGTTCGGCGACGTGTTCGAAAAGGTCCGCAACGAGTACGTCGACGAGGTCAAGGACGACACGCTGATCGAGGGCGCCATCAACGGCATGCTGACCTCGCTCGACGCGCACTCCAACTACCTCAACGCCAAGAATTTCAGCGACATGAAGGTGCAGACCCGCGGCGAGTTCGGCGGGCTCGGGATCGAAGTGTCGATGGAGAACGGCCTCATCAAGGTGGTGTCGCCGATCGACGACACCCCGGCGGCGCGGGCCGGGCTGAAGCCCGGCGACCTGATCACCCATCTCGACGGCAACCCCGTCCAGGGCATGACGCTGCCCGAGGCGGTGGAGAAGATGCGCGGTCCGATCAACAGCGATGTGACGCTGCGCATCCGCCGCACCGGCAAGGACCCGTTCGACGTCAAGCTGACCCGCGCGACGATCAAGATCCAATCGGTGCGCTCGCATCTCGAGGGCAACAATATCGGCTATGTCCGCATCACCAGCTTTAACGAGCAGACCGATGTCGGCCTCGAGAACGCGATGAAGAGTTTGAAACAGCAGGCCGGCAACAAGCTCACCGGCCTGGTGCTCGACCTGCGCAACAACCCCGGCGGTCTGCTCGACCAGGCGGTCGCGGTGTCGGACGCGTTTCTCGACAAGGGCGAGATCGTCTCGACCCGCGGCCGGCGGGCCGACGATGCACAGCGCTACAACGCGCATCCCGGCGACATCACCGGCGGGTTGCCGATGGTCGTGCTGATCAACGGCGGTTCGGCCTCGGCGTCGGAGATCGTCGCCGGCGCGCTGCAGGACCATCACCGCGCAATCCTGCTCGGCACGCGCTCGTTCGGCAAAGGCTCGGTGCAGACGATCATTCCGCTGCCCGGCCATGGTGCGATGCGCCTCACCACGGCCCGCTACTACACCCCGTCGGGTCGCTCGATCCAGGCCAAGGGGATCGACCCCGACATTATCGTCGAGGCGGCCAAGATCGAGCATCCCGCCGGCGACGCCCAGGCAGTTGCCAAGAAGTCCGAGGAGAACAAGGAAGACGGCGACAATCCCGGCGACCAGGCGACGGTCGATCCGAGCGTGATCGGCACGCCGGACGATTACCAGCTGGCGCGCGCGGTCGACATGTTGCGCGGTATCGCCCTGTTCGGCGGCAGTCCGCGCGCCGAGAACTGAGCCTCGGGCGATTGGGCGGTCGGTCGGGCATGGACGACGCGGCGCGCTATCGCTCGGGCGTCGGCATCATGCTGGTCAATGGCAAGAACAAGGTCTGGGTCGGCCGGCGCATCGACATGCCCGACGGCTGGTCCGCCTGGCAAATGCCGCAGGGCGGCATCGACGCCGGCGAGACGCCGCTCGAAGCGGCGCTGCGCGAGCTCTATGAAGAGACCGGCACCGACAAGGCGGAGATCATCGCCGAGACGGGCGGCTGGCTGCACTACGACCTGCCCGAGCCGCTGCGCGCCACGGCATGGGGCGGACGCTATCGCGGCCAGCGGCAGAAATGGTTCCTGATGCGGTTCGTCGGCGAAGACGCCGAGATCGACCTCAGCCGCCACGAAGCCGAGTTCGACGCCTGGAAATGGGTCGAACCGGCCGCGCTGCCGGGTCTGATCGTCGACTTCAAGCGCCCGGTCTACGCGGCGCTGCTCGTCGAATTCCGTGCGCCATTGGGCCTATAGCCCATGCGATAGCCGCCGAACAAGTTCGACCACTTGTTTCGTCATCGCCGGGCTTGACCCGGCGATCTCGGCGGCCCGGAGATGGTGGGTCAAGCCCGGCCATGACGATCCGTTGAGGCCAACTCGATTTGTTCGGATAACGCTCTAACCCGGCAGCCGGCCGGCCGCCGTTTCGATGTCGGCCCGGCTCGGCATGGCCGATTGCGCGCCGACCGCCAGGCAGGTCAGCGAGGCGGCGGCGCTGGCGCGGCGCAACGCCTCTGGCAGCGGCAGGCCGCGGTCGAGGCCGGCGGCGAAGGTGCCGGCGAAGGCATCGCCCGCGCCGGTGGTGTCGACCGGCTGGATCGGCAGGGCCGGCACGGTGACGGTTTCGCCGCCGCGCAGGAGCGCCACGGCCCCGGCCGCGCCGCGGGTGATCACCAGCCCCTGCCGCAGCTCCCGCGCCATCGTCGCCGGATCGCCGAGCGTTGTCGCCTCGACCTCGTTGGCGATCATGAAATCGATGTCATCGAGGCGGGCCGGTGCGATCGGCCCGGCCGGCGCGAGGCTCAGCACGATGCGCCCGCCGCGCTGCACCGTGCGGCGGATTACGGCGGCGTTCTCGCCGTCGGGCACCTCGCGTTGCAGCACCAGCACCGTCTTCAGGTCGAGCAGCCGGTCGGGCACCTGCCCCGAGCGGACATGGAGGTTGGCGCAGGAGGCGACCGCGATCTGGTTCTCGCCGGCGGCGTCGGTGGTGATGATCGCACAGCCCGTCGGCTGGGCGATGCTGGCGACCAGCCCGACATGCACCCCGCAGCGGCGCAGGGTTGCGAGCGCCGGTTCGGCGAACATGTCCTGGCCGACCGCGCCGATCATCGTCACCGCGGCGCCGGCGCGGGCTGCGGCCACGGCCTGGTTGGCCCCCTTGCCGCCGGGCGCCAGCAGGTAGTTCCCGCCCAGTACGGTCTCGCCGGGTATCGGCAGATGCGGCACCGGGACGATGAGGTCGATATTGATCGAGCCGAACACGACGATCATGGCGGGGCTCCGCCGGGGTGGTAGATTGCCGCCGGATTATGGAGGGTTTTTCGCATGCTGGACATCGCCAGGCTCGGCCGCTTTGTCGATCAAAGCTGGGGCGACGAGATCGTTCCGACCCTGGTCGAATACGTCAAGATCCCCAACAAATCGCCGCTGTTCGACCCGGACTGGGCGGCGCACGGCCATATGGACGCGGCGGTGGCGATGTTCGCGGCATGGGCGCGCGGCAAGATCGCCGATCTTCCCGGTGCGACGCTGGAGGTGGTGCGGGTCGGCGAGCGCACGCCGGTGATCCTGATCGATGTGCCAGCCGCCGGTCCCGCGGCGACCGGCGACACCGTTCTGCTTTACGGCCATCTCGACAAGCAGCCCGAGATGGCCGGCTGGGAAGCGGGCTATGGCCCCTGGCTGCCGCGCATCGTCGGCGACAAGCTCTATGGCCGCGGCGGCGCCGATGACGGTTATGCGATGTTCGCGGCGCTGACCGCGCTCGTCGCGCTGGCGGACCAGCGGGTGCCGCATGCGCATGCGGTCGTGCTGATCGAGGCCTGCGAGGAGTCCGGCAGCTATGACCTGCCGTTTTACGTCGATCATCTGGCCGGCCGCATCGGCAGCCCGTCGCTGGTCGTGTGCCTCGATTCCGGCTGCGGCAATTACGACCAGCTCTGGCTCACCACCTCGCTGCGCGGCGTGGTGGCGGGCACGCTGACGGTCGAGATCCTCACCGAGGGCGTTCACTCGGGCCACGCCTCGGGCATCGTGCCGTCGAGTTTCCGGATCTTCCGCAAGCTGCTGTCGCGGCTGGAGGACGAGGAGACCGGCGCGGTGCGGCCGGAAGTGCTGTATGCGCAAATCCCGGCCGAGCGGGTGGCGCAGGCGCGCCAGGCCGCGGCGGCGCTCGGCGATGTCGTGCGCACCGAGTTCCCCTTTGTCGGCGGCGCCGGCGCGGTCGGCGACGATCTTACCGAGCTGGTGCTGAACCGCAGCTGGCGGCCGCAGCTCGCGGTGACCGGCATGGCCGGGCTGCCGCTGCCGGCCGATGCCGGCAATGTGCTGCTGCCCTTCACCAGCGCGAAACTGAGCCTGCGCATCCCGCCGACGCTCGATGCCAAGGCGGCGACGGAGACGGTGCGGGCGCTGCTCGAAGCCGATGCGCCCTACGGCGCCAAGGTGAGTTTTGCCGGGCAGGTCGGCTCGACCGGGTGGAACGCGCCGGCGCTGGCGCCCTGGCTCGAAGCCTCGCTGAAGCAGGCCTCGCAGGACGCGTTCGGCGCGCCGCCCGCCTATATCGGCGAGGGCGGCAGCATCCCGTTCATGGCGATGCTCGGCGAGAAATTCCCGGCGGCGCAGTTTATCGTCACCGGTGTGCTGGGGCCGCACTCGAATGCCCACGGTCCCAACGAATTCCTGCACATCCCGACCGGCCGCAAGATCACCCGGGTCATCGCCCAGGTGCTCGCGGACCACGTCGCGCCCGGGTTGCGCTGAATCAATGCGGCGTTCGGGGAACCCGATCAGCCTGCCGGACGTACACCCGACGACAGGCACGTCTTCCCCGACAAGCCGGCGCGCCTGCCGCTGACCGACACCGCAAGGCGCTACCAGGTGCGTTGCGGGCCGCAATCGACGTGGACGAAATCGGATTCCGGGTAGTAGCCGACGCCGCCCAGCCGGCATTGCTCGGCAAGGCTGAGCGCCGCCCGATGGACCTGGCTGAGGTTGCGCCCTTCGCAGCGCATGTCCACCGCCATGCCGTACATGTGGTAGCTGTTGGCCGCGACGCCGTCGCCGCGCAGCCACATGCGGTGGTTGGTTTCGGGCGAGCGATAGCCGCAGACCACTTGGATCGGATGGTGGATCTCCAACCGGTCGCGCAACCGGCCGAGCACGTCGAGCACGCCGGCGTTCATCGGCCGGACCTCGTCCGAGTGGTGATCGCGCAGGATCCAGTTGATGTCGCGCACCACCTCGCGGATGTAGTGGCCGTCGGCCCAGTACACCTCACGCAGGCTTTCGCCTGTGTGCATGTTGTAGAGCGAGATCGAGCGCGGGGCGAAGGAGATCGCCGGAGCTGGTCTGATAAAGGCAACGCCCGTGGCGACCGCGGCGACACCGAGGACACGGCGCCGGCTCAGTAGCGATGACGACAATGCACTAGTCTCCCCGACAAGCTGGGGAAGGCGTAGCACCAGAAATCGTGCTGGACAACCCCCGAGATGCAGAAAACGCACCTCAGGGATCGTCTTTTGCCGTGTCGGTTGATCGCCTTTAAAGCGAGCTCAGCCGCCGCGTTGGTTGCGGGCGGTTTGCTGCGCGAGCGGCGGCTGCGGCCCGCGAATCAGCCGCTGCGCGATATCGGCGTCGCGCTGATAGACGTCGGGGCGGAATTCCAGCGCGCCGCCGCCGTCGACGAACGCGGTCTGGTAGACGATGAACACCGGGATCGCCTGCGGCAGGTTGCGCCGGCTGGTCGTGCCGAGGTTGATATTCTTGGTGATGTCGTCCTCGGGGATGCCGAGCAGCAGCGAGGCGAGCTGCCGCGGGTTCTGCACCCGGACGCAGCCATGGCTGAGCCGGCGGTTCGCCAGCGCGAAATACGACCGCATCGGCGTGTCGTGCAGATACACGTCGAACTTGTTGGGCATCTCGAACTTGAGCCGGCCCAGTGCGCTGTACGGCCCCGCCTCCTGAACGATCGCGCCGTTCTCGCGCACCATCATGTGATGGCGCTGGAGATAGCTCGGATCGTTGTCGGCCAGCGGCATGATCTCCTTCTGGGCAATCCCGTAAGGGATGTACCAGGGTGGGTTGTACAGCACGCTGACGACCTGGGCGTGAAACTCCGGCGTCTGCTTGTCGGTCTCGCCGACCACCACCCGCGTGGTGAACACCGGCTCGTTGTTGCGGTAGAGCTGCAGCTGCGCGTTCGCGGTGTTGACCCACAGGCGGTCGGCCGGGATCTGCCGCGGCAGCCAGCGCAGCCGTTCGAGGTTGACCGCGATCTGGCGCACGCGCAGCTCGGCCGGGATGTTGAGCTCGATCAGCGTCTGGTTGCCGATCCGGCCGTCGCCGAGCAGGCCGTGGCGATCCTGGAACTTCTTCAGCGCTTCGATGGTCAGCCCGTCCATCGCGCCGGTCGCGTAGCCGGCCGGCAGGTAGCCCTCGACCGCCAAGCGCCGCTGCAGCAGACGCGTCCGGTCCGGCGTCTCGAATTCGGGGACATGCGGCCAGCCGCCTGCCTTGGCGATCGCCTTGTAGCGTTCATACGCCTTGCGCAGCGCGGCGTAGTCGGGCGATTTCGGCGCCAGCGCGCCGATCGCCGCTTCGGGGTCGGGGCTCGTCAGCGCGCCGTCGAGCACCGCGACGACATCGACCGCGTCGGGCACTAGGTCTTCGCTGTCGGTCCGCGCCTCGGGCGGCAGCGCGCCGCGGGCGAGCGCTTCGGCATAGGTCAGGAAGGCATCGGACAACAGCAGGTCGCGATCGGTCGGCGACAGCGCCGTCTTGGCAAAGGCCGCGACATGGAAGCGGTCGGGGTCGAGCCCCTGGTCGCCGGCGTTGAGCACCGCATGCCACAGCGCGTTGGACTGCGCCGGATGCGTCGCCCATACGGGCTGGTCGCCATGGCCGGCGTAAAACCGCCGCAGCAGCGCGGCATGAAGCGGCTCCCCGGCGATGCTCAGCGGGCCCGCCGTGCCGAGCCGCGTCTTGATTTCGCTGTCGGCGACGGCCGCGTTGGGCGCGGCGGTTACCGGCAGCAGCGTCGTGGCGGCGTCGCTGGGAGGCGCGCCGTCGGTCGCGGTCGCCGCGCGGCCGGGCGTGGCGACGAACAACGCGGCGGCGACGGCCGCGGCGGCAAGCGGTGGAAAAACGACCTTGTTCATCACGCCGTGACGGAGCCCCCTTCCCTCCACAAAACCTCGGACCCACAGCAACAACAGTGCGCAACTCGGCCGGGGCGCGTCAACTTACAGGAGATCGGTTTATAGTTTATTAGCATTATCCATGTCGCTTTTATTAAGCCGACCGCCGGTTCTGATCGCGCCGGACAGTGCTGCGCGACGCGCATGGGGCCGCGGTTTCTCCTCGTGACCACCCGGCAGCTATACGTGCGCCGGGACGATTGGTTTCAAGCCTTGCAGATTCCGGCACGGAAATCCTCATGACCATGCTAGATTGAACACCGTTGGAGTTAACGGTGGAGGATGGCGATGGGTCGCATCGCATTCGCCGTTTCCGTCGGCGCCCTGCTCGCCGGCCACGCCATGGCCGCCTGCCCGGATTTGTCGCCGCAAAGCCACCCGGTGAAGAAGGCGGCAAAAGCCGCCCCGTGCGTCAGCCTCAACGCCGTGCCGCAAATCTCGGCCCAGGTCGTCGCGGCCGAGCCGCTGCCCGCGGTCAAACACAACACCTATGAGGGCCTGCCCGTGACGCCGTATCAGGGGCCTGTGCTGGGCCTGACCAAACCCGATCCCGCCGTGCGGCCGGTGCCGACGGTCGGGTTTCACTGGTCGCTCGAGTAAGCTCACACGGTGTTTGCCGCCGCGCCCGGGCGCGGCCCGATATAGGCGGAGGACGGCCGCACCAGCCGGCCCTCGCGCCGCTGTTCCATCGCATGCGCGAGCCAGCCGGCGCAGCGCGCCACCGCGAAAACCGGCATGAACGCGTCGCGCGGCAGGCCGACCGCGTCGAGCAGCAGCGCGGCATTGATCTCGACATTGGGCTGCAGCACCGGGCGGCCCGGCTTGCGGCGCGCAAAGGCGGCGGCGACCGCCCGTTCCACCTCGGCGGCAAAGGCCAGCCGCCCGGCGCCGGGACCGAGACGGTCGCCCAGCCGGCGCAGCGCGTCGCGCAGGATCAGCGCGCGCGGGTCGCCGCCCTTGAACACGCGGTGGCCAAAGCCCATCAGGCGCTCGCCGGTGGCGAGCTTGCGCTCGGCCCACGCGGCGACATCGCCGCTTCCTTCCGCCTCGTCGAGCATGTCGAGGGTCGGCCCCGGTGCGCCGCCATGCAGCGGCCCGGTGAAGGCGCAATAGGCGCCGAGCGCCGCCGCGGCGAGCGAGGCGCGGCTCGACGCGATAACCCGCGCGGCAAAGGCGGAGGTATTGAGCCCGTTGTCGATCAGAGCCGTCCAATAGGTATCGAGCGCCTCGGCCATCGCCGGGTCGACCGCCCGGCCATGCACCATGCGCAACAGATCGGCCGCGGTGGTGAGCGTCGGGTCGGGCGCGAGCGGTGCGGCGCCCTGGCGCCGGCGCAGCAACGCGCCGATCGCCACGGGCAGCGTGGCGAGGATAGCCGGGGGATCGGCGGTCTCCGGCAGGTTGGCGAGCGCCGATCGCACCCCGGCCGGCACGGTTCGCGAGCCGGCCCGGTCGAGCCATTCGTCCAACGCCGCAAAGGCGCTCTGCCGCGCCGCGCCGAGCCGCATCCGGATGGCGTCCCGGTCGGTTGCGTCGCCGACGAACTCTTCCCACAGCAGACCGACGGCGCCTTCGTAACCGAACCGGGCCACCAGCTCCGGCAGCGTGTAGCCGCGCACCCAGAGGATGCCTTGGGCACCGTCGCTGTGGCTCAGCACCGTTTCGGCGGCGACCAGTCCTTCCAGCCCGCTATCCATTTTGCTTCCCCGCTTGAGCCCCACCGCCCCGGATCGCGCGATCCGAGGCGAGCACGGCCGGATTGTCAACCCGGCCCTGGGACGACGGCGGCATCGTCTGCCGCGCCGCGGCAATTCTCGGGTGGGACGGGTTTACCGCCCCGCGCCGGCGGCTGCCGCCGTCTGGCGCCGTGCAGTGCCCGAGCGATCATAGAAGGCGCGTTGCTTGTCGTGCCAGGCCGCGCGCTCCGCGGGGTCGATGATGCCGTCGTGGTTGCCGTCGATCTCGTCGAAGCGCTCGCGGAAGAGCCGATCGCGTTCCGCCGGCGCCATCCCGGCGAAGAAATCGTAGTAGGCCTTCTGCCGTTCGAGCGCGGCGCGCCGCTGCGCCGTGACGTCCTTCGCGGCGAGCCCGGCGGCGATCTGGATCTGGCGTTCCTCGATAAAATGCAGCCGCCAATCGCGATATTGCGCGAAACTGATCGTTTCAGCCGCGGCGGCTGCGGCGGTGTCGTTCGGTGCGGCCCGCGCCGCCAGCGAGAAAGCGGCGGCGAGCAGGGCTGCGGTCAAGGCGATAGGGGCGAACGCTTTCATCGGCCAACTCCCGAGCTTGGTAGAACAAAATACGTACGCGGCTCATTAGTTGCCCGGCTAAGTTTCGCTGTCAACAACAAATTCCCTTTTTGTTCCTTTCGGCCATTTTTCGCGCATTTATGGTTAATGCTATGGGTCGCGCCTGGCTCCCCCGCATCGTCCGCCTTGCCCGGCCTGCGGTGTCGTGGCACAAGGCCGAGGGCTTTCGGGGTGCGGGAATGCCGGATTTCGCCATCGAGGATGGCTGCGGCGGGACGGTCTGCGGGGTCGACGAGGCCGG
Source organism: Allostellaceae bacterium (assembly GCA_035550515.1). GTDB lineage: Bacteria > Pseudomonadota > Alphaproteobacteria > ATCC43930 > CGMCC-115725 > DATARH01. Next base: position 25,270 of record DASZOZ010000093.1, read on the forward strand.
ACGCGGGCCGCTTGCCGGGCCGGTCGTGGCGGCGGCGGTCATCATCGACCGCCTGCGGTTCTCCGCCGAACTGGTGGAGAATCTCGACGATTCCAAGCTGCTCAAACGCGAGTTGCGCGAAGCCTGCCATCGCGCGGTGCTGGGCTGCGCGCGGATCGGCATCGGCGCGGCGAGCGTCAAGGAGATCGACCGCATCAACATTCTGCGCGCGAGCCTGCTGGCGATGTCGCGCGCCGTCGCCGCCCTCGGGGTGCGGCCGGACATCGCGCTGATCGACGGCAACATGACGCCGCCTGGGCTGCCGTGCCCGGCGAAGACGGTGGTCGGCGGCGACGGGTTGAGCTTTTCGATCGCGGCCGCCTCGGTCGTCGCCAAGGTGACGCGCGACCGCATCATGCGGGCGCTGGCGCTGCGCCATCCGCATTACGCCTGGGACCGCAATGTCGGCTACAGCACCCCTGCGCATTTCGCCGGGATCGCCAGTTTCGGGGTGACGGTGCATCACCGGCGCTCGTTCGAGCCGGTGCGGCTCGCCGCCGAAGGCCCGGCCAATTTCGCGCTCGACCTGTAGCCGCGGCGCCCGGCATTGAGGCCGGGCGAGACCCTAAACCAACCATTTCGTTGACGGATTCGGTGCGAACGCGCAGATTGCGGCGATGAATGCCGACGATCTGGCACGCGATGACGGGGTGATCGACGGCGATTGCCTGGCGGTGATGGCGGGCTTGCCGGCGGGTTCGGTCGATCTGGTGTTTGCCGACCCGCCCTACAATCTGCAGCTCGGCGGCGAACTGCACCGGCCGAACAACAGCCGGGTCGACGGGGTCGAGGAAGACTGGGACAAATTCGCCGATTTCGCCGAATACGACCGCTTCACGCGCGACTGGCTGGCCGCGGCGCACCGATTGCTGAAGCCGGCGGGCGCGCTGTGGGTCATCGGCTCCTATCACAACATCTTCCGCATCGGCGCCGCGTTGCAGGATTTGGGGTTCTGGATCCTCAACGACGTGGTGTGGCGCAAGGCCAACCCGATGCCCAATTTTCGCGGCCGGCGCTTTACCAACGCGCACGAGACGCTGCTGTGGTGCGCGCGGGACCGCGACGCGCGCTACACGTTCAATTACGACGCGATGAAGACGCTCAACGACGAATTGCAGATGCGCAGCGACTGGCTGATCCCGATCTGCGGCGGGCCGGAGCGGCTGCGCGACGGCAATGGCAAGAAGGCGCATCCGACGCAAAAGCCTGAGGCGCTGCTGCATCGCGTGCTGCTGGCCTCGACCCGGCCGGGCGAGCTGGTGCTCGACCCGTTTTGCGGCACCGGCACGACCGGCGCGGTGGCGAGACGCCTGGGCCGGCGGTTTATCGGCATCGAGCGCGACGCCGGTTACGCCGCGCTGGCGCGCGAGCGGATCGCCGCGGTCGCGCCGGCCGACGGCGAGCTGCTCGCCATCGACTCGAAGCGCGAGGCGCCGCGCGTGCCGTTCGGCAACCTGGTCGAACGCGGCATGATCCGGCCCGGCGAGGTGCTGTTCGACCAGAGCCGCCGCTACCGGGCGCGGGTCCGCGCCGACGGCAGCCTGGTTTCGGCGGAGCATCGCGGCTCGATCCATGCGGTGGCGGCCCAGCTTCAGGGGGCGTCGGCGTGGAACGGCTGGGCCTTCTGGTTTGTCGAGCGCCACGGACAGGCGGTGCCGATCGAGGCGTTCCGCCAACAGGTGCGCGCCGAGCGCCAATAGCCGCATTGCGGCCGCGGCGGCGCGGACGCAATCTCGCGGCCCGCGCTGCCAATGACGGATGCTCCGATGGCCTACGACCGCAACAATGTCTTCGCCCGCATCATCCGCGGCGAACTGCCCTGCACCAAGGTTCACGAGGACGCGCATGTGCTGGCGTTTCGCGACATCCGGCCGCAGGCGCCGACCCATGTCGTGCTGATCCCCAAGGGCGAGTACGTCTCGGCCGACGAGTTTTCCGCAAAGGCGAGCGAGGCGGAGCTGGCCTCGTTCATGCGCGCCGTTGCGGCGATCGTCGCGGCGGAAGGGATCGCCGAGGGCGGCTTTCGGCTGATCGCCAACACCGGCAGGGACGGGCACCAGGAGGTGCCGCATTTTCACCTGCATATCGTCGGCGGCCGCGATCTCGGCCCGATGCTGCGCCGGAGCGGCCAGAGCTAGGCATAGGCCAGCGTCCTCCCTCGCTCGCGGCGGAGGGAGGGAGGATCGCCGGGCCGGCTACTTAGCGTATTTGCCGGTGAGCTGCGGAGTGAAGTCCGGGTAGGCGCCCGGGGTCTTTTCCTTCGCCTCTTCATGGCATTGCAGCCGGGTCTTGCGCGCCCAGGTGCGTTTGAGGTCGTCCTTGACGTTGAACGTCAGCCGGCCGAGGCCCTCGGTCTCGAGCTCGATCTTGTCGCCGTCCATGAACGGGTTGAGCCCGCGATGGTTGGTGCCGGTGGCGACGATGTCGCCGGGCAGCAGCGTGTGGATCGACGACAGCCAGGCGATCGACTTGGCGATGCTGTGGCCCATGTCGTCGGTGTTGAAGTTCTGCATCAACACGCCGTTGTTCCACAGGCGGATCTGCAGCTTTTGCGGGTTCGCGATCTCGTCGGCCGTGACCAGGTAGGGACCGATCGGCGCAAAGGTGTCGCGGCTCTTCATCTGGAAGAACACGTTGCCCGGCGGCGGCAGGCCGCGCGCGGAGCCGTCGATGAAGTTCATGTAGCCGAAGACGTAGCTGAGCGCCTGCGCCTCGCTGACATGCGAGCACTTCTTGCCGATGACCGCGGCCATCTCCGCCTCGCCCTCGAAGATCGGCGCCGGCACGTCGGGCAGCACCATCGTGTCGCCTTGCCCGATGATCGCCGAGGGGCTCTTGTGGAAGGCGTTGATCGGCGCCGGGGCGCTGCGCGTGCCGTCTTCCATGTAGTTCACGGCCATGCAGTCGATGGTGCGCGGGCCCGGCACCGGCGGCCGGATGCGGACGCTCGACAGCGGCACGCCGCTGCCCTTGGCGACGGCGGCTTCGAGCCGGGCCTTGTAGCCGTCCCACTGCTCGATCAGGTTGTTCATCAGGTCGCCGGGGCCGGTATGGGCGATGCCCTTGACCTCGGCGCTGACGTCGACCACGGCGTCGCCCTTGACGACGCCGAGCTTGAAGTCATCGAAATACAACAGCTTCATCGTGTGCTCCCTCACGTCTTTGACGAGCTGCCGGTCGAGCGCCAGCCCCTCCGCGGGCGAGCTTATACCGCTTCGCCGCGCGGCGAGAACCGGCTTCTTCTCGGGCTGGCGGCCGGGCGGTTTGCCTTTGCCGGGGCGGTTAGTCTTTCTCGCCGCGCTCCGCTAACATCGCCCTATCGAAGAGCTTGATCAGGGAGAGCGCTCATGCCCGTCACCCATATCCGCGGCATCGACATCAATTACCAGGTGCTCGGCGACCACGGTCCGTTTGTCGCGCTGCAGCCGGGGGGACGGCGGGCCGGGGTCTCGGTCAAGCCGCTGGCGCAAAAGATCGCCGAGGCGGGCTATCGGGTCGTGATCTACGACCGGCGCAATTGCGGCGCCTCGGGCATCGCGATCACCGGCGAGTCGGAAAACGAGGAGTGGGCCGAGGACCTTTACGAGCTGCTCAAGAAGATCGACGCCGCGCCGGCCTATATCGGCGGCAGCTCGTCGGGCTGCCGGTTGGCGCTGATCCTCGCGCTGCGCCATCCCGAGGCGGTGCGCGGCCTGCTGCTGTGGCGGGTGACCGGCGGCGCGCACGCGGCGGCGCACCTGGCCAACCAGTACTACACCGCGCATATCGAGGCCGCGAAGCAGGGCGGCATGGCGGCGGTCTGTGCGCTCGACCACTGGCAGGAGGTCGCCGGGTACAACGCCGCCAGCCGTGCGGCGCTGATGGCGATGAACCCGCAGGATTTCATCCAGCGCATGGAACGCTGGCGCGATGCCTTCAATGCCGGCGCCGATCATCCGGTGATCGGGCTCAGCCCGGCGGAGCTGCGCTCCCTGACGATGCCGACCTGCATCTGTCCCGGCAAGGACCCGGTGCACCCGCCGCCCGCCGGCGAAGCCTGCCACCGGCTGATGCCCAACGCGGAATACCATGAGGTGGTCACCGAGGTGAAAGCCACGCTCGACGAAGCCTTCGCCGACTGGGACGCGAAGGAAGGGCTGCTCGCCGCGACCTTTATCGACTTCCTGCGCCGGCAGGGTCAGCGGTTGCGGCCGTAATCGTCCTGCCAGAGGAAATCGGGGCCGAGCTGGTCGAGGCTCGGGCAGCCGATCTGGCCCATCACCAGGTCGATCTCGGTGCGGAAGATGTCGATCGCCAGTTTGACCCCGTCGAGGCCGCCGGCGACCGCGCCGTAGAGCGTCGGCCGGCCGAAGGTGCACATCCGGGCACCGAGACACAGCGCGATCAGGATGTCGGCGCCGCGCCGCACCCCGCTGTCGAGCATGATCGTCAGGCGGTCGCCGACCGCCGCGCGCATCGCCGGGAGCACGTCGAGCGAGCCCGGCGCCTGGTCGAGCTGGCGGCCGCCATGGTTCGACACGATCACCCCTTCGCAGCCGATATCGGCGGCGCGGATCGCGTCGGACGGGTTCATCAGCCCTTTGACGATCAGGTTGCGGGGGAACAGCTTGCGGTAGGTCTCGAGCTCGCGCCAGGTCTGCGCGTGCGCCGGAGTGTTGACGCCGAACAGGTCGACCACCTCGTCGACCGTGGCGCCCGGCTTGGCATAGGGCTTCCAGTTGTCGAGGTTCGGGGTGCCGCCGTGGCTGACATATTCCCAGATCCAGCCGGGATGCTGCATCGCCTCGGCCAGGATATGCGGCTTGAGGGTCAACGCCGCCTTGAGCCAGGTGCCGCGGATCGCGGCAAAGCCGTTGCGGATGTTGCGCTCGCGACGCGGCCGCACCGGCACGTCGACGGTCAGCACCAGGCCTTCGAGCCCGCAATCGGCGGCGCGCCGCACTAGGTCTTCGGAGATCCTGCCGTCGCGCGCGGCGTAAAGCTGGTACCAGGTGTTGTGCGGCGCGACCTTGGCGGCGGCCTCCATCGAGTCGTTGCTGCCGCCGGATTGGATGTAGGGGATGTTGGCGTCGCGCGCCGCTTCGGCGAGCATCAGGTCGGCGCCGCGGCGGAACAGCCCGGCGGTGCCGGTCGGCGAAATGCCGAACGGGCTCGAAAACTTGCGGCCGAAGATGGTCTGCGACTGGTCGCGCTGCGAGACGTCGACGAGGTAGCGCGGCAGCAGCCGGTGCTTGTGGAACGCCGCGCGGTTGGTGTCGAGCGCGCGCTCGTCCTCGACGCCGCCCTCGATAAAGTCGAACGCGATCTTCGGCAGCCGCTTCTTGGCGAGCTGGTGCAGGTCTTCGATATTGACGACGCCGTTGAGGCTCATGACAGGCGTGCTCCCCTCGAATTTGAGGCGAGCATATGGCGTACCGGCAAAAGCCGGTACCCACTAATCCATCGATCCCGGCCTTCGCCGGGGACTTAAGCTTCGATCTCCTGCACCACGTCGAGCACGGCGCGGCGGCGGGTTACGCGGTTCTGCCAGACGCGGTCGAAATCCTCGACCAGCGGCTTGATCGCGTCGGATCGGGTGGCGGCTTCGGCGGCCTCGACCGAGTCGAACTCATAGAACGCGACATGGACATTAAATTCATTTTGGGGATCGCTCTTGCTCCAGCAGCGCCAGGCACGCCGCGCGCCGAACACGCGCAGCGCCCAGGGCAGATGATCCGTCTGGTACCATTGGTCGAATCTGGCGCGGTCGGCCTCCGGCACTTCGGCGCGGACCGCGAAATAGGCTTTGGCCATCCTTCCCCTCGCTTAGTCGTCGAGCGTGAACCCGACCTTCAGCGTAACCTGGAAATGATGGATTTTGCCGTTTTGAATATGGCCGCGGGTCTCGACCACCTCGAACCAGCGCAGGTCGCGCAGCGTCTTCGAGGCGCGGCTGATCGCGTGGTTGATGGCGTCGTCGCTGCTCTTTTCCGATGAGCCGACGATCTGAATGACGCGATAGACATGGTCGTCCATGGGGACCTCCCTGCGAAAACGGCTGTCGTTCGGCGACCGCCGAACGACGCTGTCAGCGAACGGCGCGCGACGGGTCAACGATCCCCGGTGACAGTCAGCCAGTGGGAGTCAGGCGGCGACGGCTTCGCCGTCGAGCACATTGCGCAGCGCCGCGGCGAGGTCGGCTTTGGCGAAGGGCTTGGCGATAAAACCCGAAGGACCGTCGGCGCCGGCGCCGACGGCGAGCAGCCGCTCGGCGTAACCGGACATATAGAGCACCGCGAGGCCCGGCCGCGCCTGCCGCGCCAGGATCGCCAGCCGCTCGCCGTCGAGCCCGCCCGGCAGCACCAGGTCGGACAGCAGCAGATCGATGCGTCCCTCGCTGTCGACCAGCGCGACCGCCTCCTCGGCGGTCGCGGCGGTGATCGGGCGATATCCCAGGTCGGCGAGCATCTTGGCCACCGCGTTGCGGACCAGTGCCGCGTCCTCGACCAGCAGCACGGTTTCGCCGCGCGCGCGGTTCGGCGCCGGCGTGCGCCGCTCGACCGGCACGCTGTCGGCGAAGCGCGGCAGGAACAGCTGCACCGTCGTGCCGCGTCCCGGTTCGCTGTCGATCAGCGCGTGGCCGCCCGATTGCTTTGCGTAGCCGTAGACCTGGCTCAACCCCAGCCCGCTATGGTCGCCGCCGGTCTTGGTGGTGAAAAACGGCTCAAAGGCCCGCTCCGCGACGTCCGACGCCATCCCGGCGCCGGTATCGCTGACCGCGACCAGCACATGCCGGCCCGGCGCCATGCCCGGCCGCAGCGCCGCATAGGCGGCGTCGAGGGTGATATCGGCGGTGCCGATGGTGAGCTTGCCGCCGTCGGGCATCGCGTCGCGGGCATTGAGCGCGAGGTTGAGCAGCGCGGTCTCGAACTGGTTGCGGTCGGCCAGCACGAGGCCGACATTCCGTCCCAGCTTGGTGGCGATCTCGATCCCGGCCGGCATCGCCCGGCGCAGCATGAGCTGGGTTTCCAGCACGCTGCGGTTGATGTCGACATTGGTCGGCGACAGCGGCTGGCGGCGCGCGAAGGCCAGCAAATGGCCGATCAGATTGTGCGCCTGATCGATCGCCTGCCGCGCCCCTTCGAACAGCGGCCGGGTCGTCGCGCTTTCCGGCACCTCCTCGGCCAGCGATTCCAGGTTGAAGTTGATCGCCAGCAGCAGATTGTTGAAGTCATGCGCGATCCCGCCGGTGATCTGGCCCAGCGCATCCATCTTTTGCGCGTGGCGCAACCGCTCTTCGAGCCGCGGGCCGGGCCGGGCCTCCGGCTTGGCGGGCGGCGGCCGGGCCGCAAGGGCACGAGCGATAACCTCGGCGTCGCTCACAGGACTTCCGACTACACGTTTTGCGATAAAAATACCTCTATCAGTGACTCGCTGAAGGATTCGTTATCGCGCGGCGGTTTGCACTGTCCCCAAGCGTCGTTTGCACCTCGTTAACCTTGTTCGACTAGCGTGATCGCGCCGAACCGCGGACGACCATGAGAATCCTGCTCGCCGACGATCATCATCTGGTGCGCGAGGCGATCGCCAGCTATGTCACGCGCGCCGCGCCGGATATTGCCTGCGTCGAGGCGTCCGATTTCCAGCAGGTGCGCGAGCGGCTGGACGGCGAGCGCCGCTTCGACCTGGTCATTCTCGATTATCGGATGCCCGGGATGAACGGGCTCGCCGGGCTCGACGAGGTCAAACGGCTGCTGCCCGATACGCCGGTCGCGGTGCTCTCCGGCGCGATGGACCCGGACGAGGCGGAACGCGCCCTCGAACGCGGCGCCGCGGGCGTGATCATGAAGAATTTGCGCGGAACCGCGTTGCTGACCGCCTTGCGGCTGATGGCGGCGGGTGAGACCTACGTGCCGCGGGCCGTGGTCGAGGCCCGGCCGGGCCGCGGCGTGTCGCGTCTCTCATTCGACAATCTGACGCCGCGCGAGCTCGACTGCATCGCCCATCTGGTGCGCGGTTCGCCGAACCGCGAGATCGCGGAGCGGCTGGCGATCTCGGAAGTCACGGTCAAGCTGCACCTCAACAGCGCCTTCAAGAAGATGGGCGCGCGCAACCGCTCGGACGCGGTGCGCATCGCCATATTGCAAGGGATGAGCGGGATATGAGCACGAATGCGGGAGTTCAGGTGATGAACTCGGTGCTGGTGATCGACGACGATCCCGTCTTCTGCAAGGTCGTCGAGGAGATTCTCGGCGCCGACGGCTATCTCGTGCAGTCCGCCGGCGACGCGCAGAGCGGCATCAGCAAATACGACGAGATGCACCCCGACCTCGTCATGGTCGATATCCTGATGCCCGGCAAGGAGGGCATCGCGACGATCCTCGAACTGCGCGAGGCCAACCCGGACGCGCGGATCCTGGCGATGACGGGCGGCGGCAATTTCGCCGCCGGCGACGTGTTGCGCATCGCCGAGCTGCTGGGTGCCGACAACGGCCTCAAAAAACCGTTCGAACCGGCCGCGCTGCTGGCGACCGTCAAGCGCTGCCTCGCGGCCTGACCGCCAGTAAAAAATCACCGCCGACCCCATACCAAAGGTCTAATCGGCACCGCTTCGGCTAGGGGTCGCGGCGCTGCCCGGGCGCGTGCACCGCGCTACGGTCCGTGCATGGTCACGGTCCACATCATCGGCGACGCCGCCGTCCGGCGTGCCGTGCGGTCGGCGCTGGAGCCGGCCGGAATCGCCGTCAGCGAGGCGGCGGATGCGGCCTCCGTCGCGGCCGCGCAGCCGCGCCTGGTGATCGCCGCTGCCGCGAGCGATGCGGCCGCTGTTCGCCGCGTTCACCCGGCCGTCCGGGTACTGGTGCTGCCGGCCGCCTTCACCCGGAGCCGGCTGTTGGCGGCGGTGCGGCTCAGTTTGGCGCGTGATGCGACCGATCGCGGCGCCGCCACCACGGCATCGCGACCACGCTCAGCGCGACGGCCACGCCGACGATCTTGAACACGGTGCTGAAGGCAAAAAGGAACCCGGCGGCGCTGTCGGTATGGCCGTGGCCGACGCGGTTGAAGATCAGCGTCAGCGTCGCGGCGCCGGTCACCGTGCCGAGCGTGCGGGTGAGGACCGACAGGCTGCCCGCGACCCCGCGATCGGCGCGCGGCGACGAGCGGATCACGATATCGGTGTAGGACACCTGGAACAGCCCGACGCCGATGCCGTGCAGCGCGAGGACCGCGGCCATCGTCGTCGGCGCGATAGCGGCCGGCCACAGCCCGATCAGGAACAGCCCGCTGCCCACGCACAACAGGCCGAGCGTGCCGACCCGCTCCGCCGGAACCCGGGTGATCAGGCGGCCGGCGACGGGCGAGGTCAGCGCGGTCATGACCGCGCCGGTAGCCAGCACCATCCCCGCGACCGGCAGCGGCATCGCCGCAAAGCGCGCAAAGAAATACGGCACGAACAGCAGGACCGAAAACGCCGACAGGTTCATCAGCACATAGACCGCGTTGACCGCCGCGAAACCGGCGTCGCGGAACAGGTCGATGCGGATCATCGGCCGCGGCGCGCGCCCCTCCCACCAGGCGAACAGCCCGAGGCTCAGCACCGCCGCCGCGAGCAGCGCCGCCATTTCGAGGCCGGGGCCGAGCCGGGAGGCGGCGTTGATGCCGAGCAGCATCGCCGTCAGCCCCAGGGCGAGCAGCGCCGCGCCGGCGATGTCGAACCGCTCGCCTCGGCTGGTCGTCCCCGGCGGCGGGCCGCGCAGCAACAGCAGGCTGACCAGCGCGATCGGCGCACGGAACCAGAACACCGCCGGCCAACCCCATCGCGCCACCATCGCACCGCCGATCAGCGGACCCAGCGCCGAGCCGAGCGCAAAGATCAGCGTGAACATGCCGACCGCGTGGCTGCGCCGCGCCTCGGGATAGAGCCCGGTCACCAGCGCCGGTGCGCAGCTGATCACCAGTCCCGCGCCGACGCCTTGCAGAAAGCGGAAAAACAACAGCCAGCCAAAGGCCGGGGCCGCCGCGCACAGCAGATAGGCGATCGCGCTCCAGGCCAGTCCCGCGCGAAAGACACGGGCATGGCCGAACATGTCGCCGACCCGGCCGAAGGCGAGCATCAACGCGGCATAGGTCAGCGTGTAGCAGATCACCACCCACTGGATCATCGAGAGCGGCAAGCCAAAGCTGCCGGTAATATCGGGAAACGCGATATTGACCGCGGTATCCAGCGGCACGATCGCCATGCCGAGGCCGAGCATGACGAGACGGAACCCGTGTCCCGCGGCGACCTGCTGCGGCTCGGTGATGTCGTGGGCGGCAGGCGGCAACGGATGGTCTCTTGCTGTCTCGGGCGCCGCGAACCGGCAGGGCACCATATCCCGCCTGACGCCGTCGCGGTAAGTTGATTGCCGAGATGCACGCCGCGTTCGGCATGGAACCGGCGGAGGGAGAGCGCCGCGTGACGGACGACCTGGCAATCGGCTATGCGCTCGCCGTTCATGGCGGCGCCGGCACGCTCAGGCGCGGCGACATGAGCACCGCGCGGGAGGCGCTTTATCGCGCCGGCCTGGTGAGCGCCTTGCGCGCCGGGCGCGATGTCCTCGGGCGTGGCGGCACGGCGCTCGATGCCGTGACGCGGGCGGTCTGCACGCTGGAGGACGACCCGCTGTTCAACGCCGGGCGCGGTGCGGTTTTCACCCGCAGCGGCACCCAGGAGATGGACGCGGCGGTGATGGACGGGCGCGACCGCCGCGCCGGTGCCGTCGCCGGGATTTTCGGACCGCGGAACCCCGTTCTGGCGGCACGCGCGGTGATGGAGCGCTCGCCGCACGTCCTGCTGATCGGCGAAGGGGCCGCGCGGTTCTGCCGCGAGGCTGGCCTCGACTTCGCCCCGCCGGACTATTTTTTCACCGAAGCGCGCCGCGCGGCGCTCGCCGCGACGCTGGCGCAGGAAGCGGCAAGGGAGATCGCCGGGGAGATCGGCGGGGCGATCGATGCGGACGAAGCGCGGCGCCACGGGACCGTGGGTGCGGTTGCCCGGGACCGCGCCGGCAATCTCGCGGCGGCCACCTCGACCGGCGGCATGACCGGCAAGCTGCCCGGCCGGGTCGGCGACAGCCCGCTGATCGGCGCCGGGACTTTTGCCGATAACGCCACTTGCGCCGTTTCGACCACCGGGCATGGCGAATTTTTTATCCGTTATGCGGCGGCGCATGACATCGCCGCGCGGATCGCGCATGGCGGACGGTCGCTCGCGGACGCGGCGGCAACCGTTGTCGCCGAACTGGGACGGGCCGGCGGTTCGGGCGGCGTCATCGCGGTCGGGCATGACGGCGCGCTCGCCCTGCCCTTCAATTGCGCCGGAATGTATCGCGGCTATGTGCGAGACGACGGAATCGTGTACACCGCGATCTACGAAGAACCATACGAAGCGTCATGATCATACGGCGTCTTGCTTTGGGGGGAGCCGCGGCGCTCGTCGCGATCGGGGCCGGCGCGCAATCGCCGCCGCCGCGGCCGGCGGGGATATCCGACGGCGTCGTCAAGCTCGGGCTCATCCTCGACATGTCCGGCCCCTACGCCGCGCTGACCGGCAAGGGCAGCCAGGCCGCGGCCGAGATGGCGGTCGAGGATTTTGGCGGCAAGGCGGCGGGCGCACCGATCCAGGTCCTCGTCGCCGACCACCACGACAGTCCCGACCAGGCCGCGCAGATCGCGCGTGACTGGTTCGACAAGCAGCATGTCGACGCGATCATGGACGTGTCGGGCTCGTCCGAGGCGCTCTATGTGCAGCGCCTCGCCGATACGCGCGGCAAGATCGCGATCTTCAATGCGCCGGGCGCCAACCGGCTGACCGGGGAAGCCTGCACCGCGACCTCGATCCACTACACCAACGACACCTACGCGGTCGCCCATACGCTCGGCCGCGCGATCGTCAGCCAGGGCGGCGACACCTGGTTCTTCATCACCGCGGACTACAGCTACGGCTATGATTTGGAGGACGAGACCGCATCGGTGGTCAAGGCCAACGGCGGCAAGGTGCTGGGTCACGCGCGGCACCCCCTCGGCACCGGCGATTTCTCGTCCTACCTGCTGCAAGCGCAGCATTCGCAGGCGAAGATCATCGGCCTTGCCGACGCCGGCACCGATACGAGCAGCGTCGTCAAGCGCGCCGCGGCCATGGGGATGGTGCCCGGCGCGCAGCACTTCGCCGGCTTGTCGCTGCGCATCAACCAGGTGCACGACCTGGGCTTGCAGACCGCGCAGGGCATGATGCTCGCCGCGTCGTTCTACTGGGACCAGGACGAGCCCGCACGGGTGTGGGCAAAGCGGTTCTTCGCGCGCGCCGGGGTCATGCCGAACGAATTGCAGGCCGGGGTCTACTCGTCGACCACGCATTATCTGCAGGCCGTGGCCAAGACCGGCACCGACGCGACCGCGCCGGTGATGCAGGCGATGCGCGCCGCACCGATCAACGACTTTTACGCGCAGGGTGGGCGCATCCGGGCCGACGGCCTGATGGTGCACGACATGTCGTTGTATCGCGTCAAGACGCCCGGCGAATCCCATCACGCCTGGGACTATCTGCAACGGGTCACGACCATCCCCGGCGCCGACGCGTTCCTGCCGCTGGCGCAGTCGACATGCCCGCTGGTGAACAAGCAGCCGTAGCCGGCGGAGGCGGACGCCGCGGGGCGCCGCTACATCTGCCGCCGCAGGCGCGCCATCCCTGACAGCCAGCGGTCGTAATCGTCGGCCTTGCGGCGGAAATAGGTCGCCACCTCCGGGTGCGGCAGGATCAGGAAGCGCTCGGTCGCAAGCCCCTCGACGACCGCCGCGGCGACCGCCTCGGGGGTCAGCACCCCGTCGCGGTCGGGCACGCCGCGGGTGATGCCGTGCAGCATCGCGGTGTCGACACCCTGCGGGCACAGCACCGAGACCTTGATGCCGCGGTCGCGGACGCTGATCGCCAGGTTTTCGGCAAAGCCGAGCGCGGCATGCTTGGTCGCCGAATAGGGGCCGCTGCCGATCTGCGACAAGAGGCCGGCTGCCGAGACCGTCTGCACGAAATGGCCGCCGCCGCGCGCGTTCATCCGCGGCACGAGATGCCGCGCGGCATAGACATGCGCCATCACATTGACCGCCCAGCTGCGCGCCCAGCCGTCATCGCCGGCGCTCGCCGGGTTGTCCCAATCGGGGTCGAGCACTGCGATTCCGGCATTGGAACAGAACAGGTCGATCGGACCGAACCGGCTTTCGCTGTCGTCGATCAGCCGGACCATGTCCTCCTCGCGGCTCACATCGCAGCGCATTGCGGCGCCGCCGATCCGCCCGGCCACGGCGTCGGCGCCCGCCGCATCGAGATCGGCGACGACGACCGCCTTGGCGCCGTCCGCCGCGAAGCGCGCGCACAGCGCGGCGCCGATCCCCCGCGCCCCGCCGGTGACGACGACGATTTTGCCGCGAACGTTCATTCAATGCTCCGGAGCATCCGTCATCGCCGCCAGCCGCGCGCGTTGCGGCCGCCGACAAAGCCCGCCTTGACGCGCTGCTTCAGCAGCGCCGGCGGCCGGAAGCGCTCGCCGTAAGCGTCATGGAGGATCTCCGACACTTGCAGGCACAGCTTGGAGGTCGTCGCGTCCATCAGCTCGAACGGTCCCATCGGGTGGCCGAGGCCGAGCTTGCAGGCGGTGTCGATATCTTCCGGCGTCGCAACGCCCTCCTCGACCAGCCGCACCGCCTCGTTGAGGAAAATGAGGAACATGCGGTTGACCGCGAAGCCGGCGACATCCTTGATTTTCACCGCGACCTTGTCGGCTTCGCGCATCAGCCGCATCGCGGTGTCGAAGGTTTCGGGCGCGGTGTCGAAGGCGGGGATCACCTCGACCAGCTTCATCCGCGAGGCCGGCGAGAAGTAATGCGTGCCGATAAATTTCGGCCGCCGCGCCGCGCCGACATAAGAGGCGAGGGTCGAGATCGGGATCGTCGAGGTATTGCTGGCGAGGATGCAATGCGGCGCGCACAGCGCGTCGAGCTTGCGGTAGGTCTCGGCCTTGACCTGCTCGTCCTCGAACACCGCCTCGGTGACGAAATCGCAGGCCGCGAACGGGTCGAGGCTGACCGTCGTGGTGATGCGCGACAAGGCGAGCGGTTTCTCCTCGTCCTTGTACCAGCCGCGCTGCACCCCGCGATCGAGCGCCCGGTTGAGCCGCACCAGCGCGGCCGAGAGCTGTGCCTCCCCGGTGTCGCTCAGCAGCACCTCATGTCCGGCGAGCGCGAAGACCAGCGCGATCTCCGCCCCCATCAGCCCGGCGCCCACGACGCCGACTTTTTCCTTGGCCATGTCCCTGCACCTCAATACTGGTCGCTGCCGATAATGGCCTCGTAGTCGCGGCCGCCATAGAAAAACCGGCCGATCTCGACATCGCCCGACGACAAGATTGCGTAAGCGATCACGACGCGCCGCTCGAATGTCAGAATGCGAACGCCGGGGCGAAGATCGCCTCGCGCCCGGCCGGCCTCAGGGAACACCAAGAGCTGGTTGCACCAGTCGCGAACGCGCCGGATATAGCGGATCGCGACAGCGGCTCCTGCCCGCTCGGATATGTAATGATAGATATTCGCGAGATCGGCTTCTGCCGCAGGCCGCAGAACAAGCCTAGGCACGGCGTCGCTTTTGCCGCACCGCATCTTCATGGAGGGCTTCCACGCGCCCAAACGCTTCGTCTGCCGGCACGCTGGGTCGCGGATCGTCCCAGGCCTCGTCGATCTTTTCCTTGAGGAAACTGGCTCTGGCCTCGAGGTCCATCTCGCTTGCTTCCAGCAAGCGCAGTCCGGCGCGCACCACCTCGCTGGCGTTCTGATAGCGGCCGCGCGCTATGCGGTCGCGGACGAACTGCTCGAAATGCTCCCCCAGGTTGATGCTCGCCATCAACACCTCCTGCGAATAACAATAGATAACAATAATTGTGCCTTGTTGCACGGCCGTCCAGTGGCGCGTCACCCCAGCGACGTCGCCAGCGCCCAGGCCTGCTCGCCGAAGGGCCGGGCGAGGCGGCCGATCTTGTCGGCTTCGGTGCTGGCGGCGGTGCCGTCGATCGCGCGTTTGGCAATGCCCTGACAGATCGCCGCGAAGCGGAACAGGCTGTAGACCAGGTAGAATTCCCAGCCGTCGATCGCGGCGCGGCCGGTGCGGCGGCAATACGCGGCGACATAGTCCGTCTCGTCGGGAATGCCGAGCGCGGCGACGTCGACCCCGGCGAGCCCCTGGTAGATATTCGGGTCGATCCGCCAGCTCATCGTGTGGTAGGCGAAATCGGCGAGCGGATCGCCGATCGTCGACAGCTCCCAGTCGAGCACGCCGATCACCCGCGGCTCGGTCTTGTGGAAGACGAGATTGTCCATGCGGTAGTCGCCATGGACGATCGAGGCCGCGCCCTCGGGCGGGAGATGCGCCGGCAACCAGTCGATCAGCGCGTCCATCGCCGGCTGCTCGATGGTCTCGGAGGCGCGGTACTGCCGGCTCCAGCGGGCAATCTGCCGCGCCATGTAATTGCCCGGCCGGCCGAAATCCCCGAGCCCCAGCGCGGCGTAATCGACCGAATGCAGATCGGCGATGACCCGGTTCATCGACAGGAACATCGCGTGCCGCTCGTCGCGCTCGATGCCGGGCAGCCGCTGGTCCCAGAAGATGCGGCCGTCGAGATGCTCCATCACATAGAACGCGCTGCCGGTGACGCTGTCGTCCTCGCACAGCGCATGGACCTGCGGCACCGGCACCGGGGTCTGCGCCAACGCGCGCATGACCCGGAACTCGCGGTCGACCGCATGGGCGCTCGGCAGCAGCGGGCCGGGCGGCTTGCGGCGCAGCACGTAATCGCCGGAGCCGGCCCGCAGCCGATAGGTCGGGTTCGACTGACCCCCGGCAAAGCGTTCGGCAACGAGCGGGCCGCGGAAACCCGCAATATGGTCCGACAGAAAGCGCTCGATCGGGTCGAGCGCGAGTTCGTCGTTGCCTGTCATCCTGCTATGATACGGCGCGCGCCCGCCGGCGGCGACTCGCGATCGAGGCGGACCATGGCGAAAACGACGATCCGGCACGCGATGCTGGCCGCGCTGTGCGTCGCCGCGACGGTGCTCGGCCTCGCCGCGGTCGATCCCGCGCCCCATCCGCCCGACGCCGGCGATGCGCCCTCGGCCGAGCCGCAGCGCGGCCAATTGCTGATCGCCTCGGCGCATATCCAGGACCCGCGCTTTTACCACGCGGTGGTGCTGCTGCTGCGGCACAACCAGGACGGCGCGTTCGGGATCATCGTCAATCATCCGATCGCCGATGAGCCGGTCGCGGCGCTGCTCGCGGCGACCGGCGACGACGACACATCGGTCGAGGGCACCATTTCGGTCGTCACCGGCGGGCCGGTGCAGCTGGAGCGCGGTTTTGTCGTGCACAGCGCCGAATATCGCCGCGCCGAGACGATGGCGGTCGACGGCAAGGTGGCGATGACCGCGAGCAAGGAGGCGCTGCGCGACATCGGCCATCATCGGGGTCCGAAGAAATATTTCTTTGCGTTCGGCTATGCCGGCTGGGGACCCGGCCAGCTCGAAGGCGAGATGGCGCGGCGCGACTGGTTCGCCGTCCCCGAGGACGCCGACCTGGTGTTCGACGACGACCGCTCGCAGGTCTGGGACCACGCCCTCGCCCGCCGCGGCCAGGAGCTTTAAGTCCAGGGCGTCCGATTATCGCTTCCCCCGGGCTTGACCCGGGGGTCCACGTCTTCATTCTCGGACGCCGGAACAAGAAGACGTGGATGGCCGGGTCAAGCCCCGCCAAGGCGGTTGATGGTTCGTAACGGAGGCTACGGCGCCTCCACCAGCACGTTGTAGCCGCGGGCGGCTGCGGCGATTTCGCGCCAGGTCTCGTCGTCGATCGGCACGCCCTCGGCGATGCGCTTGGCGCGGGACAGGCGCTCCGGGTCGCCGGGGATCAGCACCGGCTCGGCCGGGTTGCGCGCCGGCGAGGCGGTGACGTAATTCGTCATCGCCGTGATCTCGTCGTCGATCCAGGCGCGATCGGCGATCCGGCCGGGATCGATGACGACGAGCAGCATGCCGTTGGTGACGCTCTCGTTGTCGATGCGCTCCGGGCGCATCGTGCCGCTGCCGGTGACCGCGCCGGCCAGCATCTCGGCGATAAAGGCGAGGGCATAGCCCTTGTGCTCGCCAAAGGTGAACAGCGCGCCGCGCGGCCGGCGGTACATGACGTTGGGATCGCTGGTCGGCTTGCCGTCGGCGTCGAGCAGCGTGTCGGCGCCGACCGGCTCGCCCTTGTTGCGCGCGACGCGCACCTTGCCCATCGCGATCCGGCTGGTCGCCATGTCGGCGATGATCGGCCGGTCGGGCGAGGGGCCGGGGATCGCGATCGTCACCGGGTTGGTGCCCAAACGTGCGTCGCCGCCGCGCCACGGCGCCACCGCCGGCCGCTGGTCGGTGATGTTGACGAACGAGATCGACACCAGCCCCTCGGCCGCGCACATCTCGCCATAGGTGCCGACCCGGCCGATATGGTGCGCGTTGCGCAAGGCGACGACCGCGACGCCGTTTTCCT
>DASZOZ010000094.1:0-2115 GCA_035550515.1 Allostellaceae bacterium
GGTCATCCCCGTCTCGGCAACGGTTCCGGCGCCTGTCCACGCCGTCGCGGCGCCGCACCCGCCGCCGCCACCGCCGGTCATCCCCGTCTCGGCAACGGTTCCGGCGCCTGTCCACGCCGTCGCGGCGCCGCACCCGCCGCCGGTCCACATCGCGTCCGCGCCGCAGCCTCCGGCGCCGCGGCCCGCCAAGCCCGCCTCGCTCGACGCGCTGTTCGCGCAAGTCACCGAGGATCGCTGATGCTTTCGGCGCAGCGCATCGACGACAACCCGTGCCGGCCGCGGCACTTCAAGCCGCCGCCCTGCGCGCCGGTGGTCGCCGATCCGAAGGCCGCGGCGCTGCTCGAGGCGACGCGCACGCGGCTGCTGATGGCCGCATCGCTGTTCGCCCTGATCTTCCTCGTGGTCATCGGCCGGCTGGTCGATGTCGTCGCGATCGACGGCCCGGCCAATCAAAAGGTCGCCAAGGCGCGGCTGGTCGCGCCGCCGCCCGCGCCGCGCGCCGATATCGTCGACCGCAACGGCACGCTGCTCGCGACCAACCTCGACAGCCCGGCGCTCTACGTCAATTCGAAGCAGATGCTGCAGGCCGGCGAGAACCCGGACCGTGCCGCGCAGCGGCTCAGCAAGGCGCTGCCCGACCTGTCGCCGGCCGAAATCCGCGCCAAACTGGCCTCCGGCCGCAGCTTTGCCTATCTGAAGCGCTCGCTGACGCCGCGCCAGGAGTATCTCGTCAACAATCTCGGCATCCCCGGCGTCGAATTCAGCGCCGCCGAGCGCCGGATCTACCCGCTCGGCGACCTCGCGGCGCACACCATCGGCTATTGCAACGTCGACAATATCGGCCAGGCCGGCCTCGAACGCGGGCTCAACCCGGTGATCCGCGAGAATGCCGGGCCGATCGCGCTGGCGCTCGACGCGCGCGTGCAGTTCGTCCTCAAGGACGAGTTGCAGCACGTGGTGGACCAGTTCCAGGCCAAGGGCGCCGCCGGGATCATCATGAACGTCAACACCGGCGAGATCGTGGCGATGGCCTCGCTGCCGGATTTCGACCCCAACCACCCGCCCTCGACCAACCCGAAGACGGCGAGCCAACAGGACAAGGACCGCGTGTTCGACAAGGTGACCTCGGGCGAATACGAGCTCGGCTCGGTCTTCAAGGTCTTTAATACCGCGATGGCGCTCGACAGCGGCGTGTCGACGATGACCTCGGTCTACGATGCCAGTTCGGGCATCAGGATCGGCCGCTTCACGATCGAGGATTACCACGGCAAGCACCGCCCGCTGAGCGTGCCGGAAATCTTCGCCTATTCGTCCAATATCGGCTCGGCGAAGATGGCGCTGGCGGCGGGCGCCGAGCGGCAGAAGGCGTTTCTCGGCCGGCTCGGCCTGTTGAGCCCGGTGCCGATCGAGTTCGACAAGGTCGAGGTCGCGCGGCCGCACTACCCGGCGGTGTGGCGGCCGGTCAACGTGATGACGATCGCCTTCGGGCACGGCATCGCGGTGACCCCGCTGCACATGATCACCGCGACCGCGGCGATCGTGAACGGCGGGATCCTCCACCCGCCGACCATGCTGAAAGTGCCGGAGGGCGCCAAGGTGCCGGGGGTGCGCGTGATCTCGGCCAAGACCTCGGAGCAGATGCGCAAGCTGTTCCGCCTGGTGGTCGAAGGCGGCACCGCCAAGCAAGCCGAGGCGCCCGGCTATGTCGTCGGCGGCAAGACCGGCACCGCCGAGAAAAATATCCACGGCCACTACGAGGAGAAAAAGCTCGTCTCGTCGTTTATCGGGGCGTTCCCGATGAACAACCCGCAATATGTCATGCTGACCCTGGTCGACGAGCCGCACGGCAACAAGGAGAGCCACGGTTACGCGACCGCGGGGTGGACCGTCGCACCGGCGACCAGCCGGATCATCGAGCGCATCGCGCCGCTGCTGGGCGTCGCCCCGCAGGACGAAAACGCGCCCGAGATCAAGCAGGCGCTGCAGATCGAGAGCCTTGCAGGCAAGAAGCTTGAATATCATTGAGCTGTTCGGTCCCGACGCCGCCCCCCTTACGGCATTTCCCACAGACCGAGACGGGGCCGCGCCGCTCACCACTCCGGACATCGCCGGAAT
>DASZOZ010000095.1:0-47715 GCA_035550515.1 Allostellaceae bacterium
CGGTGAACAGAAAGGCGATGCGGCCGATCCCCACCTGGTCGCCGGGACGCAGCACCGCGTCGGCGAACAGGTCGCGGAACGCCTGCATCGTCGTCGCCTCGTGCGCGGTCAGCGCATCCTGGGCCCAGCGCCGGTCTTCGATGACCAGCGTCTTCGCCGCCGGACCGGCATTGCGGGCGACGATCCGTTCCGGCTCGCCGGGCGCGCCGAGACAGGGCGCGGTGCCGCGCAAGACGATCTCCGGCACCCGCCGGCCCGACACGGTGAACTCGGCATTGCCGCCCGGCTCGACGGTGCGGACGCGGTAAAGGCCGTCGGCGAGAGGCGCCTCGATCACCGCCGTTTCGCCGGGCGCGAGCCGCTGCTGCACCTTGACGTGCTCGGCGAGGAGCGGGCTGGCGAGGCAATAGCTGCCCGCGCCGAGTTCGCGGACCGTCGCCGCCGGCTCGAAGGTGACCTCGACATTGCGGGTGAAGTCGCGCTCGTAATCGATGTTGCAGGACGAGCAATGGGC
The DNA here is from genome assembly GCA_035550515.1 of Allostellaceae bacterium. GTDB lineage: Bacteria > Pseudomonadota > Alphaproteobacteria > ATCC43930 > CGMCC-115725 > DATARH01. The sequence continues at coordinate 515 of DASZOZ010000095.1, forward strand.
GCCCAGCGGCAACTGGTCGAGGCTGGCGGCGGCCACCTTGGCGCCGCGGCATTGCGGGCAGACGAGGTCCCAGCGCAGCGTCAGCAAGCCGTCGCGCACCGCGGCGAGACAGGTCTCGATCGCGGCGCGCGGCGCCACGCGCCAGCGCCGCGCCAGCGCGCGCGGCCGCATGCGCTCGAGATCGACATCGGCGGCTTCGAGCAGATGACGGGCAAGCGGATGAGCGGCCGCATGGCCGTGCGCGGCGAGGTCCCGCGCCCGCGCCTCGACGCGGCGGCGCACCGCAGCCGGCACCTCCGCCCGCGCCTGCTGCCCGATCGGCTCGTTCGCCGCGGCGAATTGCGCCGCATCGCGAAACAGCCGGTCGAGGACGCTCCCCACCCGCCGCAGCGCACCGCAGCGCAACGCCACGGCGAGCGGCCAGCAGACCTCCAGCGTCATCCGATAGCGCAGCCGCGTCCCGCCGGGCTCGGGATCGAGCAGGATGCGGCTCGCGAGGCGGCGGATCAGGCGGCTGTGAAACCGCCTTTCATGATGGTAGCGACGGCCGGCGACCCATTCCGGCACGCCTTCCTCCCAGCGCAGCGTCGTCCCGAAGCGGCGGGCGCTGCCGATGCGTTCGACGCTGCCGTCGGGGCGGGGCGTGTCGGCCACGGTGTAGCGCGGGAAGCCGTTGGCTTCACCGATGCGCGCGGTGTCGGCGACGAGCGGCCACAGCGCCTCGGGCGAGGCGGCGAAGTGCCACTCCCATTCCCGCTCGACGACCGCCATCGCGGTTCCCTCTCCTGTCCGACGGCCGGAGACTATGCGATTGCCTCCGCCGTGTCGGCAGGCTAATCAGGCTTCATGGCCGCAAAACGCAACCCGCTGAACCTCAACCCGCTGCAGCTGAAAACGCTGACCCTGCTGCAGGCGCTCGCCGCCCTGCCCGATGCGAAGCCCGGCGAGGCCGACGGCAGCGTGCTGCTGACCAGCCTGCCCGACCCGCATGGCGACCATTTTCATCTCGGCGACGCGGTCGTCGCCGCCAAGGACGCGACGGGGCTGCGCAATCCCGCGGTATGGGCGGCGCTCGAACGCAAGGGCCTGGTGAAGACGCAGTTTCCGCAGTCGGCGACGCTGCTCGCGAGCGGCCGCGACTACGACACCGGCCTCAAGGGCACCATCCTCCACCGCGCCGAACATTGAGGCTGATCAGCCGGTCCGGCCCGCCGGATCCCCGGATCAGCGGGATCCCCGGATCAAGTCCGGGGATGGGCGGTCGAACGCTGCGCGTTCAGCCACCTACTTTCTGCCGCAGCTTGTCGATCAGGTATTGCACCTGGCCGCCGCCCTGCTGGATGACCGCGCCGAACTCGTCGCGCTGGGTGACGGCCATGCTCACACCGGCGACATAGGCGTCGACGATCTTCCAGCCGCCCTCGTTGACGAGATGCCACTCGATGCGGATCTTGCCGCCGTCATTGCGGGTGATCTCGCTGAAGACGACGGTTTCCTCGCCTTGGGGCTGGGCGTTGAGCGCCGCGAATTTCTCACCGGCGTATTGCGCCAGGCGCCCGGCATAGGCTTGCGACAGGTACTCGCGCAGCAGGCCGAGAAACTGCTGCTGCTGTTCCGGCGTGGCCGCGCGCCAATAGCGGCCGAGCACGAACCGGCCGATCCGCGGCAGGTCGAAGTAGGCGCCGAACAGCTCGCGAAAGCGCTGCAGCCGTGCCGGCGGCGGTACATTCGGCCCCAGGACCTGTATCGCCTGGACGCCGAGCTGATTGATAAAGGCGACCGGATCGGCCTGAGCGGCCGCCCGCGGCGGTCCCGCAAGGACTCCGGCACCAAGGACCAGCGCAAACAGCGCGAACCAGCGGCGGGTCATCGGCGGATCAGCGGTTGCCCGCGGACGAGGGGACCATCGGACTCCTTTGCAGGTCGGCCAGCGAGTTCACCCTCGGCGCCTGCGGTGCCATCTGGTAGCTGATCGCCGGTTTGGCGGCCGGCGGCAGCGCCGCGATCGACGGTCCCGGCACCGGCGCCGCGCTTGCACCCTGCAGCGGCGACGCGTTCGGGACGTCTTCCTTCTGATGGCGAATTTGTGCCGCGCGCCGCTGGCGGGCAAGCGAGCGAATCGTCGCGTAGTAATCGAGCGACGTGCGCTCGATTTCGGCCAGGTTTTCGATGTTGCGGGAGCGCTCGTCGACCCCCGAGACGGTGCTGCGGACGATGCTCGCCCAGATGCGGTTATGATCGCTCGCGACGATATTGCCCGGATCACCAAAGCTGTCGCCGACATCGCCCACCAGGTCGCGCGGGTTCGACGGGCCGAGCACGGGCAGCATCAGATACGGACCCGAGGCGACGCCCCAGGTCGCGAAGGTGATGCCCAGGTCGTTGGTGTGATACGGAATGCCAAGCTTTGTCGCGACATCGACAATACCGCCGAACCCGATGGTCGTGTTGATCATCGCCCGGCTGAACGTGTCGCCGGCGAGATTGGCCTCGCCCTGCAGCACGTCGTTGGCAAAAATGATCGGCGAATTCAGGTTTTGCAGAAAGTCGTGGACCATGTCCCGGAACGGGGTCGGGAGCACGGCGCGATAGGTGTTGGCCACCGGTACCAGCACCGTCCGGTCGACCGCCTGGTTAAAACCGAAGATCGCGCGGTTGGTGTTCTCCCAGGGGTCGCCGTTGTCGTCGACATCGGCCGCGGCGGCGGTCGCGGCGGCTTGCGCCGTTTGCTGTGCATGGGCGGCACGCGCGCCCAGCAGAAGCACGACGGCCAGCACCGCCGTCAAGGCCGAGCCCAACAGAGCGTGCGCTGCAATGCGGCGATGCATCAAGGTCCTCGTCGTTTCCTGGCTGGCGGCGCGGCGGGATAATGACGAATAACGTACGTGCGCGGCAAGCGATCCGTTCCGGCTATATCCGCATTATGCGTAGAAACCGTTAACCATGGACGCATCTTATCGCCCCGGGCGCCGCGAAGGCCGGGTCGCCGATGCCGACAGTCGTGAAGTCCGGTTGACGATATAAAGATATCTTTATATGTTTGAGTCCATGATCGGCAGCATGGACGACGAGGTCTCTCTGGGCGATTTGCTGGCGGCGCTGCGGGCGGTCGCCGAGCCGACGCGGCTGCGCCTCCTGGTGCTGTGCTCGCGCGGCGAGCTGACGGTCAGCGAGCTGGCGGAGATCCTCGGCCAGAGCCAGCCGCGCGTATCGCGGCACCTGAAGCTGCTGTGCGAGGCGGGCCTGCTCGACCGCTTTCGCGAGGGGAGCTGGGTGTTCTACCGCCTGAGCGCGCAGGGGGCTGCCGGGAGGCTTGCACGGCACCTCGTCGCCGCGTGCGGCGAGCGGGACGCGACGATCGCGCTCGATTTGCAACGGCTGGCGGCGATCAAGCGCGAGCGCGCCGAGCGCGCGGCCGCCTTCTTCAGCGAAATCGCGCCGCGCTGGGACGGCATCCGCTCGCTCTACATCGACGAACGCGAGGTCGAGGCCGCGCTGGTCGACATCGTCGGCGCCGCCGCGCCGCGCGACCTGCTCGATATCGGCACCGGCACCGGCCGGATGATCGAAGTGCTGGCGCCGCGTGTCGGCCAGGCGCTCGGCATCGACCAGTCGCGCGAGATGCTTGCGGTCGCGCGCGTCAATCTCGAACGCGCCGGGGCGTCGAACGGCATGGTGCGGCTCGGCGACATGTACCAGCTGCCGCTGCCCGACGCGTCGTTCGACGCCGTGGTGATCCACCAGGTGCTGCATTACGCCGACCGGCCGGCCGCGGTGATCGCCGAGGCGGCGCGGGTGCTGCGGCCGAACGGCGTGCTGGTGGTCGTCGATTTCGCGCCGCATCTCCTCGAATTCCTGCGCGACGAGCACGCCCATCACCGCCTCGGCTTCGCGGATGCGGAGGTCGCCGCATGGTGCCGCGCGGCCGGGCTCGATCCCGCCCCGGCGCGCCACCTGCAAGGCGAGCCGCTGACCGTCGCGATCTGGACCTCCTACCGCCGGGCCGGCGTCCAGCCGGATGCGCAGCCCGGCCTTGCCGCTCCCGAACAGGTGCTCCACCCATGATCGACAAGCCACCGACCGAGCGTCGCAGCACGATCGACCGCCGCCAGCCGCGAGGCCTGCTGGCCGCCGATCCGGCGCATGATTTCGACGCGGCGCCGCCGCGCATCTCGTTCGAATTCTTCCCGCCCAAGACGCCCGAGATGGACGAGCGGCTGTGGGACGTCGTCAAGCGCGTCGAGCCGCTGGCCCCGCGTTTCGTGTCGGTGACCTACGGCGCCGGCGGCTCGACCCGCGAGCGCACCCACGCGACGGTGCGCCGCATCCGCCAGGAGACCACGCTCGAACCGGCGGCGCATCTGACCTGCGTCGCGGCGACCCGGGAAGAGATCGATCGCGTCGCCCGCGACTATTGGGAGGCCGGGGTTCGCCACATCGTCGCGCTGCGCGGCGACCCGCCGAATGGACCGACAGCGGGCGGCCTTGGCAGCGGCGGGGCTTACGCACCGCATCCCGGCGGCTACGATTTCGCGGTCGATCTGGTGGCCGGGCTGAAGCGGGTCGCCGATTTCGAGATCAGCGTCGCCGCCTACCCCGAGACCCACCCCGAGGCGCGCAGCGCCGGGCATGACCTCGACAATCTCAAGGCCAAGCTGGACGCCGGGGCCAACCGGGCGATCACCCAGTTCTTTTTCGATGTCGAGCTGTTCCTGCGCTTTCGCGACCGCGCCGCGTCGGCCGGGATCACCGTGCCGATCGTGCCGGGTATCCTTCCGGTAACGAATTTCGCGCAGCTTAAACGCATGGCCGGCACCTGCGGCGCTTCGATCCCGTCCTGGATGGCGGCGCATTTCGACGGGCTCGACGGCGACCCCGACACGCGGCGCCTCGTCGCCACCTCCCTGGCCGCCGAGCAATGCCGCCGGCTGCAGGCGAACGGCGTCAACGAGTTCCACTTCTACACGCTGAACCGCGCCGACCTGATCGTCGCGATCTGCCACCTGCTGGGGGTGCGCGCCCCGAAAGCGGCGGCCGCGTGACCCCGCCTGCGTCAGCTTTTGCATCAGTGTCCGGTTTTTCCCGATGACCCATATCCTCGACTATCTCGCCGACCGGGTGCTGCTGTGCGACGGCGCCATGGGCACCGAGGTGCAGGCGCAGAACCTCGACATCGTCCACGACTTCCACAACCACGAGAACTGCACCGAAATTCTGTGCGAGAGCCGGCCCGACCTGGTGCGGGAGATCCACCGCAGCTATCTCGCGGCGGGGTCCGACGCGATCCAGACCAACAGCTTCGGCGGCTCGCCGATCACCCTCAACGAGTTCGGCATCGCCGAGAAAGCCTTCGCGCTCAACAAGACGGCGGCGGAGCTGGCGCGCGAAACCGTGGCCGAGTTCGCGCATGACGGCCGGCCGCGCTTTGTGTTCGGCTCGCTCGGACCGGGAACGCGGCTGCCGAGCCTCGGTCATGTCGCCTACCAGCCGCTCGAAGACGCGCTGACCGGGCAGTGCGACGGGCTGATCGCCGGCGGGGTCGATGCGATCCTGATCGAGACCTGCCAGGACCCGTTGCAGATCAAGGCCGCGGTCAACGGCGCCAAGCGCGCCCGCACCGCCGCCGACAAGGACATCCCGATCTTTGTCCAGGTGACGGTGGAGACCACCGGCACGCTGCTGGTCGGCGCCGACATCGCCGCCGCGGCGACGATCATCGACGCGCTCGGCGTCGACTCGCTCGGCCTCAACTGCGCCACCGGCCCGCGCGAGATGGCCGAGCATGTCAAATGGCTGGGCGAGAGCTGGCCGCGCCTGATCTCGGTGCAGCCCAATGCCGGCCTGCCCGAGCTGGTGTCCGGCCGCACCCAATACCCGCTGACGCCCGACGAATTGGCGCAATGGCTCGAGCGTTTTGTGCTCGAAGACGGCGCCAACGTCATCGGCGGCTGCTGCGGCACCGAGCCGCGCCACATCGCCGCGCTCGACGCGATGCTGCGCCGCATCGGCGGCGCCGGAGGGGATGGGCGGCCTCGGCCGGTGCCGAGGCGGCGCAAGGTGAGCTGGGCGCCGGCTGTCGCCTCGCTCTACGGCCAGGTCCCGCTGCGCCAGGAGAATGCCTATCTGTCGATCGGCGAGCGCTGCAACGCCAACGGCTCGCGCGCCTTCCGCCGGTTGCAGGATCAGGGTGACTGGGACGGCTGCGTCGAGATGGGGCGCGAGCAGGTCAAGGAAGGGTCGCACACGCTCGATTTGTGCACCGCCTTTGTCGGCCGCGACGAGGTCGCCGACATGACCGAGATGGTGACCCGCATGCGCGGCGCGGTAAACGCGCCGCTGGTCGTCGACTCGACCGAATATCCAGTGCTCGAAGCGGCGTTGCGGCTCTATGGCGGCAAGCCGATCATCAACTCGATCAATTTCGAGGACGGCGAGGAGGCGGCGCATAAACGGCTGCTGCTGGCGCGCCGGTTCGGCGCGGCGGTGATCGCGCTGACCATCGACGAGACCGGCATGGCCAAGGAGGTCGACCACAAGCTCGCGGTGGCCAAGCGGCTTTACGACTTCGCGGTCGACAAGCACGGCCTGCCGCCATCGGACCTGCTGTTCGACCCGCTGACCTTTACGATCTGCACCGGCAACGAGGACGATCGCAAGCTCGGCCTCAACACGCTCGACGCGATCGCCCGCATCGCGCAAGAGCTGCCCGAATGCCAGATCATCCTCGGCCTGTCGAACATCTCGTTCGGCCTCAACCCGCCGGCCCGGCAGGTGCTGAACTCGGTGTTCCTCGACCATGCGCTGCGCCGCGGGATGACCGGCGCAATCGTGCATTTCTCGCGCATCCTGCCGTTGCACCGCATCCCCGAAGCCGAACTGAAAGCGGCCGAAGACCTGATCTACGACCGCCGCGCCGAAGGCTACGACCCCTTGCAGGCGTTTATCGCGCTGTTCGAGGACCGCACGGTCGAGAAGGCCGAGAAGAAGGGCCGGCCGGAGGCGATCGAGGAGCGGCTCGCCTATCGCATCGTCGAGGGCGACCGGCTCGATCTCGAAGCCGATCTCGACCTGGCGATGCAGAATTACCCGCCGCTCGACATCATCAACGAGCATCTGCTCGGCGGCATGAAGACCGTCGGCGAGCTGTTCGGCGCCGGCAAGATGCAGCTGCCCTTCGTGCTGCAATCGGCCGAGACGATGAAAACCGCGGTCAAGTATCTCGAACCGTTCATGGAGCGGGTCGAGGGCCAGGAGAAGGGCACGGTCGTGCTCGCCACGGTGCGCGGCGACGTGCACGACATCGGCAAGAACCTGGTCGACATCATCCTCACCAACAACGGTTACCGGGTGGTCAATCTCGGCATCAAGCAGCCGATCGGCGCGATCGTCGAAGCCGCCAAGGAGCACCACGCGCATGCCATCGGCATGTCGGGCCTGCTGGTCAAATCGACCGTGGTGATGCGCGAGAACCTCGAAGAGATGAGCCGCATGGGGCTCGACGTGCCGGTGATGCTCGGCGGCGCCGCGCTGACCCGCCGTTACGTCGAGGAGGATTGCGTCCAGGCCTATGACTGCCGCCGCGTCGCCTACGCGCGCGACGCGTTCGACGGCCTTGCGCTGATGGACCGCATCGTCAGCCGCAACAATGACGGCAACGAATTCGACGTCTACCTCGCCGAGCTCCAGGACAAGAACCGCGGCCGGGTAAAAAACGAGAGCCGCAAGCTCGGCCGCGCCGCCGACGCGCGCCCGCAACGCCCGGTCGATCTCGAGGAAATCCGGCTGCGCCGCGCCGAGCTGACGGTCGGCAGCAAGGTGCCGACGCCGCCGTTTTGGGGGCCGCGCATCCTGGAGCGCGTGCCGGTCAAGACGATCGCGGCCTATCTCAACGAACGCATGCTCTACCAGTTCCAGTGGGGCTTCCGGAAGGACGGCCGCTCGCTCGCCGAGTACAAGAAATGGGCGCGCACCGAGCTGCGGCCGATCCTGGCGCGCGTGACGGACCAGGCGATCCGCGAAAACATCCTGGCGCCACAGGCCTGCTACGGCTATTGGCCCTGCGCCGCGCAGGGCAACTCGCTGGTGCTGTTCGATCCGGAAGGCAGCGGCCGCGAGGTGGCACGGTTCGCTTTCCCGCGCCAGAACAAGAAAGACGGGCTGTGCATCGCCGATTTCTTCCGCGACATCGACCAGCCCGAGCGCGACGTGATCGGCCTTCAGGTGGTGACCATGGGGCGCCGCGCCTCGGAGACGGCGCGCGAATGGTTCGCCGCCGACCGCTACCAGGATTACCTGTACCTGCACGGTCTTTCGGTCGAGATGGCCGAGGCCTTTGCCGAATACGTCCACAAGCGCATCCGCGGCGAGCTCGGCTTCGCCGCCGAGGAAGCGCGCGACCACGACGAGATGCTGGCGCAGGGCTATCGCGGCAGCCGCTATTCCTTTGGCTACCCCGCCTGCCCCAACCTCGCCGACCAGTCCCAGCTTCTCACGCTGCTCCGCGCCGGCGAGATCGGCGTCACCCTCACCGAGGAAGACCAGCTCGACCCTGAGCAATCCACCTCGGCGATCGTGGTGCATCACCCGCAGGCGAAATATTTTTCGGTGTAGGTCCGAACCACGATCTGCCCGGTCGTTCGACACACAGGTCGGGAGAGGTTGCCCAAGCCGCAGGGGTTTGCTAATCCGCCTGTCATGAGACGACACCAGATTGCCGTGATGGGCGGCGCGGGGTTCATCGGGCGCTACATCGTCAAGCGCCTGGCGGAACGCGGCGAGGTGCTGACGGTCGGCGGGCGCCACGCGTCCGAGGCCAAATACCTCAAATTGAAGGGCGATGTCGGCCAGGTCGGGCTCGTCAACATCGCCATCGACGCCGACGAGGCGGTGCTGCGCGCCTTCGTCGCGGAAAAGGACGCGCTGATCAATTGCGTCGGCATCCTCTACGAGCGCGGCGGCCAGAAATTCGATGTCGCGCATCATTCGGCGCCGGCGAAGCTGGCGCGGCTGGCGCGCGAGGCCGGGGTCGAGCGGCTGGTGCACATCTCGGCGATCGGCGCCGACCCGCGCTCGTCGTCGGCCTATGCGCGCTCGAAGGCGGTCGGCGAGCAGGCGGTGCGCGACGCCTTCCCGACCGCGACGATCCTGCGGCCGTCGATCGTGTTCGGACCGGAGGACGATTTCTTCAACCGTTTTGCCGCCATGGCGCAGTTTTCGCCCTTCGTGCCGCTGATCGGCGGCGGCGAGACCCGCTTTCAGCCGGTCTATGTCGGCGATGTCGCGAGCGCCGCGGTGCGGGTGCTCGACGACCCGGCGACGGCGGGGCGGACCTACGAGCTCGGCGGACCCAAGGTCTACACCTTCCGCCAACTGATGGAGCTGCTGCTGGGCGAGATCGGGCGCCATCGGCGTTTCGTCGACCTGCCGTTCGGGCTGGCGAGCCTGCAGGCGCGCTTGCTGTCGCTGCTGCCCAAGCCGCCGCTGACCCCCGACCAGGTCGAGATGCTGCGGCGCGACAACGTCGTCGCCGCCGGCGCACTCGACCTCGGGACGCTCGGCATCACCCCGACCGCGGTCGAGGCGGTCATCCCGACCTATCTCGACCGCTTCCGCAAGGGCGGCTGGTACAACCGCCGGCGCGCGGCGGCGTAACCCCGTCGATTATGCGGCCGGTGATGGGTTTCGTTGCACTCGCCCCATCCTGCGGCTAGGTTCCGCGCTCGCTTTTAAAGAAAGGTCCGCCATGGCAGCCGCGCTGGAAGACACCCTGTATCTCGACGTGCCCGCAGGCCGCGTGGTGATCGAGATGCGCCCCGACCTGGCGCCGGGCCATTGCGAGCATATCAAGGCGCTCACCCGGCGCGGCTTCTATGACGGCATCGTCTTTCACCGGGTCATCGCCGGGTTCATGGCGCAGACCGGCGACCCCACCGGCACCGGCACCAGCGGGTCGGGTCATCCGGGGCTGACAGCGGAGTTCTCGGCCGAGCCGCATGTTCGCGGCGTCGTGTCGATGGCCCGCACCTCGGACCCCAACAGCGCGGACAGCCAGTTCTTCATCTGCTTCGACGACGCGACCTTCCTCGACCGGCAATATACGGTGTGGGGCAAGGTGGTCTCGGGCATGGAGCATATCGACGCGATCAAAAAGGGCGACCCGCGCAGCGGCGCGGTCACCAACCCCGACAAGATCATCAAGCTGCAGGTTGCCGCCGACGCGGCTTAGAGGCTGCCCGACATGGTGTTCGCGCATTCTGCCGTCACTCCCGCGAAGGCGGGGGTCCGGGGGCAGCCGTCCCGTCGCTCGCGCCGGAGTCCCGCCTTTGCCGGGCTGGCGCTGTTTTTCTTGATGGCCTGCGCCGGCATGGCGCGGGCGGCCGATGCCGACCCGCAGAACATCCTCTACATGGATCTCGGCTTTGGCCGTGTGGTGATCGCGCTGCGCCCCGACCTCGCGCCCACCGCCTGCGCCCAGCTCAAAAAGCTGGCCCGCGCCGAGTTCTACGACGGCACCGTGTTCCACCGGGTGATCGCCGGGTTCATGGCGCAGGGCGGCGATCCGACCGGCACCGGCACCGGCGGCTCCGGGCACCCGCTGCACGCCGAGTTCACCAACAGCGAGCATTTCGTGCGCGGCACGGTCGGGATGGCGCGGTCCTCGGACCCCAACAGCGCCGACAGCCAGTTCTTCATCATGTACGACGCGGCGCCGGCGCTCGACGGCAAGTATACGATCGTCGGCAAGGTCGTCTCCGGCATGGAGTTTGTCGACAAGCTGCGCAAGGGCGACCCGGCGCGTAACGGCATCGTCGGCAACCCCGACAAGATCGTGAAGCTGCAGGTTGCCGCCGACGTCATCTCGGCCGAGGAAAAGGCCAGGATGCCGAAGGCGAAGGACAAGGACGATCCGAGCCTCGGCGAAATGCCGAAACTGCACCAGTAGGCGGCCTCTGGCACGTTCCCGGCGCGCTTTTCTTTCGTCATCCCCGGGCCTGTCCCGGGGACCCATGGATGGCGGGGTCGGGCCCGGCCATGACGCGCCGGGTGCGCATGCGCCGCGCCGGAGTTGGCTGGGCGCGCTGGAGGTGTACCGCCGGCCGCGGCTGGTCGCGGTGCTGTTGATGGGGTTTTCCAGCGGCCTGCCGCTGGCGCTGACCTTCGGCACGCTGTCGTACTGGCTCGCCGAGCTGGGCGTGTCGCTGACGGCGATCGGCGTCTTCGGCCTGGTCCGCGCCCCCTACAGCTTCAAATGGTGCTGGTCGCCGCTGATCGACCGGCTGCCGATCCCGCTGCTGACCCGCCGGCTCGGCCGGCGGCGCAGCTGGGCGCTGACCATCCAGTTCCTGCTGGCGCTGGCGATCCTGGCGCTGGGCGCGACCGACCCCAAGACCGACCCGGCGCTGACCGCGCTCGCCGCGGTCGGCGTCGCGTTCCTGTCGGCAAGCCAGGACATCGTCATCGACGCCTACCGCATCGATTTGCTGCTCCCCGAGGAACAGGGCGCCGGCGCCGCCGCGACGCAATGGGGCTACCGTTTCGGCATGCTGGCCTCGGGCGCCGGGGCGCTCTATGCGGCGAGCCTCGGCGGCTGGCGCCTCGCCTACACGATCATGGCCGGGCTGATGGCGGTCGGGATGATCACGGTGTGGCTGACGCCGGAGCCGGGCGGCGTCGCGCCGCCGGAGGCGCTGCCCGGCGCGACCGCCGGCGAACGCGCCGCGGCCTGGCTGCGCGGCGCGGTGATCGCCCCGTTCGCCGACATGTTCCGCCGCAACGGCGCCGCCCCGCTCGCGGCGATCGTGGCGTTTATCGTGTTCTACAAATTCGGCGACGCGCTCGCCGGCTCGATGGCGAACCCGCTCTACGTCATGATCGGCTTTACCAAGGTCGAGGTGGCGACGGTCGCCAAGATCTACGGCGTGATCGCGACGCTGGCCGGCGTCGCGCTCGGCGGCGTGCTGGTGGTCCGCTGGGGGGTGTTCGCCTCGCTGCTGGTGTGCGGCGCGGCGCAGGCGCTGTCCAACCTGATGTATGTCGCCCAGCTCTGGGCAGGGCACGACGTGCTGATGCTGTCGTTCACGATCGGCGGCGAGAACCTGACCGGCGGCATGGCCTCGGCGGCCTTTGTCGCCTACCTCTCCGGTCTGTGCAGCCGCGATTTCACCGCGACGCAATATGCCCTGCTGTCGTCGCTCGCCACTGTGGGGCTCAACGTGCTCGCCGCGTCGGGCGGCTATCTCGCGCAGACGCTGGGCTGGACGCCGTTCTTCGTCTTCAGCACGGCGGCCTGCGTGCCGGGCCTGCTGATCCTCGTCTGGCTCATGCGACGCAGCCCATAGCCGTCAATGCCCCGTGGCCGTCAATAATACGACAGCAGCTCCAGCCGGTGCCGCTTGAGCCAGGCGCGGGCCGCCGGCACATCGGGAACAAGGCGGGCGACCACCCGCCAGAAGCGCGGCGAATGGTTCATCTCGACGAGATGCGCGACCTCGTGCGCGACGACGTAATGGATGACAGCCTCGGGCGCCAGGATGAGCCGCCAGCTGAAGGACAAGGCGCCGGTTGACGAGCAGCTGCCCCAGCGGCTTTTGAGCTCGCGCACGTTGACGCGCGCCACCTGCTTGCCGAGCCGCGCGGCAAGATCGTGCGCGCGGGCCGCGAACTCGCGCCGCGCCAGCGCCTTCAGATGGTCGGTCACGCGGCGCGGCAGATGCGCCGGCTCCCCGCGCACGCGGATTTCGCCCGCCGCAATGGTGACCGGCGGCGCGGTGCGATCCGTTGCGTGGCGGATGCGGTGCGGCACGCCCAGCACCGGCACGGTCGCCCCGTCGGCGAGCCGCCGCGCCGGCGGCATCGCGGCAACCCGCGCGGCGATCCAGCCGCGGTGCTGGGCGACAAAGCGCAGCGCCGCCTCCGCCGGCGCGCGGCGCGGCAGCACCAGCTCGACGCCGCGCGCCGCGGCATCGACGCGCAGCGACAGGCGCCGGGCGCGCGCGCTGACCCGGATCGCCAGCTTCACGCCGAGCCCCAGTTCCTGAACGCGCTGATCGAGTTGCTCGGCAAGGTCCCGGGGTGGCGACATGTCACAAAAGCTTTCGAGCACCGTCACGATTTGGCAAGCTGGCCCCGCCAGATAAGCCGGATCGGCACAGGGGGGATCGATTTTATGAAAAAGCTGGTGCTTGCGCTCGCGCTTCTCGTCGCGGCGGCCGCCACGCCCCGCAACGCCTCGGCGGATCCGATCGAGCTGCAATGGTGGCACGCGATGACGGCGGTCAACGCCGACCGAATCAACAAGATCGCCGGCGACTTCAACGCCGCCCAGTCGGACTACAAGGTGACCCCCGTCTTCAAGGGCTCCTATGCCGAGACGATGACCGCGGCGATCGCCGCCTACCGTGCCGGCAACGCACCCGACATCGTTCAGGTGTTCGAGGTCGGCACCGCGACGATGATGGCCGCCAAAGGCGCGGTCAAACCGGTCTACCAGCTGATGGCCGATGCCGGCGAGAAATTCGACCCCGGCTCCTACCTCGCCGCGGTCACCGGCTACTACAGCACACGGGACGGCAAGATGCTGTCCTTCCCGTTCAACAGCTCGACGCCGGTGCTCTACTGGAACAAGGCGGCCTTTCAGAAGGCCGGGCTCGACGCGGCCAAGGCGCCGGCGACCTGGCCCGAGCTGTTCGAGGCGGCGAAAAAGCTGCGCGCCGCCGGCCAGGCCTGCGGGTTCACCACCGCCTGGGCGAGCTGGGTGCAGATCGAGAATTTCAGCGCCTGGCACAATCTGCCGCTCGGCACCGAGGCGAACGGGCTCGGCGGGTTCGACACGGTGCTCGAGTTCAACAACCCGACCGTGGTCCGCCACATCGCCAACCTCGCGGCGGCGCAGAAGGACAAGAGCTTCGACTACGGCGGCCGCACCACCGAGCCGGAGGCCAAATTCAGCAGCGGCGAATGCGGCATGATCATGGATTCGTCGGCCGCTTACGGGCTGTTCAAGCGCAACGCCAAGTTCGAATGGGGCGTCGCCAAGCTGCCCTATTACCCGGATGTCGCCGGCGCGCCGCAGAACTCGATCATCGGCGGCGCCAGCCTGTGGGTCATGGCCGGCAAGAAGCCGGAACAGTACAAGGGCATCGCCAAGTTCTTCACCTACCTGTCCGGGACACCGGTCCAGGAATGGTGGCATGAGCAGACCGGCTATCTGCCGATCACCAAGGCCGCCTATGAGGCGACCAAAAGCTCGGGCTTTTACGACAAGAACCCCGGCACCGAGATCGCCATCCTGCAGATGACCGGCAAGCCGCCGACCGAGAACTCGCGCGGCCTGCGCTTCGGCAACATGGTGCAGCTGCGCGACATCATCGCCGAAGACCTCGAAGGCGCGTTTGCCGGCAAGATGACGGCGAAGGCCGCGCTCGACGACGCCGTCGGCCGCGGCAACACCTTGCTGCGCCAGTTCCAGAAGAACGTGCGGTAGGTGCCGGCGGCGCCGGCGATGCGAGGGTAAGGGTGGACCGCCGCGTCGTCTTTTCCGGTTGGGTGTTGCCGGTGCTGCTGTTGCTGCCGCAGCTCGCGGTGACGGTGGTGTTCTTCTTCTGGCCGGCAGGCCAGGCGATCGTCCAGTCGGTGCAAGGCGGCGACGCCTTCGGCCTGTCGACGCGGTTTGTCGGCTGGGACAATTTCGCCGCACTGTTCGCCGACCCCAACTACATCTTTTCCTTTGCGGTGACGGCGCTGTTCAGCGGCGCGGTGGCGGTCCTGGCGCTGGCGCCGGGGCTGCTGCTCGCGGTGATGGCGGACCGCGTGGTGCGCGGCGCGACGTTCTACAAGACCGTATTGCTGCTGCCTTACGCGATCGCACCCGCGGTCGCCGGGGTGCTGTGGATGTTCCTGTTCAACCCGAGCATCGGCATCGTCGCCTTCGCGCTGCGCCGCGCCGGCGTCGAGTGGAACTATTTCCTCGACGGCAGGGAGGCGATGCTGCTGGTCATCCTCGCCGCAGCGTGGCGGCAGATCAGCTACAATTTCCTGTTCTTTCTCGCCGGGCTGCAGGCGATCCCGGCGGCGCTGCTCGAGGCCTCGGCGATCGACGGGGCGACCCCGCGCCGCCGGTTCTGGACGATCGTCTTTCCGCTGCTGGCCCCGACCACCTTCTTTCTGGTCGTCGTCAACATGGTCTACGCCTTTTTCGACACGTTCGGCGTGATCCACAACGTCACGCAGGGCGGGCCGGACAAGGCGACCGAAATCCTCGTCTACAAGGTGTGGTACGACGGCATTGTCGGTCTCGACCTCGGCGGCTCGGCGGCGCAGTCGGTGGTGCTGATGGCGATCGTCATCGCGCTGACCGCGGTCCAGTTCCGCTTCATCGAGCGCCGCGTGCATTATGCGTAGCTCCGCGCCTTTTCAAATTTCGCCTCCTCCGGGTCAAGCCCGGCCCAGGGGACGTGGATGGCCGGGTCAAGCCCGGCCCAGGGGACGCGGGTGGCCGGGTCAAGCCCGGCCAAGGCGCCAGCTGCGGCCCTGCCGATGGTGACCGCCCGGCGGAGCGCCTGGATCCCGCATGCGATCCTCATCGCCGGGATCGCCGTCGTCGCCTTCCCGGTCTATGTCGCGCTGGTGGCGTCGACCCAGCATCTCGAGGCAATCCTCGAGGCGCCGATGCCGCTGTTGCCGGGCAGCCAGATCGTGCGCAATTTCCACGACGCGCTGACCGCCGGCACCGCCAAGACCAGCGGCGTCAGCGTCGGCCGGATGATGTTCAACAGCCTGGTGATGGCGCTGGTCATCGCCGCCGGGAAGATCGCCATCTCGCTGCCCTCGGCCTATGCCGTGGTGTTTTTCCGCTTTCCGCTGCGCAAATCGTGCTTCTGGGCGATCTTCGTGACGCTGATGCTGCCGGTCGAGGTGCGCATCATACCGACCTATCAGATCGCCACCGATATGGGCCTCATCGACCGCTACGCCGGGCTCTCCTTGCCGCTGGTCGCCTCGGCCACCGCGACGCTGCTGTTCCGCCAGTTCTTCCTGACCATCCCCGACGAGCTGGTCGAGGCGGCAAAGATCGACGGCGCCGGGCCGCTGCGCTTCTTTGTCGACACGGTGATCCCGCTGTCGCGCACCAATATCGCGGCGCTGTTCGTGATCCTCTTCATCTACGGCTGGAACCAGTATCTCTGGCCGCTGCTGGTCACCAACTCGCCGGGGATGACCACGATCATCATCGGCATGCGCCAGATGATCGGCAACGGCGACGCCCAGACCGAATGGCAGATCGTCATGGCGACCGCGCTGTTGGCGATCCTGCCGCCGGTCGCGGTCGTGCTATTGATGCAGCGCTGGTTCGTCAAAGGCCTCGTCGAGACCGAGAAATGAACGAATGCACGCTGCGTCCGGCGGCCATCGGGGACGCCGCCGACATCCACGCGCTGCTGCTGCGGCACGCGGCGGACATACCGCTCGCCGTCGAGACGCTGGAGCAGGAGGAGGCGCTTTACGCCGCGATCCGCAAGATCCTGGCATTTGGCCAGTCCTGGGTCGCCGCCGACGGCGAGGCGGTGGTCGGCGCGGTGCTGGTCGACAGTGCCGAGGCTGGTCGGCATTGGGGCGAGAACGAGCTGTTGACGCTGCGTTACGCGGCTGGCGAGGCCGCCGACGCCCTCCTCGACCAGGTCCTGGCACGGCCCGCGCCGATCACCGCCACGGTGCGCGAGGCCAACCGCACCGGCCTCGCCGCCTTGCTGCAAAGCCGCGGCTTTCGCGAGAGCGAAACGCGCGTCGGCGAACGCCGCTTCCGCCGCGAGCCCTAACGAATGCGTTGCGCGGCGGCGGAGCGAACATTAGATATGACCATATATGGTCATATCGGGAACGCCGCCATGGGTGAGATATCCATCGCCAAAGCCAAGGCGGAATTCGCCGCCCTGGTGAACCGTGCGGAGGCCGGGGAACAGATCGTCGTCACCCGCAACGGCCGTCCGGTGGCGTGCCTTGGCCCGTTGCCCAAGAAAAAGCCGGTGGTCTACGGCGATCTGGCGCATCTCGGCCCGGTGCCGGACGACATTTCCCTGCCTCAGGACATCCTCGACGACTTCGAGAAATCGATCGAGAACACCGCTCGCCAGTTGGAAACCTTGGACTTTGAGGACCCGAAGGAAGACAGGTGACCACCGGCGTCCTGATCGATACGCACATCGTCCTCTGGCTCCGAATGGAGCCGCACAAACTGACCGCCGCCGAGCGCCAAATCCTCGACGCCTCTCTGACCTTGTTTGTCAGCGCGGTGTCGGTATGGGAAATTGCGATGCTTCTCGGTCGAGGGAGAATCCCCGGCGGGAACGATCAGTTGCTGAGCCTTTTGCCGAGTCTGGACTGGCTTCCCATAAAGCCCGATCACTGTAGGGCCATGGCCGCCCTGCCGCGTCTGCATCGCGACCCATTCGATCGTATGCTCATCGCGCAGGCGCAGAGCGAGCAGCTCCCGTTGCTCACCAGGGATCGGGCGATGCGCTCGTACCACGCGCACGCAACATTCTTGCCCTGACGCCGAATGGCCACGCTGACCCTCGACAACGTCAAGAAATCGTACGGCGAGCGCGAGGTCGTGCATGGTGTCAGCTGCGATGTGGCGGATGGCGAGCTGGTGGTCGTGGTCGGGCCGTCGGGCTGCGGAAAATCCACGCTGCTGCGCATGGTGGCGGGGCTGGAGGACGTCACCTCGGGTGCCGTGGCGATCGACGGCCGCGTCGTCAACGGCGTCGAGCCGAAGGATCGCGACATCGCGATGGTGTTTCAGAACTACGCGCTCTACCCGCATATGAGCTGCTTCGACAACATGGCCTACGGGCTGCGGATGCGCGGCCTGCCGCGCGAGCAGATCAGGGCGCGGGTTGACAAGGCCGCGGCGATCCTGCAGCTCGACGGCTTGCTCGACCGCAAGCCGCGGCAATTGTCGGGCGGCCAGCGCCAGCGCGTCGCGATGGGCCGCGCCATCGTCCGCGACCCCAAGGTATTCCTGTTCGACGAGCCGCTGTCCAATCTCGACGCCAAGCTGCGCGTGCAGATGCGCGTCGAAATCAAGCGCCTGCAGCAGGAGTTGCGGGTCACGTCGCTCTATGTCACGCACGATCAGGTCGAGGCGATGACGCTCGCCGACCGGCTGATCGTCATGAACGCCGGCAATGCCGACCAGATCGGCCCGCCGCTCGACCTCTACGAGCGGCCGGCAACGGCTTTTGTCGCCGGGTTTATCGGCTCGCCGGCGATGAACCTGGTGCCGGGGCGGCTCGACGGCGGCGGCGCCGTGGTCGGCAACTGCCGCGTGCCGATGGCATACCCATCAAGTGAGGCGGGCCGCGCGGTGACGGTGGGGTTGCGCCCCGAGCATCTCGAAATCGCCCCGGACGGGCCGCTGCCGCTCGCCGTCGAGCTGTTGGAGCGGCTTGGCGCCGACACCATCCTGCACGGCCGGCTGGGCGGGGACGGCATTCCGCTGACGGCGCGCACCGTCGGGACCGTCAACCCGCCGCTCGGCGAGGTGCTGCGCTTCGCCGTGCGGCCGGAACACGTCCACCTGTTCGACGACGTGACCGGCGCACGCCTTTAATCCTCCCGGTCGATCAGATGGATGAACGAGCCGGCGACGCCGCCGCGGCGCAGGCCGGCGGGGCCGAGATCATCGCCGGCGGCGTCGGCGACAGCGAAAAGCGGCTCCGCCGCGCCCGCCGCGACCACCGTCGCATAATGAAATTCGTGCCCGCGAAAACTCGCGCCGGCAGCGCCGAGCGGCCCGGCGGCGAGCAGCGTCGCGCGCCGGTAGCCGAGATGGCGGCGACGATCGGCAAAGCAGGTGGTCAGCGGCAACAGGCCGGCCATCGGATGACATTCGCCCAACGCATCGACCAGCGCCTCGCCCAGCACCATGTAGCCGCCGCACTCGCCGTAGATCGGCTTCCCCTCCGACGCCGCCATCCGCAACCCGCCGAGAAACCGCGCGGCGGAAGCGAGCCGGCCGGCATGCAGCTCGGGATAGCCGCCGGGCAGATAGACGGCGTCGGCCTCGGAGGAGGGCGGCTGGTCGGCGAGCGGCGAGAAGCACGAGATCGCGCTGCCCCGCCGGCGCCAGCCCGCCAGCACCGCCTCGTAGGTGAACAAGAACGCGTCGTCGCGCGCGACGGCGATGTGCCGGCCGAGCGGGGGTATCGGCGCGTGGACCGGGCGCGCCGTCGCGCTGGGTGCTCTGGGGAGCCCCAGCAGCCGCGCCGTATCGATATTTTCGGCCATGACCCGCGCGGCATGCGCAACGGCCTGCTCGGCGCACATCAGTTCGGTGGCCGGCACGAGGCCGAGATGGCGGCCCGGCACGCCAAGCGCGTCGCTGCCCGGAACCGCCCCCAGCACCGGAACATCGGGCACATGCCGCGCCATCGCCTGGGTCAGCAAGGCGCGGTGCCGGTCGCCGGCGACCCGGTTGAGGATGACCCCGGCGATCGGCACCGCGCGATCGTGATGCGCGAACCCCGCGACCAGCGCGGCGACCGACGCGCCCTGCCCGCTGGCGTCGACGACCAGCACCACCGGCCATCCCGTCAGCCGCGCCAGCTCGGCCGTCGAGCCGCGGTCGCCGCTCGCCCCGGCGCCGTCGAACAGCCCCATCACCCCTTCGCAAATCACGATCTCGGCCGCGGCTTCAAGCTCGCTGGCGAGACCGGCAAGAGTGTCCGGCCGCATCGCCCAGGGGTCGAGATTGGTGCAAAGGCCGCCGCTCGCCAGCGCGTGAAAGGTCGGGTCGATGTAGTCCGGGCCGCATTTGGCCGCGGCGACGCGGACCCCGCGGTCGCGCAGATGGCGCAACAAACCGGCGACGACGAGCGTCTTGCCGCTGCCCGATTTGGGCGCGGCGACAATGAGCCCGCCGCCGGTCACGGACGGTACCAGTCGAGCTGTTCGTGCAGCCGCGCGACCGCGCCGATCGCCACGACGGCCGGGCTCTCGACATCGCGCGCCGCCTGCGCCGCCGCGCCGAGCGAGGTGATCACCACGCGCTGCGCCGCGGTCGTCGCCTTGCCGACGATCGCCACCGGCTCGTCCGGTGCGCGCCCGGCGGCGATGAGCCGGCGCGCGATATCGTCGAGGTGGCGCAGCGCCATGTACAGCACGATGACCGGCGACCCCTTGGCCAGCGCCGCCCAGTCGGGTGCGCTCGCTTCCTCGCCCGGCACCGCGCCGTCGCTGTTATGGCCGGTGATCAGCGTCACCGCCGAGTTGATGCCGCGATGGGTCAGCGGGATGCCGGCATAGGCGAGGCCGCCGATCCCGGCGGTGATGCCGGGCACGATGCGGAACGGGACGCCCGCCTGCGCCAGCGCCAGGGCCTCCTCGCCGCCGCGGCCGAACACGCACGGGTCGCCGCCCTTAAGGCGCAGCACCCGCTTTCCTTCGCGCGCGAGCGCGACGAGCCGTGCCGAGATGTCCGGCTGGCGCGGCGAGGGGCGGCCGCCCCGCTTGCCGGCGTCTTGCCGCAGCGCGTCCGGGCGGGCCAGCGCCAGGATGCGCCGGTCGACCAGCGCGTCGTAGACGACGACGTCCGCTTCCCCGAGCGCCTGCAGGGCGAGCACCGACAACAGGCCGGGATCGCCCGGCCCGGCACCGACCAGCCAGACATGGCCGGGCAGCAGCCTGGGCAGGTTGAGTCGCGACAGATCGCTCATGAGATCGAAGGTAGCCACCCGCCGGTGTTTTGCTAAGCCGGTGTTTTGCTAAGATCGAAAAATGGCACGACAGGAAGCATCGTCTGCGTTGCGTCGCGGCTGGACCACCGGCGCTTGCGCCGCGGCGGCGGCGCGCGCCGCCTATGCCGCGCTGTTGACCGGCGTATTTCCCGACCCCGTGTCGATCAGGCTGCCGCGCGGGCAAAAGCCATGTTTTCCGTTGGCGCTGGCCGAGCTTGGCGACGGGAGCGCCTGCGCCGGTATCGTCAAGGATGCCGGCGACGACCCCGACGTGACGCATGGAGCGACCATCATTGCCGAGCTGGCCTGGTCGCCGCCCGGCTCGGGCATCCGGTTCGCCGCCGGCGCCGGCGTCGGGACGGTGACCCGGCCGGGGCTGCCGCTCGCGGTCGGCGAGCCGGCGATCAACCCCGGACCGCGCGCGATGATCCGCGAGACGCTCGCCGATTTCGCCGAGGCGAACGGCGCGGCGCCGCCGGATGTGACCGTGACCATCGCGATCCCGGGCGGCGAGCGGCTGGCCGCGAAGACGATGAACGGGCGCCTGGGCATTGTCGGCGGGCTGTCGGTGCTCGGCACGACCGGCATTGTCGTGCCGTATTCCTGCGCCTCCTGGGTGCATGCCATCCATCGCGGCATCGATGTCGCGCGCGCCGCCGGGCTCGACCATATCGCCGCGGCGATCGGCTCGACCAGCGAGCGCGCGGTCCAGCGTCTCTACGGACTGCCCGAGCATGCCCTGATCGACATGGGCGATTTTGCCGGCGGCCTGCTCAAATACCTGCGCGGCCATCCGGTGCCGCGCCTGACCATCGCCGGCGGGTTCGCCAAGATCGCCAAGCTCGCCGCCGGCCATCTCGACCTGCATTCGAGCAGCAGCCGCGTCGACCTCTCCGCGCTGACGGCGCGGCTCGCTTTGGCCGGCGCCGCCCCCGACGTGCTGGCCGGGGCGCAGGCGGCCGAGAGCGCCGGGGCGCTGCTCGACGCCGCCGGGGATTGGCGCGGAACGCTGGCCGATGGGGTGGCTTGCGGCGCGCGCGAGGTGGCGCTGGCGACGCTGAGCGGCATGACGGCGGTCGAGGTCGCGGTGGTGGGGCGCGACGGCGGGTTCCTGGCAAGGGTCGGCGCATGAGCGCGGCACGACTGCTGATCCTCGGCGGCACCGGCGAGGCGGCGGCGCTGGCGCGCGCCGTCCTCACCCGCTTTGGCGATGCGATCGGCGTGACCACCGCGCTCGCCGGGCGAACGCGTCACCCCGGCCCCATTCCCGGCATGGTGCGGATCGGCGGTTTCGGCGGCGCGGCGGGCCTCTCCGACTACCTGGCGGCGCAGGGCATCGACCGGCTGATCGATGCGACGCACCCCTTTGCCGCGGACATCTCGCGCGCCGCGCGGCTCGCCTGCGACACGCTGGGCGTGCCGCGCCTGCTGCTGCTGCGCGCGGCGTGGCGGCGCCACCCGCTCGACCGCTGGATCGAGGTCGACAGCGTCGAGGCCGCGGCGCAGATCGTCGGACGGGTCGGCCGCCGCGCCCTGCTGACCGTCGGCGCCAGCGAGATCGCGCGTTTCTCGCCGGCGACCGGCGTGCGGTTTGTCGTCCGCATGATCGACCCGCCGCGCGAGAAGCTGCCGCTGCGGTTCCACGAGGTCGTGCTGGGCCGCGGGCCGTTTGCGCTGACCGAGGAGCGGCACTTGCTGCAACGCCACGCCATCGACGTGCTGGTGTGCAAGGCGAGCGGCGGCGCGGCGACGGAGGCAAAGCTGATCGCGGCGCGCGAGTTGAGCCTGCCGGTCATCATGGTGCGGCGGCCGCCGGCCGAGCGCGGCTTATCGGTCGACAACATCGACGCGGCGCTCGACTGGCTGGCCGGTCTCGACGAGCGGCCGGAAGCACGGAGGTCGTTGTGAGCCTGCGGTTCTGCCAGCGGTTTTTGCTCTCGTGCGGGATGGTGCTGCTGATTGCGGCGGCGGCGGCGCCCGCGCGCGCTCAGCTCAACCTCAACCCCTTCGCACCCTATTACAAGAATATCGCCCGCGCGGTGCAGGCGAACGACGTGGGCAGGGTCCGCGCGCTGCTCGCCGACGGCTCCAGCCCGAACGAGACCGATGAAAACGGCAGCGCCGGCATGCACATCGCCGCGGCGAGCGGCAACCTGCAGATCATGGCGATCCTCTATAAGGCCGGCGGCGACATCAACCAGAAGGATGCGGTCGGCAGCACACCGCTCGATTACGCCGCCGAGCACGATCGCCTCGAAGCGGTGAAGCTGCTGGTGCAGATGAGAGCCAGCGTCAACGCCCAGAACAAGAACGGGATGACGCCGCTGATGTTCGCCGCCAAGACCGGCGATCCGGAGCTGGTGCGGCTGTTGCTGGCCGGCGGCGCCAACCCCAACATCTCCGACTATACCGGCCGCGACGCCGTCGGCTGGGCGCAGGAATCACGTCGCCAGTCGGTCGTCCAAATCCTCAGGGAAGCCAGCCGCAAGCATTGACGCGGTCAGCGCCGCGGGCGGAGGAGATGGTGGTGGCCGGGCGCGTAAAGCCGGCTGTCGCTGCCCTCGCCGGCCAGCGCCGGACCGACCAGGATCAGCGCGCTCCGGGTGACGCGGGCGGCCTTGACCGCGGCCCTGATCGTGTCGAGCGTGCCGCGGATCAGCCGCTCGTCCGGCCAGCTCACGCGGTAGGCGACGACCGCCGGGCAATCCGCGCCGTAATGCGGCACCAGCGTGCGGACGACCGCCGCGAGGTTGGCGACCGACAGATGGATGGCCAGGGTCGCCCCCGTCGCGGCGAGGCGATCGAGCGCCTCGCCGGGCGGCATCGCCGAGGAGCGCGTCGCGGTGCGCGTCAGGATCACGCTCTGCGCGATCCCGGGCACCGTCAGCTCGCGGCCGAGCACGGCCGCGGCGGCGGCAAAGGCCGGCACACCGGGCGTCACGTCGTAGGGGATGCCGCGCGCGGCGAGCCGCCGCATCTGCTCGGCGATGGCGCCGTAGAGCGACGGGTCGCCCGAATGCACGCGGGCGACGTCGAGCCCGGCGGCATGCGCCGCGGCGATTTCGGCGATGATCTCGTCCAGGGTCAGCGGTGCGGTGTCGATGATCCGCGCCCCCGCCGGCGCGGCGGCGACGATCTCCGCCGGCACCAGCGATCCGGCATAGAGGCAGACCGGGCATTGCCGGATCAGCCGCAACCCGCGCAGCGTGATCAGGTCGGCCGCGCCCGGCCCCGCGCCGATGAAATGGACGGTCACGTCGGGGCGTAGCCGCGCGGGGTGTAGAGGCGCGGCGGGTCGCCGGCGATGACCCGCGTGGTGCTGCTGCCGACGATGACGATGGTGAGCATGTCGACCGGCGCGCTCGCGAGATCGGCCAGCGCGGCGACCCGCACGCTCTCCTCGGCGCGGCCGAGATTGCGGGCGATGAGAACCGGGGTGTGCGGCGGGCGGTGCGCCGTCAGGATGCGCGCGGCCCGGGCCAACGCCTCTTGGCGGCGGGCCGAGCGGGGGTTGTACAGCGCCACGACGAAATCCGCTTTGGCGGCGGCGTCGAGCCGCGCCTCGATGACCGGCCAGGGCGTCATCAGATCGGACAGCGAGACCGCGCAGAAATCATGCCCGAGCGGCGCGCCGGCGCGGGCAGCGGCAGCTTGCATCGCGCTCACCCCCGGCGCCACGACGATGTCCACGGCAGACCAGTCGCGCCGCTCCCGGCGGTCGATCAGCTCGTAGACCAGCGCCGCGAGACCGTAAATCCCGGCGTCGCCCGACGACACCAGCGCCACGTCCTTGCCGGCGGCGGCGAGGTCGAGCGCGAGCGCGGCGCGCTCGGTCTCCGCCCCGAGACGGCCGCGATGCAGCGACTTGCCGGCGACCGCTTTGCCGAGCAGGTCGAGATACAGCCCGTAGCCGACGACATCGTCGGCGCCGGCGAGCAGCGCGCTCGCCTCGGGCGTGCGCCAGCCGGACGAACCCGGCCCGATGCCGATGATCGCCAGCCGGCCGCGCGCCCGGCCGATCCCGGTCGCGTCGAGCGGCGCCGGCGCGCGGGCGATCGCGCAGGTGGCACGGGCCGATTTGCGTTTGCTCACCACCAGGCTTCCGCCGGCGCCGACAGCGGCCAACGCCGCGCCCTCGGCGACGCCCCAACAGCCGGTGGCGCGAAACGCCGCCGCCGAGCGCTCGGTCAGACGCGGCGTCTCCTCGATCAGCCGCGCCGCGGAAAAGAACCGCGCCGGGGCGCCAAGCCGGCCGGCAAGGGCGTGGATACCGGGCTCATCCGCTTTCAGCTCGACCGAGACAACCGCGGCAACGGCCTCGCGCGCGAGGCCGGCAGCGGCGAGGCACGCCTCGGCCAGCGTGATGATCTCCGCCGCGGGACAACCGCGCTCGCAACCGATGCCAAGCGCCAGCAGCGGCGGATGGAAAACGAGCGCCGGCTCATCCGCCGCGACTGTCCGCTCGGTCACGCGAACGCCAAGGCCGGCCGCGTCCGCCCAGCGCACGGTGCCGTCGCGCAGCCAGCCGGCACAGCCGTGCGCGTCGCGCAGCGCAACCGGCTCGCCGGCAAGCAGCGCAGCGGCGATCGGCTTGACGCGCGCGGGATCGGCAATCCGCCAGCCGGCCGGCGGTTCGTCGAGCGCGAAGCCGAGCCGCAAATCGCCGGCGGTGGTGACGGCGGCGCGGCCGCCGAGCGCCGCGGCCAACGCGCGCGCGATGCCGTTGGCGCCGTGATGCCCGCCGAGCAGCGGCACCACCGCCGAACCGTCCGCGGCGAGGGCGACGACCGGCGGCTCGACCCGCTTGTCGTCGAGCAGCGGCGCCAGCGCGCGGATGAGAATGCCGCTGGCGCAGAGCCCGACGATCGGCCGCCCGGCCTCGAACAACGCCCGCAGATGCGGCGCGAGGCGCTCATAGGCCGCATCCCAATCGCCGGCCGCCGCCCGCGGTCCGTGCAGTTCCGCACCCGGCAGCAGCGCGCGCACGCGCCGCCCCAACGCCGCCCCGCCCGGCCCCAGCACGACGACCGCCGCGCCCGGCGGCAGGCGGAGGTCATCCGCCATCGACGGTGATCCGCGTCGTCATCGCGTGTTCGCCGCCCGGCGCGAGCACAATCCGGTTGTCGGCGACATTGCCCGTCTCGACGCAGACAAAGCCGCGCCAATTGTCGGCGCCGAGATCGGCCATCGCCGCCGCCTTCTCGCTCCAGGGGTTCCAGACGATGACGGATGCGGCGCCGGTCTTGTCGATGGCGATGCGCCGGCCCCAGCCCGCGTCTTCGATCGCCAGGTGATCGGGCACGTCGAGATAGACGCTGTCGGTCTCCTGCGCGAAGGTCAACGGCGCAACCAAGGGCGGCCGCCGCGCCATGGCGGCGGTCTTGTCGATCGCGCCGCACCCTTCGAGCCCGGACACGCGCACGCGCTCGATAGCCGAAACGGCGAAATAGCTGTGCAGTGCCGCTTCGAACGGCATCGGCCGGTCGGCCTTGTTGCGCACCGTCAGGCTCAGATGGAGATCGCTGCCGAAGACGACCCGGTAGGCGAGGTCGAACCCGTCGATCGCCAGCGCCAGGTCAAGCGCGACCTGCTCCTCCGCCAGATTCGACCCGGCGAGCCGCCACGGGGCGGTGCGCGCCAAGCCGTGCTGCGGCGCTTGCGGGTCGCTGGGATGCGCGCCGAACCACGGAAAGATCACTGGAATGCCGCCGCGGATCGCCTTGCCGGGCGCGAACACCGCGCGCGGGCTGGTGAAGATGACGGGCCGCGCGCCGGACGGCTGCCACGCCGTGACCTGGGCGCCCTGGAGGAACAGCTCGCCCCGCATCCCGCCGCGCGCCGCGACCGCCTTGACAAGCCCTTGCGCCGTTTCGGCGAAATCCGCCGCGCCGGCGATGCGGTATTGGTCCAGGTCCCCGAGCCTCATCGCCACGCCTCCCTTATCCGCGGTCCCGCCGCACCAGCACCATGGCGAAATAGGGCACGCTGCCGGTATCGACATCGGCGAAGCGCGCGACCCGCCGGCGCGGCTGGCTCGCCCGCTCGACATAGGTTGCCTGCGCCAGCAGGTCGAGCTCCGCCAGCACCTCGCGCACCTTAACCGCGTGGCGGCCGAGCTTGATGATCGCCGCGCTGTCGCACGCGCCGAGGCGGCGCGCCAGCTCGGGCCGGGGCAGCGTCGCCGGGATCACGGTGATGGTCTCGTCGCGCTGCACCAGCGGCGTCGCGGCCTCCGCGGCGCAGGCGACCAACGACGACACGCCCGGCACAATCGTCACCGCGTAGCGCGGCACGAGGCGGGCGAAGATCGGCGCGAAACTGCCGTAAAAAAACGGGTCGCCCTGGCACAGAAAGGCGACGTCGCGATCCGCGTCGAGCTCGGCGGCGATCGCCGCCGCCGCTCGATCATACAAATCGGTCGGCGGCGGACCCGGCCGCATCGGAAACGGGATCGCGATCTCCCGCTGCGCCGGGCTGATCCATTCGGCCACGATCGAGCGGGCAAAGCTGTCGCCGCCCTTTGGCGCCGGGTAGACGACAACCGCGGCGGCGCGCAGCAGGCGCAGCGCCTTGAGCGTGACCAGCTCCGGGTCACCCGGCCCGAGGCCGAGACCGAACAACCGGCCGGCCATCTACTTCGCCTCGATGCGGTAAAGCGTCAGCGCCATCTCCTGTCCGCTCGAATAATTGCGCCCGGAAACCGCGCCGATCGTCTGCGCCGCGAGACCGCGCCGGGCGAGTTCGCGCCCGAACGCAGCGTCCTGCCGATCGCTGACGAGCGCCTCGTCGCCCGCCGCCACCGGCGCGTCCGCCATCCCGGTCGCGAAGCCGTTGTCGAGCAGGAAGACCAGGCTCGGCTCGTTGTAGCCGATCACGGTCAGCCGCGCACCGGCCGGCGGCTTGTGGCCGGCCACCAGCGTCGCCGCGGCACGGCTGAGCCAAAGCCGCGACAGCGCCGGCATGATCGAGACCCCTGCCGGTATCGCAAAGACCAGAGCCATCGCGCCAAGCAACGCAACCCGGCCGAGCGGACCGGGACGGCCCCGGAGCATGCCGATGGTCAGCGCGACCAACAGCGCCGCCGCGACGATCCCCGCCGTCACCGGCCCCGGCCCGAACAGCCGCGGCACTTCGATCATCGCCGCGGCGAGGGCCAGCGTCACCAGCAGCCAGAGCACCGTGCCGAGCCGGCGCGACCAGCGCGGCGCGTGCCGGCCGTCGACCAGGGCGCAGGCGGACAGCAGGGCGAGCGCCGGGAACAGCGGCAGCGCGTAATGCGGCAGCTTGGTCGGCACCAGCTCCAGCACCAGCCAGGCCGGGATCAACCAGGCCAGCAGGAAACGGAACACCGGTTCGCTGCGGCGCCGCCAGCCGGCGATCAGCGCCGGCGGCAACAGCAGCGCCCCCGGCCAAAAAATCAGCCAGACCAGCGCCAGATAATAGAGCGGCGGCGCGCCGTGCATTTCCTGGCCGCCCATGACCTTGGACAGGAAGTCATGGCCGACCGACTGTTCGAGAAACCGCCCCTCGGTCGCATGTTCGATGGCGTAGAGCCATGGCGCCACGGCGAGGATGGCGAAGGCGATCCCCGGCAGCGGCCGCAAGCCGCGCAGCCAGCGCAGGTCGCGGTCGGCCGCCGACAGCGTGGCGGCGGTCAGCAGCGCAAGGCCGGGGCCGATCGGGCCTTTCAGGTAGATCGCCGCGATTTCCGCCAGCCAGAACACCGCCGCCATGCCGGGTCCGGCATGGCGGCCGGCGCGGGCGCGCACATAGACGATGCCGAGCGCACCCTGAGCGGCGACGACGGCGGCGAGCAACGCCGCGTCGGTCTTGGCGATATGCGCCTCGGCAACGGTACCGAGCGCGCTCGCCAGCAGCACCGCCGCGAGCAGCGCCGCGCGCGGCTCGCCGGTCAAGCGGCGGCCGAGGCCAAAACTCAGCAGCACCGCGAGGCTCGCGCCGATCAGCGACGGCACGCGGTACGGCCAGATCGCCGTCGAATGCGGTGTGCTCAGCACCGCCACCGACGCCGCCTGGAGCCAGTAGATGCCGGCCGGCTTGTTGTTGCGCGCCTCTTCGCGAAAGCGGAGGTCGAGAAAATCGCGCGTCTCCAGCATCTGCCGCGTGGTCTGGGCGAACCGCGCCTCGTCGCGGTCGAGCACCGGTATCGCCGCGATGCCCGGCAGGTACAGGCCGAGGCATAACAGGCCAAGCAGCAAATAGGGCCGCCAGCCGGCCAGCCGCGTTTCGTCCATTTCAGCCCGGCTTGACGCAAAGCAGCTGGGTCACCGGCGCCAGCGCCCGCCAGCCGCGATGCGCGCCGAGCGGTTCCGCCCGGCTGACCGCGAGGCGGGTCAACGTGCCGCCATGCGCCGCCTGCCAGTCGAGCAGCGCCCGCTCGCCCTCCGTAGTGATGACGTTCGCGACCAGCCTCCCGCCGGGCCGCAAGGCCTGCCAAAGCACGGGCAGCAGGGCTGCCTCGGCAAGCCCGCCGCCGGCAAAGACCGTGTCGGGCGGCGCGATGCCGGCCAGCGCCTGCGGCGCCGCGCCATGCACGATCTCCAGCCGCGGCACGCCAAGCATGGCCGCGTTGCGCGCGATCAAAGCCACGCGCCCGGCGTCGCGCTCGATGGCGATGGCGGCGGTGTGGTCATCGGCGCGCAGCCACTCGATCGCGATCGACCCGCATCCCGCGCCGACATCCCACAAGCGTTCGCCGGGGAGCGGCGCCAGCGCGGCCAGCGTCGCGGCGCGGATTTCCCGTTTGGTGAGCTGGCCGTCATGCGCAAAGGCGGTATCCGGCAGCCCGGCGAGGCGCGACAGCCCGCGCGTACCGGGAGCGGCGCGGCATTCGAGCGCGATCGTGTTGAGGTCGGCGGCCCGCCGCTCGCCCCATTCCGCCGCCGTCGCGCAATGCATCGCCGCGTCGGCGCCGCCGAGATGTTCGAGCACGGCCAGCCGGCTCGGCCCCCAGCCGGTCTCGTTCAGCAGCCGGGCGACCGCGGCCGGCGTCGAACCGTCCGCGGACAGCAGCAGCAGCCGGCGGCCCTCGGCCGGATGCAGCCGCAGCATATCGAGCGGCCGGCCGTGCAGGCTCAGCGTCACGCAATCGGCGAGCGGCCAGCCGAGCCGGGCGGCGGCGAGGCTGAACGCGCCGGGATGCGGGATGACCGTCATCTCCTCGCCGGGGAAGTGCCGCGCCAAGGTCGCCCCGGCGCCGTACCACATCGGGTCGCCGGTCGCGAGCACGACGACCCGCCGCCCGCGGCGCGCCGCGATGGCCGCGATCGTGTCGGTGAAGGACCGTGCCCATGGCAGCCGCTCGGCCCCGGCATGCGGCGCCATCGCCAGGTGGCGCGCCCCGCCGACGACGACCTCCGCGGCATCGATCAAAGCGCGCGCCGGTGCGCCCAGACCGGCGAGACCGTCATCGCCGATGCCGATCACCGACAGCCAGGGCGTCATGCACCGACCGCGAGCGCGTTCACGGCGGCGGCGGCGAGCGCGCTGCCGCCGCGCCGACCGCGCAGCGTGACGAAGTCGAGCCCCTCGCCAAACTCGGCGAGCGCCGCCTTGGCCTCGGCGGCGCCGACAAAGCCGACGGGAAAGCCGAGCACCAGCGCCGGCTTGGGCGCGCCGCCGGCGATCATTTCGAGCAGGTGAAACAGCGCCGTCGGGGCGTTGCCGATCGCGACGACCGCGCCCGCCAAATGCGGCCGCCACAACTCGACCGCCGCGGCGGAGCGGGTTGTCGCAAGCTGCCGTGCGAGGCCGGCGACCCGGCCGTCCGGCAGCGTGCAGATGACGGGACGATCGCCGGTGATCCCGGCCGCCACCATCGCGCTGTCGGCCAGGACCGGCGCGCCCGCGCAGAGCGCCGCCCGGCCGGCCGCCGCCGCATTGTCGGACCACGCAAGATCGCCGAGGATGCCGGTATCGCCGGCGGCATGCGCCAGCCGCATCGCCAGCGGCCCGAGCGCCGGGGGAAAGCGGTCGAGCCCCGCCTCCGCCGCGATCAGCGCAAAAGAGCGCTCATAAATCGCGGCCGGATCGCGCAGATAGGTATAGCGTCCAGGCATCGGCTCAATTCGTCATGACCGGACTTGGTCCGGCCCTTCATGTCCCTTGGGCCGGACCTGATCCGGCCATTTATCGACCCCCGGGTCAAGCTTCGGGGTGACGACCTGCCGCAAACGCTTGGTACCGGCACGGCGTAGCCGCGACGCGGTCACGCCGAGGGTCCAGGCCTCCTCCTCGACCACCGGTGTCGGGTCGCTGTCGCCGAGCGGCGGCGAGAACCAGCCGCCGAGCGTAGCGGCGCGGTCGGCCGCCGCAAAGATGCGGGCGACGGTGCGGACCTGCGCCTTGTCGTTCGGCGGGCCGAGCTTGGCGCAAGCCTTCCACCATGACGGCCACACCTCGGCAAAGACGATGCGCGCTTCGTCCGGCAGCGCGAGCCCGGTCTCGAACGGCCAGACGCGCGCGACCGCGCCCCAGCGCGGGTCGTCGCGCAATGCCCGCACGACAGGCAAGCCGGTCAGCACCTGGCTGCCCACCGAGCCGGTATAGGCGAGTTTCCAGCACGGTTGCGCGCCGACCATCCACTCGTCGATCAGCCGGCGTTCCTTCAGCGTCTCGTCTGCCGTATGCCCCCGGTGATGCCGGGGGCCGAGAAACCCGCCCGCCGCCCCCGCCGGACATCCCCAGAAAGGGAAGACGCCGCCCGACACCCGCTGGTTGAGCCGAGCGGCGACCGCAAAGCGGTTGTTGTCGTTGTCGTCGCGGTCCGCGATCAGCCGGGCGATCTCGTCCCACACCGCGCGCCACGGCGTCCCGCGGAGCCCCAGCCGCGCCGCAAAACCGGCCGGGTAGCCGAACGGGAAGTCGAACCCCGTGACCACGCGCTCGCCTTTGGCTGCGGCCGCGCCGAGCATGTCGGCGAGCAAAGCGCGCGCCGCGTGCCGGGTCGGCGGATTGACGACGGTCTCGCCGTCCGCTCCGAGGCGGCAAATCCAGATGCTGTCGCGTCCGGTCTTCGGCGTCCGCGCCGCGCTCCAGTCGACGATGATGTAGCTATCGAACAGCGGTGCGCTCCCTGCCCCGCCGGCGGGGGGTACGCCCAGCATCAGGCCCCCACCCTAACCCTCCCCCGCCGGCGGGGGAGGGGGCGAGTCAGAGTGGTGGTGATGATGCCCGCCGCCGCGGACATGATGGTGATGCGCCTGCTGCGGCGCGCCGGCGTCCTGCTCGTAGCCGACGATCTGGGTGCGGTACTTGCACAGCTGGCAGTTCATCACCGGGTTGCCGTCGGCGATCTCGGCCACCCGCTCGACAAACGCGTCGAGCAGCAGCGGGTGGTCGCGCAGATAACCGGCCTTGGCGAAGGCGATCTCCGGATAGCGCGCCGCAGCCTCGTCGGTCGCGGCGTAGATGCGTTTCACCAGGATACCGGTAAACAGGAAATACGGGAACACCACGATGCGGGGAAACCCGAGCCGCGCGGCGCGGTCGAGCGCGGCATCGACGCGCGGATGGGCGACACCGCTATAGGCGACCTCGGCCCAGCCGAAGCCGAGCCCCTCCCACAGCATGCGGGCGATCTTGGAAATGTTGGAATTGGCGTCGGGATCGTTGGTGCCGCGCCCGACCACGACGAGCAGCGAGTCCGAACGGTCGCCGGGCGCGGCGGCGGCGATGCGGTCGGCGGCGGCATTGACCAGCTTGACGTCGATCGCCAGGTCGCGGCCGAGCCGCACCTCGGTGCCGGGATGCCGGGCGATGAACGAGTTCATCTCCCAGGGCAGGTCGTTCTTCACATGGCTGGCGGCGAACAGCATCCCCGGCACGGCATAGATGCGCTCGGCGCCGCGCGCGACCAGCGCCGCCAGTCCGTCATGGATGTTGGGCCGGGCGAATTCCAGGTACCCCGTGGCGAAATCGTAGTCGGGAAAGCGCGGGCGCAGCGCCGCCGCCAGCAGCTCGAATTCCCTGACCGCCTCGTCGTCGCGGCTGCCATGGCCGCAGATCAGAACCCCGGTTTTTGTCATCTCTGGCTCGTTTCCCGCTCAATCCTGTCGGCTTCCGGTTGATCGCAGCGCGTCGCCCGCCGCATGGTGCCGGCGATGACGCTCCCCGGCCTGCACGATCCGCTGTTGCTGTTGTATCTCGGCATGATCGCCGACGCGCTGTTCGGCGAGATGGGTGCGCTGTTCCGCACGGTGCCGCATCCGGTGGTGCTGGCCGGCCGCGCCATCGGCTGGTGCGAGCGGCGGCTCAACCGGCCGCGCCGCAGCCCCGCGGCGCGCCGTGCGCGCGGCGTGCTGACGGTGGTCGTGCTGATCGCGCTGGCGGCGGGATGCGGCTGGGTATTGCAGCGGCTTTGCCGCAGCGGCCTGCCCGGCGCCGCGATCGAGGCTTTCGCGGTCGCCGTGCTGCTGGCGCAGCGCAGCCTGTTCGACCATGTCGCGGCGGTCGCGAGCGGGCTGCTCTATGAGGGGCTGGCGGCCGGCCGTGCCGCGGTGAGCCATATCGTCGGCCGCGACCCCTACAGCCTCGACGGCCCCGGCGTGGCGCGCGCGGCGATCGAGAGCCTGGCCGAGAACTTCTCCGACGGCGTCGTCGCACCGGCCTTGTGGTATTTGGCGCTCGGGCTGCCCGGCCTCTTCGCCTACAAGATGGCCAACACGCTCGACAGCATGATCGGCCACAAGAACGAGCGCTACCGCGCGTTCGGCTGGGCGGCGGCGCGGCTCGACGACCTGCTGAACCTGCTGCCGGCGCCGATCAGCGGGCTGTTGATCGCCGCGGCGGCGGCCTTCGACCGCGAGACCCGCGCCGGCGGCGCGCTGCGCATCATGCTGCGCGACGGCCGCAAGCACCATTCGCCGAATGCCGGCTGGCCCGAGGCGGCGATGGCCGGCGCGCTCGGGCTGATGCTGGCCGGGCCGCGGCATTACGCCGGCGAGGTGGTGATGGACCCGTTTCTCGGGGACGGCACGCCGATCGCCGCCGTCACCGACATCAACCGGGCGCTGCGCCTCTATTTCCGCGCCTGCCTGATCCTCGGCGGGCTGACGATCGGGGCGTGGACCGCGCGGCACTTCATACCGCCCTGGTAGGGCGCGGCGGCCGGGCCGCGGCCAGCAGCGCGTCGAGATCGAGGCTCGCCTCCAGATGATCGGCAAGCCGGTCGAGCGTGGCGTCCACCATCGCTTCATAAGCCAGGCCGCCCGGCGCGCCGCCGAACCCGGACAGGAAGGCAGCGCGGAACGCGTCGCCGGCGAACAGGCCGTGCAGATAGCAACCGGCGACCTTGCCGTCGGCGCTGACCGCCCCGTCGGCTCGTTCGCCCAGCCGCAACATCGGCTGCGCCAGGCCGGCGCCGGTGGTGACGCCCAGATGCATCTCGTAGCCGCGGACCGGGGCATCGCTCGCCAGGTGATGGCCCGCCGCGGCGCCGAGCCGCTTGCGGTCGGCGAGCACGGTGTCGATGTCGAGCAGGCCGAGGCCGGTGGCGGAACCCGGCGGACCTTCGAGCCCCTCGGGATCGGCGATGGTCCGGCCGAGCATCTGGTAGCCGCCGCAAATCCCCAGCACCCGGCCGCCGCGCCGGCGATGCGCGAGGAGGTCGATATCCCAGCCCTCCGCGCGCAGCGCCGCGAGATCGGCCAGCGTCGCCTTCGAGCCCGGCAGGATCACCAGATCGGCATCGCCGGGCAGCACGGCCCCCGGCTGAATAAAGGTCACCGCGACATCGGGCTCCGCGCGCAACGGGTCGAAATCGTCGAAATTGGCGATGTGCGGCAGGCGTGGGACGGCGATTTTGAGCGGCCTGCCCCCACCTCGGCCCTCCCCCACCGGCGGGGGAGGGGCCGACAGCGCCATGCTGTCTTCCGCGGGCAGCCGATGCGCCTCCGGAAACCACGGCACCACGCCGAAGCAAGGCCACCCGGTGCGCTCGCCGACGGCGGTGATCCCGGCGTCGAACAGGCGCGGATCGCCGCGGAATTTGTTGACGATATAGCCCGCGATCTGGCCGCGTTCGCCGGGCGGCAGCAAGGCGTGGGTGCCGACAAGCTGGGCGATGACGCCGCCGCGGTCGATGTCGCCGACCAGCGCCACCGGCACGTCGGCGGCCTCCGCGAACCCCATATTGGCGATGTCGCCGGACCGCAGGTTGATCTCCGCCGGGCTGCCCGCCCCTTCGATCAACACGAAGTCGGCCGCCGCGGCGAGCCGGGCGAAGGCGCCCAGCACCGCCGGCAGCAGCGACGGCGCCAGCGTGCGGTACTCGCGCGCCGAGGCGGCGCGCAGCACCCGGCCGCACAGCACCACCTGCGCCGTGCTGCCGCCCTGCGGCTTGAGCAGCACCGGGTTCATGTCGGTGTCCGGCGCGGCGCCGCAAGCGCGCGCCTGCAGCGCCTGCGCCCGGCCGATCTCGCCGCCCGCCGCCGTGACAGCGGCATTGTTCGACATGTTCTGCGGCTTGAATGGCCGGACCCGCATTCCCCTTCGGGTCAATGCCCGGCACAGCCCGGCGACGATCAGCGACTTGCCGACATCGGAGCCGGTGCCCTGGATCATCAAGGCGCGGGTCACCCTCCTCTCCCGCACCGCGGGAGAGGAGGCGAGTGAGGGTCCCTGGGGGTCAAAACTCGATCCCCTTTTGCGCCTTCACCCCGGCACGGAACGGGTGCTTGACCAACGTCATCTCGGTGACGAGGTCGGCGAGGTCGATCAGCTCGGGTTTGGCGTTGCGGCCGGTGACGACGACGTGCAGGTCGCGCGGCTTGGCGCGCAGCACGGCAAGCACCTCGTCGAGCGGCAGGTAATCGTAGCGCAGCACGATGTTGAGCTCGTCGAGCAGCACCAGGCGGTAGCTCGGGTCGGCGATCATCGCCTTCGCCGTCTCCCAGGCGGCGCGGGCGGCAGCGATGTCGCGCGCGCGGTCCTGGGTGTCCCAGGTGAAGCCCTCGCCCATCGCGCGGCAGGTCACGAGGTCGGGAAATTTGGCCAGCACGTCGCGCTCGCCGGTGCCCCAGGCGCCCTTGACGAACTGCACCACGCCGGCCCGCATCCCGTGCCCGATGCAGCGCAGCACCATGCCGAACGCCGCCGTCGACTTGCCCTTGCCGGCGCCGGTATGGACGATGACGAGGCCGCGCTCCTCGGTCTTCGTCGCGAGCATCCTGGCGCGCGCGGCCTTGCGGCGCGCCATCTTCTCGCGATGCGCCGCGTTGACGGCGGTGTCGGTATCGCTCATGACAGCAGCGCCTCGCGGGTCGAGTTCCGTTTCGGCCGCCACAGCCCGCGCGCGACGGCCTCGGCGAACCGCCCGCGGATTTCGCCGAGCGCGGCGGGGTTGGCCGCCGCGATGAAGTCCCGCACCGCCGCGTCGCCGAGATAGGCGTCGTAAAGCGCGTCGAAATGGCTGTCGTCGACGGCGCGGGCGGTCGCGGCGAAGGCGAACAGGTAGTCGACCGTGGCGGCGATCTCGGCCGCGCCCTTGTAGCCGTGGCGCATCACCCCGGCGATCCAGCGCGGGTTGGCGGCGCGGCCGCGCACCACACGGCCCAGCTCCTCGCGCAGCGTGCGGATGCGCGGCCGGTCGGGCACCGCATGGTCGTTGTGATAGACCGCCGGCGCCTTCCCCGACAGATGCCGCACCACCAGCGCCAGCCCGCCCTCGAACTGGTAGTAGTCGTCGCTGTCGAGCAGATCGTGCTCGCGGTTGTCCTGGTTGTGCAGCACCGCGTCGACCGCCTTGAGCCGCGCCGCGAGCAGCCCGCGCTCGGCCCGCCCCTCGCCGCCCGCTTCATAGGCGTATTGCCCCCAGGTCAGCCAGGCCTCGGCGAGATCGGCTTCGCCGTCCCACGCGCGCTCGTCGATCAGCGCCTGCAAGCCGGCTCCGTAAGCGCCCGGCTGGGCGCCGAACACCCGATAGGCGGCGCGGCGCGCGGCCTCGCCCGGGTCGACGCCCTGGCTTTCGAGCGTGCTCCGGTCGGCGGCAAAGCGCGCGGCG
Organism: Allostellaceae bacterium; assembly: GCA_035550515.1. Lineage (GTDB taxonomy): Bacteria > Pseudomonadota > Alphaproteobacteria > ATCC43930 > CGMCC-115725 > DATARH01. The sequence goes on from DASZOZ010000095.1 coordinate 37,271, forward strand.
AGGGGGTTGACCGCCGGCGGCTCGTCGAGCGCGGCGACCGCATGCACCGCGCTGTCGAACAAATCGATCAGGCCGGGAAACGCGTCGCGGAAAAAGCCCGAGATGCGCAGCGTGACATCGACGCGCGGCCGGTCGAGCACGCCTGCCGGCAGGACCTCGAACCCGGTCACCCGGCCGCTGCCCGGTTCCCAGACGGGCCGCGCGCCGATCAGCGCCAGCGCCTGGGCGATGTCGTCGCCGCCGGTGCGCATGTTGGCGGTGCCCCAGGCCGACAGCACGACCCGCGCGGGATGGTTGCCGTGCTCCTGCGCATAACGCTCGACCAGCAGTCCCGCCGAATGCCAGCCGAGCTGCCAGGCCGCCGGCGTCGGCACCGCCCGGGTATCGACCGAATAGAAATTGCGCCCGGTCGGCAGCACTTCCGGCCGCCCACGGCTCGGCGCGCCCGATGGGCCGGGCGCGACGAACCGGCCGTCGAGCCCGGCGAGGATCGCGCCCGTTTCCGCCGTGCCGCAGGCGGCGAGAGCCGGACGCAGGGTTTTGTCGATCCAGGCGAGAACGGTGCGGGTTCTCGTCCAGTTCGGGGCCAGTTCGGTCGCGCGAGAAATCAGGCTCAGCGCGAGGTGTTCGAGGCGCTCCAGCGTGTCGCCGGCGGTGCGCCAACCCCCACCCCGACCCTCGGTACGCCGGCAAATGCCGCCCCCTCCCCCGCTGGCGAGGGAGGGTTGGGGTGGGGGTCGCAGCGCCGCCGGCCGCGGCCCGGTCCACGGCTCGGCCAGATCCATCGTCAGCGGGTCACAGCCCAATTCCAGATCGGCGGCGAGGGCGCGGAGCAGCGACTCATCCTCCGGCCGCGAACCGCGCCGCGCGCGGGCGATCGCCAGCACCAGCGAATGCGACCGCTCGCCGTCGGGATTCGCCCCGAACACGTGCAGCCCGTCGCGGATCTGCAACTCCTTGAGCTCGCAGAGGAACCCATCGAGCTTCTTCAACGCCTCCGGCGTCGCATCGCCCGGCTCGATGCCGCAATCGCGGTCGATCCCGGCCGCGCGCGCCCGATCCAGGATCGCCGCCGTGAGCGGTGCCAGGCGGCGCGGGTCGCTCCGCGCGGCATCATAATATTCGTCGATCAGCCGCTCCAATTCGGCGGCCTCGCCGTAACCGCCGGCGCGGGCCAGCGGCGGGGTGAGGTGATCGACAATCACCGCCTGGGCGCGCCGCTTCGCCTGGGTCCCCTCGCCGGGATCGTTGACGATGAATGGGTAGAGATGCGGCAGCGGCCCCAGCATGACCTCGGGAAAGCATTCCGCCGACAAGGCCAGCGCCTTCCCGGGCAGCCATTCGAGCGTCCCGTGCTTGCCGAGATCGATCACCGCATCGGCGCGAAATTCGTCGGCGAGCCAGGCATAGGTCGCGAGATAGGCGTGCGGCGGCACCAGCGCCGGGTCGTGGTAGGTCGCCTTCGGGTCGCGGTCATAGCCGCGCGCCGGCTGGATCAGCACCGCGACGTTGCCGCAGCGAAAGCCGGGGATGCCGAAATGCCCGCAGTCAAGCCGGCTCGGGTGGTAGAACGGGTCGCCTTCCGCCGGTCCCCATTGCGCCGCCATGCGCTGCTGCAGCACGCGCGGCAGCGACGCGAGCACCGCCGAATAGGCGTTGAGCTGCAGGCGTTCCTCGGCCTCGGCCTGGGGGTGCTGGTTGGTCGGGCCGGCGAGGAGCCGCGCCATCAGCGCCGCTCCATCCGGCGGGATGTCGCCCACCCGGTAGCCGGCCGCGCGCAACGCCCGCAGGATCGCGATCGCCGAGGCCGGGGTATCCAGGCCGACGCCGTTGCCGATGCGGCCGTCTTTGTTCGGATAGTTGGCGAGGATGATCGCGACCCGCCGCTCGCCCGCCGGCTTGGCGCGCAACCGCACCCAATTCCGCGCCAGGTCGGCCGCGAAGGCGACGCGGTCGACCACCGGACGGTAGCCGACCAGATCGGCCTCGGTCTCGGGGTCGCGTCCCAGCGGCGCCTTGAACGACACCGCGCGGCCGAGGATACGGCCGTCGATCTCCGGCAATGCGACATTCATCGCCAGATCGCGCGGGCCGAGGCCCTGGGTGCCGGCGCGCCAGCCATCCTCGTCGCCGCCGGAAAATACCACCTGGAGGATCGGGCAACCGGCGCGCAGCGGGTCGCCGGCACCGGAGGCCGCAACCGAAAACCCCGTGGCATTGAGGATCACCGCCGGCGGATGCGCGGCGAACACATCCCCGATCAAGCCGACCGCCTCACCGTCCTTGAGGCTCTGGATGTAGATCGGCAGCGGGTCGAGCCGCCGCGCCGCCAGCGCCGCGGCCAGCGCGTCGACCGGCGCGGTGTTCCCCGACTGCACCAGCGCCCGGTAGAACACGATCGGCACGACCCCAAGATCGCCGCGCCACGCCGCGGCGATCTCACCGAGCGTCGGCGTGGACTTGCCGGGCCAATAGAGCCCAGCGCGCAACAGCGGCGCCGGCTCGGCCCAGTCGGCGACTGCGACGGGGGTGAGCAGCGTCGCGGCGAAGCCGAGGAAATTCTCGGCATTGGCCGGCCCGCCCTCGGCGAGATAGCGCCACAGCCGCCGCCAGGCGTCGGGCGCGACGGTCGACATCTCGGCCAGTTCGGGATCGGGCTTGTCGTCGCCGGGCAGCAGCGCGAGCGGGATGTTGCCGGCGCGGCAGGTCTCGACCAGGCGCTCGACGCCATAGGCGAAATAGGCCCGCCCGCCGAGCAGACGCGCCGCGACGAGCCGCGCCCGAGCCACCGTCACCATATAGAGATCGATCGAGAAATGGTGTCCGAGCCGCATCACCGGCGCCAGCCGCAGGCTCGGTGCCCGCGGCACGGCGGCCTGGCGGCGCGCCTGCGCGGCGGCGAGCAGCGCGATCTCCGTGTCGGCGCTTGCCAGCACGACGATGTCGCCGGGTGTCTGCGCGAGGTCGACCGCGGCCGACCCGTCGGCGATGGTGCCGGGCTCGGTCGCGAGGAGATGCATCTAACCGCCTAACGCCGCCGCGACGGCGCCGCGGTCGAGCCCCTTCAGACCGATCACGACGAGCTGCGACACCCGTTCCTCACCCGGCTCCCACGGCCGGTCGAAATAATGCTGCACCCGGTCGCCGACCGCCTGCACCACCTGCCGGCGATCGCGGCCGGGCAGCGCGAGAAACCCCTTGGCGCGCAGAATGTCATGCGCCCGGATTGCAGCAACCAGCCGGTCGCGGAACGCGTCGGCGTCGGCGATGACGCCGAGCGTCACGACAAAACTGTCGAAATCGTCGTGATCGTGCTCGCCTGCAAGTTCGTGGACCGACGGCCGAACGGCGAGGTCATCCTCCGCCGCGGCGTCGAGACCGAGCGCCACGCCCGGCGCGACCTTGCCGTCGCGCGCGGTCACGATCCGCACGCCCGGCCGCAGCCGCGCCGCGATCTCCGCCGTCAGCCGGGCCAGCTCGCCCGGGGCGACAAGGTCGCTCTTGTTGAGGATGACGAGGTCGGCGCAGGCCAGCTGGTCGCCAAACACTTCTTCGAGCGGGTTGTCGTGATCCACCGACGGATCGGCGGCGCGCTGCGCGGCGATGGCGGCGGGGTCGCCGGCGAAGCGTCCGGCGGCGAGCGCGGCGGCGTCGATCACCGTCAGCACCCCGTCGACTGTCGTCGCGGTGCGGATTTCCGGCCAGGCAAAGGCCTGCACCAGCGGCTTCGGCAGCGCCAGCCCCGAGGTCTCGATCAGGATGTGGTCGGGCGGCGCCGGACGTTCGACGAGCCTTGTCAACGTCGGCAGGAAATCGTCGGCGACCGTGCAGCACAGGCAGCCATTGGCCAGCTCGACGATGTCGTCGTCGGTACAGGCCGCGTCGCCGCAGCCGCGCAGCAGCTCGCGGTCGATGCCCAGCTCGCCGAATTCGTTGACGATGATCGCCAGCCGGTGCCCCGCCGCCGCGCCGATCAGATGCCGCACCAGGCTCGTCTTCCCGGCGCCGAGAAAGCCGGTGACGATGGTTGCAGGGATGCGCCTCATCAGCGGCACCCCCAACCCGGCGACGACCGCGCTCCCTCCCTCGCCGGCGGAGGAGGGTCCTTCAGCACCAGCGGCAGGCCGGCGGCGACAAACACGACACGGTCGGCGAGCGCGGCGACGTCCTGGTTGAGCCTCCCGGCGGCGTCGCGGAATTCCCGGCCGAGCGGCGTTTCCGGCACCAGCCCCAGCCCCACCTCGTTGGCCACCAGCACCACCGGTCCCGCGGCCTCGCGCAGCGCGGCGCGCAGCGTCTCGCCTTCATGCTCGACGACGCGGCGAGAGCCCATCAGGTTCGACAGCCACAGCGTCAAGCAGTCGACCAGAACCGGCCGCGCCGGCGCGGCGTGGCGCAGGATCGCGCCGGCAAGGTCGAGCGGCGCCTCGACGGTCCGCCAAAAAGACCCGCGCCGCGCCCGATGCGCGGCGATGCGCGCCGCCATCTCGGCGTCGCCCGGCTCCGCCGTGGCGATGTAAGTGGCGGCCCCATAAGTGGCGGCTTCGGCGGCAGCCGCGACCAGCGTCTCGGCATAGCGGCTCTTGCCCGAGCGGGCACCGCCCAGAACCAAGGTGACGGCGGGCAGAACACCCGCGACGGGTTGCGGCACAGGCTCCTCCTCCACCCGAGGAATCGTCCCCGATAGTGCGGTGCGGAGGTCTCCTGGCTCGGGGTCATCGCCCGCGGCCCCTTCCCGATCCCGAGGGATCAGTGGCGCTTGCCGCGGGTCTCGCCCTTACAGTTGCGGGGGCAGCGCCGGTCTCGCACCGGACTTCCCTGTCGCATCGCAGAGGCGACGTTACCATGCGCGCCGTCACAAGCGCGCCAAAATTCTGCTATAGACGTTTGCCGATCAGCAAACCGGAGGGCGGAATGAAGATCGAAGGCGGTTGCCTGTGCGGCAAGGTGCGCTATTCGGGCGAGGCGGAGCCGATCTTTGCCGGCGTCTGCCACTGCACGACCTGCCAGAAAGGCACGGGGTCGGCGTTCAATACGGTCATCGCCGTGCCGAAGCCGGCGATCAGGCTCACCGGCACGGTGAGCACTTATGAAGGCAAGGGCGATAGCGGCAAGCCGACCTATCGCCGCTTCTGTCCGGCCTGCGGAACGCCGGTGCAAGGGGAGGCGGCGATGATGCCCGATGTCGTGATGATCCCGGTCGGCACGCTCGACGATGCGGACGCCGTGCAGCCGACGATGCAGATCTACTGCGACAGCGCGCTGCCCTGGGCGGTGCTCGAAGGCGGCATCCAGCGCTTTCCGAAGATGCCGCGGCCGGGCTGAAGCGCCGGACGACGTGCAGGGAGTTTGCGGGAGGGACGCCATGAAGATCACCAAGATCGAGACGCTGCATTGCGACGCCGGCTGGCGGGTCAATTCCTTCCTTAAGGTGTCGACCGACGAGGGCATCACCGGCTGGTCCGAGTTCATGGAAGGGTACGGCGCGCAGGGCCTCGCCGGGGTCGTCGAAAAGCTCGCCGGGCGGCTCGTCGGCCAGGACCCGCGCCCGGTCGAGAAGCACAGCAATCTCCTTTACGCCGCAACCCGGCAGGCGGCCGGCGGGCTCAACGCCCAGGCCATCGGCGCGATCGAGAACGCCCTGGTCGACATCAAGGCCAAGGCGCTCGGTGTGCCGGTCTACGAGCTGCTCGGCGGCCCGTTCCGCGACCGCATGCAGGTCTACTGGTCGCATTGCGGCACCTATCGCGCGCGCTATGCCGACCGCATCAAGGAATGGGCCGGCGTCGAGCCGGTGCGCACGCTCGACGACGTCGTCGCGCTGGGCCGCGAAGTGCGCGACAAGGGCTTCAAGGGCCTCAAGACCAACCTGATCCGCTTCGCGAAGGGGCGGCATTGGATGCACGGGCCCGGCACCGGCACCCAGCCCGGCTTCCCCGAGCTCAACGCCGATGCCGACATCGCCGCGGCCGCCTTCGACCAGCTTTCGGCGTTTCGCGAAGGCGCCGGCAAGGGGGTCGGGCTGCATCTCGACACCAATTTCAACTACAAGCTCGACGGCTACATAAGGCTGGCGCGCACGCTGGAGCCGCTCGACCTCGTCTGGCTGGAGATCGACCTCTACGACCCGGCCGGCCTTGCGCGCATCCGCAATTCCGCACGCACGCCGATCGCCTCGCTCGAATCGATCTACGGCCGCCGGCAGTTCCGCCCGTATTTCGAGAACCAGTCGGTCGATTACGCGATCATCGACGTGGCGTGGAACGGCATTCTCGAATCGGTGAAGATCGCCAATATGGCCGATTCGTTCGAGGTCAACTGTGCGCCGCACAATTTCAACGGCCATCTCGGCTCGCTGATCAGCGCGCATTTCTGCGCCGCGATCCCCAACTTCAAGGTCATGGAGATCGACATCGACGATGTGACCTGGAAGGACGACATCGTCACTCGGCCGCCGGTCATCGAGAACGGCGACCTCTTGCTGCCGACCGGTCCCGGCTGGGGCGCCGAGGTCAACGAGGAGTTCGTCCGCGCCCATCCGCCAAAGCGGTAGCGAACCATGGCCGGCGCGGCGGAAATCGTCACCGCCTTTCAGCAGGCGATGGGCCGGGAAGATTTTGCCGCGGCACGCCGGCTGTTGCACGACCACGTGTCGTTTGCCGGGCCGATCGGCAGCTTCAGCGACGCCGACAGCCTCCTCGCCAGGTTGCGGGCATTGCAGGCAAATGTCGCGAGCGCGGAAGCGAGACGGATTTTTGCCGATGGACAGGACGTGTGCGTGGTGTTCGACTTGGTCTTCAAGGCGCCGCGCCGTAGCGCCCTCGTCGCGGAGTGGTACCGGGTGGAACGCGACAGGATCACCATGATGCGGGCAATGTTCGACGCGCGCCCGTTCGACGCTATGCTCAGAACCCTGGGGGTTTAGGGAGGAAACGATGGCACGCATCAAGCATATCGCCTTGGTGACCGACGACCCGGTCGCGACCGCCGAGTTCTACAAGCGGCATTTCGGGCTGACCGAGCTTTACCGCCGCCCGAGCACGACCGGCGAGCGCGGCGTCTGGCTCAGCGACGGCTACATCTATTTCGCGATCCTCAAATACGGCGACGCGGAAGCGCCCAAGCTCGGGCCGGGGCAGACCTCCGACCTGCGCGGCATCCATCATATCGGCTTCCAGGTCGACGATTTGCAGGCGACCGCCGACGGGTTGGCCCGGGCGAATGTCGCCTTCGTGCCAAAGGAGAACGGCGATCCCGCCGACCCGACGCCAATGTACGCGGTCAGCGAAGGCGCCGCGAACCTCAAATATCTCGGCCCCGACGCGGTGCAGTTCGACGTGCGCCAGAAGGGCTGGGACGAGGCGATCAGCCTCGGCATGCCGCGCCTCGAACTGACCCCGGTCAAGGAAGCGGCGGAGTAGTCATTTCCTGTGTCATTCCCGCGCAAGCGGGAACCCCATGAACACCGGCCTCGGGCAACTGGCCCGGTCCGTGTTCATGGGGTTCCGGGTTCGCCGCTCACGCAGCGCCTCGGGATGACGGTGGCGAGATCGTTGCGGCCCTTCGCGAGAAGGCGCACGCTGTCTCCAACCATACTCGGGAGGGACGGGCGATGAGCGACAACACCAGCGACTTCAATTTCCTTTCCGGCGTCAAGGTCGTCGATTTCACCCAGTTCGAGGCGGGCACCACCTGCACCGAGGTGCTCGCCTGGTTCGGCGCCGAAGTGGTGAAGATCGAGAACCCCGGGCGGGGCGATCCCGGCCGCCGGCTGCGCCCCGGCAAGCCCGACGACGATCCCTGGTATTTCTACCAGTTCAACGTCAACAAGAAGTCGCTGGCGATCAACCTCAAGGCGCCGAAAGGGCTGGAGATCGTCAAGGACATGATCCGCCAGGCCGACATCGTCGCCGAGAACATGGCGCCGGGCACGATCGAGCGGCTGGGCCTCGGCTACGACGAGGTCAAGAAGATCAACCCGCGCATCATCTATTGCCAGGTCAAGGGCTTTGCCAGCGGCAGCCCGTTCGAGAAGGGGCTGGCGTTCGACATGATCGCGCAGGCGGCGGGCGGTCCGATCAGCGTCACCGGCTGGCCCGACCAGCCGCCGGTCAAGCCGGGCCTCAGCTTTGGCGATACCGGCACCGGCATGCTGATGGCGGCGACGATTCTCGGCGCGCTGCACGAGCGCAACCGTACCGGCGTCGGGCGCCGGCTCGAAGTGGCGATGCAGGACGCGATGATCCACTACATGCGCACCTGCTTTGCGACGATGGCGCGCACCGGCAAGCCGGCGCAGCGCCGCGGCGCCAAGCCGAGCGCCGGCAACAACGCGCCCGCCGGGCTCTACCCGTGCAAGGGCGGCGGCCCCAACGACTATCTCTACATCACCACCAGCCGGGCCAACCCCGAGCATTTCAGCCGGCTGATGAAGCTGATCGGGCGCGAGGAGCTGGTCGAGGACCCGCGCTTCGCCAACGGCGACGCCCGTGTCAAGAACGCGACCGAACTCGACGAGATCATCAACGAATGGACGCGGCAGCACGACAAGCGCGAGGTGATGGAAAAGCTGATCGCGGTCGGCGTGCCGGCCGGTGCCGTGTTCGACACGATGGAATTGCAGAACGAGCCGAATTTCGAGGCGCGCGGCTTTATGCAGACCGTCAAGCACCATAACGGCGACTACAAGATGGCGAGCTGGCCGGTGCGGGTCGACGGCAAATCGGTGCGGGTCAAAGGCTCGCCGGCGCTCGGCCAGGATACCGCCGATGTGCTGCAAAGCTGGCTAAAGATCGACGCCGCCGGCGTCGCCGCGCTGAAAAGCGAGGGCGTGCTGTAGGCCCACACCGGCCGGCCCTTCCTGTCGCGGATCGGCGTATGCCGCGGCAGGAAAGGAGCGGTACGGAGGCTTTGGCGCGGGCGCGCCGATCGATCCGATGGCGGGAACGTTCGGTGCGACCTGCCGTTGAGGGAGCGGACGCTCGGACGGCGGATCGGCTCGGCCGGCTGTGCGTTCGGGAGTTGATTTTTTCCGCGCGACATTGTTTGGCTGCGCGACCCTGCCGACGCGTCGAACCTCCGGCCCGGCTTCAACAACAAGGGCGAACCCCGAATGCGGTCGATCGTCTCGCTCTATTTCATCGTCGGCATCCTGCTGCTGATCCTCGGCTATTTCGCCACCGGGCCGTGCCCCAACAAGAACACCGACGTCGTCAATGACGTGGTGTTCGTGCTGACTTGGCCGGTCGAGCTGTACGGGTATGTGATTACCGGGCCGATGTCGCCGGACGAATGGCTGCACAAGCAGGCTTGCGAGGGCGGTCTCGGCAAGCATGCGACCGATCTGCCGAAGACCGAGCCTCAATAGGTTTTGCGCCGCAGGATCAGCGTCGACCAGCCGTCGATGACGACGCGGCCGGCGAGCGCCAGAAGCTGACGGCGATAGGCGGCCAGCACCCCGGCTTCCTGCCGGCGCAACAGCCCCGACAGGATGACCGTGCCGCCCGGCGCGGTCACGCGCGCCAGGTCGCGCGCCATCAGCACCAGCGGCCGGGCGAGGATGTTGGCGAAGACGAGGTCGTGGCCGCGGCTGCGTCCGGCGCCGCTCGCCGCGTCCGCCCGCACCGAGGCGGCCATCCCGTTGCGCCGCGCGTGATGGCGCGCGACCCGCACCGAGACCGGGTCGATGTCGCTCGCGGCGACGCGGCGGCGCAGCGCCTTGGCCGCGGCGATCGCGAGGATGCCGCTGCCGGTGCCGATATCGCGTGGGTGACGGAAGCGGCGCGCCTTCGTCAGCCGGTCGAAGGCGACGAGGCAGCCGCGGGTCGAGGGATGCTCGCCGGTGCCGAAGGCGGTCGCGGCGTCGATCTCGATGGCGATGCTGCCGGCGGGGGGCCGGTCGCGCCAATGCGAGCCGTGGATGAAGAACCGCCCGATGCGCTGCGGCGGAAAGGCGCGGCGGTTCTCGGCAAGCCAATCGCGCTCGGCCACCGGCAGCTCGATCAGGTCGAGGATTTTGCCGCCCGCCGCCGTCGCCGCCAGCGTGAGCCGCAGGTCGAGCGCGGCGTCGACGAGAACGCCGCCGGCATAGGTCTCGACCAGCCATTCGGGCGGCTTGCCCTCGCGCGTCTCGAACGCCGAGACGCTGCCGGTCAACCCGTCGAGAATATCCGCGACCGCGGCGGCCGCCGCGTCGCCTTCGATGCGGATGGCGATGTGCCAGAGCGGCATCAGAGACCCGTGGCGGTGCGTACCGCGCGCTGCCCCTCACCCTCCCGTCGCCGGCGCGACGGGTCCCTCCCTCTCCCCGCAAGCGGGGCGAGGGTCGAAGTGCGCTCTTTCGCCCCGCTGGCGGGAAGAGGGGCCGCCGTCCTCACGCGCATTCGACAAAGACGTCCGTCGCTGCGGTCGCGCGCCGCGGCTGGAGCGCCGTGCGTCCTTCGAAG
>DASZOZ010000096.1:0-40259 GCA_035550515.1 Allostellaceae bacterium
GACGTCGGACACGTCGCGCAGCACGCGCGGGCGGAAACCGATCGCGTCGATCGCCATGCGGTTGCGCGCCAGCGTCGTCTCGGTCTCCGCGCCGCCGATCAGATAGTCCCAGTTGTTGCGGTTGAGGTTCTGCCGCGCGACCGTGACGAACTCGTGCAGGTTCATGAAACGGTATTCGAGAAGTTCGACGGACATCGGTCCCCCGGGGCTGCTGTGCAAATGATGTTGCGCGAAGCCTAATCCGACGAGCTATGCAGCGGCAACCAAAGGTTCGCCCTACTTTGCGCTTGGGCCACGCGACGCGCTGTCGCTACGATGCCGCACCGGGAGACGAACCAGCCCTCAGAGGAGACGCGCCATGCCCTACCGCATCCTGACCCCCGACAGCCACGGCGAAGAGACGATGCAGATCGCCTACGACATGCTGCCGAGCGGCTACGAGCTGGTCGCGGCGCCGCATGGCCGCCCGGAATTCTGGGCGCTGCTCAAGGATGCCGATTTCTATATCGGCGCCGGTCAGTTCAAGCACGGGCCGGAGTTCTACTCCCAGGCGCCAAAGCTCAAATTGGTGCAGACCTTGAGCGCCGGCTACAACACCTATGACCTCGACGCCGCGCGCGCCGCCGGCGTGCCGATCTGCAACCCTGGCGGCGCCAACGCGACCGCGGTCGCCGAGCACGCGATCATGCTGATGCTGGCGGTGTCGCGCAATCTGATCTCGGTGCATGACGGCGTCGTTTCCGGGCGCTGGCGCGGCAATGATTTCAACTCGACCAAGCTCTACGAGCTCGAGGACAAGACGCTCGGGATCGTCGGCCTCGGCAATATCGGCACCAAGGTCGCGCGCCGCGCCAAGGCGTTCGACATGCGCGTCCAGTATTACGACATCAACCGGCTGACGACGGCCCAGGAAGATTCGCTCGGCATACGCTTTGTGCTGTTCCCGGAGCTGTTGAAGACGTCGGACTACGTCTCGCTGCACGTGCCGCTCGACCTGTCGACGCACAATCTGATCGGTGAGCGCGAATTGGGCATGATGAAAAAGACCGGGATCCTGATCAACACCTGCCGCGGGCCGGTGGTCGACGAGGTGGCGCTCTACAAGGCGCTGCGCGACGAGGTGATCATGGCCGCCGGGCTCGACGTCATGGTCGAGGAGCCGCCCAAGCCCGACCACGAGCTGTTCACGCTGAAGAACGCGATCTTCAGCCCGCATTCCGCCGGCCCGACCTGGGACAACCACCCGAAGCGCTGGCGCAACGCCTTCGACAACTGCGAGCGCGTCGCGCGCGGCCAGCGGGCGTTCTGGATCGTCCCCGAGATGCGCGACGCGGTGTAAATTTAGCGGAGAGGCGCCGGCGAAGCCGCGACGAAATCACAGGGAGACGGTGAGGCAGTGAGTGGGTTCGCGCGCTTCGCGGGCAATCTCACCGTCTCACCGCCTCATTGTGCAACCAGCGCTTCGCACCGGATGATGCCTTCGCCGTTGAATGCGGTGAAGCCGCGACAAATCTCAGGGAGGCGGCGAGCGGGTCTGCGCATCGCGGGCGACCTCACCGTCTCACCGCCTCATTGTGCAACCAGCGCTTCGCGCCGGATGATGCCTTCGCCGTTGAATGCGGTGAAGCCGCGACAAATCTCAGGGAGACGGTGAGGCGGCGAGCGGGTCTGCGCATCGCGGGCGACCTCACCGTCTAGCCGCCTCATTGTGCAACCAGCGCTTCGCGCCGGCTGAGGCTCCGCGACCTCCGCGCTAAAATTGTCGCTCAGGCGGCTTTGCACGTTATCTCGACCTCCGTCATCCTGACGAGGGGCGGGCAAACCCGCGTCTCGAAAGACAAGCCGGACGACGGGGAGGGGACGAATGAGCCATTCGCACAGGGTGCCTTGCAGCTGTGTGCGGCCGCCGCGGCGGCTGGTGCTGGGCGGGTTGGCCGGCGCGGCGGCGGCGCTGTCCGGCGTCAAAGCCCGTGCCGGCGACGCCGTCGATCCCGCGCCGCGGCGGGTCGACGTGCACCACCATTTCTTCCCGCCCGCCTATCTCGACAAGATCGAGGACGTGGTCGGCAACAAGCCGAGCCCGCTGATGACCGGGTGGAGCGCCGCCGGGGTGCTCGACCACATGGACAAGACCGGCGTCGCCACCGCGATCCTGTCGATGTCGCCCTGGGGGCCGCATTTCAAGGACGCCGCGCAGGCGAAGGCGCTGGCGCGGGCCTGCAACGAGTATGCCGCGCAGACCAGCCGTGATCATCCCGGCCGCTTCGGGCTGTTCGCGGCGATGCCGCTGCCCGATATCGACGGCGCCCTCGCCGAGATCACCTATGCGTTCGACACGCTGAAGGCGGACGGCGTCGGCCTGATGACGAACTATGGCGCGAAATGGCCGGGCGACCCGGCGTTCGCGCCGGTCTGGGAGGAGCTCAACCGGCGCAAGGCGGTCGCCTATTTTCATCCCAACACGCCCGAATGCTGCGGCCATCTGGTGCCGGGCGCGCAGCCGTCGATGCTCGAATGGCCCTACGATACCGGCCGCACCGTGGTCAGCCTGCTGCTCGGCGGCGCGCTGGTGAAATATCCCGACGTCAAATGGATTTTCTCGCATGCCGGCGGGCCGCATCGTCAACATGACCCGCAACCGCAAGGACCTGCCGCAGATCGCACCGCACGGGGTCATGCACGAACTGACCCGGCTGCATTACGACACCGCGAATGCCAGCTTTGCGCCGACGCTGGCGGCGCTGTTCAAATTCGTCCCGGCGAGCCAGGTGCTGTTCGGCAGCGACTATCCGTACTACTCGCTCGAAGAAAATGTCGGCCTGCTCGCCGACTACCCGCTGACCCAAGCTGAGCGCCAGGCGATCGACCGCGGCAACGCCGCCCGGCTGATGCCCCGGTTTGCCGGCTGAAGCATTGAAAGCGGCATCAAATGATGCGATTTTCGATGCTGAGGAGAGAGAGGCCGGTTATGCGGACCACGATTTCTGTCGATGACGAGTTAATGGCGCAAGCGCGCGAATACACGGGTTTGACTGAGAATAACGCCTTGTTTCGCGAGGCGCTGAAAACATTGGTGGCGCTGGAGGCCGGTCGGCGGCTCGCCCGCCTGGGCGGCACCGAACCTGGTTTAAAGCCCATCCCTCGCCGCCGCCCGAAACTCCGGTGATATTAGGAAGAGCACCCGACGAAGTCCTCGGTCGGCTTATGGCGCAGCGGGAAGTCGCGACACACCCGTTTGTGATCGGTGAATTGGCGATGGGCAATATACGGCGCCGGACCGTCGTGCTCGCCGAACTGGCAAAACTGCCGGTTGTCACCGTGGCGGCACATACCGAGGTGATGTTCCTGATCGATGAACGTCGGCTATTCGCATCCGGAATCGGCTATATCGATGCTCATCTCGTCGCAGCCGCGCAACTGACGCCGGATGTGGCCCTATGGACACGCGACCGCCGCCTTCATCAGGTCGCCGATCGTCTCGGGCTTGCCGCTCGCTTCACCCATTAGCCATCCCGGCACTTGATCATGCGCAGCGGCGTGTAGGTCTGCACCGTCTCGCCGCGCTGGTTGACGACGCGGTTGCGCGTGCGGACCAGGCCGCGGCCCGGGCGGCTTTTCGACCGCCGCGCCTCGATCACCTCGCATTCGACATGGATCGTGTCGCCCGCCAGCACCGGGCCTTCGACATTCAGCTCCATATGCAGGAAGGCGAAGCCGGTGTGCTGCATCGTCGCCTGGGTCAGCAGCCCCTCGGCGAAGGCATAGACCAGCGCGCCCGGTGCCGGGCGGCCCTTGATGTCGCTTTCCTCGCGCAGGAATTCGAGGTTGGTGAACAGCACCTCGACCATGCCGGTGCAGTTGACGAAATGGGTGATGTCGGCCTCGGTCACGGTCCGGCCGATCGTCTTGAACCGCCGCCCAACCGGCAGCTCCTCGAAGTAGAGGCCGAGCCCCACGGTTTCCATCTGCGTCTCCCGATGCCGGTGCCGACGATACCCCCGGTCGTCGCGGGCTGCTACCATCGGCCGTTGCCCGTGTTGGAGATAGGCCATGCCGCGGATCGCCCTCATCCATGCCGTCACCGTCGCGATGGCGCCGGTGCACGAAGCCTTTCGCGAGCTGTGGCCCGAGGCGGAATGCGTCGACATTCTCGACACCTCGCTGTCGCGCGACCGGGAGCGCGACGGCGCGCTGACGCCGGCGATGGTCGACCGCTTTCTGCTGCTGGCGAAATACGCCGAGGACAATGGTGCGGCCGGCATCCTCTTCACCTGCTCGGCGTTCGGCGAGGCGATCGAGGCGGCGGCGGACAAGGCCAAGGTGCCGGTGCTCAAGCCGAACGAGGCGATGTTCGCAGCGGCGCTGGCGGCGGGCAAACGGCTCGGCATGCTGGCGACGTTCGAACCCAGCGTGGCCGGCATGGAGGCTGAGTTCCGCGACATCGCCGGCGGCCGGGCGGCGCTGTCGAGCTTTTGCGTGGCGGGGGCGATGAAGGCGCTGCAAGCCGGCGACGCCGCTGAGCACGACCGGCTGCTGGCGAGCGCCGCGCCGCGCTTTGCCGATCATGACGCGGTGCTGCTCGCGCATTTCTCGACCTCGCGGGCGGCGGCCGCGGTCAGGGCGGCGGTGCGCTGCCCCGTGCTGACCGCACCCGGCGCCGCGGTCATCAGGCTCAAGGGCCTGCTCGCCTGACGCACGCCCCTGGCGCTGAACCTCGCCAGGAACCTCGTCAGCCGATCCGCCGTTCCCTCCGGCATGGGCCCTTTGGGCGCTTCAATGCGGAGGATCGATCGTGAAGAGACTAGGGATGTTGCTGGCCGGTGTCGTGGCGCTGTCGGGGATCGCGGCGGTGCAGCCGGCGCAGGCCGGCTGCCTGAGCGGCGCGGCTGTCGGCGGGGTCGCCGGCCATTTTGCCGGCCATCACGGGCTGATCGGCGCCGGGATCGGCTGCATGGTCGGCCACCACCGCGCCGCGATGCGCCGCCACGACCGCTATTACCATCACGGCTGGTAGCCGCCACGATCGCCCGGGGTCGGGCGGCGGCCCGCCGTAGCGCGTGCCACCGCCCCCTTAGGCGACCATCCCGGGGCGACCATTCCGGGGCTACCGTCCCGAGGCGGCCTATTTTTTCTTGTTGAGCGTCTTCTTGTCGTCGTCGTCCTCGTCTTCGTCCTTCGCCGGGACGTCTTTCGCCGCGGCGGCGGCCGCGCCGGGCTTGGAACTGCGGCTGCCGGCATAGCTCACCTGAAGCCCGAGCAGCTTGACGAAATCGTCGGCGGTCTTCGCATCGCTCAGCTGCGCGCTCGACACCTTGTCGGGCGGGTTGAGGGTGATCTTCAACGGGCCCTTGGGCTTGGCATAGTCCTCGATATAGGCGACGAGCGTGTCGATGGCCTTTTGCGCCGCCGCGCTCTGGTTCTCGCGCATGCCGTCGAGCGTGGCGATCGCCAGGGCGACCAGGGCCTTGGCGTCGGTGCCTTGCATCGCCGCGGCGACCGGCACGACTTTCGACAGCAGCGAATGGTCGTCGTAAGTCATGTCGCCGGTCTTGAGGAAGGCGTCTTTCATCGCTTCGTCCGGCTTGGTCGCGGCGTCGGCGCTCAGCCCGTCGATGACGAACGACGTCTGCAGCTTGCCGAGGCCGTTGAGGTTCAGTTCGAGCCGCCGCAGCGTGAAGGTCTTCTTGTCGCCGTCGAGCCGGTAGTCGATGCCGAAATCGGCGCTGACATTGTCGATATCGGCCATCTGCTTCAGATCGAAACCGCCGGCGTTCGACCCCGCGGTGACCCCGTCGAACTTGATCTTGGCGTAAAGCGGCGGCTGCTGCTTGTCGACCGAGTCGAAATCGAAGCGTTCGACGGTGATGGTCTTGACGCTGATCGGCTGGGGCTTCTTGTCCTTGTCCGATTCCGGCGGGGTGATCACCACGTCGTCGAGTTCAAACCCGTCATCGCTCAGCCCCTTGCTGCTCTTGTAGGTCAGCGCACCGGGGGGAATCTGCCCCTTGATCGCCTTCTCGAAACGCGCGAGGCCGTCGGCCGAGGCGGGGTGCGCCGCGGCCAATCCCAACCAAAGCCCGGCCGCCGCCGCCCCGATGATCCGCATCGTCGCCATCTCGACCCCTGTCGCATCAATAGTGGAAGCGCCGACCTTATAGGACACCGGCGCACTGGTACAACCAGCCGAGCGGTTAATACGGCGCGGCGAGCGATCCGGTTTCAGCCGTTGTGCGACTTGCCGCCCGGCGCGCCGCCCGACCTGCCGTAGGACACGCTCGGCACGTCGCGGAACAGCGACATATGGGTATGGTCGGCGACCCAATCGTCGCCGATCGCGGCGCGCGAGAAAGCCGCCGTCGTGCGGCCGGGGCGCGCATAGGAGGCGCCGTCCGGGTGGTAGCCGGTCGAGTCGAACACCCCCATGCCGATCGCGGTCAGCCGGTCGGCCGAGACGATCGCGCGGATGTCGTCGGCGCGATAACGAAACCCGCTGGTCACGCCCCAGACGTTGCGCCACTGCGCCCGCTCGACCCGGTCGCGCCCGGTGATGAAATTCTCGAATGTGCCGAACGCGATCATATCGCCGGCAAAGAGCGGCCGGGCGCCCTCGTAATCGACCGCGCGGACATGCGCCGACAGCCGCTCGAACCAGGCCTTGACCCGCGCGAGATCGTCGGGGTGGGGGGCATCGGGCACGGTTTCACCTGTGGCGGCTATGGGAGCGTCCAGCCTACACTTTCTCGCCGCCTCGGTGAAAACGGGGTTCCGGGGCGGCGAGCCAGGAGGAGCAGCGTATGCCGGGTCCGTTGGTTGGCGTTCGGGTCATCGATCTGACGGCGGTGGTGTTGGGGCCGGTGGCGACGCAGATCCTCGGCGATCTCGGCGCCGAGGTGATCAAGGTCGAGCCGCCCGAAGGCGATGTCATGCGCGCGCTGGGGCCGGCGCGGCATCCCGGCATGGCCGCCTATTTCCTCAACATCAATCGCAACAAGAAAAGCATCGTGCTCGACCTGAAGCGGCCGGCCGCGCGGGGGGCGCTGGCCCGGCTGGCGGCCGGCGCCGATGTGCTGGTGCACAACATGCGGCCGGGCGCGGCAAAGCGGCTGGGCATCGACCATGCGGCGCTCGCGGCCGTCAACCCGCGGCTCATCCATGCGTCGGCGAGCGGCTGGCGGGTGGACGGCGCGCATGCCGATCGCGGCGCGTTCGACGACATCATCCAGGGCGAGAGCGGGTTTGCCGCGCTCAACCATGACAGCGACGGCAGCCCGCGCTACGCGCCGATGGTGATCGCCGACAAGCTCACCGGCTATGTGCTGGCGTCGATGATCGGCATGGCGCTCTATGCGCGCGAGAGGACCGGGCGGGGGCAGCAAATCCACGTGCCGATGGTCGATACCATGGCGGCGTTCAACCTGGTCGACCATCTGTGGCACGGCGTTTTCGGCGAGCCGGAAAAGGGGCTCGGCTATCCGCGCATGCTGACCCCGTACCGCCGGCCCTATGCGACGAGCGACGGCCATATCTGCCTGCTGGCGACCACCGACCGGCAATGGCGCGGGCTGTTCGGCGCGTGCGAGGCGGCCGAGCTGGCGGAAGACCCGCGCTTCGACACGATCGAGCACCGCACCGAGAACATCGACGCGCTTTACACCTGGCTCGCCGGGGTGATGAAGACGCGCTCGACCGCCGCGTGGAAACAACGCCTCGACGCCGCCGATGTACCCAACGGCGCGGTCAACGATTTGCTGGGCGTGGTGCGCGACCCCTATCTCAACGACGCCGGCTTCTTCCGGCCGCTCGACCATCCGACCGAGGGGCGGCTGACGACGATGCCGTTCCCGGTCTCGTTCTCCGACACGCGCTCGGACCGGAACCAGCCGCCGCCGCGGCTCGGCGAGCACACGCAGCAGATCCTGCGCGAACTCGGCTACGACGCGGCCGGGATCGCTCAGATCGTCGGCTGACGCGCGGCTGGCGCTACTTGGCGCCGAGCGTCTTGTCGGCTGCCGTGATCAAGCCGGTATCCGGGTTCTCGGCACAGTAACTGGCCAGCTTCTTCGAGTTTCTGGTGAACTTGTCGAAATCGATGACCGGCGGTGCGCTCTCGTCTTTATAATACGCATCGAGCCAGGTGATGATGACGGCAATGTTATCCTTGCTGCTTTTCAGAAAGTCTTGGCATTTGATGGTGGACAGATCGAGTTTGTCCGCCTGCGCCGCTGACGCGGCGCACAGCAGCGAGCCGAAAATAAGGCCTGTTGTTAACCGCATGACATGCCTGCCCGGGTTGGGTGCGACGACAACCGACGATAGAATTTCCTCGCGGGCAAGGTCAAATCACAGTTTATCCGGTGGGCTACGCGCGATCCGGGATTGACCCGGCACGCGGGCTGGTATCCCATCCTTGCCCGCCGTCAGGGAGGGCCGCACCGGCATGAGCATCAAGGACAAGTCCTACATCATCGGCGTCTACGAGCATCCGACGCGGCTCGCCACCGACAAGACGATCCCGCAGCTCCACGCCGAATGCGCGCGCGGCGCGATCGAGGACGCCGGGATCAGCAAGAACGACATCGACGGCTATTTCTGCGCCGCCGGCGACATGTCCGGGCTCGGCGCGCTGTCGATGATCGACTATCTCGGCCTCAAGCTGAAGCATTGGGATTCGACCGATACCGGCGGCTCGTCCTACCTGCTGCAGGTCGGGCACGCGGCCGAGGCGATCGCGCTCGGCAAGTGCAACGTGGCGCTGATCACGCTCGCCGGCCGGCCGCGCGCCGAGAACATGCAGACCGGCACGGCGCCGCGCGCCCCCGCCGTGCCGATGCCGGAATCGGGGTTCGAGTTCCCCTACGGCCCGGCGACCGCCAACATGTACGCGATGTGCGCGATGCGCCACATGCATCAGTACGGCACCACCAGCGAGCAGCTCGCCTGGGTCAAGGTCGCCGCCTCGCACCACGCGCAGTACAACGAGCATGCGATGCTGCGCGACGTGGTGACGGTCGAGGACGTGGTCAACTCGCCGATGATCGCCGACCCGCTGCACCGCCTGGATTGCTGCGTCATCAGCGACGGCGGCGGGGCGATCATCCTCGCCAAGCCGGAGATCGCGAAGAGCCTCAAGCGGCCCAAGGTCAAGGTGATCGGGGTCGGCGAGGGGCCGAAGAACCAGTATGGCGGCAAGCTCGACCTGACCTATTCGGGCGCGGTCGTGTCGGGGCCGATCGCCTTTGCCGAGGCCGGGGTCAAACCGGCCGACATCAAATACGCCTCGATCTACGACAGCTTCACGATCACCGTGGTGATGCAGATCGAGGATCTCGGCTTTTGCGAGAAGGGCCAGGGCGGCAGGTTCGTCAGCGACGGCAACCTGATCTCGGGCACCGGCAAGCTGCCGTTCAACACCGACGGCGGCGGGCTGTGCAACAACCACCCGTCGAACCGCGGCGGCCTCACCAAGGTGGTCGAGGCGGTGCGCCAACTGCGCGGCGAGGCGCACCCGGCGGTGCAGGTGCGCAACTGCGACATCGCGCTGGCGCACGGCACCGGCGGCTCGCTCGGCACGCGGCACGGCGCCGCGACGGTCATCATGGAACGGGAGTAGAGGTCATGGCCGAACGCAAGATCCCGGCGCCGCAGCCCAATCTCGAAACCCAGCCCTATTGGGACGCCTGCGCCGAGGGCAAGCTGCTGATCAAGAAATGCAACGCCTGCGGCGAGGTGCACATGTACCCGCGCGCGCATTGCCCGTTCTGCTTCAGCGCCGACACGGCCTGGCAGCCGGCCTCGGGGGACGGCGTCGTCTACACCTACAGCGTGATGCGCCGCGGCGCGCCGGTGCCCTATGCGATCGCCTATGTGACGCTCGCCGAGGGGCCGACGATGATGACCAACATCGTCGACTGCGATCTCGACGCGATCAAGATCGGGCAGAAGGTCAAGGTCGTGTTCAAGCCGACCGAAGGCGGCCCGCCGGTGCCGTGCTTCGCGCCGGCGTGATCGGGGTGTAGGCTGTGCCGATGAACTGGCGCGACCGCATCAGCATCGTTCGCCGCGCACCGTGAACGGAAGGAGAAGACCTATATGGACGCGCTCAACATCCAGGCTTCGCGGCCGCGCCACATCAGCCCGGAGGAATGGGCGGTGCGGGTCGATCTCGCCGCCTGCTACCGGCTCATCGCGCATTTCGGCTGGGACGACCTGATCCTCACGCATAATTCGGCGCGGGTGCCGGGCGAGCCGAACCATATGCTGATCAACCCGATGGGGCTGATG
The DNA here is from genome assembly GCA_035550515.1 of Allostellaceae bacterium. Classification (GTDB taxonomy): domain Bacteria; phylum Pseudomonadota; class Alphaproteobacteria; order ATCC43930; family CGMCC-115725; genus DATARH01. The sequence continues at coordinate 10,282 of DASZOZ010000096.1, forward strand.
TTCGACGAGGTGACGGCGTCGAACATCCTCAAGGTCGATTTCGACGGCAACCTCGTCGAGCCGTCCGAATACGCGCCGATCTATGCCGGCGTGGTCATTCACGGCGCGATCTATCTCGGCCGGCCCGATGTCGAGGTGGTGATCCACACCCATACCGAGGCCGATATCGCGGTCGGCGTGCAGGAAGAAGGGCTGCTGCCCTTGTCACAGTGGGCGATGCGCTTCCACAACCGGCTGGGCTATCACGATTACGAAGGCGTCTCGCTCGACATGGACGAGCGCACCCGGCTACAGCAGTCGATCGGCAACCACCCGGTGCTGGTGCTGCGCAACCACGGCCTGCTGGCCACCGGCCGCAACGTCGCCGAGGCGTTCTCCTACACCTATCATTTCGAGCGCGCGGCCGAGGCCCAATTGAAGGCGCAGGCAGCCTGCGCGTCCGGCGCCAAGCTGGTGTTCCCGCCGGAGGAGACCTGCGAGAAGCAGGCGGCGCAATTCGCCAATGCCGGCACCAACGTGCGGCTCGGCGGTCAGCGCGAATGGCCGGCGCTGCTGCGGCTGTGCGACAAGCTCGATCCGGCGTTCCGGACCTGATCACGCTTCCTCACCGTTAGAGGACACGGCTATCGGATTCCGAGGCGTCTGCGTTCGCGCATCGCGATGTAGAGGCCCGAGGCGATGATGATCAGCGCGCCGACCCAGGTGAGCGCGTCGGGGAAATTGGCGAAAATCAGATAACCGAGCACCGCGGTGCCGAGCAGCTCGACATATCCCAGCGGCGCGATCACCGAGGCGGGGGCCGCCTGGAACGCCTTGATCACCAGGAAATGCCCCAGCCCGCCGAGGCCGCCGAGCGACAGCAGCATCGCCAGGTCGAGCAGGCTGGCCGGCATCACGAAGATGAACGGCAGCACCAGGCTGGTGCCCAGGGACCCCAGCAGCGCGGCGAAGATGATCCCGGTCGCGGGGTTGTCATAGGCCATCACCCAACGCGTCGCGATCTGGTACAGCGCATAGGCGGCCGACGACAGGAGCAGCAGCAGCACCGCCGGGTCGTGAAACCCGGTGCCCGGCCGGATGATCAGCAGCGCGCCGGCAAACCCGACGCAGACCGCGCTCCACCGCCGCCACCCGACCGGCTCGCGCAACAGCGGCACCGACAGCGCGGTCACGATCAGCGGCGAGGTGAAGCCGATCGCCGATGCGGTGGCGAGCGGCACCGTGCCGATCGCCAGCACGAAAATGCCGTTGCTGATCAGCATCAGCAGCGAGCGGGCCAGCTGCACCAGGGGGCGGCGCGTCGCGACCAGCCGCCTGCCGTATTGCGGCAGGAAGACGATCAGCATGACGATCAGGTGGCCGGTGAACCGCGCCCAGGTGATCTCGATCACCGGATAGCGCGCGGTCAACAGCTTGACCTCGGCGTTCATGAGCGGGAACAGCGCGACGCCGGCGCACATCAGCAGGATGCCGCGCAGCACATCCGGCGCGGTGTCGCGGCCGACCGCCAGGCTCAGCTTCTCAACCACGCCTTACCCTTGTCGTTCCGGGAGGCCGCGATCGCGGCGGCATGGCGGATCGGCGCGCGCGATGGTTCCGGGTTCATCGCTGCGCGATGCCCCCGGAACGACATCGCAGCGGTGTTCAGAGAAAGCCGCGCATCGTCGCGGCGGTCGCACCGGCGGCGCTCTGCATAAAGGCGAGGTCGCTGCCCGGCAGCACCACCCGCACGCCCATCTCGATATAGCGCTGCAACAGCGCCCGGTCGGCGATGCCGCCGACGCCGGCATGCTTGCCGTGCTTGCGGCAGGCATCGACCACCGCCTGATAGGCGGCGACGATGCGCTCGTCGCCAAAGCCGCCGGGAATGCCCAGCTCCATCGCCAGGTCATTGGTGCCGATCAGCAGCGAATCGATCCCCGGCACCGCCGCGATGGCCTCGGCGTTGGCGATCGCCTGCGGCGTCTCCAGCATCACGACGACCATCGTCGCCGCGTTGATCGCAGCGCAGGTCTCGGCCAGCGAATGCTTTTCATAACGCAGATGCGGCAGGCCGCCGGCAACCGAACGGTGCCCCAGCGGCGGATAGCGCAGTGCCGCGGCGATCTCGCGGGCTTCGTCGGGCGTGTCGACATGCGGCATGACGATGCCGAGCCCGCCGCCGTCGAGAAAACGCGTCGCCATCCACAGCTGGCGGGCCGGCACGCGGGCGAGCGGCGCGATCCCGGCGCCCAGCGCCGCCACCGCGATCTGCACCGCCATGTCGAGGTCCATCGAGTTGTGTTCGAGGTCGAGGAACAGCCAGTCATAGCCGCACGCCTTCATCACCGGTGCGATGTCGACCGTGCGGGACTGGCGCAGGATCACGCCGAGCGCCAGCTCTCCCGCCGCCAATCGCGCCTTTGCCGTGTTGATGACGTTTGCCGGCATGTTTCCCTCCTGGTCCGTGGCAGGCGATCGTAGTGCATTTCCCGGCCGGCGGGCGAGCGCGGGATGGTTGTAATCGCGGCGGCCCGCAGCGATATCGCTATCGGTTTACGGCTCGAGGAAACCAGGTGAAGATCGCGATCCGTGTCGCCGCAATCCCTGTCGCCTTTTGGCTAAGTTGGGCCGCCGCCGCACAGGCCCAGCCGGCGCCGCCCTCCGATGCGGCAGGCGGCGCCAGCGCGGCGACGGCGATCGTCCTGCCCGGCATCGCCGACGAGTTTCACGGCGTCGTCGCCGAGCACGCCTATATCGCCAGCCACTTCCCGACCTGGCACATCGAATACCAGACGCGCGTCGCCCAAAACGACCGCGAATACGACCTGCTCGGCATGATCAAACCCGACAAGTCCCGCGTGCCGCTCTATTTCGACATCACCGCCTGGGTCGGGAAGTAAACCCTTTTTGCGCCCGGTGCAGGCGGCCAATATATCCGCCGCATATCCAAGGAACGCCATGATGCTGGTGAGTGTCACCCGGTGGGGCAATAGTCTTGGCCTGCGCATCCCGAAGGACATCGCGGAGCAGGTCGGGTTGCGAGCGGGAGCCCAGGTCGATGTGGCCGCCGAGGGCGACCGGGTCATCGTGTCGCCGATGCCGCACCGCTATATCCTCGCTGAATTACTGGACGGCATGACGCCCGAGGCAATGCACGAGGCATTCGATTGGGGTCCCGATGTCGGGCGCGAGATCGTGAAATAGTCCATGCCGTACGAACCGGAGGCGGGCGATCTTATCTGGACCGAGTTTGATCCACGGGTAGGCCGGGAGCAAAGCGGCCGGCGACCGGCCGTGGTCCTGTCGCCATCCGCCCTCTGGCGCGCAAGTCACTTCGTGATCGTGTGCCCGGTGACCTCACGCGTGCGACCGTTTGCGTCGAGCGTCGTCTTGCCCGCAGGACTGCCTATCTCGAGCGAAATCCTCACCAGTTATGTCCGCAGCATCGATGCGATGGCCAGACCCATCGCCTACACCGGCGCCGCGGTGCCGGTCGCGGTCCTCGATGAGATCCGCGCCAAGCTGTTGGTGTTGATCGGAGCGTAATATCCGGCGAGAAAACGCCGATCAGCCGGGTTTGAGCGCCGCGAGGTTGGCGCGTTCGATCGCGGCGCGGCGGGCGACGCTTTGCAGCGGCGTCACCTTCCATTGCAGCAGGCCCCAGAACGGGATCGCCCGGACGATCCGATCGGCCTCGTCATTGTCGCCGGCCTCGATGATGAAGACAAAAGCGCGGTCGCCGACCCGCAGCCCGCCGGCGAGGATTTTCCCTTCGGCCTCCATCTTCATCAGGCTGTCGAAATCGGGAAGGATCGTGTTCTCCAGCACGGCCATCGTCTCGGCTGGAGAGCCGAAGCCCGGGCCGCCTGTGCCCTCGACAAGATATTGCATGTGATCCTCTCCCCTTTGCACGCCGCGCCACGTGACGGCGCTTGCAGCTTACACCCGGTTGTGACAACCAGAAGGACAAGAACGTTCTCCCTCAGGAGTTCCGTGCCATGCCTCGCTACGATTTCGACCTCTTCACGATCGGCGCCGGCTCGGGCGGCGTCGCCGGCACCCGCCGCGCCGGCGCCTATGGCGCGCGCACCGCGATCTGCGAGGATCTGCGCATCGGGGGCACCTGCGTGCTGCGCGGCTGCGTGCCGAAGAAGCTCCTGGTCTACGGTTCGCAATTCGCCGAAGCCTTTGCCGATGCGCCCGGCTTCGGCTGGAGCGTGCCGCCGGCGACGCATGACTGGGGGGCGCTGATCGAGGCGAAGGACAAGGAGCTCGACCGCCTTCACCAGATCTACGTCAACATGCTGAAGAACGCGAAGGTGCAGATCATCGACGGCCGCGGGGTGGTCGTCGATCCGCACACGGTGGAGGTCGGCGGCAAGCGCTATACCGCCGAAAACATCCTGATCGCGGTCGGCGGCTGGCCGGAGACGCCCGATGTGCCCGGCATCGAGCATGTGATCTCGTCCAACGAGGCGCTCGACCTCACGGAACGGCCGCGCCGCATCGTGATCGTCGGCGGCGGCTACATCGCGGTCGAGTTTGCCGGCATCTTCAACGGCTTCGGCAGCGAGGTGCACGAGATCATCCGCCGCGAGGAGCTGCTGTATGGCTTCGATGACGATGTCCGCATCAACCTGGCGCAGGAAATGCGCGGCCGCGGCGTCAAAATCCATGCGCGGCAGAATGTCCAGCGCATCGAGAAGCGCCCGCACGGCTACGACGTCTACACCGATATGGGCCAGGAGATTTCCTGCGACGTGGTGATGTACGCCACCGGCCGCAAACCCAACACCAAGGGCATCGGGCTCGAAGAGGTCGGCGTCGCGATGGAGAAGAACGGCGCGATCAAGGTCGACGAGTGGCAGCGCAGCTCGGTCAAGAGCATCTATGCGGTGGGCGATGTGACCGACCGCATCAACCTGACCCCGGTGGCGATCGCCGAGAGCCGCGCCATCGCCGAGACGCTCTACAACAACAACCCGATCCGTATGGACCACGACGACGTGCCCTCGGCGGTGTTCTCGCAACCGCCGATCGGCACGGTCGGCCTCACCGAGGAGCAGGCGCGCAAGCAATACGGCGAGGTCGACATCTACCAGTCGCGCTTCAAGCCGATGAAGAACACGCTGTCCGGCCGTGACGAGCGTACCTTTATGAAGCTCGTCGTCGACGCCAGGAGCGACCGCGTCGTCGGCTGCCATATGCTCGGCCCCGATGCGCCGGAGATCATCCAGGGCTTGGCGATCGCGATCAAATGCGGCGCCACCAAGAAGCAATTCGACGCCACGGTCGGCATCCACCCGAGCGCCGCCGAGGAATTCGTCACCATGCGCGACAAATACGTCCGCCCGCCGAAGAAAGCCGCGGCCGAGTAGACCCTTACCCCTTCGCCGGAATGGACAAATCGGCGTTGGCGCCCCACATTGCCGTCATGGACACCATCGACCGCGACAGCACCCAGTCGAAGCCGGCCGCGAAGCCGCGTGCGGAAAAGCAAGTTCTGCGCGCCAAGCCGGTAAAGGGCGAGGTCGATCACGAGACGCTGACGCGCGAGTTCATGTCGCGCTTTCCCAAGCTGCGAGCCGCCCTTGCCAAATGAGCCGCGCTGGCTGCCCGTCGCCGCGGTAATCGAAAAAACAGGCTGGAGGTGGAGGAAACCGGAGAACGGCATTTCCTCCGCGATATTGCTCTGCTCGAAGGCGCCGTGGCACGCCCACAAAATGCTTTCGCCTATGGCGAGGAGGATATCGTCGCGCTTGCCGTTCGATTGCTGGCCGGGATCGCACAGGCGCACGCGTTCGAGCAGGGCAACAAGCGAACGGCGTTCGGCTCGATGTGGCATTTCCTGCGCCTGAACGGCTTCGATCTCGACATCGAGGATTCAGAATATTGGGAAGGCCCGACCGTCGAGCTCATCGAGCGCCGCTTGTCCGAAGAACAGTTTGCCGCCCGACTCCACCCCTTCATCATCGAGCGCCCGCTATAAACCCCTTGCATCCCGTCTCTCGCGCTCGTAGGTTCCGCAGCCATGAAGCAGATGATCCCGCTTCTCGTCGCGCGATTTTGGTACCGCCGGTATAGGTTGGCGGCCTAGGAGCGCGTTTGCGTTTGTCCCGAAGCCGCCCCTCCGAGGCGGCTTTTGTGTTTCAGGGACCTGATTTCTCATCCTGACCCGCATGTCGCCCCGGTGGAGTGGCCTCCAACCCGGAGGTGTTTCATGCCTAAACCACCCCTCGACACGCTAGCCGGCCTGCGCCAAGGTAGGTTGCGATGAACACGCAATGGTCACCCGATAGTTGGCGCGGCCTGCCGATCCGGCAGGTGCCCGGCTACCAGGACGAAGCCGGCCTCAAGGAGGTCGAGAAGACGCTGCGCAACTACCCGCCTTTGGTCTTCGCCGGGGAGGCGCGGCGGCTGCAGGAGCGGCTCGCCGCGGTCGCCGAGGGCAAGGCGTTCCTGCTGCTCGGCGGTGATTGCGCCGAGAGCTTCGCCGAGTTCCACCCCAACAACATCCGCGACATGTTCAAGGTGCTGCTGCAGATGGCGGTGGTGCTGACCTTTGGCGGCGGCATGCCGGTGGTCAAGGTCGGGCGCATGGCGGGGCAGTTCGCCAAGCCGCGCTCGTCCGACGTCGAAAAGCAGGGCGAGGTGACGCTGCCCTCCTATCGCGGCGACATCATCAACGGGCTGGAGTTCGACGCCGCCGGGCGCGAGCCGGACCCGTCGCGCATGATCCAGGCCTACAGCCAGTCGGCGGCGACGCTCAACCTGCTGCGCGCCTTCGCCCAGGGCGGCTACGCCGACCTGCATCGGGTCCACGCGTGGAACCAGGATTTTGTCGCCGACTCGCCGCAGGGCGAGCGCTATCGCGAGCTGGCGGACCGGTTGACCGAGACGCTGGGCTTCATGGAGGCGTGCGGCATCACCTCGGAGACGACGCCGCAAATCCGCGAGACCGAGTTCTATACCGCGCATGAGGGGCTGTTCCTCAGCTACGAGGAGGCGCTGACCCGCATCGATTCGACGACCGACCAGTGGTACGACTGCTCGGCGCATCTCGTGTGGATCGGCGATCGCACCCGGCAGCTCGACGGCGCGCATGTCGAGTTCATGCGCGGGCTGAAAAACCCGATCGGCATGAAATGCGGGCCGAGCCTCGAACATGACGACCTGCTGCGGCTGATCGACCGGCTCAACCCGGCCAACATCCCGGGCCGGCTGACGCTGATCACCCGCATGGGCGCCGACACGGTCGAGGCCAAGCTGCCGCCGCTGATCCGCGCGGTCGAGCGCGAGGGCAAGAAGGTCGTGTGGTGCATCGACCCGATGCACGGCAACACCACCACCGCCGCCAACGGGCTGAAGACCCGGCATTTCGACCGCATCCTCGCCGAGCTGCATGCCGCCTTCGCGGTGCATCTCGCCGAGGGGACGCATGCCGGCGGGGTGCATTTCGAGCTGACCGGCCAGAACGTCACCGAATGCCTCGGCGGCGCGCAGGCGATCAGCGAGGAGGTGCTCGGCCATCGCTACCTGACGCATTGCGATCCGCGGCTCAACGCCACCCAGGCGCTCGAACTGGCGTTCGAGATCGCCGAGGCGCTGAAGCGCGAGCGGCAGGGCCAGGCCGGGTTCGGCCCCGCCAGCGAGCTCGGCCGGGCGCTGGCGGCGAAATAGGCGCCGGCGGTGGCGAACGGCTTTGGCGGGCGGGCGGCGAGCGAGCGAGAAGCGGCGCTCGCCGCCCATACCGACAGCTATTTCCTGAAGACCAAGGCGATCGTCGGGCGGTTCGGCGACCGCCGCGCCACCTACGCGGTGTTCATGCGCCGCCCGGTGATCTCGACCCCGCGCCTGGCGGTCGACTTCCTCAACGAGATGGCCGCCCTGCGCGGCGTCACGTTCGACATCGAGCTCAACTACGCCGAAGGCGAGATGGTCGGCGCCGGCGAGGTGATCTTTTACGTCGGCGGGCCGCTGCGGCACCTCGTCGATCTCGAAACGCTGATGCTGCAAAAGCTGGGGCCGGCCTGCGTCGCCGCCTATAACGCGGCCGGCATGTGCTGCGACCTGCCGAAGGTCGCATTCCTGGCGATGGATGCGCGGCACTGCGCCGGCGCCGAGATGGCGGAGATGATGGCGTACGCGGCCTCGGTCGGCTCGGCCTACGCCAAGCGGGTGGCGGACGCGATCGGCTTTGTCGGCTGCGCCACCGACGTCACCGCGCCGTATTTCGGGCAGCAGAAGGGCATCGGCACGATGCCGCATGCCCTGATCGGCTATGCCGGCTCGACCGTGCGCGCGGCCGAGATGTTCCGTGAGACCTTTCCCGACGAGCCGCTCACCGTGTTGGTCGACTATTTCGGCCGCGAGACCAGCGACGCGGTCGCGGTCTGCCGGCGGTTCCCCGACTTGGCGGCGCGCGGCAATCTCGCCTTTCGCATGGACACGCCGGGCGGGCGCTATTGCGAGGGTCTGGACCTCGCTGCGTCCTACGCGATCCTCGAAGCGCAGGCGCCGCAAGCGATCCGCGGCTACCGCACCGAGGACGAGCTGCGCGACCTGGTCGGCACCGGCGTGTCGGCGGCGGCGCTGTGGCAGATGCGGCTGGTGCTCGACGAGGCCGGCTTCCCGAACGCGCGCATTGTCGCCAGCTCGGGTTTCGGGCCGCAGAAATGCCGGATGATGGCGGCGGCCAACGCGCCGATCAACGCGGTCGGCACGGGTTCCTACCTACCGGAGCAGTGGCGCGAGACCTACGCCACCGCGGACATCATCGCCTTTGACGGCGAGCCGATGGTCAAGGCCGGCCGTGAGTTTCTGCTGCGCAAGTGAATGGGAACGGTGCCGTAAACGGAACCGTTGCGGCGCCTCGCGGGTTCATCTCGACGCAGACCGCTTCAACTCCCTCCTCGCTTGGCCGAGCTTGTCGCGGCCTCCCATGTCAGGCTCTCCGGGACTGTCCGGGGATAGCGGGGAGGGGGTCTGCCGAGCCGCGGCGGCCGGCTTGGTGCTATCCTCGCGCGATGCCGGAAACCGGGAACATCCGCCGAGCCGCCGCGTGAGCCCCGCCGCGACGGCCGCGACGACGGCGATCTTCGGGCTGACCTATGTCGTCGTGGCGATCGGCCGGGCGCCGGGGTTGCGCCTCGACCGCGCGGGGGCGGCGCTGGTCGGCGGCAGCCTGATGCTGGCGGTCGGCGCGGTCGGGCTCGACGATCTCGGCAAGGCGATCGATCTGCCGACCCTGGCATTGCTGCTCGGGCTGATGATCGTCGTCGGCAACCTGCGGCTCTCGGGGTTCTTTCGCCTCGTCACCGGCTGGGTGGTCGCGCATGCGCGCCGTCCGTTGCCGCTGTTGGCGGCGGTGATCCTCAGCGCCGGCATCTTTTCGGCCTTCCTGCTCAACGACGCGATCTGCCTGGTGATGACGCCGCTGGTGATCGATATCGCCCGCCGGCTGCGGCGCGACCCGGTGCCCTACCTGCTGGCGGTGGCGACGGCCTCGAACATCGGCAGCACCGCGACGATCACCGGCAATCCGCAGAACATCCTGATCGGCAGCTTCTCCGGCATCGCCTACGGCCGCTTCGCGGCGGTGCTGTCGCCGGTCGCCGCCGCCGGGCTGGTGCTGACCTTTGCGCTGATCCGGCTCCTGCACCGGGCGGAATTTCGCCGCGGCGGCGGGTTCGAGGGCCACGCCCGGCCCGCCCATCTGCACCGCCCGCTGGCGGTCAAGGCGCTGAGCGTGACGGTGGCGATGGTGGCGGCCTTCTTTGCCGGCCTTCCGCCGCCGCTCGTCGCGCTGGTCGCCGGCGGCGTCATGCTGCTGACCCGGATCGTCCGCAGCGAGCGCATCTATCGCGAGATCGACTGGCCGTTGTTGCTGATGTTCGCCGGGCTGTTCGTCGTCGTCTCCGGGTGCGAAAAAGCGCTGCTGACACCCGAGGCCGTCGCCGCGGCCGGCCGGCTGCATCTGGACCAGGTGCCGGTGCTCGGCCTGGTCACGGCTGTCCTGTCGAACCTCGTCAGCAATGTCCCGGCGGTGCTGGTGCTGCGGCCGTTCATCGCGGCAGCCGGCGATCCGGACCGCGCCTGGCTTACCATGGCGATGGCCTCGACCCTCGCCGGCAACCTGACGATCCTCGGCTCGGTCGCCAACCTGATCGTCGTCCAAGGGGCGCAGGCGCAGGGCGTGCAAATCGGCTTTTGGGCCTATTTCCGGGTCGGCGCGCCGCTGACGGTGTTGACGGTCGGCATCGGCGCGTGTTGGCTGATGTTCAAATGATCTTCTTCAGCGAAAGCGGCCTCATCGAGCCGAGCCGCCGCCCGGAATGGGACGCGTGGTACAGAGGGCACCTCGCGGCGATGGCCTCGGTGCCGGGCGTGCTGTCGGCGCAGCGCTTTGCGGCGCTCGACCCGGGTGTGCCGCCGTCGCTGGCGATGTACACGGTCGCGTCTCCCGCGGTCTTCACCAGCGGAACCTATCTCAGCGTGCGCGGCATGGGGCCGTGGGCCCGTCTCGTCGACGAAAGCCTGCATCGCCGCAACCTGTTCGACGGGCTGGAAGCGGCGCCGGAGATCCCCGAAGGCGGCGTGCTCGCGGTGGCCGATCGCGCCGCCCCCGAGCCGCTCGACGGCGTGACCTGGCTGACCGGCGCCGGCCTCGACGGCACGACGCCGTTCCGCGGCATCGGCGTCTTCCCCGATGCGGCCAGCGCCCGCCGGGTCACCGGCGGCAAGGCGACGCTTTACCGTCCGCTGACCGGCCGCTACGCCGGCACGCCCGCGCCGCGGCGCAACGCGTTCGGCCAGCCTATCGGCTGGCCCATCGTGCCCGACTGGACGCCGGCGCAGCGGCCGCCGCCGACCGCGATGGAGGGCCGCTTCGCCATCGTCGAGCCGCTCGACGCCGAGCGGCACGGCGCCGATCTGTTTGCCGCCAACGCCGAGGGCGACGGCAGCAACTTCACCTACTATGCCTACGGTCCGTTCGCGACGGTCGACCAGCAGAAGGAATGGATCGCCGGCGTCTGCGCCGACCCCAACCGCCGGTTCCACGCGATCCTCGACCGGGCGAGTGGCAAGGCGGTCGGCGTCGCCGCCTACGCCAACATCACCCCGGCGATGGGGGTGATCGAAATCGCCGCGCTCAATTTCAGTCCGCGCCTGCAGCGGCGGCCGGCCGCGACCGAGGCGCATTACCTGCTGATGCGCCGTGCCTTCGACGGGCTCGGCTATCGCCGCTACGAATGGAAATGCGACAGCTGGAACCTGCCGAGCCGTGCCGCGGCGTTGCGCCTCGGCTTCACCTATGAGGGGCTGTTCCGCCAGGCCATGGTGGTGCGCGGCCGCAACCGCGACACGATGTATTTCTCGATCACCGACAAGGAATGGCCGGGCATCAAGGCCGGGTTCGAGCGCTGGCTCGACCCCGCCAATTTCGCCGCCGACGGCCGGCAGAGGCAGAGCCTGGCGCGTTTGCGCTAATCGACGACCACGCGCACGAGCCGGTCGGTCGGGCGGTTGCGCACGGTCTCCGACAGCGCGGCGCGAAAGATCGCGGCTGTCGCATGGTCGGGCACCGCGACCTTGACCTCGACGCCGGTAAACGAGGCGCGCATCGAGGCGCGGCCGAGACTGTCCATCGCCAGCACGGCAAGCTTTACCGGGTCGGGCTGTGGCGGATGCGCCGGCGCGGCGAGCGGCGGCGGGGCGCGGTGCACCAGTTCACGCAACCACGCAGTGCGCTGCGGCTTGCCGCTCCGCTGCCGCAGGCGGCGTCCCGCCGCCGCCACCTTGGAGAAAGCCGACTTGAAGGGGTCCTGGCGGCGCGCCGTCTCGACCGGCTTGACGTTCATCGCATTCCCCTCCGTGCCGCTCCGGGCCTGGCCGGACTTCTAGCACCGGGCGATGACAATTTTGCGACGTCCAACCATCGAGATACCACCTGTAGATGTGCGAAAAGTGTAACATACCTCTGCTAGCGTCCGCCCGATCTACTCCTTGTGACAGACCGATATGGGCGGCGACCACGCTTTGTTTTTCGGCCTGTGGCTGCAAAAGCCGCTGCAAATCGCGGCGGTGACGCCGAGCAGCCGGCGCTTCGCCTGCGTCATGGCCGACCTCGTCGATTTCGCCCGGCCGGGACCGGTGCTGGAACTCGGCGCCGGCACCGGCAGCCTGACCCGCGGCCTGCTGCGTGCCGGCTGCCCGGCGGAGCGGCTGATTACGATGGAACGCGAGCCGCGCCTGGCGGCGATGTTGCGGCGCAGCTTTCCGGGCATCAGGACGATTGCCGGGGACGCGACCGCGTTGCCCGAACACCTGACGCGGCTCGGGGTCGACCGGCTCTGCGCGGTGGTGTCGAGCCTGCCGATCAAGTGGTTCCCGGTGCCCGAGCAGCGCCGGGTGGTCGAGCCGTGCCTCGAACGGCTCGGGCCGGGCGGCGTGTTCCTGCAGATGACCAACGCCTTTGCCTCGCCGGTCGCGATGGAGGCCCTGGGGATCGCCGGTCGCCGCGTCGCGCTGGTCTGGCGCAACCTGCCGCCGTCGCAGATCTGGGCCTATTCGCCGCTTTCCGACGCGATGCCGGAGACCGCATGAACGGCCTCCTGCCGAATACCCTGCCGCCCGCGGGGTCGCACCGTTACCGGACGATCTGGCTCAGCGACATCCATCTCGGCACGCGCGGCTGCAAGGCCGAGTACCTGATCGACTTTCTGCGCCACAACGATGCCCAGACGATCTATCTGGTCGGCGACATCGTCGACGGCTGGCGGCTGAAGAAGTCCTGGTACTGGCCGCAGACCCATAACGACGTCGTGCAAAAACTGTTGCGCCTGGTGCGCAAGGGGTCGCGCGTCATCTACGTGCCGGGCAATCACGACGAATGGCTGCGGCCCTATGCGTTGCTGCATTTCGGCGGGGTCGAGGTGCTCGACGAGGCGGTGCACATCACCGCCGACGGCCGGCGGCTGCTGGTGATCCACGGCGACATTTTCGACACCGTGGTCAAGCACGCGAAGTGGCTCGCCGCGCTCGGCGACAACGCGTACACGGTCGCGCTCTACATCAACCGCTATTTCAACCTGCTGCGCCGGGTGCTGGGCTACGAGTACTGGTCGCTCTCGGCCTATCTGAAGCTCAAGGTCAAGAACGCGGTGCAGTATATCGGCTCGTTCGCCGAGGCGCTGAGCGACGAGGCGCGCAAGCGCGGCCTCGACGGCGTCGTCTGCGGCCACATCCACCATGCGGAAATCCGCGACCTCGGCGGCGTGCTCTATTGCAATGACGGAGATTGGGTCGAGAGCTGCACGGCCCTGGTCGAGCATTTCGACGGGCGGCTGGAGATCGTCGCCTGGACCGAGAAGTGCGAGCTCGACCTGCCCTATCCCGAGTTGCCGGCGTTTGCCGACGAACCGGCGATGGCACGCCGCCTCGTCGAGGCCGAGAGCTGACCGCTTCCGTCGCCTCGGGTCTCGCACCGGCCCCTGACCCTCCCGCCGCGACCCTCGCCCGCGAGCCGGCGGGGCCGGCCCGGCCCCCGGAAAGCAGGCGCATCGCCATCGTCAGCGATGCGTGGCACCCGCAGGTCAACGGTGTCGTGCGGACCTTGTCGGCGGTCTGCGACGGTCTGGCCGCCGCCGGGTATGAGACCGCCGTGTTCGGCCCGGACCGCTACCGCACGATCCCCTGTCCCGGCTACGCCTCGATCCGGCTGGCGGTCGGCGCCGGGCCAAGCCTGCGCCGGCAACTGGCGGATTTCGCGCCGCATGCGGTGCATATCGCGACCGAAGGGCCGCTCGGCCTCGCCGCGCGCGCCTGTTGTCTGGCGCGCGACTGGCCGTTCACCACGGCCTACCACACGCGGTTCCCGGAATATGTCCGCGCCCGCTGCGGTGTGCCGCTGGCCTGGACCTATGCGGCGCTGCGCCGGTTTCACGCGCCGTCGCAAGGCGTCATGGTGGCAACCGAGACGGTGCGGCGGGAACTGGCCGCGCGCGGGTTCGCGCGGCTCATGGCCTGGACGCGGGGTGTCGACACGGCGCTGTTCCGGCCCGGTTGCGCGCCGGCGGTGGCGCTGCCGCGGCCGGTGTTCCTTTACGTCGGCCGTGTCGCGGTCGAGAAGAACCTGCCGGCGTTCCTCGACCTCGATCTGCCCGGGGCGAAGCTCGTGGTCGGCGACGGCCCGTCGCTGGCGGCGATGAAACGGCGCTATCCACGCGTGCATTTTGCCGGTGCGCAGGCAGGGGAGGCGCTGGTGCGCCATTACGCCGCCGCCGACGTCATGGTGCTGCCGAGCCGCACCGAGACCTTCGGCCTCGTGCTGCTCGAGGCGCTGGCCTGCGGGGTACCGGTCGCGGCGTTTCCCTCGGCCGGCCCCAACGACGTTATTGGTGACAGCGGCGCCGGGATCATCGACGACGACCTGGAAAAAGCGGCCCGCGCCGCTTTGGATATTCCCCGCGAGCGCTGCGTGGCGCATGCCCGGCGCTTCGGCTGGCAGGCCTCGATCGACCAGTTCGTCGGCCACCTGGCCTGGATGTAGCCGGTTCTCGCCATGACGAGCGCGGACCGTCACAAATCCGTCTCGGAACCATCATCCTGCCTTCATCGGGCCCGACTACAGACCGCGCGTGACCAACGCCATGTCGATCGAGGAGCGCACGCTCGGCGCCGGCGCGGTACCGCTGGCGGCGGTGCGGCAGCGGCGGCGCCGGTGGCCGGCGGCGGTCGCGCTGCTGGCCCCGTCGCTGCTGTTTCTCGGCCTCTTCACCTATGGGCCGGTGCTGCGGGTGATTGCCGAATCGCTGGTGGTCGGGCGGTTTGCCGGCGATCATGCGATCGGTTTCGGCAATTACCAGCGGCTGTACGCCGATCCGCATTTCGCGCGGGCCGCGCTCAACAACCTGATCTACGCGCTCGGTACGATCGTGCCGAGCCTGGTGCTCGCGCTGGGCCTGGCGCTGGCGTTGCGCGAGAGTAGTCGGTTCATCGCGGTCCTGCGCACCCTGGTGGTGATGCCGCTGCTGATCCCGCTGGTCGCGGCGGCGGCTTTGTTCAGCTTTATCCTGCTGCCAGGCGACGGGCTGCTCGATTTCTACCTGCACAAGATCGGCGTGCCGCTGATCAACTGGCTCGGCGACACCGACCTGGCGCTGGGCTCGGTGATCGCGATCACGGTGTGGAAGAACACCGGCTATTACATGCTGTTCTTTCTCGCCGGGCTCGCCGGGGTGCCGCAGGAGCTGATCGACGCGGCGAGGATCGACGGCGCCGGCGCGTGGCGGCGGCTGCGCCGCATCACCTTGCCGCTGCTGGGCCCGACCTTCGGCTTTGTCGTGCCGATCGCGTTGCTCAACGCCCTGACCCAGGTCGACCATGTCGTGACCATGACCCAGGGCGGCCCGTCCGACGCGACCAACTTGCTGCTCTATTACATCTACCAGCAGGCGGCGCAGAATTATGACGCCGGCCTCGCCGCGGCGGCGACGGTGGTCAGCGTCGCGGCGCTCCTCTCGCTGTCGCTGATCTCGTTCCGCCTGATCGAACGCGGCGTGCATTATGAGAGCTGACGCAGCTGTCGTTCCTGCGGCTCCCTTCCGTGCGGCGATGAAAGCGAACGGCAAACTCTGGGGGCTGCTCGCGGCGAGCGCGGCGGGGCTCGTCTGGGCGGTGCCGTTCGCGTGGATGGCTGTGGCGTCGCTGCGGCCGGGCGTGCCGGCCGACATCGCGTCGCTGACCCCGCCGGGTCCGTTCGGCCTCGGCAATTTCGCCGAAGCATGGAAAAGCGGCAGCTTTCCACTGTGGTATCTCAATACGCTACTGATGTGCGGCGGCATCCTTGCGGTGCAGCTGGTGACGATCAGCATGGCCGGCTACGCCTTTGCCCGGCTCGATTTCCCCGGCCGCGACCTGATCTTCGCGCTGTTCCTGCTGCAGCTCTTGCTGGTCCCGCCGCTCTTGATCGTGCCGAACCTGGCGACGCTGGCGGCGCTGCATCTTTACGACACGCTGCCCGGCATCATGGCGCCGTATTTCGCCTCGGCCTTTGGCGTGTTTCTGATGCGCCAGACATTCCGCGCGATCCCCAAGGATTTCGAGGAGGCGGCGATGCTCGACGGCGCCGGGGTCGCGGTGCTGATCCGCCATGTGCTGCTGCCGCTGGCGCGGCCTGGCCTGGTCGCCTTTGCGATCGTCTCGGTGACCGCGCAC
Organism: Allostellaceae bacterium; assembly: GCA_035550515.1. Lineage (GTDB taxonomy): Bacteria > Pseudomonadota > Alphaproteobacteria > ATCC43930 > CGMCC-115725 > DATARH01. The sequence goes on from DASZOZ010000096.1 coordinate 26,482, forward strand.
TGGAACGAGTTCCTATGGCCGCTGATGGCCGCGTCGTCGCCGAGGAACCAGGTGCTGACCGTCGGTCTGGCGAGCTTCACCTCGGGCGCCGAGGCGGGCTCGGCCTGGGGCGTCGTCGCTGCCGGCACCTTCTTTGTCGCCGCGCCGCTGCTGGTCCTGTTCCTGGTGTTCCAGCGGCGCTTCATCTCGTCCTTTATCTATTCCGGCATCAAGTAACGGGGGGAGAACATGACCGACATCACCCGGCGCACTGCGCTCAAAACGTCGCTGGCGGGCGTGCTTGCCGCCGGTGCCGCGACGGCTGCGGCCAGAACCGCCTTCGCCGCGGACCCGGTCGAGATCGACCTGTTCTTTCCGGTGCCGGTGCAGGGCAAGCTGGCCGACAAGATGAAAGCGCTGATCGAGCGCTTCAACGGCCGGCAGCCGGCGGTCAAGGCGACCGCCGTCTATACCGGCAGCTATGACGACACCAGCCTCAAGACCCGCGCCGCGATCAAGGCCGGGAAGCCGCCCGGCGCGGTCATCATGTCGGCCAATTTCGTGCGCGAATACATGATCAACGGCGATGTCGAGCCGTGGGACCCGCTCATCGAGAAAGGCGGGATGAAGGCAGCCGATTTTTTCGACAATTTCTGGCCGGCGCTAAAGCCCAACGCGGTGATCGACGGCAAGGTCTACGGCATCCCGTACCAGAACTCGACGCCGCTGATGTATTACAGCGTCGACGCGTTCAAGGACGCCGGGCTCGACCCCGACAAGCCGCCGGCGAGCTGGGCGGAATGGGTCGACGCGGCGAAGAAGCTCACCAGGCCCGGCGGCGAGCGCTGGGGCATCAATTTCCCCGGCACCTACGATTATTGCGGCTGGATCACCAGCGCGCTGGTGATGCAGAACGGCGGGCAATACTACAACCACGATTACGGCGGCGAGGTTTACTACAACGCGCCGTCGGCGCTGGGGGCGCTGACCCTGCTCGACACGCTGGTCAACAAGGCCAAGGTCATGCCGCCTGGCGTCAGCGACGCCAATGCCTGCACCAGCGCCTTCTTTGCCGGCCGGCTCGGCATGATGCTGCTGTCGACCGGCTCGCTGAGCTTTGTGCGCGACAATATGAAGGCGCCGTACAAGGTCGCGTTCCTGCCCAAGGCGGTGCGCAACGCCGCGCCGATCGGCGGGGCCTCGCTGATCCTGCCCAAGGGCAACCCGCCCGAGCGCCAGGCCGCGGCCTGGACCCTCATTTCCTGGCTGATCAGCCCGCAGATCGCCGGCGAATGGAGCCGCTTCACCGGCTATTTCGCGCCGCGCAAGGCAGCCTACGACCTGCCCGAGATGCAGCAATTCCTCGCCGACCATCCCGACGCGAAGATCGCGCTCGACCAGCTCGAATTCGCGGTGCCGTGGTTCGACACCTTCAACACGGTCGCGGTGCGCAAGGCGATGGAAGACCAGGTGCAGGCGATCTTCTCCGGCAAGACCGCCCCGGCCGACGCCGCCGCGGCCGCGCAGAAAGCCGCCGACGCGCTGCTGCGGCCCTATGTCGAGCAGACCGCACTGAGGGCGATCGGCTAGGCATGCCGGCGTCGCGCTTGCCAGCGCCCGAGCCTGCCCGATAATGGCGAACCCGCCGCGCCGCGCCATCGTATCGCGATGGCCTCCGGCGGACAGCGAGGGCGCAGGCATGACCATGGAAGACATTCCCGCCGAAACCGGCGAGCCGGTGGATCGCCGCGCGGTGGTTGCCGGCCTGGCCGCATCGCTGCCGGCGGCGATCGGCGCTGCCGCGTCCCCGGCTCTGGCCGCTGCGATCGATGCGCCGGCGACGGCGGCGGACGAGCCGCTGATGCGCGAGGCGCTTGCACTGGCCGCCGCGGCCGATCTGCCGTTCGGCGCAGTGATCGTGCGCAATGGCGAGATCCTGGCGCGCGGCCTCAACAACGGCAAGCGCACAAACGACCCGACCGCGCATGGCGAGATGGTGGCGATCCGCCGCTTTCTCGCCGACCACGGCGCCGAGGCGCTGCGCGGTACGACGCTGTACACCTCGGGCGAGCCGTGCCCGATGTGCATGGGCGCGATCATCTGGTGCGGGATCACCCGCGTCGTCTACGCCGCCTCGATCGAGCAGCTTGCCACGGTGATCGGCCAGATCATGGTGCCGTCGCACCAGCTCGCCGACCGGACCGCGTTTCTCAAGATCGCCATCACCGGCGGTCTGCTGGCGGACGAAGCAATCGAATTGTTCCGAAAATCGCCGCGGCCGTGACGGTGCCGCCGTGATCGTTCGCCTGTGCAAGACCGTGCTGGTCGCGACGGTCGCGCTGTTCTTTATTCTGGTCGCCCTGGGCAACATCACCGATTACGGCACGAACGGGGAGTTCGTCCGCCACGTTCTGGCGATGGACACGATCTTCCCGAATTCGCCGCTGGCCTCGCGCGCGATCACCAATCCGGGTGTCGTCGCGCTCGTCTACCGGCTGATTATCGCCTGGGAGGCGGCGGCCGCGGTCGTGCTCGTGGTCGCGGCGGCGCGTCTGGCCGCGGCCAGCGGCGATGGCGCGATCTTTGTTGCGATGAAGCCGCTCGCCGTGCTCGGGCTGACGATGGGCCTGCTGCTCTACGGTCTCGGCTTTATCGTGGTCGGCGGCGAATGGTTCGCGATGTGGCAATCGGCATCCTGGAACGGGGTCGAGGCGGCGGCCCGCTTTGTCCTGCTCGACGGTTTGGTGCTGCTGATCGTGCTGCTGCCGGAAGCAGGCCAAACCTAAGCCATCCTCCCGAAGCGGAGGCCGCTCGCGGGCCGCAATGACAGAGGAATGACCTGACTCGGCCATCCATGCGGGATGGCGCAGGCGGTGCGAGCGTCCGCGTAAGCCGGCAGACCGCAGATCGTCTGGCCCTCGGCATCCTCGGCCAGTGGCAGGCCGAGTTCGATGCGGCGCGGATGCAGGTCACCATCGAGTCGACCCCATACGTTCCGCGCCGAGAACTCATCAAGACCATCACGACCATGTGGAAGCCCGGCGCGGCCCTCGATGTCGCTGGCCGGAATGTGCTGCTCGTCAAAAGCCAGCCTGACGGCGGAGACATGCTCGTCGAGTGCATCGTCAGCGAGCGACCGAAACCCGAACCGAACAAAGTCGCCGTCGCCGGTTGCACCACCGCGACCGCAATGATGTTGTGGAAGGTGAAACGCGGCGACAATCAGCCCAAGCAGCAGGCGGTGGACGGTCGTCTATCGAAGATGAGGAAATTCCTGGCTTGGGCGAAGAAGCCAGACGATCTCACACAGGTCACGTCGGATGACCTACAGGGCTACAAGGAGTATCTGCTCGAAAAGTATCCCCCGCCCAGCAATGTCGCGAGGGATCGCCTGACCGACGTGGTCGCGCTGTTCAACGTGGCGGACGAGAACCGCAAGTTCAAAGACGTTCCTGGCGGCAACCCTGCCGCAAAGATCGTCCTGCCGCCGAAGCGCAAGGGCCTGACCCGTCTCGCATTTACGGATGCCGAGGCGCGAACGATCCTACTGGCCGCACGGGAGCATCCCGACCCGGTCGTCCGGTGGGTCACGTGGCTGAACTGCTTTCTCGGGACGATCATCGAGGAAGTCTCCGACGCGCGGGTCAGTCATATCGTCCAGAAGGACGGCATCTGGTGCCTGGACATCACGGAGACCGGTCGCACGACGATTGTCGACGGCGTTGAGCAGACCGGCAATCTCAAGACGGCGTTCCGCTCACGACTGCTACCGCTGCATCCGGCGGTGATCCGTGAGGGCTTCCTCGATCGGGTCGATTATGTACGCCGCACCTACGGCGAGAACGCACCGCTGTTCCCAGAGATCACGCCTGACAAGGCCGGCCAGCGGAACGCGAGGGCGAGCGACCGCATCATGCGGTTCCTTCGCGGTATCGGCATCCAGAACGAGATCGACCCTAAAACCGGCAAGGTGATCGCGCTCCGCGACTCGTATGGATGGCGACATCGGTTCGCTACGCAGCTTGAGAACATGCCCAGACTAAAGCCTGATCGGCAGCGCTACATGACAGGCCACGCCGCGCCCGACGTGCATGGCCGGGTCTATCTGGAACACCCGCCCAAAAAACTAAAGTCGTTTATCGACGCGATCTCCGATCCGACGACCCAGCCGTAAATAGTAGATCGTGTCGAAGGTACACGCCGCGACGGTTGGGGAAACGGCAGCCTTCCGCCGTGAGACACGGGCGTGTCCAGATGGATAACGAAGTCCGCGACGCCATGATGCGGCATCGGGAGGGCAAAGGGCCGCTTGTCCGTGAACTCGGTTTGCCAGCCTGTCGACACGCAATAGAAAGCATTGAACGAAGGTTGACGGGTTGCCATCGTAAGCATTTGATTTAGATGAGGGTGGTTAGTCCCTCGACGGCCCCAACCCCCGATCGACTCGTACCCCTCACGTGCGCTTAGTCGTCCTTGTTCAAAAAGTGGTCGCACCACCCGCAGTTACCGGTCTCGCGAGCCTGCATTACCTCCGACCACGGGATATTCGAGCCACAGTATTTGCACTCGTTAGGGATGAGCCGGTCGAGAACGTAGCGCTGGTACACTTCTTTCTGCCTCGGCGACAATGCGGCTTCGCCACGGTCTATGACGAGCTTAGTGATCCCGGCGGCAGCGCCATCGATTTCGCCCGGGTCGAGCAGTTGCTGCAGCACGTCGTCACGTCCGCCGTGCTCCATTGCCCACGACTTCATCGCACCCATTGCGGTTATCCCTACAGCCGCGTTTTGTACGCTTCGAGGAACGCATCCATCCGCTTGCGCACATCGGCAACGGCTGCGCGAAGACCCTCACATTCTTCAAGGCGCTCCTTCGACACGATCCGCCCGCCGCCGAAAAGACCGCGCAGGCACTTGATATATTCCTCCTGCTTCGCGCGGTGCTCGTCGCACAGTTCGTTCCATGTATGGTCAGCGGCCGACACGGTGATGTCTCCTTAACGGGGGCCTTCGATATGGGGTGCCGCGCGCCCCCGTACCAGCCTGCACCCGGCGTTCTCCAACCGGACGATCTCAACGCTTTTCCGTATTGCACGCCGCAGCCGCTGGCGGGACACAAACGTCCCGATGGGCCGTGGAATCGCCGCAGAAATGCTGGGCTCGGAAGTGCCACCCACGGATCAAGTCCGGGCGTGACGGTGCACTGTCTCAATCGGCGTAGTAGTGCTGCTCGTAGAGCAGGCAGCCGCCGTTCGACTTGAACGGTCCGTGCGCCGCGCCGGGCGGGCGGCAGGCATAGGTGCCTTTCTGGAAATTCTCGCCGCCGCGGCCCTGCGCGTCGTTGCCGACGGTCAGGTCGCCTTCGATCAGGAAGACCTCCTCCCAATAGTCGTGGACAAAGGGTTCGGTGGTGTAAACGCCGGGCTGGAAGCGCAACAGCCGTGTCCGGCTGCCGGCCTTGGCGGCTTCGTCGAGGGTCCCTGCCAGCACCTTCTGCTCGATGCCGGGCGGATAGCCCGGCGGCCTCTCCCAGCCCGCGTTCATGTCGAGCCGGAAAAACTCGAGATGCGGTTTCATCGGGTTCATCGCAGGCTCCTTCGATCCGACGAACAGGCAGGCCCGTTTGGTCGCGTCTCTGATACAACAACAAGGCGGCTCGGCCGGAGAGGGAATCGGGAATGGATGCGTGGTTTCATTGCGAGAACCCCTACCCGTTTGTGCCCGACGAGGTGCTTGCCGCCAGCGATTCGGTGCGCGCCAGCCTGCCCAACCGGTATTGCGACCCCAAGATCGCCGCGCGCCTGTTCGAGGAGACGCTCGACGAATACATGCTGTGCGACGAGCTCGGCCTCAACATAACCTCCAGCGAACACCATGCCGGGATCAACGCGCTTTACGGCGCCAGCCCGCTGGTGCTCGGCATCGTCGCGCGCCAGACCAGGAAAATCCGGCTGCTCAGCATGGGGACGCTGATCACCGTGCGCGACGACCCGGTCCGCGTCGCCGAGGAATACGCCACCGCCGACGTCATCTCGAAGGGGCGGCTGGAAATCGGCTTTGTCAAATCGGGCGGTACCGAGATGGCCTCCGGCAACGCCAACCCGATCGGAATCCGCGAGCGCTTTTGGGAGGCGATCGATCTGATCGGAAAGACACTGACCCATCACGACGGGCCGTTCTCCTGGGAGGGGAAACACTTCACCCATCGCCACGTCAACATCTGGCCGCGGCCCTACCAGCAGCCGCACCCGCCGATGTGGGCGGCGACCTCGGACCCGGCCGACACCGCCGAGCTGGGCCGGCGCGGCATGGTCAACATCATGGTGATGCGCGGCGTCGACGTGACCAAGCGGGCTTGGGCGGCCTATCGCCAGGCGCGCGACGAAGCCGGGTTGCCCAAGGCGACGACCGACCGCTTCGGCTATTCCGCTTTTGTGTCGGTTGGCGATACCGACGAGGAGGGGGTGCGCGTCGGCAGCAAGCTGTTGTGGTTCGTCAACACCAGCATGAAATCGGCGCCGCAATTCGCCAAGTTCCTGCCGGGCACCACCCCGCCGGAGCTGGCGCCGCAGCTTTACCGCGACCCGGACGCCGGCGGCAGCCTCGGCCGGCCCGGCCGCAACTCGCCGCTCAACCGTGCCGGGGTGACCGCGGAAACGGCGATGGCCGGCGGACGCATGTACACAGGCAACCCCGATACCGTGTACCGGCAGATCATGGAGTTTTACGAGAAGGTCGGCGGGTTCGGCCAACTGATCATGGTCGGCAAGACCGGCTTCGTCACCCACCAGGAAGCGGTGAAGAACATCACCCTCTTCTCGAAGGAGGTGCTGCCGCGGCTGCGCGCGATCAAGCCGGTCACCGTCGATTGAACGGCGACCGGGTGCGCCTATTTCTGCGGCGCGGGCCTGCTGGCGGCAGGTGTGCTGGCGACCGGGGCCGCGTCGTCGACGAGGCGGGTGACCTGCGGCAGCCGGTCGACCACCTTCTGGGTCACCATGAAGGTCAGGTCCAGCGTCGCCAGGCCGACGGCGAAGATCAGCAGCACGACGTTGAGGTCCGCCGCGATCCGGTCGATCCGTTGCATCAGCTGGCTGGGCCAGCGGGTTTTCTTGAAAGTGGCACGCATGTTCGCTCCGACCCGGTCCGCCATCAGCCGAACCAAGGTCGCCCCAGGCAAAAGTTGATACGCCGACGGCGATCACCGCAGACCGGCACCACCATCGTGTTTCTATCTAGCGCGTCATATTGCAGTGCACAAACGCTAGTCTAACAGGTCAGCCATGCATACCTTTAACCAGAACCGTCGCACGGCCTTCACACTCCGGCGGCAGCGCTCGACGAGCAAGCGCCGCCGGTTTGTCCGAGCGGGATTGTTAGCGTTAACTGGTTAACGATTCGCTGTCGGCAAGCCGCCGCGGCGCGGCTCTGGCCTGCGTCCGGCGCAAGCGGGGGGCGCTGCAGCGAATCCGGAAGGGCGCCGCCGCAGCGAGGATTCGCCGCGGTCCCGAAGCGAAACAGACGGCGAGCCCGGCGGCCGCCGCCGACTTGCAGATCAACCCAGACGAACTAAAGTAAAACGCGAATAACCGGCCCATTTTTGTGGCTGAAGATTGCCCCGCAATTGCTGCCGACGGATTGGCGTCGCGGCGATGGGCTTAGCGTTTGCATTGCGACGGCCGACGGTTATAGAAATAGCCGGCGGGGGAGAGGATTCGACACGCGCGGGGTAACGACAGGAATGGCAGGTTTGCAACAGGGACGCCGCCTGGCGGGGCTGGCGAGCCAATGCGTATGGTCATGGGCGTTGGCGGCCGCGCTGCTCATCGGCATGTTCGGCGGCGCGGCACAGGCGATGGCGGAATCGCCGCGCCAGCTGGTCTACAACGTCAAGCACTCGGTGTTCGGCGATATCGGCACCTACAGCAATCTGATCGAGACCTCCGGTGCCGTCACCACGATCAAGACGACGGCGCATTTCCTGGTGAAGGCGATGGGCATCGGGCTGCATCGCGAGGATGCGCAGCGCGTCGAGCAGTTCCAGGGCGACCGCCTGGTGTTCTTTCACGGGGTCACGGTCAAGAACGGCGAGACCACCGAGGTCAAGGGGCAGGCCGCCGGCAACAACTTCGTGATCAACTCGCCCAACGGCACGGTCACGGCGCCGGCGAATGTCAAGCCGGCCAACCCGTGGTCGACGCGCAGCATCGAATCGAGCGAGATGATGCGGGTCGACAACGGCAAGGTCGAGAAAGTCACCGTCAGCGGCGGCGGCCAGACCAATGTCAATGTCGGTGGCGCCAGCACGAACGCGAAAGAATACGACATCACCGGGGCGACCAAATACAAGGTCTTTATCGACAGCCATGACGTGCCGGTGATGTTCGTGGTTGACGACGACAGCGGGCAGGTTACCTTCACATTGAAAAAGTAGGCTGGGTAAGCGTTTTGGTTTCTCGCTTGACGAAAGCCGCTTACGGATGGGCAGCCTGTCGACCGGCACGATCGCTTCTTCCACCGCGGCCCAGCCGCGCTGGTCCCTCGACAGCATCGACTGGCAGGCGTTTCGTCCGGACGCCGTCGCCGGCAACGAAGCGCTGTTCTACCTGATCGCCGCTGCTTCGTTCGTCGAGGCCACGACGCATCTCTATACCCGGAACCTGATCGACTATTTCGCCGCCGACGAGGAGATCACGGCCTGGCTTCGGGCGCATTGGCTGCCCGAGGAGTTGCAGCACGGCCGCGCGCTCAAGCGGTATGTCCAGCTCGCCTGGCCGGAATTCGCGTGGGACCATGTGTACCAGGGGTTCCTTCCGGAGTTCGCCGCCCAATGCGCCGACGACGGCGTCGAGCCGACGCGCACCCGCGAGATGGCCTCGCGCTGTATCGTCGAGATGGGCACGGCGAGCTATTACCGGACGCTCAGCCGGATGACCGACGACCCGGTGCTCAGCCAGCTGACCCAGCGCATCGCCGATGACGAGGTCAGCCATTACAAACATTTCTACCGCTACCTGAAGAAATACCAGGCGCGCGAGGGGCAACGGCGCGGCGGCATTGCGCGCGCCTTGTGGAACCGCCTGCGCATGACCGACGGCGCCGACAGCCGCATCGCGATGAGCCACATCTATCGCGCCCGCTATCCCGGCCGCGGGTTCGACGATCGCCTCTACCGTCAGTTCCGCCGTGGCGCCCGCCCGCTGGTGCGGCCGCATTTCCCTTACCGCATGTGCGTCCAGATGCTGCTCAAGCCGCTCGGGCTCGGCCGTCGTGCGCACCGCATCGCGTTGCCGGTCGTCGAAGCCGTGGCCCGCCGGGTCGTCCCTTAGAAAGCCCCGGCCGGAAAAGCATTTGACGGGTCCTCGGGATGCCGGGTTGCGGCGTCATTCCGGGGCATCGCAGGGCGATGAACCCGGGACCCATGCACACGGACCGTGAAAGGCATGGTCCGGCAGTGCCGCCACGCCCGCTGGGCCGCCCCGGAATGACACCGCTGATTCGGGTTCGGGCCCTCCCGGAACCGTGAAACATCATCGCCATGACGGCTAGCGGCATATCAGCCAATAGCTTCGTGCGGGCCGGGTCGGTTGACAGTGTGGGGGGCCGGGTCTAAGTCATCCGCGATACAAAAGCGTACCTTCCGCCGGGACAAACCCAATGATTTCCGACCCGCGGCCACTCTCGCCTCATCTGCAGGTCTACCGCTGGCAACTTACCTCGGTGCTGTCGATCCTGCACCGGGCGACGGGTGTGGCGCTTGCTATCGGGGCGATCCTCTTCGTCTCCTGGCTCGGCGCCGCCGCCGACGGACCCGATTCCTACGCCACGATGCAGGCTTTTCTCGGCTCGTGGATCGGCTTGGTGCTGCTGTTCGGGTGGAGCGTCGCGCTGTTCTACCACCTGTGCAACGGCATCCGGCACGTGATGTGGGATACCGGGCGGGGCCTCGACCTGAAGAGCGTCTATGCGAGCGGCTGGACGATGCTGGCGGCGACCGCGGTGCTGACGCTCATCGCCTGGGTTGCCGGGCTCTCGGCATGGAGTCACTGACATGGCGGTGACCCGTCAGATGCGGTCTCCCTTGGGCCGCGCGCTGGGCCTCGGCTCGGCCAAGGAGGGCGTCGAGCATTGGTGGCGCCAGCGCACCACCGCGCTGTTGCTGGTGCCGCTGACGCTGTGGTTCGTCATCGAGGTGATCGCCCTCGCCGGCGCCGACCGCGCGGCGATGGTCGCGTGGATGCGCAACCCGATGTCGGCGGTGCTGATGGTCCTGCTGATCGTCGCCACCTTCTACCACGCGGCGCTCGGGCTGCAGGTCGTCATCGAAGACTACATCCACGGCGAGGCGGCAAAGCTCGTCACGCTCGGGGTGATGCGCCTGCTGTGCGTCCTGTTCGTGCTGCGCGGCGTGCTCGCCGTGCTCAAGCTGGCGTTTGCCGGCTAGCAGAAAGCGGAGCCAACCATGCCTGCCGCCTATCCGATCACCGAACACGTCTATGATGTCGTCGTCGTCGGCGCCGGCGGCGCGGGTCTGCGCGCGACCCTCGGCTGCACCGCCGAGGGGCTGAAAACCGCCTGCATCTCCAAGGTGTTCCCGACCCGCAGCCACACCGTCGCGGCGCAAGGTGGCATCGCCGCGGCGCTCGGCAATATGAGCGACGACGACTGGCGCTGGCACATGTACGACACGGTCAAGGGGTCGGACTGGCTCGGCGACCAGGACGCGATCGAATACATGTGCCGCCAGGCGATCCCCGCGGTCATCGAACTCGAGCATTTCGGCGTGCCGTTTTCGCGCACCGCCTTGGGGCAAATCTACCAGCGCCCGTTCGGCGGCCACATGCAGGAATACGGCGACGGCGCCCCCGCCAACCGCGCCTGCGCCGCCGCCGACCGCACCGGCCACGCAATCCTGCACACGCTCTACCAGCAGTCGCTGCGCAACAACGCCGAATTTTTTATCGAATACTTCGCGCTCGACCTGATCATGGACGACGAGGGTGCCTGCCGTGGCGTCGTCGCCTGGAACCTGATGGACGGGACGATCCACCGCTTCCGCGCGCATATGGTGATCCTGGCGACCGGCGGTTACGGGCGGATCTACCGCACCTGCACCTCGGCGCATACCTGCACCGGCGACGGCAATGCAATGGTGCTGCGCGCCGGGCTGCCGCTGCAGGACATGGAGTTCATCCAGTTCCACCCCACCGGCATCTACGGCGCCGGCTGCCTGATCACCGAAGGCGCGCGCGGCGAGGGCGGCTACGTCACCAACAGCGAGGGCGAGCGCTTTATGGAGCGCTATGCGCCGCACGCCAAGGACCTCGCCTCGCGCGACGTGGTCAGCCGGGCGATGACCATCGAGATTCGCGAGGGGCGCGGCTGCGGCCCGCAAAAGGACCACATCCTGCTGCACCTCGAACATCTCGATCCGAAGGTGCTGCACCTGCGCCTGCCGGGCATCTCCGAAACCGCGAAAATCTTCACCGGCGTCGACGTCACGCGCGAGCCGATCCCGATCTTGCCGACCGTGCATTACGACATGGGCGGGGTGCCGACCAATTATCACGGCGAGGTGCTGCGCCCGACCGACGACGCGCCGGACGCGGTCTGCCCCGGCCTGATGGCGGTCGGCGAAGGCGCCTGCGTTTCGGTGCACGGCGCCAACCGGCTCGGCTGCAACTCGTTGCTCGACATCGTCGTCTTTGGCCGCGCCGCGGCGCTGCGTGCGGTCGAGTTGGTGCGCCCCGGCGCACCGCACCCGCCGCTCGCCAACGGCGTCGAGGCATCGCTCGACCGCTTCGACGCGGTGCGTCATTCAAAGGGGCCGCGCAACACCGGCTCGATCCGCAACGAGATGCAGCTCGTCATGGAGCAGAACTGCGCGGTGTTCCGCACCGGCGAGGTGCTGGAAGAAGGCGTCCGGAGGATCGACGACGCCGCGCACGCCTATGCCGATCTGGGCATCGCCGACCGCTCGCTGATCTGGAACAGCGACCTCGTCGAGGCGCTCGAACTGAAGAACCTGATGGAGCAGGCGGTCGTCGCCATGCATTCCGCCGAAGCGCGCGAGGAAAGCCGCGGCGCGCATGCCCGCGAGGATTTCCCCGAGCGCGACGACGTGAACTGGCTGAAGCACACGCTCGGCTGGCTCAAAGGCGATTGCGACGTGACGCTCGGCTACCGGCCGGTGCACATGAATACGCTGTCGAACGAAGTCCAGCCGTTCCCGCCCAAGGCGCGGGTGTACTGATGTTTTCCGGGACACATCCGCTTCCCCCCATCGTCATGACCGGGCTTGACCCGGCCATCCGCGTCGATCCCCGGGTCAAGCCCGGGGATGACGTCGGGAGGATGTCGCAAGGGAAAGCCGCATAGATGGCCGAGTTCACCCTACCCGCCAATTCCAAGATCGGCCGCGGCAAGACCCATGCGCCGCCGCCGAACGTGAAGCGGCCCAAGCGCTTCAACATCTATCGCTGGAACCCGGAGGACGGGAAAAACCCGGTGATCGACACCTACACGGTCGACCTCGCCGAGATCGCGCCGATGGTGCTGGACGCGCTGATCAAGATCAAGAACGACATCGACACGACGCTGACCTTCCGCCGCTCGTGCCGCGAGGGGATTTGCGGCTCGTGCGCGATGAACATCGACGGCACCAACACGCTCGCCTGTCTGAAGCCGATCGACGAGGTCAAGGGCGACGTCAACATCTACCCGCTGCCGCATATGCCGGTGGTCAAGGACCTGGTGCCAGACCTCACCCAGGCCTACGCGCAGTACCAGTCGATGCAGCCCTGGCTGCAGACCGAAAGCCCGCCGCCGCCCGACAAGGAGCGGCTGCAATCGGAGGAGGAGCGCGCCAGGCTCGACGGGCTGTGGGAATGCATCTTGTGCTTTTGCTGCACCACCGCGTGCCCGAGCTACTGGTGGAACGGCGACCGCTATCTCGGCCCGGCGGTCCTGCTGCAGGCTTATCGCTGGCTGGCCGACAGCCGCGACGAAAAGACCGGCGACCGGCTCGACGCGCTGGAAGACCCGTTCCGGCTCTACCGCTGCCACACGATCATGAACTGCACCCGCACCTGCCCGAAAAATTTGAACCCGGGGAAGGCTATCGCCGAGATCAAAAAGCTGATGGTGCAGCGGCGCTAGATTGCTGATGGCGTCGAACCCGCGCGCCGCGCCGTAGGGCATGACAACAAAGCCGCTCGCCGCGTAGCATGCGGGCCGGCGTCATGGCAGGCGAGCGGGACGATGGCGGGCAAGGATCTGACCGGCAAGGTCGCGGTGGTAACGGGCGCGTCGAGCGGCATCGGCCGCGAAAGCGCCAAACTGTTCGCCGAGGCCGGCGCGCGCGTCGTGGTCGGCTACAACAAGGGGGTCGAGCGCGCGAATGATGTCGCGGCGTCCCTCGCCGGCAGCGGTCATAAGGCGATGCATTTGCCGCTCGAGGACACCGCGCAAATCCGCCAGGCTGCCGCCGCGGTCGGCGCGGAATTCGGCCGTTGCGACATCCTGGTCAATTCCGCCGGGTTCACCCGCATGGTGCCGCACCACGACCTCGAAGCGCTGACCGACGAGCTGATCGACCAGGTGCTGACCGCCAATGTCCGCGGCCCCTTCGCCACGATCCGCGCCTTTGCGCCGCTGCTCAAGGCGAGCGGCGACGGCGTCATCGTGAACATCTCGTCGGGCGCGGCGCAGCGCGGCTCGGGCAGCAGCATCATCTACGGGGCGTCGAAGGCGGCGCTCGACACGATGAGCATGGCGCTGGCCCGCGTGCTGGCGCCCGAG
>DASZOZ010000097.1:0-8923 GCA_035550515.1 Allostellaceae bacterium
GGCTCTATGGCGCGTTCTCGGTGATGGTGGCGCTGCGTCGGGTCGAGGTCGAGGGCGGCGAGGGTCAGGTCATCGACCTGCCGCTGATCGACCCGCTCTTCTCGTTCATCGCCACCGAGGCGCCGATCTACAACCTCACCAAGCAGATCCGCCCGCGCACCGGCAGCCGCTCGGAAACCACCAGCCCGCGCAATGTCTTCCGCACCAAGGACGGGCGCTACATCGGCATTTCGGCGTCGATCCAGGCGATGTCGGAACGGCTGTTCCGCGCGATCGGCCGCGCCGACATGATCACCGACCCGCGTTTCGCCAACAACACCGCGCGGGTCCGGAACGCCGACCAGACCGAGGCGCCGATCGTCGAATTCATCGCCGCGCGCACGCTGGAAGAGAACATGGCGCTGTTCGAGGCGGCCGAGGTCACCGCCTCGCCGGTCTACGACATCGACCAGTTTCTCGCCGACCCGCATGTCCAGGCGCGCGGCATCGTCACCGAGGTGCCGGACGCGCAGCTCGGCCGGATCACCATGCACAACATCATCCCGCGCCTTTCCGCCACGCCCGGCCGCCTGCGCCGTCCCGCCCCCGCAATCGGCGAGCACACGGCGGAGATTTTGCGCCAGCTCGGCATCGACGACACCGAGCTCCAGGCGCTGGCGCGCGAGGGCATCGTCGGGCTGGCGGCGTAGGAGCTTGCTGCAACCCCCACCCCCGGCCCTCCCCCGCCGGCGGGGGAGGGGGGGACGCGTAGCCGATGCGCGAACGCGCGCCCCTTCCCCCGCTAGCGGGGGAAGGTTGGGATGGGGGTGATCAACCGCGAGGAGTCAACCAATGAAACCCAATCTCCCCGTCTGGCGCTCGATGCTGTTCGTGCCCGTCACGCAGCGGCGCTTTGTCGAGGGCGCCGCAAAGCGCGGCGCCGACGCGATTATCCTCGACCTCGAAGACGCGGTCGCCGCGTCGGAGAAGGAACGCGCCCGCACGCTGGTGCCCGAAGCGGCGGCGCTGGTGTCGCGCGGCGGCGCCGATGTCGTGGTGCGGATCAACCGGCCGCTGCGCATGACGGTGCGCGATCTCGAAGCGGTGATCGGTCCGGGCGTGCAGGCGATTGCCCTGCCCAAGGCGGAAAGCCCGGAGCATGTCCAACTCGTCGCCGAGATGATCGACGAGATCGAGGCCGAGCGCGGCATGCCCGTCGGCACCACCAAGATGCTGGCGATGGTCGAGACCTGCTCGGCGTTCTTCCGCATCGCCGAGATCGCCAAGGCGTCGGAGCGCCTGGTCGGGCTCAATCTCGGCGCCGAGGATTTCGCGCTGTCGGCCGGCATGCTGCCGACCGCCGAGGGCCTCTTCATGCCCAAGCAGACCGCGGTCTTCGCGGCGCGGGGCGCCGGCATCATGCCGATGGGCTTTATCGGCACCGTCGCCGAGTTCAGCGACCTCGCCGGTTTTCGCGAGACCGTGCGCCGCTCGCGCCGCCTCGGCTTCTTCGGCGCGTCGGTGATCCACCCGAGCCAGGTCGCGATCCTCAACGAGGAATTCCGCCCGAGCCGCGAGGAGGTCGAGCACGGCCGCCGCGTCGTTGCCGCGTACGACAAGGCGCTGGCCGAGGGCATCGGCGCGGTCACCGTCGACGGCAAGATGATCGATGTGCCGGTCGTCGAGCGCGCCCGCCTCCTGGTCGCGCGCGAAGACGCCATCGCCGCCCGCGAAGCCCGCATGCAGGCGCTGGCCGCACGGCTTTAGGCTGGACCCGCGCGGCGGCGCCCGCGGCCTAGCCGCCCGAGGCCGCGTGCATCTCGGGGGTGGCCGTCTCGTCAGGCGGGTCGCGGTCCGGAAAGGCGACGCCGACCTTGCGGGCCATTTCCATGATCTTCAGCAGGATCGCTTCGCGCTCGCTCAATTCGGCCGCGCGGTTGGCGACGATCAGGTTGAATGTCGCGATGATGTTGAGGCTGCTCTCGCCGAAGTCGTTGAAGCGGACTAGATAAGTGCCTTTGTCGACGGCCTCGGTTTCCTCGAAAATCCGCTCGATGCCGCGGCAGAACGCCTGCACCTTGGCGCCGGGGGTGTTGCAGCCGATCTGCAGCAGCAGATTCTGCCGCAACATGGTGCGCAGCGACAGGTTTTCCACCGTCGCGTTGACGATCGTGTTGTTGGGGATCGAGATGACCGAATTGTCCCCGGTGCGAATGCGGGTGCTGCGGAAGCCGACATCCTCGACCGTCCCCGCGGTCGCGCCGAGGCGGATGAAATGGCCGACGCGAAACGGCTTTTCGAACATGATCAGCACCGAGCCGAACAGATTGGCCAGGCTGTCCCGCGCGGCGAGCGCCACCGCGAGGCCGCCGACGCCGAGCCCCGCCAGGACCGAAAAAGCCGGAAAGCCCAGTTCGTTCGCGCCTTCCATCAGCAGGGCGATCGCCAGCACGATCCCGACGAACCGCGACATGAGCCGGATGAGCTGACTGTCGAGGCTCTGCGCGCGGAGCTGCTCGGAGACGACGATGGTGGCGCCGGCGATCCCGGCCGCGGTCATCACCAGCCACGCGGCGGCGAGGTAGAAAGCGGCCGTCTTGGCGAAAACGGCGGCGACAAAGACACTGCCGCTGATCCGCATGATCTTGAGCACCGCCGGGGCGAACGCCCCCGCCACGAAGAGGATCGCCAGCGGCATCAGCAGCGACGACCAGTGCGGTGCGGTTTCGTCTTCGCGGCGTCCCCGGTCGAGCCGCCGGGTGAGCCGGTAGATCCCGAACAGGAACAGCGCGGCCATAAGGCTGACGATCGCCAGACCGATCCATTGCCAGACCGCGACCCCGACGATGCGCGCCTTGAACCAGCCGGGCAAGCTCAACATCCAGCGTGGCGGCACCAGCAACAGCCCGGCCGGCGAGTTCGAAAAAGCCTCGTAGAGACTGGATGCGCGGTTGTGACTGACCACGCGGTACACCGCCGCGAGGTCGCGCGCCGGCCCCGCCCTGTAAGGCAGGTCTTTGACCAGCGCGTAAAAATCCGGCAGCCGCTCGACGGTGGCCGCCGAGAACACCCATTCGCCGGCGCGCGGCCCGTTATCGATCCGGACGATGTCGATCTCGGTACCCGGCAACCGCCATTTCTTCAGCGAATCACGCGCGACCGCATCGCGGTCGGGAATATCGTCGGCTGACGGCAGGGCGATCCGGGTCAGGATCTCCTGGAGCTGGAGGGCGCGCTCGGCGCCCACGGTATCGTGCAGCACCGGGGAAATCGTCGAGACGTCGAGGTAGCGCAGCACCTTGCGGCCGCGTTCGAGCAGGCCGCGCTGGGTCTGCCGCTCCTCGCGGCTGAGATACAGCCTGTCGGAGCCGGCGTAGGATTTGAGCACCTCGGTCATGCCGAGCTCGATCCCGTTCATGGTCTGCATGAAGCCTTCGAGCGTCGCCCGCGGGCTCGAAGTGTCGGGCGGGCGCAGGGGATCGGGCGCCCCGCTATCCGCGCGTCCCCGACCGAGCGGTACGAGCAACAGGGCGAGGCCGAGAAGCAGCAGCGCCGCCGCCCTCGCCGCCGGGCTGATCGAATGCGGCCTGCGGATGCCGGCCATCCCGGCGTTGCCTCCAACGGCGTTCAAGCAGCGATCCCTGGATGATCTGCCGACCCGGCAGACAAGTTGTCCCCGTGACCGCAGAGTATAAGAAGGCGAAGAAAGACCAGCAAGTTAACCGGAACGGGGAGCCGCGCCCAAGGACAGGGTTACGCCCCGGCGGCTTCGCGCAGCCGCAGATCGGTTTCGATGAGCTTGTGGCGGGTGTCGTTCCCCACCCCGTTCTCGACCGTCCTGCGCATGTCCAGATCGCGCGCGCAGAGCCGGTTGAGCGCCTCGGTCCGGATCAGGAAATAGCGGGACGGCTGCCGCAAGGACACCGTCGCATTCGCCGGGCTGCCGTCAAAGCAGCTCATCTCGCCGATGAAGCTGCCCGAGACGCATTGCGCAATGGGCCGGCCGCGCAGCGTCACTTCGGCTTCGCCGCGCGCCAGATAGATCAGCCCGCCCAGCCGCTCGCCTTCGGTCACCAAAAGCGTGCCGGCCCTGGCGTCGTACCAGTCGCCGGCGTTCAGGAACTTGCGGGCCATCGAGCGGCCCATGGTCGGGAACTTCGCGGCCATGAAGGCCTGCTCTTCCTCGTTCAGGCGCGCCCTGCGCTCCAGCACCGCCATGCGGACCAGCCCGAAGACGCTGATGACGATCCATACGATCTGACTGATTGCGGCGGACAGGTTGAACGCGCTGCTCAGCGACAACAGAACCAGCGACGCGGCAGCCAGGTTCGCCGCCGCATAGCTGTACCCGTTGCTGCGCAGCAGCCCGGATTGAAGCGCGGCGTAGGCGCCGACATACAGGATGACACCGAGCAATCCCGCGGCTTCAGGAATGTGGGCGGTCGATATCCCGAGCATTTCACCCTCGCAAGACAGTGCAAGCCCCGCAACCGGTCACGCCGAGCGCCGTCCCCTGATCATGTCGGCGGCCTTTTCGGCGATCATGATGACCGGTGCGTTGATGTTGCCGCCGACCATGTCCGGCATCACCGAGGCGTCGACGACGCGCAGCCGCTCGACCCCGCGGACCTTGAGCTGCGTGTCGACCACCGCCGTCGCGTCGCTCTCCGCGCCCATCTTGCAGGTGCCCAGCGGGTGATGCGCGGTCGCCGCAGTGGCGCGGATATAGGCGTCGAGCGCGGCGTCGGACTGCACGGCGTCGCCCGGCGCCAGCTCGCGTGCGACGAAATCGGCGAGCGGCGGCGTCTGCGCCATGCGGCGCACCAGCTTCAGCCCCTCGCGGATCGTGCGCCGGTCGTTCCCGGTCGAGAGGAAATTCTGCCGGATGCGCACCGGCGCGCGCGGGTCGGCCGACGACAGCAAAATCTCGCCGCGGCTTTCCGGGCGGAGCATCACGGCGCGCAGCGAGAAGCCGTCCGCGTAAGCCGGCTTGAACGGCGGCAGATACGGCGCGGCGCGGGTCGCGACGGCGCGAAACAGGAACTGGATGTCGGGCAGTTCGACATCCGGACGGCTCTTCACAAAGCCGGTCCACCCGCTCGGCGTCTCGGCCGCCGGGCCGGTGCCGAGACAATAAGCGCGCGCCAGCGCGGCGATGACGCGATCGAGGCGCAAGGTGGCGACAAACGGCCCGGTGCCGCGCCGGGCGAAATCGGCGAGCACCGAGAGATGGTCTTGCAGGTTCTTGCCGACGCCCGGCAACGCGACGGCCGCCTTGATGCCGTGCGGGCGCAACTCGTCGGGGTCGCCGATCCCGGACAGCATCAGGAGCTGCGGCGAATTGATGACGCCGCCGCACAGGATCACCTCGCGCTCGGCGCGGGCGAGCCGCGTCTCGCCGCCGCGCCGGTAGTCGACGGCCGCCGCGCCGCCGCCCTCGATGACGATGCGGTTGGCCAGCGCGGCGGTCTCGACCGTGAGGTTCGGCCGGCCGAGCGCAGGGCGCAGATAGGCTTCCGCGGCACTGCAGCGGCGGCCGTTGCGGATGGTCTGCTGCATCCGGCCCAGCCCTTCCTGCTGCGCGCCGTTGTAATCCGGCGTGCGCGGCATCTGCAGCGCCTCGCCGGCCGCGAGGCACGCCTCGATGACCGGGTCCGAGAAGGCCGAGGTCTGTGTCGTGAGCGGGCCGTCGCCGCCGCGATGGTCGTCGGCGCCGCCTTCCCACGATTCCTGCCGCCGGAAATAGGGCAGCACCTCGGCGTAGGACCAGCCGGTGCAGCCGTTGCCCGCCCAGCGGTCGTAATCGCCCTTGTTGCCACGCACATAGGCCATGGCGTTGATCGACGACGAGCCGCCGATCACCTTGCCGCGCGCGCATTCGATGCGCCGATTGTCGAGCCCCGGCTCGGGTTCGGTGAAATACATCCAGTCATGCAGCCGCTTTTCCAGGATTCGCCCCCAGCCGATCGGGATTTTGATCCAAGGGTCGCGGTCCCAGCCGCCCGCCTCCAGCAGCAATACGCGCGTATCCCGATCCTCGGTCAGCCGCCGCGCCAGGGTGCAGCCGGCCGAACCCGCGCCGACGATGACGTAATCGTATGGTTGCTCCGGCATGGTCGGCTCTCCGCGACAGCACGCGCGCCGCCTATGCTAATCTTGTGCGCGAGGTGGGCCAATCGCTGGCATGCTCAACCGGAGGCGGGGGCGGGGAGGGAAATGTTGGCGTTTCTGACGGCGCGGGACGCGGTCGGCGCCGTGCTGTTTCTGCTGTTCAATCTGGGTGTCGCCTGGTGTTTCGTCTGGCTTGCGGAAAAGTCGCCGGCGGCGCGGGCGCTGCAAAGCTGCGCCGGCGTGGTGGCGCCGTACGCCAACCTGATCGGCGTGCTGTTCGGCCTGCTGGCGGCGTTTCTCACCAGCGATGTCTGGGTCGATCACGCGAAGGCGCGCGCGGCCGTCGGCCAGGAAGCCGATGCGCTGCGGACGATGTGGGTGGTCAGCGAGGCGGCCGGTGATCGGGGCAAGGCGCTGGGGCGGCTGATCGGCGCGTATGGGGCTGTCGCCGCAAGTGCCGATTGGCCGACTCCCGGCAAGGTGGCAGCCGCGCAGGGGTTGGCGGCGGCAATGCTCAAGGAGTGCCTTTCCGGCGAGTTCGCCGCGGTTGGCGGCCAAATCCAGCGAAGTGCCGTCGAGGGCCTCACCACGATCCGCGATGCCTACCGCAGCCGGCTGGCCGCGGCGGACGGCGACGGACGGCGCAGCGAATGGCTCGGGACCTATATCCTCGGCCTGTTCACGCTCGCCGCGATGGTCGTGGTCCAATTGGGACGGTTGCGTACGATGCTGCTGGCGGTGACGCTGTTCTCGGCCGCCTTCACCTTCGTGATGTGGATCCTGCTGATCCGGCTCGACCCCTTCGTCGGCCCCCAAAGCGTCACGGTGGACACAATCCGCGCTGCCGCACGCCCGGGTTAGGGCGCAGCCCGCAGGACAGCCCAATTTGCGGTGATGCATCACGCGCGGCATCTGCTTTACCCTGGCAGCGGGTTCGCGCCGATCGGGAGCAGGGAATGGGCGAGTTCGCATTGGGGCAGCCGGTGCCGCGCTTCGAGGATCCGCGGCTGATTCGCGGCGGCGGCCGTTATGTCGACGACCTCCAGCTGCCGCGCGCGGCCTATGGCTATGTGCTGCGCTCGCCGCATGCCCATGCCCGCCTGCGCGGCATCGATACCGCCGCCGCCAAGGCGGCGCCCGGGGTGCTGCTGGTGTTGACCGGCGAGGACTGGGCCGCGTCGGGCTGGCGCGATCTGCCGACCCCCGGCAACCTCAAGCGCCAGGGCGGCGCGGCGGCCGGCAAGATCCGCTTTCCGGCGCTGACCCGCGACAAGGTCCGCTGGGTCGGCGATTACGTCGCGTTTGTCGTCGCCGAGACGCGCGAGCAGGCGATGGACGCCGCCGAGCTGATCGACGTCGACTACGAGCCGCTGCCGGCGGTGGTCTCGACCGCCGGCGCGCTCGCACCGGACGCGCCGTTGGTGTGGGAGGACCGGCCGGACAATGTCTGCTTTGTCCATCCCGAGGGGAACCGCGCCGCGGCCGAGGCGGCGCTGGCCAAGGCCGACCGGGTCGTCAGGCGCAAATTCACCATCAACCGCGTGACCGCCGCCGCGATGGAGCCGCGCGGCGCCGTCGCCGATTACAACAAGGCGGAGGATCGCTACACCATCTACAGCGTGCTGCAGCGCGCGCACGGCTACCGCGCCGAGCTCGCCGAAATCATGAATGTGCCGGAGAGCAAAATCCGTGTCGTCGCCGGCGATATCGGCGGCAGTTTCGGGATGAAGTCGGCGGTGTATAACGAGGTCGCGCTGGTGACGCTCGCCTCGAAGATGCTGTGCCGTCCGGTCAAGTGGATGAGCACGCGGTCCGAGGCCTTCCTCAGCGACGCCCAGGCACGCGATCACGTCACCGAAGCCGAGCTGGCGCTCGACAAGGAGGGGCATTTTCTCGGCTTGCGGGTCAAGGTGACGGCGGCGACCGGCGCCTACGCCCAGGCCAATTCCAATGTCTTTGTGATGAATCTCGGCACGCTTGCCGGCGTCTACCGCACGCCGGCGATTTTCGCCGAGGTCACCGCCGTCTTCACCAACACCAACCCGATGCGGCCCTATCGCGGCAACGGCCGGCCGGAATTCGCCTATGTCATCGAGCGCATGGTCGACGAGGCCGCCGCCGAGTTGGGCATCACCGGCATCGAGCTGCGGCGGCGCAATATGATCCCGCCCACGGCGATGCCGTTCAAATCCGGGCTCACCTTCACCTATGACAGCGGCGAGTTCGAAAAGAACCTCGACATGGCGCTGACGATCGCCGATGTCTCCGGCTTCGCGGCGCGCCGCGCCGACGCGAAGGCGCGCGGCAAACTGCGCGGCATCGGCCTGTCGAACACCATCGAACGCGCCGCCGCCGGCGGTTTCGAGGCGGCCGAGGTGCGTTTCGACAAGGCCGGCACGGTGACGCTGCTGTCCGGCTCGATCACCCAGGGCATGGGGCACGAGACCGTCTACAAGCAGCTGCTGTGCGACCGGCTCGGCATCCATCCCGACCGGGTGCACTACATCCAGGGCGACACCGACAAGGTGGCGATCGGCGAGGGCACGGGCGGCTCGCGCTCGGCGGCGCTCGGCGGCTCGGCGGTGATGATGGCGACCGAGAAGATCGTCGCCAAGGCGCGCAGCATCGCCGCGCATATGCTCGAGGCGGCGGAGGCCGACATCGAGCTGGAGGACGGCGTCTTCAAGATCGCCGGCACCGACCGCGCGCTGTCCTTGGCCGAGATCGCCGCGGCAGCCTGGGAGCCGCGCAAGCTGCCGTCCGGGATGGAGCCGGGGCTGATCTCGCAGGCGTCCTACGCCGCCGGCGACCAGAATTTCCCCAACGGCTGCCA
>DASZOZ010000098.1:0-3628 GCA_035550515.1 Allostellaceae bacterium
TGGCGGATGTCGTCGGCATCGATCACGTCAGCATCGGCACCGACCAGTTCGACGCGCGCGGCTGCGTCGCCGACTACACGCGCTGGGTGCATCTGATCGCGGCGATGCTGCGCGGCGGCTTCACCGCGGCGGAAACCGCCAAGATCGCCGGCGGCAATTATCTGCGCATTTTCCGCGCCGCGGTCGGCTGAGGGACGGCGTCGCCGATCTTGTCTACCGCAGGCGCCCTGCTTCGACCGATGATGCGGGCATAGAGCAGGGGCCCGCCGGTCCGGCCGGCCACGCTGGTTTCAGGGGGTGTCATGGCGTTCTGGACAGAGCCGCAGATGGCGTCGATCCACAAGATGCTCAACCCGCGCTCCATTGCGATCGTCGGCGCGACGCCGCGGATGCAGTATGGCGGGCGGTTTCTGGCGGCGGCGCTCAAGGCCAAAGACCGGGTGCGGGTGTACGCGGTGAACCCGCGCTACGACGACATCATGGGCGAGAAATCCTACCCGAGCGTGACCGACCTGCCGGAGGCGCCCGACGTAGTCGCCGTCGTGGTGCGCTACGACCAGGTGCTCGATGTTTTGCAGGAGAGCCACCGCAAGGGGGCGGGATCGGCGATCGTCATCTCGGCGGGGTTTGCCGAGCGCGGCATCGACGACCGGCGTGACCTGCAAGGAGAGCTGGGCGAGTTCGCCCGCGCCTCGGGCATGCGGATCAGCGGTCCTAACTGCCTCGGATTGGCGAATGTCAAGGACGACATCTGGGCGACCGCCTCCTCGCGCGGCGCGTCGGGCCTGACCGGCCCGATCGGCCTGGTGTGCCAAAGCGGCGCGACGGCGTTCGGGCCGTTCCTGGTGCGGGCGGTCGAGAACGGCATCGGCTTCAGCTACATCATCTCGACCGGCAACGAGGCAGACCTCGACTTCACCGATTTCGCCCGCTACCTGCTGGACGACCCGGACACGCGGGTCATTGCCGGCTTTGTCGAAGGCTTCAAGCGGGCCGACAAGTTTCTCGCCGTGGCAAAGCTCGCGGCGGCGCGCGGCAAGCCGATCGTCCTCATCAAGATCGGCCGTTCGGCGCTCGGCGCGCGGGCGGCAAGCTCGCACACCGCGGCGCTGACCGGCGCGGATGCCCGCTACGATGCGGTCTTTGCCCAATACGGCGTGATCCGGGTCCAGGATTACGACGAGCTGATCGAGGTCGCGCACTTGCTCGCCCACACCCCGAAGCCCGCCGTGCCGGGCATCGCGGTGGTGTCGCATTCGGGCGGCATCAGCTCGCTGACCGCCGATATGTGCGGCCAGGCCGGCCTCGACCTGCCGGTGCTGGGCGACGCGGCGCGCGACGGCATCAACGGCATCCTCAAGGGTTTCGGGTGGGCGGCGAACCCCGCCGATGTGACCGGGTTTGCCAACAGCGAGTCGTTCCCGCAGATCATGGAGCACATGATCGCCGATCCGCGGATGGGGACGCTGGTCGTGGCGAGCGCCGGAGCCGACACGCAGGCGCAGCAGGTCATCACCCAGCGCGACCGGACCGACAAGGGCGTGGTGTTCCTGTGGACCGGAAGCCGCGATGCGAAGGCCGGCCTGCCGCAGCTCAAGAACGCCCGCATCCCGATCTTCTACACGCCGGACAAGCTGGCGCGCGGGCTGCAGAGCCGTCTTGCGTACCACACATGGCGCGAGCGCCGCCTCGCCGACGGCTTCGCCACCGCTCCGCCGCGCACGGCGGCGCAGGATGCGGCGATCGCCCAGGCGCGCGCCTTGGGACGGCCGACGCTCTCGGAATCCGAGAGCAAGCGGCTGCTGGCGGCCTGGGGGGTGGCGAGCGCGCGCGAGCAGCTGGCAAATTCGGCCGAGGCCGCCGTCGCGGCGGCGGAACGGCTCGGGTTCCCGGTGGCGCTCAAGGCCGATTCGCCGGACATCCTGCACAAGACGGAGGCCGGGGTCGTCCGGCTGAACCTCGGCGATGCGGCGCAAGTGCGCGCCGCCTACGCCGAGATCCTCGCCAATGCCCTCGCTTTCAAAGCCTTCCCCCTCGATGGGGGAGGGTTGGGAGGGGGTGGCAGTGCCGGAGGCGAGGGGGCGGGGGCAGCCCCCCAGGCCCGGCTTGCCGGCGTGTCGGTGCAGGAGATGGTGCGGGACGGTGTCGAGGTCATCGTCGGCGTGTCCTGCGATCCGCAACTGGGGCCGGTGCTGCTGTTCGGCAGCGGCGGGGTGATGGTCGAGGTCTATAACGACGTGGCCCTGCGCCGCTGCCCGATCACCCGCGCCGAAGCAGCGGCGATGATTGCCGAGGTCAAAGGCGCCCGGCTGCTCCAGGGGTTTCGCGGCCGGCCCGCGGCGGACCTCGATGCGCTCGCCGACACGCTGGTGCAGGTGTCGCACCTCGCCATGCACCTCGACGGACACCTGGCCGAGTTGGACATCAACCCGCTGATGGTGCTGCCGTCAGGCCAGGGCGTGAAGGCGGTCGACGCCCTCGTCGTGCTTCGCATGTAGGACGGAACGGCAAAGCGCATTCCGCCGGACGACGCGGCGGATTACGCTGCGCTCATCGCCCTACGCTTGCCGACCAAAGGATGTTCCCATGACCAAATATCTGCACACGATGATCCGCGTCAGTTCACTGGAAGACACCATCGCCTTCTTCGAGGTGCTCGGCCTGCGCGAGATTCGCCGCCGCCCGGACGAGAAGGGCCGCTACACCAATGTGTTCCTCGCCGCCCCCGGCGACGAGGAGGCCGCGGTGGAGCTGACCTATAACTGGGATCCCCAGCCCTATCCCGGCGGCCGCAATTTCGGCCATCTCGCCTATGCCGTGGAGAACATCTACGACACCTGCAACGCCCTTATCGCCCACGGCGTGACGATCAACCGTCCGCCGCGCGACGGCCGCATGGCCTTCGTCCGCACGCCGGACAACATCTCCATCGAGCTGCTGCAAGCCGGCGACGCGCTGCCGCCCGCCGAACCGTGGACCAGCATGGCCAACACCGGTTCATGGTAGAGCGCCGCCCCGCTCAGCTCGGGTGCTTGCCGAACATGATCCAGCCGCCGCTGCTCGGCGTGGTGAAGGCGGCGAGCGCGGTCTCGGCCCGCACCTTGACTTGGCGGGGGCCGGCGGTGCCGCGGAGCTGCTCGATGCTGTCGGTGTACATGGCGGTGCGGAGGCGGCCGGTGCCGAGATTGCCGCCGCTCGAGCAGAGCGGGTGCGGACCCTCGACCCGGATGTCGCCGGCATAGAACGCGAAGGCGTCGCCGCGCTTGACGCCGTGCCACTGGAAGGCCTCCAGGAAGAACTGCGTCATCGGGGCGTAGCCGTCATAGGGATTGAAGATATCGACGTCGCCGGGGCTGAGCCCGGCGCCCTCGTACATCCGCTTGGCGGCGCGGTCGGTCCAGTCCTCGATCTCGTCCAGCGCTTCCTGGGTGCTGCGCTTGCGGAAGCTGTGCTGTGAGTGGTTGAGCACATAGACCGGCGGCTGCTGCATGTCGCGGGCGCGCTCGGCGGTGGTGAAGAGATACGCGGTCGAGGCGTTGACCGGCCGGTCGCAGTCCCACAGCCGCAGCGGGTTCAGGATGTAGCGCGAGTTGAGGTAATCCTCGACCGTGAGCTGCGGCACGTTATG
>DASZOZ010000099.1:0-9869 GCA_035550515.1 Allostellaceae bacterium
CGGCGCCGGCCGCACTCGCCCCGGCCGTCCAGAGCGCGGTGTCCCCGGTCGCGCCGGCCCCGGCCGTCCGGAGCGCGGCGTCCCCGGTCGCGCCGGCGCCGCAACCCGCACCGGCGAGCCCTGCCGCGCCGGCCGCATCCGACCGGATCCTCATCCGCTTCGACAACCGCATCGCGGCGCTGACGCCGTCCGGCATCCGCTCATTCGACGCCGCGGTGATCGCCTGGCGCGGCGGCAAGCCGGTGCGGCTGGCGATCGAAGGCTGCGAAGCCGGGGCCGATTTCTCCAACGGCTCGCCGTGCGCCCGGCGGCTGCTGACCCTCAAGCGGATGCTGGCGGAGAACGGCATCCGCGACAGCAAGCGCCTGCTTGGCGACACCCCCTAGCCGCGCGGCTCCTTGAAGACCTTCGAGGCGACCTGCAGGCATTCGCGGATGATCGGGACGCCGATATAGCCGGAGAGATGCAGCAGCGCCTCGGTGAGCTCGTCCTCGGTCCAGCCCTGCCGCAAGGCCATGCGCAGGTGCAGCGCGAGCTCCGGCTCGCGGCCCATGCAGGTGTCGGAGATGACGCAGATCAGCGCCCGCGTCTTGATGTCGAGGCCGGGCCGCGTCCACAAATTGCCGAACACGTTCTCGACCGCGACATCGAGAAACTTCTGCATCACCGGATCGGCGTAGACGCCCGCCGAGGCCGCCTCGACCGCGGCGTCGCCCATCAGCTTGCGCCGCATGTTCATGCCTTTTTCGTAGAGCTCGCTCTTCGCCATTTCATCCTCCGATGCGCGTCGGGCCGATCTTGCCCGCCTGCCGACGGGCGAACAAGCGCCCGCGCCGGGGAGGACGACGTTCGGTCGCGGCGGCGCGGCTTGGCTGACCGAGCGCCGAACCCATCTGAGAGAAGCGGGCCGCGCGCAACCGACCGACGGCGACGGCAGCTTCCGGGGGGCGACGCCTCGCAGCAGAGGAGGCATTCATGTTTATTTCCGACGTCCTGCGCATCAAAGGCTACAACGTCGTCCGCATCCACCCGACCGACACGGTGGAAACCGCCGTCCACAAGCTTGCGGAGCACCGGATCGGCGCGCTCGTCGTGGAAGACAAGTGGATGAAGCCGGTCGGGATTTTCTCGGAGCGCGACTTTATCAACGCCACGGCGCGCGACGGCGCCGGCGTCCTGCGCCATGAGGTCCGGCAATTGATGACCTCGCCGGTGATGAGCTGCCGGTCGTCGGAACGCGTCGACGCGGCGCTGGCGACGATGACGCTGGCGCGGATACGCCACCTCCCGGTGATCGACAACAACGAGCTCAAAGGCATCGTCAGCATCGGCGACCTGGTCAAGCACCGGCTCGACGAGAAGGAGCTGGAAGCCAGCGTGCTGCTCGACATCGCGCGCCTGCACGCCTGACCGCGCATTGCCGCCGGGCGCTCGACTCGCCATCCGCGCGGGTTGATGCTATCCCGCGGGGATGAGCGACATCCTCAAGCGGCTGGAAGAAAAGCGCGCGGCCGCACGCCTCGGCGGCGGAAAGCGGCGCATCGAGGCCCAGCACGCCAAGGGCAAGCTGACCGCGCGCGAACGGCTCGACATCCTGCTCGACCTCGGTTCCTTCGAGGAATGGGACATGTTCGTCGAGCACCGCAGCCACGATTTCGGCATCGGCGAGCAGAAAGTGCCGGGCGACGGCGTCGTCACCGGCTACGGCGAGATCAACGGCCGGCTGGTCTTTGTGTTCAGCCAGGACTTCACGGTGTTCGGCGGCTCGCTCAGCGAGGCGCATGCCGAGAAGATGTGCAAGATCATGGACCAGGCGATGCGGGTCGGCGCGCCGGTGATCGGGCTCAACGATTCGGGCGGCGCGCGCATCCAGGAGGGCGTCGCCTCGCTCGCCGGCTATGCCGAGGTGTTCGAGCGCAACGTGCTGGCCTCGGGCGTCATCCCGCAAGTGTCGCTGATCATGGGGCCATGCGCCGGCGGCGCGGTCTATTCGCCAGCGATGACCGACTTCATCTTCATGGTGAAGGACTCGTCCTACATGTTCGTCACCGGGCCGGAAGTGGTGAAGACGGTGACGCACGAGACGGTGACGCAGGAGGAGCTGGGCGGCGCCGTCACCCACACCACCAAATCGGGCGTGGCCGATCTCGCCTTCGAGAACGATGTCGAGGCGCTGATCGAGTTGCGGCGGTTTGTCGATTTCCTGCCGGCGTCGAACCGTGCGCCCAAGCCGCCGCGGGAATTTACCGACCCGCGCGAGCGCGAGGAGCCGTCGCTCGACACGCTGATCCCCGCCAACCCGAACAAGCCCTACGACATCAAGGAGCTGATCGAGAAGGTGGTCGACGACGGCGATTTCTTCGAGCTGCAGCCCAATTACGCCGGCAACATCATAGTCGGCTTCGCGCGCATGGAGGGCGCGACGATCGGCATCGTCGCCAACCAGCCGATGGTGCTCGCCGGCTGCCTCGACATCGACAGCGCGCGCAAGGCGGCGCGGTTCGTGCGCTTCTGCGACTGCTTCAACGTGCCGATCGTCACCTTTGTCGACGTGCCCGGCTTCCTGCCCGGCACCGCGCAGGAATACGGCGCGATCATCAAGCACGGCGCCAAGCTGCTCTACGCGTTCGCCGAGGCGACGGTGCCCAAGGTGACGCTGATCACCCGCAAGGCCTATGGCGGGGCCTATGACGTGATGTCGTCAAAGCACCTGCGCGGCGACGTCAATTTCGCCTGGCCCTCGGCGGAAATCGCGGTGATGGGGCCGAAGGGCGCGGTCGAGATCATCTTCCGCGCCGATCTCGCCGACCCGGCCAAGATCGACGCGCGCACCGAAGAATACCGCGAACTCTTTGCCAACCCCTTTGTCGCCGCCAGCCGCGGCTTTATCGACGATGTGATCCAGCCGCGCACGACGCGCCGCCGCCTCTGCCGCGCGCTCCACATGCTGCGCGACAAGCAGCTTTCGAACCCGTGGAAGAAACACGATAACATCCCGCTGTGACGCTTGACGCGAAGCGCCCATATTCACAATGAGACGTTGAGGCGATGAGGTTTTCGAGCGCTGGCAATCTCCCTGTCTCACCGCCTCTTTGTGAATTGATTGCGCGCCGCGCGCGCTTGCAACTCGTCGCGTCCTTTGCGCATCCTTGGCGCCCTTTGCGTTAAAGCGTTCCCTTTTTCGATGTTCACCAAAATCCTCATCGCCAATCGCGGCGAGATCGCCTGCCGGGTGATCCGCACCGCCAAGCGCATGGGCATCGCCACCGTCGCGGTCTATTCCGAGGCCGATGCCGAGGCGCTGCATGTCCGCATGGCGGACGAGGCGGTGGCGATCGGCCCGCCGCCGGCGGCGGAGAGCTATCTGAAGATCGACCGCATCGTCGCCGCCTGCAAACAGACCGGCGCCGCAGCGGTGCATCCCGGTTATGGGTTTCTGTCCGAACGGCCCGCCTTTGCCGAGGCGCTGGCGACAGAGGGCATCGTCTTTATCGGCCCGACGCGCGATGCGATCGCCGCCATGGGCGACAAGATCGAGTCGAAAAAGCTCGCCGCGGCGGCAGGCGTCTCGACGGTGCCGGGCTATCTCGGCGTCATCGAGACGACCGGCGAGGCGGCGCGCATCGCCCGCGAGATCGGCTACCCGGTGATGATCAAGGCCTCGGCCGGCGGCGGCGGCAAGGGCATGCGCATCGCCCGCGACGACGCCGAGCTGCGCGAAGGGTTTGCCGGCGCGCAGCACGAGGCCAAGGCGAGCTTTGGCGACGACCGCGTGTTTCTCGAAAAATATATCGAGGAGCCGCGCCACATCGAAATCCAGGTGCTGGGCGACGCGCACGGGAATGTCGTGCATCTCGGCGAGCGCGAATGCTCGATCCAGCGCCGGCACCAGAAGGTCGTCGAGGAATGCCCGAGCCCGTTCCTCGATGCGGCGACGCGCGAGGCGATGGGGGCGCAGGCAGTGGCGCTGGCCAAAGCGGTCGGCTACCGTTCGGCCGGCACGGTCGAGTTCATCGTCGATCGCAACCGCAACTTCTATTTCCTCGAAATGAACACCCGGCTGCAGGTCGAGCATCCGGTCACCGAGCTGGTGACCGGGCTCGACCTCGTCGAGCTGATGATCCGCGTCGCTGCCGGGGAAAAGCTGCCGTTCACCCAGGCGGATGTGCGGCAGAACGGCTGGGCGATCGAGGCGCGGGTCTATGCCGAGGACCCGGAGCGCAACTTCCTGCCGTCGATCGGCCGGCTGGTGCGGTACATCCCGCCCGCGGGCGAGGGCATCCGCAACGATACGGGCGTCGGCGAAGGCGCCGAAATCTCGATCTTCTACGACCCGATGATCGCCAAGCTCTGCGCCTATGGCGCCGCGCGCGGCGAGGCCATCGAACGCCTGCGCGATGCCCTCGACGGGTTCTACGTCGCCGGCCTGCGCCACAACATCGCGTTTCTCGGCGCCATTATCGCGAAGCCGCGCTTTGCCGAGGGGCGGCTCTCGACCAATTTCATCGCCGAAGAATTCCCCGAGGGGTTTGGCGCGCCGGCCGACTTCGCGCCGGCGGACGAGACCCTGCTGATCGCGGCGGCGCTGGCCGATCGCCGGCTGGCCGAGATCGAGGGCGCGCCGCCGGCGGGCGAGGTCAGCGTGCTGCTCGACGGCCGGCGCCACGAGCTGACGCTGCGGGCCGAGCCGGGCGGGTGCAGCGTCGGCCGCGACGGCGTGACCAGCCTCGCCGCGACCGACTGGCGCCCCGCCGACCGGCTAATGCATCTGCGCATCGAGGATCGCGCCGCGACGGTGCAGATCGACCGGCTGCCGGGCCGCGCTTTCAAGCTGCTGCATGGCGGGGTGGTGCGCCGCGCGCAGGTGCTGCACCGCCGCGCCGCGTCGTTGCTCGAAATGATGCCGCCCAAGATCGCCGCCGACACCTCCCGGCTGGTGCTGTCGCCGATGCCGGGGCTGCTGTCGGCGGTGGTCGTCGAGGAGGGCCAGGAGGTCAAGGCGGGGGAGGCGCTCGCCATCGTCGAGGCGATGAAGATGGAGAATGTGCTGCGCGCCGAGCGGGACGGCACGATCGGCAAGCTGCGGGCCAAGGCGGGCGACAGCCTCGCGGTCGACCAGGTGATCCTGGAATTCGCCTGATGCGCGCCGTTCGCCTGACCGTCACCGGCCGGGTTCAAGGCGTCGGCTACCGGATATGGGCCGAGCGCCAGGCGGCGGCGCTCAGCCTGCGCGGATGGGTCCGCAACCGCGCCGACGGCAGCGTCGAGATCCTGGCGATCGGCGCGGACCATGCAATCGCTGCGCTGAGCGAAGCGTGCCGGCAGGGGCCGCGCGCCGCGATCGTGACGGATGTCGCGATCGCCGACGCCGAAGACGACGGCAGCGTGGGCTTCGCGGCCCGGCCGACCCTATGACGGCATCCACCGCCGTCGCCCGAAATTACTTTCGTCATTCCGGGGCGGTCCGCAGGGCCGAACCCGGAACCCATGAACACGGACCTGGAAAACACGGTCCAGCGCCGCGATCCCCAGGGAAAAGACCGTGTTCATGGGTTCCGGGTTCGGCCCTGCGGGCCGCCCCGGAATGACGTGGATAATTTCGGATCAGGCTCTGAGGCGCGACCGGAGGGAGCCGCGAAGGACGCGCCAGCAACCCTGCGGCCGTCAGCCCACTTCCATCGGCAAGGTCGCGTCGATCGCCCATTCCGACATCGATGCGTCGTAGAGGCGGACATCGGGGTGGCCGAGCATGACGAGCGCGTGCGCGGTGGCGCTGGCGGCGATGCCGCCGCCGCAATAGGTGATGACCTTCTTGTCGAAGGCGTGCACCGCGTCGAACCTCGCGCGGAGCTGGTCGGGCGGCAGGAAGGTATTGGTCGCCGGGTCGACGAGCCCGGCGGTCGGCACGTTGACGCTACCCTGGATGCGGCCGGGCCGGCCATAGGTGTTGCCGCCCGTGCCGGCGTGCTGCGGCGCCTGCAGTGCGTTGATCGTGCACACCGCGCCGTCGCCGATCGCCGCCAGCACCTCATGCTTGTCAACCATCAGCGGCTTTGCCGGCCGCTCGGTGAAATGGCCGGCGGGGCGGCCGGCGCCCGGGCCGGTCTCCACGGCGCGGCCCTCCCGCGTCCATTTCTGGAAGCCGCCATTGAGCACGGCGCCATTGTCGAAACCATAGCAGCGCAGCACCCACCACACCCGCGTCGCCCATTGCGGATTGGCGGTGCTGTAGGTCACGACGCGGCTGTCGTCGGAGATGCCGAAGCGGCGCATCGCCGCGGCGAACCCGGCGGGGTTCGGCAGCATAAAGCGCAGCGGCAGCTTGTCGTTGTCCGACAGATCGGCCTGCAGGTCGAGAAACTGCGCGCCGGGGATATGGCCTTTCTCGAAATCCTCGCGGCCGGATTTGACCGTGTAGGTGATCTTCGGGTCGGGGATCAGATGGACCGTGCAATCGAGCACGACCAGCTTCGGATCGCCGAGATGCGCCGCGAGCCAATCGGTCTCGACCAGGTATTCGGGGTGAACGTAACCGGCGTCGGGCATGCGATCCTCCTGCCTCTGATGATGTCGTTCCGTTGCAGCTTACGCCTGCGCCGGCCCCAGCGGCCGCAGCCGTACACCCGCGCGCAAGCTCTTATACGGCAGCTCGACCGGGTCGCTGACATGCGCGCCGGGTGAGACCACGCACAGCACGGTCTCGGCGATCGGCTGGAAATCGGCGCGGAAATGCACGGTCGATTTGAGCGCCAGGATCGGCACCTGAGTCGGCTCGACGCCGACATGGCGGAACATCTCCTGGTCGGCGGCCTGAACGCGCTTGCAGGCCAGCACGGCGGAGACGCCGCTGTCGTCGTCGGTGACGAGCGCCATCGGGCCGATGTCGAACCTGGCGCCGCCGTAGAACGGGCCGGTTCCGGTGAACTGCCCCGAGCCCAATCGCATCACCCGCCAGCGCGCCTCGACCGGCGTCTCGCCGGCATAGCCGACCCGGGCGCCGATGCCGCAGGGCAAGAGAGCGCCCTCGCCCGCCGCGTGCGCCGCCGCCGCGGCTTCGGGATCGACCATCATGCCGATCACCGCCCCCTTGGCGTTGCGCGCGATCAGCGCCCGCAGCAGCCCGACCGTATCGGAGGTGCCGCCGGCGCCGGGATTGTCCTGGATGTCGGCGAGGACGACCGGCTTTGCCGTGCTTTGCGACAAGCGGATGGCTTCTTGCGCCGCCTCGTCGGCAGTGTAGAGCTTGCCGGCGAAGTCGCCTTCCTTGGCGCCGATCGCCGCCAGCAGCCGGTCGGCCGCGGCGTCGGCCGCTTCCTGGTCGTAGCCGTAAACCACCAGCGCCGGCCCGCATTGCGCGATATCGGCCGGCGGGAACCCCGGCGTGTGGGTGATGCTGACGATGCCCTGGTTGTGCGAGGCGCCGCCTTGCTCGATATCGTCGAGCAAGCCGAAGACGCCTTTGGTCGGCTCGGCTAGGGTGCATTGCCAGACCAGCGGGATCAGGAAATCGGCCTGGCGGTACGCCTTGTAGAGCGGGCGCCGTTCCCGCAGCAGCCGGTCGAGCAAGGCGGCGGCGCGGCTGCCGGTCGCCGCCATGTCGACATGCGGATAAGTGCGATAGCCGACCAGCGCCGTGGCATGCCGCACCATCTCCGGGGTCATGTTGGTGTGGAAATCGAGGCTGACGACGATCGGCAGCGCGGTGCCGAGCAGCGCGCGGATGCGGCGCAGCAACTCGCCCTCGCCGTCCTCGCAATGCGCCGCGACCATCGCGCCGTGCAGGTCGAGATAGACGCCGTCGAGCGGCCCGGCCGCGGCCAGATCATCGAGCAGCGCACCGACGACGCGCTCATACGCGTCCTCGTCGACATAGGACGAGGGCGGTGCCGAACACCAGGACAGCGGCACCAGCTCATGGCCGAACCCGCGCAGCGTCTCGACCGCGCCGGCGATCGGGATGTTGTAGCCGGCGACCGCATCGAACAGCGCCGCGCCGCGCACATAACCGGGCCAGGCGTCGGCGCGCGCGAAATCCTCCCAGGTCGCACGCTGCGGCGCAAAGGTATTGGTCTCGTGCTGAAAACCGCCGACCGCAATGCGCGACATCTCAGACCTCACAGGATGGCCGCGCCAGGCAATTCAAATTCCGGCGGGAGTTTGATAGGTCTCTGAGACACGTCGAGTCCCGGTCAGGCCATTTCATCATTCGGGGGATCATACTATGGAAACGCGCGCGGCGGTGGCTCATGCGGCGGGGCAGCCGCTGGTGATCGAGACGGTGCGGCTCGATGGCCCGCAGGCCGGCGAGGTGCTGGTCGAGGTCAAGGCGACCGGCATCTGCCATACCGACGCCTTCACCCTGTCGGGCGGCGACCCGGAGGGGCTGTTTCCCGCGATCCTCGGGCATGAGGGCGCCGGCATCGTCGTCGATGTCGGGCCGGGGGTGACGAGCGTCAAAAAGGGCGACCACGTGATCCCGCTCTACACTCCGGAATGCCGGCAATGCGAGAGCTGCCTCAGCCGCAAGACCAACCTATGCACCGCGATCCGCAGCACCCAGGGCCAGGGCGTGATGCCCGACGGCACCAGCCGGTTCTCGCTCGGCGGCGAGAAGATTCACCACTACATGGGCTGCTCGACGTTTTCCAACTTCACCGTGCTGCCCGAGATCGCGGTGGCCAAAATCCGCGAGGACGCGCCGTTCGACAAGGTCTGCTACATCGGCTGCGGCGTCACCACCGGGATCGGCGCGGTGATCAACACCGCCAAGGTCGAGGCCGGCGCCAAGGTCGTGGTGTTCGGCCTGGGCGGGATTGGGCTCAACGTCGTGCAGGGCGCGCGCATGGTCGGCGCCGCGATGATCGTCGGCGTCGACCTCAACCCGGCGCGCCGCGCGCTGGCCGAGACATTCGGCATGACGCATTTCGTCAACCCGAAGGAGGTGCAGGGCGACCTCGTGCCTTACCTCATCGACCTCACCAAAGGCGGCGCGGATTACAGTTTCGAGTGCATCGGCAATGTGCAGACGATGCGCCAGGCGCTGGAATGCTGCCATCGCGGCTGGGGGGTCAGCGTCATCATCGGCGTCGCCGGCGCCGGCCAGGAGATCTCGACCCGGCCGTTCCAGCTCGTCACCGGGCGCATCTGGAAGGGCACCGCGTTCGGCGGCGCACGCGGCCGCACCGATGTGCCGCGCATCGTCGACTGGTACATGGACGGCAAGATCAATATCGACGACCTGATCACCCACACGATGCCGCTCGCCGACATCAACCACGGCTTCGACCTGATGCACGAAGGCAAATCGATCAGGAGCGTCGTGGTGTACTGACGCCCGCGCCGACGGCGTCAACGCGGCGGGTTGATCTTCTTGCCGATGAGACCGGCCCACCAGCGCGATTTGGGTTCGAGCTCGGAGCGGCCGGTCGAGCCGGGGTTGAAGCCGCGCTCGGCGCCGCCGGCGATCGCGTCCAGCAGCGTGGTCGTGCCGACCGCCCCGACCGACTCGCCGCGCCACGTCACGACGTAGCGCAGGAAAGCCATCTGGCTCGGGCTCATCTCGACAAAGCGGCCGCTGGAGCGGCCTTGCGTCACGTAAACGATGCGCGCCTGGAGCAGCGTGCCGACCTCGATCCCGTCGATCGTCAACCGGATCATCACCGGGACCTGGGTATTCGGCTGCAGTTGCGCCGGCACGCCGGTCGCCGCAAAGCCGCCGATCGACACGTCGATCAGCGTGCACGGCACGCCGTCGATCTCGATCTCGGCCGGCAGCTTGGCGCGCCGGTAAACGCGGCGGTTGCGCGGCAAAGCCGGCCGCCCGCCCCGCTCGGTAACCGTCACGGGCGGCGGCGTGGTCAGTTTCGGCG
>DASZOZ010000100.1:0-7781 GCA_035550515.1 Allostellaceae bacterium
TCGCCGGGCGGCGCCGGACCGACGGCGATCTCCGACAACCTCGCGCCTCGTATCCGCTATGCGTACGGCACGTTGGGCGGGCTGCTCGCCGGTCAGGCGACCTCGAACTTCTCCGACCCCGACGCCAACGCCGAAGTCATCGACTTTGGCGGCAATGTCGGCGAGCCGGGCCATGTCCGTGTGCCGCAGGTCCGCTACACGATGCCGGCCTACTGGGGTTCATCCTTCTCGGTGTCGGCCGAAACCCCCGAGACCGTCGTCGCCACCGCGAACGGCATCGAAGGCTCGGACGGCGGCGTGATCCCGACCGCGACGACGAGCTGCACCGCCGGCGCGCCGGCTGTCGCCAGCGCCGCGACCTCGACCTGCACGACCTCCCTGGTGACCAGCGGTGTGACCCCGCTCAACGTCGCCAAAACGACCTCGCCCGACTTTACCGCGGCATGGTACATGCCGCAGCCCTGGGGCCATATCGACTTCTCGGCGGTGTTGCGCCCGAGCATCGACGTGACCGATGGCAAGTACTTCTCGAAGCAGTTTGTCGGTTACGGCGGCCACATCGGCATGGACATCAAGCCGGGCTGGTTCGGCTGGGTGAAGGACGACTTCACCTTCCATGTCGAGGGCGGCGACGCGGTGGGTGCCTACGTCAACAGCAGCACCAATTTCGATGTGGCGACCAACTACGGTGCGCCGTCGACCTCGGCCACGGTGCCCGGCACCTATGGCGGGTTCAACGGCCCGACCACCGCCGCTGCGGCCTCGCTGATCCGCGCCACCTCGACCCAGGAGATCGGCGCCGAGGTCGGTTACCAGCATTGGTGGCTGAGCAACCTGCGCAGCAACTTCAGCGGCGGCTGGCAGTCGCATTTCGGCATCCCGATCAAGCTGGTCAACGCCAACGGCACGGCGGCGGGCGCGGCGGCGACCGGCGGCCAGGCCAACTCGATCAACAAGGAAATCTTCACCGCGCACGCCAACCTGATCTGGAACCCGG
Source organism: Allostellaceae bacterium (assembly GCA_035550515.1). GTDB lineage: Bacteria > Pseudomonadota > Alphaproteobacteria > ATCC43930 > CGMCC-115725 > DATARH01. The sequence goes on from DASZOZ010000100.1 coordinate 998, forward strand.
TGTCGTTTGTCGATGTCGGCCTCGAATACATGTGGGGCCAGCGCACGGTGCTGAACAACCAGAGCGCGACCCAGAACGTGCTGATCAGCGAATTCAAATTCCGCTTCTGATCAGCACGACACTCTAACAATCAACCCGCCGGCCGCAAGCCGGCGGGTTTTTTCCGGCCACAGGCTCACAGCGCGGCGAGTTCGCGGAATTCCGCATCGGCGAGGCGGAGGTTCGTCGCCGCCATATTTTCCTCCAGATGCGGCAGCGACGCCGTCCCCGGGATCGGCAGCATCGTCGCCGAGCGGCGCAGCAGCCAGGCAAGCGCAATCTGCCCGGGGGTTGCGTCATGGCGCGCGGCGATCCGGGCGAGCGGCGAGCCGGCTGCCGCAAGCCTTCCTTTCGCCAGCGGATAAAACGGGATAAAGGCGATGCCCCCCGCGGCGCACAGATCGACCAGGTCGTCATCGTCACGGTGGTTCAGGTTGTAGGCGTTCTGCACGGAAGCGATGTCGGTCACGCGCCGCGCGCGTGCGAGTTCCGCGGCCGACACGTTCGACACGCCGATTTCGCCGATCTTCCCTTCGCCTCGCAGGCGCACCAGCTCGCCCAGCGAGTCCTCGACCGGGATGCGGTGGTCGACGCAGTGCAGCTGATAGAGCGGGATGCACTCGAGCCGCAGCCGTTTGAGGCTCTCCTCGCAGACCCGCCGCAGATGCGCCGGCCGCGCGTCGATCGCCCAGGCCGCCGGACCGGGACGGACAAATCCGCCCTTGCTCGCAATCACCAGTCCGGCCGGGTAGGGGTGCAGCGCCTTTGCGATCAGCGTCTCGCTCGCGCCGGGCCCATAGGAATCGGCGGTGTCGATAAAGTTGACCCCGCCGTCGACCGCGCGCCGCAACAAGGCGATCGCCGCCGCCTCGTCCGGCGGAAACCCCCACACGCCGCGCCCGGTGATGCGCATCGCACCAAAACCGAGCCGGTGCACGGTCGCGCCGCCGCGCAAGGTCAAGGTCATCGGCAAATCGGGCATCGCCGGGTCTCCGCTCTCGCCACCAAGGCCGGCGGCGTTATAGTGCCTCGCCGCGACGGGGAGGGCGAGAATGGACGTGGTCGAAGCCGCACGGGTCGCACGCCGTCCGGTCGTCGGGCCATCGGCTTGGGTCGGGGGCGACATGAAGCAGCGCGAGGCGGAGTGGACCTACCGGTTCTCGGCGACCGAGCTGGCGGAGCTGGAGGCTGCCGCCGCGGCGGTGCGCGGCCGCGACCTGGCGACGCTGACACGCGCCGATTTCCCGCTGCCGACGCTGGGTCCGGTGCTCGACGATCTGCGCCGCGAGGTGGTGGACGGGCGCGGTTTCGTGCTGCTGCGCGGCCTGCCGGTCGAGGACCGGCCGGTTGCGGAAAGCGCGACGCTCTATTGGGGCCTCGGCACGCATTTCGGCAGCGCCCGTTCGCAGAACGGCAAGGGCCATCTGCTCGGCCATGTCTATGACCTCGGCCAAGGGCTGAGTGCGACAAACCCGTTGCTGCGCAGCTATCAGACCGCCGAGCGCCAGCGCTTTCACATCGATCGCGCCGATCTGGTGGCGCTGCTGTGCCTGCGCCCGGCGAAATCGGGCGGCGGATCGTCGTTCGTCAGCTCGATGACCGTGCACAATGTGATGGCGGAGCGGCGGCCCGACCTGCTGGAGCGTTTGTACCGGCCGTTTCCCACCGACCGGCGCGGCGAAATCCCAGAGGGCAAGGCGCCGTTCTATGAAGCGCCGGTGTTCAACGAGCATGAGGACCGGGTTTCGGTGCTCTACTCGCGGCTGCATATCGGCTCGTCGCAGCGCTTTCCCGATGCGCCGCGTCTGGCGCCGGAAGATCTGGAAGCGCTCGACCTGTTCGGCGAGCTGGCGGGTGACCCCGATCTCCGCCTCGACATGAATTTCACCCCCGGCGATATCCAGATCCTGCACAACCATACGATTCTGCACGCTCGCTCCGCCTATGAGGACTGGCTCGAGCCCGACCGCAAGCGGCACTTGCTGCGCCTATGGCTTTGTCCGCCCGATGCCCGGCCGCTGCCGCCGATCTTCGCGGAAGTCTACGGCCGCACGACCGTCGGCGACCGCGGCGGCATCATTTGTCCCGGAACGCGGCTGCACGCACCGCTGGTGCCGGCCTGACCCTCAGCGCGCGGCGGCCACCCGCATCGGGCTGTGCGGCCGCGCCGCGACTGGGCGGACCTCTTCTCCCGGCCGGCCGGGGCAGGTAAAGACCGCATGCGGCACGAACGAGAAAAACCGCGGCGTGTTGCACAGCGCCTGGCAGGCTTCCGCGCTCGCCAGGCAGGTCTGGTGCATCTTGGTCTTGTCGAACACCGTCAGCGACGGGTCGTGGTTGATCAGGCATTCGCACAGCCCGCCGGCGCCGCCGGGAATGATCAGCGAGCTGGGCGACGGGGGCGCGTCCGATGGCGGCGCGGCCGGGGCGGGTTGCGGCGCCGGCGGCGGGACCAGCTCCGGCGGCGCGACGAGATGCGGCTGGACGACGGCGGGGTTCTGCGTGCCGGCCGGCATCGTGGTGCTGCTCGCCGTCTGCGCGAGAGCCGGTTGCACGCTCAGCGCAACCACGGCAGCCAGCACGAATGGAACGACACGGCGCATCGCGACGACACTCCTCGCCTCTAGGTATGGCACAGAATGGCACGTCGGCGCGGCTGGCGCACGAGTCAACTCGTATCATCTCGGCGCCGCTGTCGCGCGCCGCTTCATGCTATAAGGAGCGTCTTTGCGGAGCCGCTGCGATGCCGAAATCCCTGACGCCCGACCAGATCGACGCCTACCGGCGCGAGGGCTATCTCGCGCCCGTTGCCGTGATGAGCGAAGCCGAGGCGCGTGCCGCCCGCGCACGGCTCGAAACGATCGAGGCGTCGACGGGCGGTCCGCTGCGCGGCGATATCCGTCACAAGGCGCATCTGCTGTTTACGTTCCTCGCCGACATGATCCGCCATCCGGCGATCCTCGACGCGGTCGAGGATGTACTGGGGCCGGACATCCTCTGCTGGAACACCAATTTCTTTATCAAGGAGGCCGAAACGCCGTCTTTTGTCTCCTGGCACCAGGATTCGACCTACTGGGGCCTGTCATCCCCCGATGTATGCACCGCCTGGGTGGCGCTGACGCCGAGCAACCGCGACAACGGCGCGATGGCGGTGATCCCGCGCAGCCACACGATGGACCAGATCCCGCATCGCGACACGTTCGACCGCCACAACCTGCTGACGCGCGGCCAGGAAATCGCCGTCGAGGTGGATGAGCGCGAGGCGGTGCCGCTGGTGTTGCGGCCGGGGGAGATGTCGCTGCACCATGTGCGGCTGGTGCACGGCTCGCCGCCGAACCCGTCGAACGACCGGCGCATCGGCTTTGCGATCCGCTATATCCCGACGTCGCTCTATCAGCTCGAAGGCAGCGACAGCGCGACGCTGGTGCGCGGCGAGGACCGCTACGGCCATTTCGAGCTGGAGCCGCGCCCGGAGCGCGACATGCAGGAAGACATGCTGGCCTTGCATCACCGGCTGACCGGGCGGGCGGCGCAGATCCTTTACCGTGGCACCGGCGTCGACAACTTCAACGATCCCCGAGCCCTGCGCGGCTAACCCGCCTGCCTGTGGTTTTTGTCTGTCAGCGAAGGGAAGCGGCAAGTCAGGCGCTCAAAATCCCAGGTAATGAAAAAACAAAGATAATATCCTCCGCCGCGGCAATACTGACCGTTTCGGAACGATGCCAAATCACTCCTGTTGAATTTTTGCAACACGACCCGAACCGGGGGCTTCAGGATCGTGACAACAGGAGGTATGGCTATGGCAACTTTACTTGAAACCGCCGGTATGGCGACCGAAACCGAACCCGTCGGCCTGCTTGCCGAAGGAGCGGCGGGGATCGCCGCAATCGTTCTGGCGATTATCGCGCTCGCCGGCATCTCGACGGAGGCTTTGGCGGCCATCGCGGCGATCGTGATCGGCGTCGGGCTGATGGCCCAGGGATTTAACACCGGGGCGGAGAATCTGCGTCTCCCGGCACCTGCCGTTGCCGATCTGGGCGGTGAGGTGATGATCGACTGTCTCGCCGGCGGCACCGGTATCGTGCTCGGCGTTCTCGCGCTGATCGGGATCGCACCGGCCCATCTGATGTCGGCGGCGCTGATCGTGTTTGGCGGTGCGCTGCTGCTGAGCGGCGGGCTGGAAATGCGGACGCGCACGGTGGTCCCGTCGTTAATGGCCGAGGGTGGGATCATGACCGTTCGAGGGTCCGCCGCGGCTGGCGGTCTGGAGGTCTTGATGGGCATCGCCGCGGCGGTGCTCGGCATCCTGTCGCTGGTGACCACCGGGACCGCGGTGCTGCTGCTGGTCGGCTACATGGTCGTCGGCGCCGCGCTGCTGGTTGTCGGCGCGACGTTCGGCGCCGCGCTGATGCGCGTGCTGGCCAGTCCGACCACGGCTGAATAACGCCTCGTGCGGGCGGAAGGCCGGCGCCAGGGCCTTCCGCCGCGCGCCGCGCAGCGGCAAACTGCTTCCGCACAGCGGCACGCAACCCGCGAGCCGGACGGCGGAGGAAACCGATGAAGCGCTATGAGGGAGGGCGCAGTCTCGCCGGGGCCGAGGTGACGGTCGACGGCAAACCGCTCGACCCGCGCTATGATCTCAAGCGCCTGTCGCCGACCGGCTTCGAATGGACCTATGAGGGGAACGGACCGGCGCAGTTGGCGCTCGCGCTGCTCGCCGACCATCTCGGCGACGACGCCCGCGCGCTGGCGCTTTACGAGCGCTTTATGCGCGCCGTGGTCGCCGATCTCGACAATTCCTGGGAACTGACTTCGGCGGATATCGACGCGGCGCTGAACGGCATGGGCGGCTGAACCGGCCGCCATCCAAAGGGGGAGGGGGATGAAGCAGACTTATCGCGGCTCTTGCCATTGCGGCCGGGTCAAATACGAGGTCGATGCCGACCTCGACCATGTCCGCGTCTGCGACTGCTCGATCTGCCGGCGCCGCGGCGCGCTCAATTTTCGCGTCCCGCCCGAAGATTTCCGGCTGTTGACGCCGCTGGAGGACCTCTCGCTCTACACCTTCCACACCCGGACGGCGCGCGATTATTTCTGCCCGTCATGCGGCATCCAGCCGTTCCGCCGGCCGCGGACGGACCCGAGCGTCTGGACCGTCAATGTCCGCTGCCTGGAAGGCGTGGATCTCGACGCCATCCCGGTCCGCCGCGTGTTCGGCAGCGAATATCCCTAGGCCGACACTTTAACCCGCGCCTTTGCCGCGAGGAAATTGCGGTTCATCGCAATCCGGTCCTCTTCGGAGAAATTGTCTTCGATGTCGGACCAGATATTCTTTTCCTCCTCCTCGACATGGTGCTCGACCAGCTCTTTGAGCACCTTGGCGCCGGCGGAGAATTCCGGCGACGTCGGGCTGGTCATGCGACCGAGCTGGGTCAGCGTGCGCTCGGCGAGCCCGTGCTCCATAAAGCCTTCCTCGGCGTGGACCCGCTGCTCCTTGCCGCGCAGTCCGCGCACCGCCTCGTACACCACCTTCTCTTCAGCCCGCAGATGCGGCATCAGCGCCGACTTGATCGCGCCCAGCAGCTTCTTGCGCTCGCCGGCGCTGGCGGTGTCGACCAGCCGGTCGAGCATGTCGGCCACATCGTCGTGGTCTTGCTTCAGCGTTTCGAGGATGTCGGCATCGGCCGGGTCTTTCTCCTCACCGGTCATCGATTTCTTGAGCGTGTCCATCAGGCTCATGTCGGTCCCTCCGTGGCGGGCGTCCCGGTAGAACAAGACGCTCCGGTCGAAGTTCCAGCCCGCATGGCGGAGGGTTTTCCGCCTCGCCCGACAGGCTTATGATGGCCGGCAAACGTTCCGGCAGGAGCCGCCAGATGATGACGCCGCGTCAGGAAGCCTTTCGCGCCGAATACCGCGCCCGCATTTCGCCGTGGTATTCGGGCCTCGCGCATGTCGTGCTGATCGCCTTTATCGGCGTGCTGGCGATCTGGTACGCGGCAGCCCATGTCCGCCATCCGAGCTGGGCGGAATGGCTGGTGGTGCCGGCGGCGTTCCTCGGCTGCAACATTTTCGAATGGGCGTTGCATCGCTTTCTGCTGCACCGTCCCGTTCCCGGCTTCATGGGCATCTACAAGCGGCACACCCTGGCGCATCATCAGTTTTTCACCGACCACGAAGTCAGCTTCGACAACGCCCGCGATTTCCGCATCACCTTCTTCCCGCCTTACGCCTTCACGACGTTTATCTGCATGTCGGCGGCGGGCGCTTACGTGCTCAGCCTCGTCTGGTCGGCCAACGCCGGCTGGCTGCTGGTCTGCACCACGGCGGCGGTCTACCTCAACTACGAGTTCTTCCACTGGGGCTGCCATGTGAAGGACGACCGGATCGTTCGCCACATCCCGCTGATGAACACGATCCGCCGCCATCACATTGCCCATCACAACCAGGCGATCATGATGGGCACCAATATGAACCTGACCTATCCGATCGCGGATTGGCTGTTCGGCACCAGCGACCTCGACCGTGGACTGATCGGCCATGTTTTCAATGGGTATGACACCCGTTTCGTAAAGCGCAACCTGAAGAAGGCGCGCGCCACCGCGGCCGATTCCCGGCTCGCCAAGGCGGAGCCGAAGGCCGCATAGATGGCGCTCAGCCTCCCCCAGTCGCATCTCAAGCGGTCGATGCCGTCGCTGATCGGCGGCATCTTCTCCGGCATCGTCGTCTTCGTGCTGTGGCTGCTGCT
>DASZOZ010000101.1:0-15438 GCA_035550515.1 Allostellaceae bacterium
AAAGCGGCTTCAGATCGTCGAGCCGTCCGGCGAACATCTCGACCAGCGGCGACAGCTCGAAGGGCAGAGCGCCGTAGGCGGCCTTGTAGGCCGGCATCGCCACCTCGCCGATCTGGATGAAGCAGCTCGGGCACCACGACACGACCTTTGCGGCGCCTGGCCGCGCCAGCCGCTCGATCGTGTTGAAGCCGAGCCGCCCGGCGGTCCTGGCGTCGCCGCGCTTGAACTGCTGGATGCCGCAGCACGTCGCGGTGCCGCCCATCACTTCGTACGAGATGCCGAGCGCGTCGAGCACTTCGAGGACGAGTAGCGCGATATGCGGTGTCTTGATGACGTTGCAGCCGGTGTAGAAGACGATGTCGGGCGCCGCGTACTCGTCGGCCGCGCGCAGCGGCGGCGCGACCCGCGCCAGCACCTCCGGCGCGAGCTGCAGCCGCGAGATGGTGCGGGTGCTGCGGCCCATGCTGTTGAAATACTGCTGGGCGCCGCGCCGCACTTCGGCCTCGCCCTTGCGCCGGTTCATGCTGGCGATGCGCGCCATGTTGACCATGAAGCGCGGGTTGACGCCGTAATCGCAGGCCGCGATGCACTTGCCGCTATTGGTGCAGACCTGCGCCCAGCGCTCGGCGTCGAGCGTGCCCGCGCCGCCGGCGAGCAGGTCGGTCACACCTGTGGCGATCGCGACGGCATTGGCCGGGTCGAGCCCGGCCGGCTCGACCATCGGGCAGGCTTCGACGCATTTGCCGCAGCGCGTGCACGCGTCGAGCGTCTGCGCGACCCTCGCCTCAACCGCCGTCATGAACCCGCCGCCATCCGCCACGACACGCTCCTGCCCGCTGCAATCCGCCGGCAGCCTAGCGCATGCTGTTCGCGGATAAAAACCGTCTATCCGAATCTCGCGCCTTGACCGGCGCCGGGGGCGATGGCCCGATAGCGGCAGACCGAGGGAGGAATGCCATGCCCGAGAAGCGCATCGAACGCCTCGACCCTGCGCTCGACCGGATCATCGATACGACCGAGACGATCCATGACCTCGCCGACGGGTTCGGCGGCGCGCAAGGCCCCGCCGAAGGGCCGGTATGGTGGAAGGAGGGCGGCTATCTCCTGTTCAGCGACATCCACAACAACAAGCGGATGAAGTACGAGCCGGGAAAGGGCGTTTCGCTGTTTCTCGACGGCACCACCCGCGCCAATGGGCTGACGCGTGACCTGCAAGGCCGGCTCGTCGCCTGCGAGCACGACAGCCGCCGCGTCACCCGGCTCGAGCCGGACGGCAGCCTCACGGTGATCTGCAACAGCTTTCAGGGCCGGCAGCTCAACCGGCCGAACGATGTCGTCGTCAAGTCCGATGGCTGCATCTACTTCACCGATCCGTGGACCAGCCCCAACGCACCGCAGCAATGGGATCTGCCCTTTTCCGGCGTTTACCGGCTGACCCCCGATCTCGGCACGCTGTCGCTGCTGGTCGACGATTTCACGCTGCCGAACGGGCTGGCGTTCTCGCCCGACGAATCGGTGCTCTACATCAACGACACGCGGCGCGGTCATATCCGCGCCTTCGACCTGATGCCGAACGGCACCTTGGCGAAAGCGCGCGACCGGGTGTTTGTCGATCTGCGCGGCGACGAGCCGGGCGTGCCCGACGGCATGAAGGTCGACCGGGAAGGCAACGTCTATTGCGGCGGCGCCGGCGGCATCTGGATCATGGACAAGACCGGCAAGAAACTCGGGCGCATCGTCCACGGCGCGACGGCGACGACCAACATCGCCTTTGGCGGCGACGACTGGCAGACGCTGTTTTTCACCAGCCGCAACCATCTCGGCATGACGCGGGTGAAAATTCCCGGAATTCCGGTACCGGTGAAGTAGGGGAGACAGCGTGACGGTCGGATATGCCGCGCTCGCCGCGTGGCGACCCCGGCAGGATTCGAACCTGCGACCACCAGCTTAGAAGGCAGGTGCTCTATCCAGCTGAGCTACGGGGTCGTGGCGGGCGCTATGTGCGGACGCGATCGTAGCGGAAATTGTCCGCATAGCTTTTGGCTTTGGGCGTGCGCCCGTGCGGCTCGATGATCGTGTAGTCGAGACCGAGCTTCTGCGCAAAGCTGATCGCCTCGTCGAGCGTCGGAAAACGCAACCGCACCTCGTTCAGCGTGTCCTGCGCGCTCTGCCAGCCCATCAGCGGGTCGGGCGTGCGCCGGCTGGCCGGCTCGTATTCGAGGACCCATTTGTGGGTCTGCGCCCGCCCGGATTGCATTGCCGTCTTCGACGGCTGATAGATACGCGCCAGCGCCATGTCTCGATCCCCTCCGTGCCGTCCCTTGGCAGCTGACCCATCGGGGCGGCGATCATGGTCGGGGCGAGAGGATTCGAACCTCCGACATCCTGCTCCCAAAGCAGGTGCGCTACCGGACTGCGCCACGCCCCGTGTTAAAGGATGGCGCGGGTTATACCGGATTTCCGGGCGCCGCGGCTACACGAATGGCGATGGAGTCGCCAGGGGCGTCAGGGGGAATCAGCGGGTGGGCGGCGGCGGCGCGGTCGCGACGCGGATCACCAGAGCGAGTGCCAGGCCCAGCAGCACGGGCGTCAAGACGGCTTTGATCATGCGCACCTCCGCTTCTCGAACGGAAGCGGGGCAGCGCGGGTTCCGCGCTAGGACGCCCTCAGCGCGGTGCGCGCCCGCAGCGCCAGGTCATAGGCCGGCGTGGCCCGGCGGTGGAGCAGCTCGAACGTGCAGCCGAGCAGTTCGTGGCGCTCGAACGGGACGGCGATGAGTTCGTCGCAGTCCGGGTTGCCCCGCCGGGACCGGGCGATGTCCGCTCGCCCGGCGCCCACGGCCAGGCGGTCACCGAGATAGAGCGCCTTCAGCCAGGGCTGGCGGGTGCGTGCCTGCCGAACGGTGGTCTTGCCGTCGAGCGAGCCGGGCAGCCGGGTCGAGGCGATGATCAGCGCGAACCGGCGCTTGCCCAGCGCACGCAACGCGGCCAGACCCTCCGCCGCGGCGCTCACCGTGAAACCCTCGGCGCGCAGGATATGGGCGATACGCGCGCGCGTTTGGGGTTCGTCGACGACGACGAGGATTTCCTGCCCTTCCGGGTACATCGATCTGCCGGCTCCCGAGTCGAGGCGCGTTGCTTGCCTGTCGCCTTGTGCTATCGGAGATACCGATTAATTTTTTCGCACCGTTATCCGGTAGATTTGACAGCAATTTACACAATTACTGGGCTCATGGCCCGGTGCAGACCGATTTACTGTTTGTTGATCATGTTTCTGCCGAAGAATTAATGGGCGGGAAAGGCGCCGATGGCACTGTGCCGCGATGGTCGACACCCCCATCGATCACCCGCGCCGGATCGCCGCCGCGTTGCCCCCGTATATGGCCTTCGGCGTGCGGTATGGCGGCGGCCTCGGCTTTTTTCTGATCCTGGCGCCGGCAATCGGACCGCGCGGTTACGGGCTGTTCCTGCTGGCGCTGAGCGGCGTTGCGGTTTTCGCCGCGCTGCCGGCAAAGACCGCAACGCATGTCCTGGCCGCGATGCCCGATCTCGACGACCGCCACTGGTCGACGGCCTTGGTCACGCTGATGATTGCAGGCATCGTCGCCGGGCTGACCATTTCGGGGCTGGCCGGCGCGGTCGCGCCGATGGTCGACGACCCGGGGTTCAGCGATATGTTTCGGTCGCTGGCGGCGCTGCCGCTGCTCGAAGCGCTTGCGGCGGTGCCGCGTGCGGCGCTGCACCGCGAAGGGCGGACGACGGCGCTGGCCGTTGCGGATGCGACGGGCCTCGCGGCCGGTGGCGCCGTCGCGGTCAGCCTGGCCTGGTCCGGTGCGGGCGCATGGTCGCTGGTGGCGCAGGTCGTGATCCAGCGTCTGGTCGAATGCATCGTGCTGTGGGGCCTCCCCGGCGCCCGGATCGGCATCGCCTGGTCGCCACGGCACTTCGCCGGGCTGCTACGGGCGGTCGACGGTCCGGCGCTCGCGCCCTCCATGCCGGTTTTGCGCCGGTTCGGCCCATGCCTGGCAATCGGCCTGGTCCTCGGCCCGACGGCGGCGGCGCTGTACATGCTGGCGGCTTGGCTGAGCGAGGGGACGGGCGAATTCTTGCGGGCGAGCGCGCCGAACCTGCGGACCGGCGATATCCCCCGCTATGTCTACGGCGTGGCGTTGCCGGTGGTCTTGACCAGCGCGGAACTGACGATCGCGCTGCCGCCGCTGCTCGATCTGCGGTGGTGGGGCGCGGTGGCGCCGGCGCAGATCCTGCTGCTCGCCGTGCTGATCCCACCTCGCGGTCAAAGCCCGAGCTCCTATTGCCTGGCGGCGCAGACGCTGGGCGCCGTCGCGGTGACGGCGCTGACCGCGCCGCTGGGTCTCACGGCGGTGGCGACGGCGGCCGTGCTCTGGACGGCGCTCGCCGCGGGGGTCGGTTTGTCGCCTGCGGGCCAGCCATGGGGCGAGGCTTGGCGAGGGGTGGTGCGCGACGCGGCGCGGCCGTGTCTCGGCGCGGCCGGCGCCGGCGCTCTGCTGCTGGTTTTGGCGGAGCCGGTCGGCCTGCGGCTCGCCCCGCTCCCGGCGCTGTGCCTGCTGACCGGGATCGGCTGGCTGGTCTTTCTGGTGATCCGCGGCGAGCCGGCGCGGCCGCGTCGCGCCGCTCCGTCCCCGGTCGAGGCGGTATCGCGAACATGAGCGCGGCCCGCTGTAATGCGCATTTTCGCGCGGCCGCAAGCGGCGGAAGATGCAAGTCGCTGACGCGGTTGCGGCGGGCTTGCGCCGGCGCGAGACAAGCCAAGGAAAAGAACGCGATACGACAGTTTAACACGATCGAAATCGGTTGCGGTGCTATGCTGTACACGACATAAGGTCGCCTGCATCAGAAGTCGGGGCGCGTGGCTCAAATATTCGACGGAATTGGCGGGTAATCGGCGATGGTCGCGATCGAGCTCGACCGTGCCGATGCCCCGCGTGCGCGCCCTGTCGCGGCGGCCGGCGCATCGCTGATCGGCTGCCTGGCGATCGTCGCCCGCCAGCTCGGGCTCCAGCTCTCCGCGCCGCAACTGATCCGCGAGCATGTGCCGGACGGCGGGGGGCTGCCGGTCAGCCGGCTCATGGCGATCGCGGAGGGCTGCGGCTTGCACAGTTCGCGGGTCCGCCTGAACTGGCCGCAGCTCTTCAAGCTCGGCAAGACGCTCCCCGTCATTGTGCTGCTGCGCAACGGCTATGCGATGGTGCTGCGGCAGACCCGGGAAGAGCAGCAGCTCTCGATGGTGGTCTTGCAGGATCCCGGGGCGCATGAGGACGCGCCGCTGATCCTCGACGAGGCGCGTTTCACCGCGGCATGGACGGGCGAGGTCCTGGTGTTCCGCCGCGAGTTCCGGCTGACCGATGAGGACCAGCCGTTCGGCATCTGGATGATCGCGGGGATGCTGCTGCGCGATCGGCAGATCGCCAGCGGGATCGCCATTTCCGCGCTGTTGCTGAGCATGCTGGCTTTGGCGCCGATCGTCTTCTGGCGGTTGCTGGTCGATCGCGTGCTGTATTCCGGCAGCCTCGATACACTCGGCGTGCTGTGCGTGACGATCGCGGTGTTGATCGGGTTCGAGACGGCGTTCGGCTATCTCCGCCGCCATCTCGTGCTGCACGCGACCCAGCGGGTCGACGTCAAGCTGTCGACCTACATCTTCAACAAGGTGATCCAGCTACCGGTCGATTTCTTCGAGCGCACGCCGGTCGGCGAGGTCACCCGCGACATGGGCGAACTGCACAAGATCCGCAGTTTTTTGACCGGCAAGCTGTTCAGCGTCGTGCTCGACAGCTTTGTGCTGTTGGTGTTCCTGCCCATCATGTTCTGCTTCAGCGCGCTGTTGACCTCTTGCGTGCTGATCTTTGCGGCGATGATCTGCGGCTGGATGGTGTTCCGGCTGCCGGAGCTGCGCCGCAAGAACTCGGCCGCATTCCAGGCCGAAGGCGAGATGGGCATCTTTCTCGTCGAGAAGCTGCACGGGATACGCGCGGTCAAGGCGCTGGCGTTGGACGCGCGCAGCCGCCACGAGTGGGACGCCAAGGTCGCCAAGGCCTCGACCTTGCGCTTCGAGGAAGGTTTGGCCGCCAATATGGTGCAAACCCTGGCGCACCCGCTCGAACGGATGATGACCGTCGGCGTCTTCACCCTCGCGGTCTATCTGGCGGTCACGACGCACGAGGAAATCTACCCCGGCGCACTTTTCGCTTTCATGATGCTGTCGCAACGGGTCGCGTCGCCGCTGCTCCAGTTGTCGCAGATGATCACGCAATACGACGAGGTGCGGCTCGCCGTGGCGATCATCGCCGGGCTGGTCAACCGGCCGGCCGAGGAAGGGCACGGCAAGACCGGCGTGCGCAAGCCGCTCGCCGGCCATATCGAATTCTCGGGCATCCGCTTTCGCTACCCCGGCACGAGCACGCCGGCGCTGGACGACGTGTCGTTCGACATACCGGAAGGGTCGGTCTTCGGCCTGATGGGGCGCAGCGGCTCCGGCAAGACCACCGGCACCCGTCTGCTGCAGCTGTTCCACGGCAATTACGAAGGCACCATCAAGATCGACGGGGTCGATCTGCGCGAATACGACGTCGACCATCTGCGCCGCAGCTTCGGCGTGGTGTCGCAGGAGAACTTCCTGTTCAGCGGGACGATCCGCGAGACCATCGCCTCGGGCAAGCCCGACGCGAGCTTTGACGAGGTGGTGATGGCGGCGCGGCTGGCCGGCGCCGAGGAGTTCATCGAGCGGCTGCCGCGCGGCTATGACACCTACATCTACGAGGGCTCGCCCAATCTGTCGGGCGGCCAGCGGCAGCGGCTGGCGATCGCGCGGGCGCTGATCACCAACCCGCGCATCCTGATCCTCGACGAGGCGACCAGTGCGCTCGACGCCGAGAGTGAGGCGATCGTCAACGCCAATTTGGCGCGGATCGCCGAGGGGCGGACGATGATCGTCGTGTCGCACCGGTTGTCCTCGCTGGTCAATGCCGACGCGATCCTGGTGCTGGAGCGCGGCAAGGTCTACGACATCGGCACCCATTCGGAGCTGGTCGAGCGCTGCGACATCTACAGCAATCTCTGGCACCAGCAGCACCAGCACCTGGTGCCCAGGCCGTCGCATGAAGTCATTGCGTTCCAGCCGGCCGGCCGGGCTTGAGGCGGCGCCGGACCGCGAGGTCCGCGTCTTCCGGTCCGAGACCGCCGAGATCGTCGACGGGCCGCTGCCGAGCCGGTCGCTGCTGGCGGTCTTTGTGCTGGCGGCGGGCTTTGTCGGCCTGCTGCTGGTCGCGGCCTGCATCCGCGTCGACCGTGTTATCCCCTCGACCAGCGGCCAGGTGGTGACGGTGGAGCCGACGGTGGTGCTGGGGGCGCTGGACCAGTCGATCATCCGCTCGATCGATGTCGGCGAGGGCCAGCGGGTGAAGAAGGGCGAGCTGCTGGCGACGCTCGACCCGACCTTCACGACCGCCGATGTCGGCGCGCTGAAGGCGCAGGTGGCGAGCCTGACGGCGCAGATTGCGCGGTGCAAGGCGGAGCTGGCGCAAAAGCCGTTCGACATGGCGCCGAGCCAGGACCCGGCGGCGAACACGTATATTGCAGCGCAGCGCGAGTACTATCTGCAGCGCAAGGCGCAGTTCGACGCGCAGCTGCGCACCTATAACGACCAGATCGCGCAGTACAAGGCGACCCTCGTCAAGTACCAGGCCGACATGGCCCGCTATGGCGACCGGGTGCAAATCTCCCGCGAGATCGAGCAGATGCGGGCGACGTTGGCGGCGGCGCAGGTGGGCAGCCGGCTGAACCTGCTGGCGGCGACGGACCAGAAGCTGGAGATCGAGCGGGCGTTGGAGTTCGACCGCAACGCGATGGCGGAGTCGCAGCACCAGTTGGACGCGACGACCTCGACGCGCGACGCGTTTATCCAGCAATGGTACGCGCAGGTCAGCCAGGAGCTGGTGACGGCGCAGACCAATCGCGATGGCGCCGTCGAGCAACTGACGAAAGCGACAAAACACCAGGAGCTGGTGCGGCTGGTCGCGCCGGACGAGAGCGTGGTGCTCAAGATCGCCAGGCTGTCGCCGGCTTCGGTGCTGAACGGCGGCGACCCGCTGATCTATCTCGCCCCGCTCAAATCGCCGCTCGAAGCGGAGATACACGTGGCCGGCCGCAATATCGGCTACATCCGGATCGGCGATCGGGTGACGGTCAAGCTCGACGCCTATAATTTCATCGATTACGGCACCGTCGAGGGCAAGGTCCGCACGATCAGCGAAGGTGCGTTCAATACCGACGACAACGGCCAGGCCGTCGAATCCTATTACAAGGTCCGCGTCGCGCTAAACCCGATCGTCCTGCGCAACGTGCCGGCCGATTTCCGTCTGGTGCCGGGCATCACGCTGAAAGCCGACATTCACATCGGCACCCGCTCGCTGTTCTCCTACCTGTTTGCCGGCATCTTGCGCGGTTCGCCCCAGGCAATGCGGGAGCCCTGAGCGCGCGACCGCGCTCACCCCGCCCACGGGTGGGTCAGACGATAGGCCAGGGTGCCGGGGGAGGCGGTCTGCCGCACGCCGAAGAAGATCAGCGCAAGGCCGAGGAACGCCATCACGCATCCCCAGGTGATGCCCAGGACGCGCAGGCTGCTGAACATATGCGGGAAAATCGCGTCGCCGGTGACAAAGATCATGCCGATCCCCGGCGAGGCCAGGATCACCAGCGTCAGCCCGACCACCACCATCTCGAAAGAGCCGGGAAAGTAATAGCGAAACGTCCGTGCCAGGTTGAACTTCATCGGGGCCTCGGTGCCGGGCGCACAAACGGCGGGTCGACCGCCAATGATCACAAGAAGATACCATGCCATCGTAGCACAGGCGGCGCGACCCGGCGGGGCATGAGAGAGGAAATGTTGCAGGGTCGAGCACCACGGGCGTCGGTGGTACCGGATGGGGCTGCTGAAGGTTGAGTACGCCGAGGCTGCTATCGCGTAAACCGTGGCGGTGCGCTCCATAAGATCACGCATGCCGACGCGCCGGCGCCTTTCTTCCCGGGTGGCAGGCATGTCACGCGGTCGCCGACACCGGGATGCCGACCGTTCTCAGGCCGCACTGGCGCGCCGACGGATGTCGAGCTGCGTCTCGACCTGGCGGATGCGCTCGAGCGCCAAAGCGGCTGGCTGCGGTGGTGGCGGCCGGCAGCCGGGAGCCGCATCACCATGCGCGGCTCAGCCATTTCCTCAGCCGCATCGATGATCTTGCCGGCGCGGAGACCGCGATCCGGCAAGCCGTGGCGCTCGCCCCGGGCGATGCGAATTTGCGGCGAGTGCTGGTCGGCATCCTCGACCGGGACGGCCGGTATGACGAGGCGCTGGCGGCAGTGCGCGAGATGATCGCGGCCGGCATGCGCGATGAGGACGCGCTTGGCTGGTTGGGCCATCTGGTGGCCTGGACCGGTAATCTCGCCGGCGCCGCGGCGGCATTTCGTCAGGCGGTCGACATGGCGCCGATGCAGTCTCGCTTTCGCTTGGCGCTGGCCGACACGCTCGATCGCGACGGCCGCGCCGGTGTTCCGCTCGATGGCGGACAAGCCCGGAGGTGATCGCCGGGCCTATCGGCAGCTTGGCGACTTGCTGGCGCGCACCGGCGACCGGGCGGGAGCGGAGAGGCGCTCCGCCGCGCCGGCGGCGGCTGAGAGTACTTCGCAGTCGAAGCCATGTGGACAAAGCGGTGCGTGATTGCGGCAATGCCTCGATTCACAATGAAACTGGTGAAGTGGGGCGCAATTTTAGTATTGTCACCTTGCTTTTTTGTAGGCCGCGATGAGAACGATACGAGCTTCCGAAGATCAGGATGCGGCGGCGGCCGCGCAACAAGAACCGCCGCGCGGCGCGGCTGCGGCGCGCCGACCCGGGATGGCTGGCGTGCCGGCCGCGCCCGCGCAGGGCTGGGAGATCGAGGGGCGTGCGCGCCGCATCCCTGTCGGGGCGGGCTTGCACGCGCTGATCATCGGCAAGACCGCGGCGTCGCGCGAGCGGCTTGCTGGCGTGCCGCTTCCGTTGACCCAGGTCGCGCCGGCCATGGGCGAAGGCGCGACCGTCGTGATCGTCTCCAACAGCGGCGGCGAGGGCGGCTGGCTCGGCGCCGGCGGCGGCGTCGTCATCCTGAAGGCCGCGGGCGGGGGCCATGTCTTCGTTACGACCTACGGCATTACCGACGACGCGGCGATGCCCGAGGTCAGGCTCGTCAATGTCGACCAGCTGGCAGCCATGCAAGTGCCGGCGGCGGCGCCGCAGGTTGCGCCCGCGCCGGCGCCCGTCGAAGGCCGCGAGGTTCGCCGCGAACTCGTGCTGCATATCGAGCGGCAGGGCGACCGGCTGTTCTCGGCCCCCGGCTGGGCGGGCAATCCGGGCGAGCGTCTGCGGGTCGAGGGGTTTGCCGTGCGGCCGCTGGAAACGGTGGCGCCGGGGCAGATCGAATACATGGCGTTCGGGCCGGGAGGCCGGCCGACACCGTGGGTGACCGACGCAAAGCTGTGCGGCACGCGCGGGCGCGGGCTGCCGCTGACCGGCTTTGCCGTCCGCCTGGCGCCCGCGCTGCGCGATCGTTTCGACGTGGTTTACGAAGGCTATTTCTTCGACAGCGGGGTGCGCGGACCCCAGCGCAACGGCGAGCCTTGCCTGCCGGCGGTCGGCGACGACCCGCTGGGCGCAATCCGGTTACGGGTGGTCGAGCGGCCCGGTGCGTAGCCAACCGTCCGGTCCAAGCTCACCTCTTTCGCCTCGGTCCCGCAACACGGCAGATGCTGCTGCCGACCGGCAAAGCTCGACGCATCCTCCGCCCGCCGCCGCGACGCTGCGCATCGACCGTCCGGTCCTGGCGAACGGGGCGGCGGTCGACATCGTCCGCGGCGCGCTCTTTGTCGATGGTTACGCGGCCGCGGCCGACGGCATCGCCGGGGTGACGATCGACGTCGACGGCCAGTATGTTGCGGTGGCGCGGCGCGCAGTCGACGCGACCCGGGTCATCGAGGCGATGGCGGCGGGGGAGGGCAGGGAGGTCGTCCGGTTCGCGGCGATGGTTCCGGCCTGGGCGCTCGGCAACGGACCTCACCGTGTCAAGGTGGCGCTGGAAACGCAGGCGGGTCCCGGCGCGACCAGCGCGTTCACCCTCGTCGCCGACCGTACCGGCACTGACGACGGCCCGGCGCTGCGGCGCAAGATGCCGCTGTCCGAAGCGCAAATCGGCGGGCGCATCCTTTCCGGGCTCGGCTGGCGGCCGGTTTTCGGGATCCTGATCGGCGTCGGCGAGGTCGATGCGGAAATCGCCTCGGCCCGCCGCACGCTTGCCAGCTTGCGCGACCAGGCCTATGGCGGATGGCGGGCGACGATCGTGCGGCGCGGCCGGATTGTCCCCGATCAGGCCGCCTCGCGCCTGCTGGAAGGCTTTGACGGCATTGCGGACCGCGTGGCGATCGGCTTTGACGCGCCGGCCTCGGCGGGTCTCGGCGAACTCGCCCGGGCCGGGAAACCCGGCATCGTGCATCTGGCGGGGGTGCTGCTGGCGGGCGACATCCTGTCGTGCGACGCGCTGCTGGAGATGGCGATCGCGTCGGGGCTGCAGCCCGATGCCGAGTTGTTCTATTGCGACGAGCGGCGGACCGACCCGGTCAGCGGCCGCAGCGAAATCTTCTGCAAGCCGCAATGGTCGCCCGACCTGTTGATGGCGACCAATTACATCGGCCGTTTTTGGTGCACCTTGCCCGGGGTGCTGCACCGCGCGCGGGCAACGATGGGAGACTGGTTCCAGTTCGGCGATTACGATCTCGTGCTGCGCTGTACCGAGGCGACCTCCGGCATCCACCACGTCGCGAAGCTGCTCTGCGAGCGCGGCCGGCCGCAGCTTGACCACCCCGACCAGGAGGTCGCCGCGCTGGTCAGCGCGATGAGTCGCCGTCACATCGCAGGGGTGGTCGATAACGGGGCGGAGCCTGGGCATTATCGGCTGAAACGGACGGTCGGGACGGCGGCGCTGGTTTCCGTGGTCATCGCGGTGGCCGAGCCCGCCGACAGGCTCGGCCGGTGTGTCGAGAGGCTGCGCGCCACCACCTCCGGCCGCGACATCGAGATCATCTGTGTCGTCAGCCCGTCTGCCGCGCCGGCAGGGCGACAGCAGGCCGACGCGATCGTCATGGCCGGGGAAGGACCCTTCAACCGCTCGCGCTTCAACAATTTGGGGGCGCGAAAGGCGAAGGGCGAATTTCTGTTGTTCATGGGCGACGGGGTGACGCTGTCCGAGCCGGGCTGGCTCGACGCGCTGCTCGAACACGCTCAGCGGGAAGAAGTCGGCGCGGTCGGGCCGCTCGCCATCGACCCCGGGTGCGCGGCACGGCCAGGGGCGGTTTCGACCGAACGCAATGTCAGCGCGGTCTCCGGCGGATGCCTGCTGGTGCGGCGCAGCGAATTCGTCGCGCTTGGCGAGTTTGACGAGGCCTTTGCCGCGATGGGCGATGCCGATTTCTGCTTGCGCTGCCGGGAGCGGGGAAAAACCGTTATCTGCACCCCCCATGCCCGCGTCGCGCCGGACGACGCCTTGTTGTCCGGTCTCGTCACCGCGGCCGAGGAAGCGCGTTTCGCCGAGCGCTGGGGGCGCCAATTGCTGATGGGCGACCCGTTTCGCCACCGCGCGCTCAGGCATGACGGCGATGAATCCGTGCCCGACCCGGAGCCGGTCGAACTGGTCTATGCCAGCCGGCCGCTGTTCGACCGGCGCCATATCCGCAACATCCTGGCGGTAAAGCTGGACCACATCGGCGATTTCGTTACCGCGATCCCGGCGCTGCGCCGCCTGCAGCAGCATTTCCCGCACGCCCGCCTGTATCTGCTGTCGTCGCCCGGTGTCGCCGAGTTGAGCGATTTGGTCCCGGGGCTGGCCGGGACCATCGAGTTCGAGTTCTTCTTTGCTCGATCGGGGCTTGGCCGGCGGCAACTGTCCGATGCCGATTTCCGCCTGTTGCGGCAGCGTCTTCACCCGTATCGCTTCGACCTCGCGATCGATCTGCGCAAGGCGCCCGAAACCCGGCCGGTGCTGCGTGAAAGCGGCGCGCGATGGCTGGCGGGGTTCGACCATGACAACCAGTTCCCCTGGCTCGACATCGTGATGCCGTGGGAAACCGACCCGCCGGGCGTCCCGAAACGGACGTCCGCCGGCGACGACCTGCGGCGGCTCGCCGACGCGGTCGCCGGCGCGGCCGAGGGGAATGCCGAGCTGCCGCGGGTGCGGCCGGGATCGCCTCGCGGCCCGGCCGCGGTCACCGGCCGCAAGACGGTGTGCATTCATCCCGGCGTGGGGTCGACGATCCGCCAATGGCCGGCCGCGCATTTCGCGGCGCTCATCGACTTGCTCGCCGCGGGCCACGATGTCGAAATCCTGCTGATCGGCAGCAAAGACGAGGCGGCGATCGCCGACGACGTCATGGCGCGTGCCCAAAGAGCGGATGTCGTCCGCTCCTTGGTCGGGGACGTCGCGCTGGCCGAGCTTCCCGCGCTGCTGTCGTCGGTCGATCTGTTCGTCGGCAACAACAGCGGCCCGAAGCACCTCGCCGCGGCGCTCGGTGTCCCGACCGTCGGGATTCATTCGGGAACGGTCGATGCGCGGGAGTGGGGACCCGTCGGCGAAACCGCCGTGGCGATCAGGAAGCGGATGGTGTGCAGCCCGTGCTACTTCTCGGACGCGCGGGATTGTCCGCGGGATCTGGCCTGCCTGACGGAGGTGCGGCCGGTCGATGTCTATGAAGTCTGCCGGCGCTTTTTGATGATCGAGGCAAGGCGATGAGCGTGACCGGAACCGTTCAGAACTCGCGCGGAAGCCGCCCTTCCTCGTAGCCGGCGGCGTGGAAATGCTCCGTCGCGCTGGCCAGCATGTTGGCGTCGACGGCATTGGATACGTCGGGGTAGGTCAGCAAATACCAGTCCTCGTCCACCGCGCAATAAGCCGGCCGGCGCCCTTCCAGATAGCCGTTCTGCAAGAAGTGATGTTTACCGGACTTGAATATACCGGCCTTGACCGCTTCCTCGACGTCGGGATACTGGCTCAAGTACCACGCCTCGTCGACTTCCACTCCACGCAATAACGAATGCAATATTTCCAGGAAATCACGATACGACAGCACTACTCGATCGAGGTCGGTCGTGGCGTTGATTTTGTATCTCTGTTTGAGGAACGCCAGCGGCGCGACGTAAGTCATTAGCTATTCCTGGAAAATCAAGCCAATTTGACAATGCTGCAACCGGAGGTTACGAGATTAACGGTTGTGCTGCGATGCGTCAATTAACGTTAGGGACCGATGAGCGGACCCTGGCGAGCCCGGGCTTGGCCTGCTAGACAACCATGTGATGGTGAGGGGGAATCGGGTGAAAGCGGATCGGGCTCGGCAGACGGTTGCCGGAAACGCCTCGGGCTCGGCTCGCACCGGAAAGCCGGCGGAAATTCCTCCCGCGGTTGCGGGTGAAATCATCCCCGTCGCCGCCCGCCTTGTCCGCCTGCCGGCCGGCTTGGCGGTCGTGGAGGTCGCCGGCCGAGCAACACCGGGGAAGGGCAAAGGCGTGCCGTTGTGGGTGGGTGCGTTGCCGACTGGCCCGGGTCAGCGAGCCGACCTGTTGGCGGCGGCAGGCGCCGGCGAGCAGTGGCTTCGACCAGAGGGTGATGTCGTTGTCGTCCGGGCGCCGCGCGCCGGCGAGCTGTTGTTGGCGAGCGCTTTTGGCGCGCCGGGACTGCCCCCGGATCTCGCCGTCCGCGCCATCGCCGGTCGATCGCCGGGGCCGGAGCCGGTGGCGGCGTCCGCGCCGCCATCCGTGACGCGGCCGGAGCGTGACATTCGGGCGGAAGTGACCGTGCATATCGAAGGCAGCGGCGACCGCGTCTTCCCCGGCGCGAGCTGGGCCGGCAAGCCGGGCGACCACAAACGCGTCGAGGGCTTCTCGATCAAGCCTTTGCAGGAGCTGCGGCCGAACGAAATCGAGTACAAGGCGCTGCATCCGGGAGGGGTGGAGACGCCTTGGGTCGCCGGACCGCAGTTTTGCGGTACCCGCGGGCGAAGCCTGCCGATCGTCGGCGTTGCCGTTCGGATCGCGCCGCATGTGCAGGATCAGTTTTCTGTCGTCTACCAGGCGGCGTTTTTTCGCAGCGGCGTCACCGAGTCCCGGAGCAACGGCGCGCCCTGTCTGCCGAAGGCTCCCGGTGATCCGCTGGAGGCGATCAATATCCGCATCCTGCAGAGCCAGCCGGGCTAGGCTCCGGACTCAATCATAGCCACCAGATGAGGACAGCGGCGAGGGCGATGGTGGCGGCGAAGTTGGTAGCGGGCTTGTCGTAGCGGGTGGCAATCCGGCGCCGATCTTTGAGCCGGCAGAACATGCGCTCGATCAGAT
>DASZOZ010000102.1:0-5717 GCA_035550515.1 Allostellaceae bacterium
ATCTGATCGAGCGCATGTTCTGCCGGCTCAAAGATCGGCGCCGGATTGCCACCCGCTACGACAAGCCCGCTACCAACTTCGCCGCCACCATCGCCCTCGCCGCTGTCCTCATCTGGTGGCTATGATTGAGTCCGGAGCCTAAAGCACGAAATAACTGCATTTCAATCTTCGGCTGCCCGGACGCGCCGTCGCCTCACGGCGAGAGCGGGGTAAGCGAGGTCAAGGGAGGGTCCGGGCGCCATCGCCTGGATGCCCCCGGCACACACCCGTTGGCGTCTCCCTTCGGGACCGGGCCCTACTCGCTCGCGCTTCCCGAGGCCCTTCCCTGCGTTCCGGTCTCGGCCGTCCGGTGACGGTCCCTGACGCGGAAGATTCAGCGCCGCCAGAAGGCTGCAAGCTGCTGAGAGACTTATCTTCATCGTTAAGCGGGCATTGCCGCGGCGCGGGTAAAGCTGTCGTTCGTACTGCCTGCAAGGTGCGCGTCTGGGATGAATGGTTCAGAACTTGAGGCGCAGTCCGGCTTGGATGACTTGCTCGGTTGCGTTCCCGGTGTGCACGACGGTGTCGTAATTGGCATAAAGATAGATGCTCTGCTGCGCGTGCGCGGTGATGCCGATGCCGAGCGTCACCATGTCCCGGGACGGCCGCACCCCCTGGACTGGAAACGTAGTCCCGTCGAGCGCGGCCACATTCCAGGCACGGTCATTTGACATGACCTCGTGGCTATAGGACACCCGCAGTTCGGGCATGATCTCGGTGCCGTCCGTGGCCATGAATTGGCGCGAGACGGCGCCGCCGACATAAGGTTGCAGGCTGTCGGTACTGCGACCGCGGCTCGACAGGTCGAGCCCGTCGGCGCCGCTTTCGTTGAACCCGTCTTCCGAGAGATGCAGGAATTGCAGACCGGCGCGGGGCGTCACGGCGAGTTCCCCAACCGCTGTCGGCAGGGCCCATTGCGCCGCCACGGTCGCCTCGTTGCCGCCATGGCTCTCCTGTGTCGCGCCGACACCCGCAAAACCGCGCGACGTGTCGATCCAGTCATGCGCATAGCCGACCGTTGCGGTTAACAGCGACGGACCATACCAACCGCCGCCATAGGCCGCGAAGCGGATCGCGTCGATGCCGCCGCTGCTCGTCGAATGTTCGTCGACGTCGGTGTGCGAGTAGCCCGCCGCGCCGCCAAAGACGAGACCGGGCGAGACCGGCCGGTCGAGTCCCGCCAGAAAGCCTCCATTCCGGGCGGTGAAACCGGGCGCGACGCTGTTGCCGTTGAATGACGCGAATTCGCCCGATGCACGAAACCAGCCGCCGTTTTCGACCACCGCGTCGGGCAGCGCCGCGACGAGATTGTCGAGCGCCCCGAGATTGCTCTCGGTGACTTGCGCCAGTTGCGGAATACCGGAGAGCCCCAGATCAAGCGCGGCGGTCACGCCCGTATTTCCGCCGCTCAGCCGCTCGCCGAGCCGGCCGAGGATCGTGGCCGTCGCCTGTTGCCCTTGCTGTATCAGCGTGTCGGTCATCGCGGTGAAGATCGACGCGTTGGTTGGTGCGACGACCAAGGGTGCGGTGTTTGACGGGGAACCGGAATTGCCCGGCGTGCCGGAATTGCCCGGCGTGCCGGAATTGCTCGGCGTGCCGGAATTGCTCGGCGTGCCGGAATTGCTTGGCGTACCGGAATTGCCCGGCGTGCCGGAATTGCTTGGCGTGCCGGAATTGCCCGGCGTAGCGGCCTGGGTGCAATCGGAAGTCCCAAGGCAAAGTTGCACGGTTGTCGGATCGTAGCCAACGGCCTGCGTCAACCCCGGATTGGCGCCTGAATGCGTGGTGCTGGCGAACTGGCCGCCCACGGCGCTCGCTTGCAGGAGCGTGTAGTTGCGCGCCGTATAAGTTCCCGGATCGTAGACCAGTGCCAACGCACCGCCGAGGCTTGCGCTCCGGGTCACGTTGAGCTGAGCGGCACCACTCGGCGAGACCTCCATGGTTAGCGTGCCGCTGGCGCTTTGCGCGTAGTTCCCATTGATCGTGCGCGCGCCGCCTGCGATGTTCAGCTGCAGGTTGGCGTTGTTGGTCACCGCGTTGAAGACGGTGATGTCATTGGCGAGAACCACCGTGCCGCTATTGACGTTGACATTGGCGACGTCAATGGTGCCCCCGGTGGTGAACATGCTGCCGCTGCCGAGGGCGAAGTTCACGGTTCCCGCATTGGTGCCGTTGACGGCGGAATTGCCCAGGATGCTGCCATTGATCGTGCCGCCCGTGATGTTGACCGTGTCGCCGGTGGACGAGAGCAGGATGTTGCCGTTGATCGCCCCGCCGGCCTGGGTGATCGTCGATGGCGAGGTGCCCTCGGTGTAATCGATCGCGACGCCGTTGCCGCCGGTGATCGTGCCCGTATTGGTCAGGTCCAAGTTGGCGGCTAGGAAAATCGTCTGGCCCGGCGACGAGACTGTCGCGGGAATGCTGATCGTCCCGCCGTACAGCGCCACCGCCGGACCAAAACTCGCCGAAATCGTCCCCTGATTGACGAGGCCCGCCGTATTGGCGCCGCTCGATACGACCGCGCCGCAGGGAAACGTGGTGTTGCCGGCCGAGGCCTGCCCCAGCATCTGGTTGACTTGGCCGCAGGCGGCGGCTGCAGAGGCACCGCCGGTCTGCTCGATCACACCGGTCGGCGTGTTGACAACCTGGCTCTGTGTGGGCGGGGGATTGGGAGCGGCGAAATCGCTGCTGAAGAGCAGGCCGAACAGAGAGCCGTTGATCGTGCCGCTGTTGATTACCGGCGCTGTGCCCGCCAACCCGAGGTTGGCGCCAAGCGCGCCCTGTATCGTCCCGCTATTGGTAAAGCCGCCTTCGAGTGTCGCCGCAACGCCGCTGCTGCCGGTGGTCGTGCTTCCGCTTCCGGTCAAAAAAGCTGCGGAAATCGTTCCCGAGTTGGTGAAATTGCCCTGCAACATGTTGATGCTGACGCCGGAAAAGTTTCCGCCGGCGCTGATCGACCCGGTGTTGGCGAAATTCCCCATCACCGTGCCGTTGATAAAGACGCCGGCGCTGGTCAAAGAGGAAATCGTGCCGTCGTTCTCGAAATTTCCCCCGACGCCAACCGTATTGCTTCCGATCTCGACGGCGGCGACCACGTTGCCTGAGCCTGCATCGCTCGCCGTGATCGTCGCTCCCTTGGCATTGAGGAAACTGCCGCCCATCGCAGTGATGTCGACGGCGGCATTCCCGTTTGTCAGCAGCGCGCTGATGGTGCCCGAATTCGTGAAGTTGCCGCCGAGCGTGCCGGCAACCAACACAGCGCCGATGCCGGAGCTCGGCCCGGCTCCGTTGATTTGTCCGCTGTTGGTGACATTGCCGGTGATGTTGAACACGTCGATGCCGGCCCCGATCGTGCCGTTATTCGTCAGGCTGGCTTGGGTCTCACCCTGGCTGGCAATGGTGACCGCGTTGAACGGCGATGTGCCGAGGATCGATCCATTGTTGACGACGCTGTTGCCGGTTCCGGTAATAAACACCGCGCCGCCGACGGCGCCGTCAGCTTGGCTGGTGATCGTGCCACTGTTGAGCAGGGTCGAGCTGTTCCCGGAGATCGTGTAGGCGGTTTGCAGGCCGGTCGTCAGGGTCGCGCCGCTCGATACCGTGCCGGTCGCATTGGAGGTACCGAGGTTTTGCGGGTTGGTGCAAATGCCCGGCTCGACATTGCCATCGCCGGTCGCACAGGTGGCATAAGCCGGGCCGGCCGAAAGTAAGGTGACGCCGCATATCGCCGCGCTGAACAACAAGAGCGGCCCGAGCCAGGACAAGATGGTTCCGCTCCGACGTGCTTGATATAATCGAGAACGCTGCGGCATGACGTTGTCGAAACGGGCGTCGCCCTTGCTTCCGGCAAGATCGCCCGTTTTTGATTGCCGCGGGCGGGCGGGTGACGATGGAGGCATGACTCGTTTGCCCCGTCTTGCGTGCAAAAAGGAATTTCTTCTTAGCTAAAGCGCGAATAAAAACATCGCGCATTTGCACTACATCTTATCTTTGTAGAAATAACGGTGCGGCTTATTGTTCGATCTGTGGAAGCTTTGCCAACAGCCCGACCAGCTCGGCTTGCCGTCTGGTCCCGGTCTTTTCCATGATCCGCGCAATGTGCGTGCGGGCGGTGTGATAGCTGATTTGGAGCTGTGCGCTGATTTCCCGCACGTCGGCGCCGCCGGCAAGTATTCGCGCGACATCGGCCTCCGCAGCCGTGAGACCATACAAGGTGCTGAGCCGGGCTGCCGGCGGTTGCGGCCGATGAGCTGGATCGGCGATGCAGATGCAGACCGCGGCACGCCGCGGCCCCAACCAGTCAAGCTCGCGTCGGAGCGGGATTGCGACCAAGGCTAGGGCGGGCTTACCCGAAGGACGCGGCAATGGCATCGCCCCGCTGGTCGGTACAAGCTCGGCGTCACCTGCGGCCCTTGCCAGTATGGCGTCCAGCCGCGCGGTCACCATCGGTGTTGCCCCGCACAGCCGGCCTTTGTCGATCGCCAAACCGTCGCCCGCCCCCAACAGCCGGTCGGCAGCGAGGTTGGTGTAGACCACCCGGCCAGCGCGGTCGATGATGATCAGCCCATGACTCAACTCGTCGAGCACATCGCATGCTGTGCCCGAATCCAGCCCTCGGCGCCGCAGCCCCCGGTCGAGCAGCAACGCGCGCCGCAGATGCGGAAGCAACAGTCCGGCGAGTTCAATATCGCGCCTGTCGAATTCAGCGGAGCCCCGCCAGCGCGACAGGCTCATATATTGTTGACGCTCACCGTCGCACTGAAGCCAAAAAAATATCCCCGAGCCATACTCATGAGCCATCCAGTAGTCGTTATGCCAGGCGCCGCCTTCCCATGCGCTCCGCGGGATCACCATCCGGTCGGTTTCGACGCTGCCCGACCGTGGCGGCCGCGGCCGTCGCACGAACGGGTTCAGCGGGAGTAGGCGCCAGTATTCGTTGAGCATATCAGCGTTCCACGTCGTTACGTGGCGCCCGCGGAATGTCTTGATGTCGCGAACGAACAGCGACGCCCCAAACCCATCGAAGAGCTTCACCATCGCTTGCAACGCCGCCGGCCAGGCTGCCGGATCGGCAGCGGCGTCGTAGATCAGCCCAACCGTGTCGGAAAATGTCTCTATCGTTGAGTGCGAAGACACACACCACACTCCACACAGGGCTCAGCGCAAGCCACAAAACCTTAGGCCTTCCAAGCGCCCGCATCGCAGAGACTAGTAGCCTTTTGCGACACTTGGCCATAGGTTGATTTGGCCCGTTGCTCCAACACCGTAAGTAGTGGGTCGAATTCCGTCCTTGGCTCAAACCCTGGAGCGCCGCTAATACGGCAGCGTGCATTGTCTGCCCGCTTTGGGCGTGAGTATGACCGCGCTGCCACCAGATGCGGCCGGTCGGTCCGACGCGCGCTTCGTCCCGGCTCCACAGCTCGAAGCGCTCGGCCTCCGGGTGGGCCGCGACGATCTCTTTCAGGCGCGCTGCAAACCCCTCTTTTTGCAGGCTGCCTGCGCCTTCGGGGCGACTTTCGGGTACAATGGGCGGGTTTGCGATGCGACAGGTCGAGCGACCACAACAGCCGCGGCATCCCCGTCTCGCTATAGCCGACGCCCCCAGCGCTCCTCGACCACTCGGCACAGATCGACGATCCGCCAGCGCTCGACACCGTCCACCGCCGGGTCGGGGCCGC
>DASZOZ010000103.1:0-70687 GCA_035550515.1 Allostellaceae bacterium
CTCGATCGCCTACACGACCGCCAAGCACGCGGTGACCGGCCTCACCAAATCGACCTCGCTCGACGGCCGCAAATACGACATCTCGTGCAGCCAGATCGATGTCGGCAACGCGCTGACCGAGATGACCCAGCGCATGACCCGCGGCGTGCAGCAGGCCAATGGCGAGGTGGTGGTCGAGCCGACCATGGACGTCGAAAACGTCGCCCGCTCGGTGGTGCTGTGCGCGACCGTGACGCCGGAAGCCAACATCCAGTTCCTGACGGTGATGGCGACCAAGATGCCGTTCGTCGGCCGCGGGTAGGAGCGCGAAGCGCCAATAAATTCACAGTGAGGCGGTGAGGGCCATCGTGCCGCCATCTCACCGCCTCACCGCCTCATTGTGAAAATTTGGGCTTCGCCCGTGCTACTCCTCTTCTTCCGTCGTCGCGCTCTCGTGCCAGTGCTGGAGCAGGCGGCGGGAGATGACGTCGAGCACGAGGTAGATCACGATCCCGGTCACCGACAGCATGAACAGCGCCGCGAACAGGCGCGGGATCGCCAGCCGGTAGCCGGCTTCGAGGATGCGGTAGGCGAGGCCGGTTTCGGAGCCGCCGGTTCCGGCGACAAATTCGGCGACCACCGCGCCGATCAGCGCCAGCCCGCCGCTGATCCGCAGACCGGCGAGGAAGTAGGGCAGCGCCGTCGGCACCCGCAGCCGCCACAACACCTGCCAGCGCGACGCGCCGTACAGCCGGAACAGCGCCAGCAGGTTGCGGTCGGCGCTGTTGAGCCCGACGGTGGTGTTCGAGACGATCGGAAAGAACGCGACGATCCAGGCGCAGGTCAGCAGCGCCAGGAACGGCGTGTGCACCCAGATGATGATCAGCGGCGCGATCGCGACGATCGGCGTCACCTGCAAGATCACGGCGTAGGGAAAGAAGCTGATCTCGACGATCCGCGACAGCGAGAAGACCAGCGCGATCGCCCCGCCGACGAGCGCCGCGGCGGCCAGCGCCGCCAGGGTGATGCGCAGGGTCACCAACAGCGACCCCAGCAGGCTCGGCCCGTCGACCCACAGGCTCTGCGCGATCGCGCTCGGCGCCGGCAGGATATAGACCGGCACGCCGCACAGCCGCACCGCCCCCTCCCACAGCGCGAGAAACAGGACGCCGATCGCCACCGGCGCGGCGACGCGCAGCCAGGCCGGGCTCATGCCGTCCCCATCGCCTGCGCGAGATGCGCCGAGACGCTGTCGCACATCGCCACGTATTCGGTCGACATCCGCGTCGCGCGGGTGCGCGGCTGGGCCAGCGCGACCGCCAGATCGGCGCTGATCCGCCCGGGCCGCGCCGACATCACCGCGATCCGCGTCGACAGATAGACCGACTCGAAGACGCTGTGCGTCACGAACAGGATGGTCGGCCGATGCCGCTCCCACAGGCGCAGCAGATCGTCGTTGAGCTGCAGCCGGGTGATCTCGTCGAGCGCCGCGAACGGCTCGTCGAGCAGCAGGAGATCGGGGTCGGTGACCAGCGCGCGGGCGATCGACACGCGCATCCGCATCCCGCCCGAAAGCTGGCGCGGGTAGGCGTCCTCGAAGCCGCCGAGCCCGACCGAGCGGATCGCCGCCAGCGCCCGCTCGCGGGGCTCCGTGCCGCGCACCCCGGCGATGCGGAAGGGCAGCAGCACATTGGCGCGCACCGTGCTCCACGGCATCAGGGTCGGGTCCTGAAAGACAAAGCCGATCCGCCCCGGCGCACGATCGACCAGCAACCGGCGGTCCCCGGCGCTGGGCGGCGACAGCCCGGCGACGATGCGCAGCAAGGTGCTCTTGCCGCAGCCCGACGGGCCGAGCAGGCTGAGGAACTCGCCGCGGGCGACGGCGAGGTCGATGCCGGAAAGCGCTTCGAGGCCCGACGCGAAACGCTTCCCGACGCCCCGCAATGCGAGGATCGGCTCGCCCGTTGCAGGTGGCTCAGCCTCTGGCAACGCCTGCACACATTCTTCAGCCGCCTTGGCCGGGCTTGACCCGGCCATCCACGTCTTCCGTCGCAAAGGCTGCAAACAAAGACGTGGACCCCCGGGTCAAGCCCGGGGGAGGCGAATCATTTGGAAGTGTAGCGCCAAGCATTCCTAGGGCTTCATCCCGACTTTCTTGTCGACGAATTGCAGCGTGTAGGCTTGCTTGTAATCCATCGTCGCCGGATAGAGGCCGGCCTTGCTCATCGTGGCGAAAAACGCCTGCCAGCGGGCGTCGGTCATCGCCCCGATCCCCATCGTCTTGGCGTCACCGCTGTCGACGACCCCGTATTCCTTGATCTTGGCGATGCCGTAGGCGATCAGCTCGTCGTTCATCTCCGGGTTGTCTTTCTTGATCAGCGCATTGCCCGGCGACGGGTCGCCGTAGAGATAGCTGTACCAGCCTTCGATGCTGGCATTGACAAAGCGCTGCACCAGGTCGGGCTTGTCGGTCGCCAGCTTTTTCGAGCATTGGATGATCGAGCCGTAGCTCGCATAGCCCGAATCGGCCAGCAGCAGCACCACCGGTTTCACCCCCTGCTTCTCGATCGTATACGGCTCGCTCGACAGATAGCCTTGCTGCACCGCCTTCTTGTCGGCGAGAAACGGCGCGGTGCTGAAATTGTAGGGGCGGATCTGCTCGTCGGTGTAGCCGAACTTCTGCTTCAAAAAGAGCCACCAGCCGGTGCGGGTATCGCCGCTGATCATGATCGGCTTGCCCTTGAGCGCGGCCAGGCTGTTGTTGCCCTGGCCGGGATGGGCGATCAGCACCGACGGGTCTTTCTGGAACAGCGCCGCCACCGCCACCATCGGGATGTTCTGCTGCGCGAAGTTCAGCGGCCCGAACGAGTTGGACGCGAGATCGAAGTCGAGCACGCCGGCGGCAAGCAGCTGAGCATGGTTCACCTGCGGCCCGCCCTGGCGCAGGTTCACCTCGAGCCCGTATTTCTTGTAGATGCCGGCGGCGATCGCCTGGTAGTAGCCGCCGTGCTCGGCCTCGGCCTTCCAGTCGGTGCCGAAGCTGACGGTCTCCGCCCGCGCGTTCGCGCCGGTGATCGCCAGGGCGAGCAGCATCAGCCACATACCGCGCAACTTTCGCGTCAAACGCTTGTTCATGCTGTGCGATCCCCCGGCAGCGCGAGCGCGCGGCACTGTACTGAGGGGTCGCCGCCCGGTCCATGGTATAGCGCCCTTGGAACCGTTTAGGGTGGCGCTCCCGCCGGGCCGAGGAGAGTGCTATAGTCTTGCGCCAAAACAGCCCGTCGCGATCGAGCGGCGGATGTCGCGAGCGGGGTGGACGATGAAAAACCTGCTGGCCGTGATCGGAGACGGAAACGCCGGCCCGGTCCTCGAAGCGGCGCTCAAAGTGGCGCGGCTGTTCGACAGTCACATCGTCGGGCTGCACAGCCTGACCACCGAATACGCCGTCGTGTTCGGCGGCGAGATGGGGTTTTCGATCTCGTCGGAGGTCGACCGCACTCTGGAACGCGAAGGCCACGACCGGCGCGACCAGGCGCGCCGCCTGTTCCGCGATTTCATGACCGCGCATGGCGTGCCGATCGGGCCGCCGTCACCCGACCTGGCCGGCCCCAGCGCCTCGTGGCGCGAAGAGGACGGCCGGCAGAACGCCGTGGTCGGCATGAGCGGCCGGGTCTACGACCTGATCCTCGTCGAGCAGCCGGAGAAGCTCGCCTCGATCGCCGAGGCGACGCTGGAGGACGCGCTGTTCGAGAGCGGCCGGCCGGTGATGATGGTGCCCAAGGACGGGCCGGCCATGCTGGGCGAGGTGGTCGCGGTCGCCTGGAACGGCAGCACCGAGACCGCGACCACGGTCGCGCTCGGCATGCCGTTTCTGAAGAAAGCCCGGGAGGTGGTCGTCGTCGCGGTCGGCCCGCAGCACATGCCGGAGCCGGGACCGACCGGCGACGAGCTGGCGCGGACGCTGGAGCGGCACGGGATGAAGGTCAGCCTGCGCACCGCCTACGGCCGGCAGAAGCCGCAGGGCGAATCGTTCCTGCAGGAAGCCGTGGCCGCCGGCGCCGATCTGATGCTCAAGGGCGCCTACACGCAAAGCCGCATCCGGCAGATGATCTTTGGCGGCGCGACGCGGCATATCATCATGGAATCGAAAATCCCGGTGATCATGTCGCGGTGATCCGGCGCTTCGTGTATCCCTTTTTCCTGCGACGCCGGCAGTGTCGAGAAACGAGAAGGAGAGTTGCATGCGGATCCTCAGGTGGGGTGCGTTTGGCGTCGGCATCGCGTTGGCCGTGCCCGCCGCGGCGCAGATGCCGCCCGGCCCCGACCCCGCATGCTGGTGCCTCAAGCAGGCGGTCGACGACACCCATACCGACCTGACCACAAAACAGGGCGCGCTCGACGCGGCGCAGGCCCAGCTCGGCCAGCTCGACCGCCAGCTCGAACAGGCGCGCGCCACCGAGGACGTCAACAACCCGCAATCCGTGGCGCAGTTCCGCCAGCTGCTGGCGCAGCGCGACGGCGCTTTCAAGCAGTCGAACGGCGAGATCGTGGCGGCCGTCCAGGCCGCGACCGCCCGCTACAACCAGGCCGTCGCCGACTACAACAACCGCTGCGCCGGCCGCCCCCTGCCGCCGCCGCCCCCCGGCCCGCTGGTATGCCCGAGATAGCCAAATTCTCTTAAGGGAGCGCCCGCATGCGAACGCGGGCCGGTTCGATGACCGAGAAATGGCCGCTCCAATCCCGCCTTGCACCGATTTGAGCCGCGAGGCGGGCGCCGGCGGCCTCGGTATTCGGCACGGGCAGCCGCAAAAGCACCACCCCGCAATCGGCTGGCATCGGAGCGCGTGCCGCGAGTTCACCGAAATCCTTGTCGAACGTCAGCAATACCCGGCCCTCGCGAGCGGCGTGGGACAGGACCTGCGGGTCCGTCGATCCGGGCGCCGACGTTTTTACCCAGACGACGTCAAGGCCGGCTTTTTCGAGGGCCGTTACGGCGCTCTTCGGGAAATTCTCATCGGCGAGAAAGCGCATCAGGCCGCGCTCGGAAATACCTTTTCCGAACTCAGCACATCCCGCGCATAGGCGAGGCAGGCGAAAACGTCATCCCGCGTCAAGCCGGGGTAGTTGGCAAGAATCTCGGTTTCGGTCCATCCCTCGGCCAGCAAGCCGATAATGAACTCGACTGATAGCCGCGTTCCGCGCACGACCGGCTTGCCGACGAGCACGTTCGGGTCAAGGCTTATGCGCGGGTGTTCCGCCATCTTTCGCGACCTTTCCTAGCCTGGTCATAGCCTGGCAAATTTACCCCGGATCACAGCCGCACTCCATCGGCGCCCGACCTCACCCGGCGCCGTAAAGCGTTTCCGGCGCGACCAGCGGCTCGGCGATCTCGGTCCAGTCGCCGTCGCGCCAGGCGCGGAAAAAGCAGTTGCGCCGGCCGGTATGGCAGGCGACGCCCTCCTGGTCGACCAGCAGCAGCACCGTGTCGCCGTCGCAGTCGAGGCGGAATTCCTTGAGGAGCTGGGTCTGGCCGGAGGTCTCGCCCTTGCGCCACAATTTCCCGCGCGAGCGCGACCAGTAACAGACCCGGCCCTCTGCGAGCGTCGCCCGGACCGCGTCGCGGTTCATCCACGCGACCATCAGCACTTCGCCGGTATCATGCTGCTGGGCGATCGCCGGGACGAGCCCGTCGGCAGCGAATTTGATGGCGTCGATGGCGCGTTCGGCGGCGTCGCTCACGGGCAGCTCCTTTCGGCGGCAATTGCTTGTCAGCGCTTGCCGCCACGGATTAGGGTGCGGCGCGCCGGGATACAAGGCCGCCGCCCGAGTCTGTGTTGCCCCGGTCGCTCTGGATAGTGAAGCCCTTTGCCCGATCTGATCCTCGAAACGCGCGGCCTCACCAGGGAATTTCGCGGGTTCACCGCGGTGCAGGGAGTTGAGTTGCGGGTCCGCCGCGGCACGGTCCACGCGCTGATCGGGCCGAACGGCGCCGGCAAGACCACGGTCTTCAACCTGCTGACCAAGTTTCTCGAACCGAGCGCCGGGCAGATCCTCTATAACGGCATCGACATCACCGCCGAGCCGCCGGCCGCGGTGGCGCGGCGCGGCCTCGTACGTTCGTTCCAGATTTCGGCCGTTTTTCCCTACCTTTCGGTGCGCGACAATGTCCGCGTCGCGCTGCAGCGGCCGCTCGGCACCTCGTTTCATTTCTGGCGGTCGGGACGCTCGCTCGACGTGCTGAACGACCGGGCGATGGCGCTGCTCGACGCGGTCGGCCTCGGCGATTTTGCCGGCCTCCCGGCGGCATCGCTCTCCTATGGCCGCAAGCGCGCGCTGGAGATCGCCACCACCCTGGCGCTCGAACCCGAGATGCTGCTGCTCGACGAGCCGACCTCGGGCCTCGGGCAGGAGGATATCGGGCGGATCACCAATCTGATCCGCGACGCCGCGCGCGAGCGCACGGTGCTGATGGTCGAACACAATCTCTCGGTCGTCGCCGATTTGTGCGACGTGATCACCGTGCTGACCCGCGGGCGCATCCTCGCCGAGGGCGATTACGCCTCGGTCGCGGCCAATCCGGAGGTGGTCGAGGCCTATATGGGGACCGGGCTGGAGCCGGCGGCGGCCGATGGCTGAGCTCCTCGACGTCGCCGGCCTCAACGCCTGGTACGGCGAGTCGCATGTGCTGCACGGCATGGAATTCACGGTCGGCGAAGGCGAGCTGGTGACGCTGCTCGGCCGCAACGGCGCCGGCAAGACGACGACCCTGCGGGCGGTGATGGGCATTATCGACCGGCGTCAGGGCTCGGTGCGGTTTGCCGGCACCGAGCTGACGCGGCTGCCGTCGAACCGCATCGCCCGGCTCGGCGTCGGCTACTGTCCCGAGGAGCGCGGCATCTTCGCCAGCCTGGATGTCGAGGAGAACCTGCTGCTGCCGCCGGTCGTGCGCCCCGGCGGGCTCGGCCTCGACGAAATCTATGCGATCTTCCCCAACCTGCTCGAACGCCGGCGCAGCCAGGGCACCAAGCTGTCGGGCGGCGAGCAGCAGATGCTGGCGATCGCGCGCATCCTGCGCACCGGCGCCAAGCTGCTGCTGCTCGACGAGCCGACGGAAGGCCTGGCGCCGGTCATCGTCCAGCAGATCGGCGGGGTGCTGCGGACGCTGAAATCGAAAGGCTTCACCATCCTGCTGGTCGAGCAAAACTTCCGTTTCGCGGCGACTGTGGCGGATCGCCACTACATCGTCGACAACGGGCGTGTTATCGACGCGCTCGACAACGCATATTTGATGGAAAACACCGACAAACTGCACGAATACCTGGGCGTGTGAGAAACCACCGGAGGGGACGATGAGACGATCTGTTGCGGCCGGCTTCGCAGCGGCCCTGTTGGGGATGGCGGGATTGGGGATGGCGGGCGACGCCTCGGCCCAGACGGATACGGTCAAGATCGGCGTGCTCGCCGACATGTCGAGCCTTTACGCCGATCTCGGCGGCCCCGGTTCGGTGGTTGCGGCGCAGATGGCGGTCGACGATTTCGGCGGCAGCGTGCTCGGCAAGAAGATCGAAATCGTCAGTGCCGACCATCAGAACAAGCCCGATGTCGGCTCGTCGATCGCACGCCAGTGGTTCGAGTCGCAGGGCGTGTCGATGATCACCGACCTGACCACGTCGTCCGTCGCGCTCGCGGTGCAGGAGGTGGCCCGGGCCGACAACAAGGTGGTGCTGATTTCCAGCGCGGCCTCGTCCGACCTGACCGGCAAGGCCTGCGCGCCGACCTCGGTGCACTGGACCTACGACACCGTCGCGCTGGCCAACGGCACCGGGGCGGCGGTGGTCAAGGCGGGCGGCGACACCTGGTTCTTCATCACCGCCGACTACGCCTTCGGCCATTCGCTGCAGCGCGACACGGCCGCGGTCGTCGAAGCCAATGGCGGCAAGGTGCTGGGCTCGGTCAACGTGCCGCTCAATACCGCCGACTTCTCGTCGTTCCTGCTCCAGGCGCAGGCCTCGAAGGCGAAGATCGTCGGGCTCGCCAACGCCGGCGGCGACACGATCAACTCGATCAAGCAGGCGGCCGAGTTCGGCATCGTCGCCGGCGGCCAGAAACTGGCCGGCCTTCTCGTCTTCGTGTCCGACGTTCACAGCCTGGGGCTGAAAACGGCGCAAGGCTTGCAGCTGACCGAAAGCTTCTACTGGGATCAGGACGACCAGACGCGGGCCTGGTCGAAAAAGTTCTTCGCCAAGACCAACAAGGAACCGACGATGGCCCAGGCCGGCGTGTATTCGGCCACGCTGCACTACCTCGAAGCGGTGAAGGCAGCCGGCACGCTCGACGCCGCGCCGGTCATGAAGCAGCTGAAATCGAAGCCGATCAACGATTTCATGATCCGCAACGGGCATATCCAGGACGACGGCAGCCTGGTGCACGACATGTATCTCTACGAGGTCAAGAAGCCGAGCGAATCGAAGGGCGAGTGGGACCTCTACAAGCTCATCGCGACGATCCCCGGCGACCAGGCCTTCAAGCGCCCGCGCGGCAACGAATGCCCCGCCGTCAAGGGCTAACCTTGCCGATTATCCCCTCCCTCCCCTGCCGGCGGGGGAGGGAGACGGCCACCACTCGGGTACCGGACGCGCTCCCTCCCCCGCCGGCGGGGGAGGGTCGGGGCGAGGGTGCGGGATAGCATGCCCTCCTTCCTCCATGCCATGCCGCCGGCGCCGGTGCTGTTCGCGCAGCTGTTGATCGGGCTGATCAACGGCTCGTTCTACGCCATGCTGAGCCTCGGCCTGGCCATCATCTTCGGGCTGCTGAACATCATCAATTTCGCGCACGGCGCGCAGTACATGATGGGCGCGTTTTGCGCCTGGTTCCTGCTGAACTGGTTGGGCATCGGCTATTGGCCCTCGCTGGTGATCGCGCCGGTCGTCGTCGGCGCCACCGGCATCGTCACCGAACGCCTGCTGCTGCGCCATATCCGCAACCTCGACCATCTCTACGGCCTGCTGCTGACCTTCGGGCTGGCCCTGGTGATCGAGGGCGTCTTTCGCGACCGTTACGGCTCGTCGGGCCTGCCCTACACGATCCCGCCCGAGCTCCAGGGCGGACGCAATCTCGGCTTCATGTTCCTGCCGGTCTATCGCGGCTGGGTCATCGTCGCCTCGCTCGGCATTTGCCTGGCGACCTGGTTCGTCATCGAGCGCACGCGGCTGGGCTCGTTCCTGCGCGCCGCGACCGAGAACCCGACGCTGGTGCGGGCCTTCGGCATCGACGTGCCGCGCATGGTGACGCTGACCTACGGCGCCGGCGTGGGCCTCGCCGCGTTGGCGGGCGTGCTGGCGGCGCCGATCTACCAGGTCAGCCCGCTGATGGGCAGCAACATCATCATCGTCGTCTTTGCCGTCGTGGTGATCGGCGGGATGGGGTCGATCCTCGGCGCGATCGTCAGCGGCTTCGCGCTGGGGCTCGTCGAGGGCCTCACCAAGGTGTTCTATCCCGAGGCCTCGAACACGGTGATCTTCGTGATCATGGCGCTGGTGCTGCTGGTCAAGCCCGCCGGCCTGTTCGGCCGCGCCGCCTGACATGAGACACCGCGAGACGCTGATCTGGACCGCGGCGCTGATCGGCCTCGCGCTGGTGGCGCCCTACTTCCTCTACCCGGTGTTCCTGATGCGGGCGCTGTGCCTGGCGTTGTTCGCCTGCGCCTTCAACCTGCTGCTCGGCTATGTCGGGCTGTTGTCGTTCGGGCATGCCGCCTTCATGGGCAGCGCGGCCTACATCACCGCGCACACGGTCAAGGTCTGGGGCTGGCCGGCCGAGATCGGCATCCTTGCCGGGGTCGCGGTCGCCGCAGCGCTCGGCGCGGTGTTCGGCTGGCTGGCGATCCGCCGCCAAGGCATTTATTTCGCGATGATCACGCTGGCGCTGGCGCAGATGATTGCGTTTTTCGCGCTGCAAGCGCCCTTTACCGGCGGCGAGGACGGCATTCAGGCGGTGCCGCGCGGCCACCTGTTGGGGCTGCTCGACCTCGATAACACCATCGTCATGTACTATTTCGTGCTAGCCGTATTCCTTGCCGGCTTTGCGATCATCCAGCGCACGGTCAACTCGCCGTTCGGCCAGGTGATCAAGGCGATCCGCGAGAACGAGCCGCGCGCCGTTTCGCTCGGCTACCGCGCCGAGCGCTACAAGCTGCTGGCGTTCGTGCTGTCGGCGGCGCTGGCCGGCCTGGCCGGCGCGACCAAGTGCCTGGTGCTGCAATTCGCCTCATTGAGCGATGTCGATTGGACCACCTCGGGGCAGGTCGTGCTGATGACGCTGGTCGGCGGCGTCGGCACGCCGCTCGGCCCGGTGGTCGGCGCCTTCATCATCGTCACGATGGAGAATTACCTGGCGCAGACCGGCTCATGGGTCACGGTCATCGAGGGCGTCATCTTCGTGGTCTGCGTGTTGACCTTCCGCCGCGGCATCGTCGGCGTGCTGGCGCCCTACCTGACCAGTCGCGACATGCCGCGCGCCACGCAACCGTCGGCCGAAATCACGTAGGATGCGCCTCAGCTCCGCCAGTGCAGCGTGCGCGGCTCGACCGGATTGGCGAAGGGGCGGTTCTCGCACCGGGCGGCGACGTATTCGCGTTTCAGGCGGTAGTACCAGCGCGCCTGCAGGTCGGCATCGCCGACCAGCATCAGCTGCGGGTCGTATTTGAGACCTTCGCTCTGCCGGCCGAGCGCATCGCGATCCTGACCGAGAAACTTGCGGACGAACGGCAGCAGCACCGGCCGCAGCACGTTCAGCCACGGCATGGTCCAATAGAGGCAGTTGTTGAGCTCGACGGTCGCGTCGTCGATCGGCGTCATCGCCGTCATGTTGACGAGATGGTGCCGGCCGACGCGCGTGCGCTCCACCCGCACCCCCGGCAGCGCAAAGGAAATTTCGGTTTCCATTTCACCGGCGCCGAGCAGCTTGTAGGCGCGCGAGTTGCTCGACGTCGCGTGCCGTTGCATGGTGAAGCCGTGCGCCGACGGCACGAACCGTTTCTCCTTCTCGGCGAAGGCGCGGCCCG
The DNA here is from genome assembly GCA_035550515.1 of Allostellaceae bacterium. GTDB lineage: Bacteria > Pseudomonadota > Alphaproteobacteria > ATCC43930 > CGMCC-115725 > DATARH01. The sequence continues at coordinate 11,042 of DASZOZ010000103.1, forward strand.
AGCGCCAGAACCACGAGCGGTGCACGAACGGCACATGCGCCGGGTCCATCAGCCCGATCACCGCATGGTCATAGGCCGCGTCGAAGCGCACGCTCTCCGCCACGCGCGGCGCCGCATCGGCCGCGAACCCGGCGCATTCGGGGATCGCCGGCGCCGCCTCGGGCGCACCGCCGAAATAGACCCAGACATTGCCCTCGGCCTCGCGCACCGGGTAGCGGTGCGTGCGGATGCGGCCGAGGTTCAGTTTCTGCCCGTCGACCAGGGCCGGGATCGCCGTGCACACACCGTCGGTGGCGAACCGCCAGCCGTGGTAGCAGCACTCGATCTCGCGCCCGTCAAAGCGGCCGAACGACAGCGGCATCGCCCGGTGCGGGCATAAATCGCGCAGCGCGAAGACGGCGCCGTCACGGTCGCGGCCGAGCAGCACCGGCTCGCCCAGCATGATTTTCGCCAGCGTCTTGCCGCGGCCGAGCGCAGTGCCGGGCACCGCGTAATACCAGGCTTCGCGAAGCGGCGCCGCCTCGTCCACGAGCACCTATCCCTAGCTGCGGAAGCGCAGCACCCGCGCCGGCACCGGATTGACGAAGGGCCGTCGCTCGGCGCGGGCGCGGGCGTATTCCTGCTTCAGCCGGTAATACCACTTGGCCTGGGTGTCGGCATCATCGATCAGCATCGTCGGCGGATGGTACTTGGCGCCCTGCGCCTGCATCCGCATCGCCCCGCCGTCCTGCGCCGCGAACGCGCCGACGATCGCCCGACCCACCGGCTTCAACAGGTTGAACAGCAGGTTGGTCCAATAGATCGCATAGCTTTCCTCGATCTCGTCGTCGCTGACCGGGGTGATCGTGTTGAGCGTCACCAGCCGGTGCTTGCCGAAGGCCATATGCTCGATGCGGATGCCGGGCAGACGGAAGATGATCTGCGTCTTCACCTCGCCGCCCAGCAGCCTGTAGGGCGCGTAATTAGCCGACGGCGCATGCGGCACCATGGTGAAGCCGTAGTCCGACGGCACGAAGGCCTTTTCCTTGGCCCGGATCGAGCCGCGGCGGCGCCACCACCACGAGACGTGGATGAACGGGTTATGCGTCGGGTCGACGAGGTTGTAGAGCGCGTCGTCCGGCCGCGCCGGGATGCGGATGCTGTAGGTCAGGTTCGGCCGTCGCGCGGGGTCGAGGTCGGGCAGCAGCGGGATGGCCGGCGCGCTCTCCGGAGCGTCGTCGCCGAAGAACACCCAGACATTCCCCTGCACTTCCTTGACGGGGTAGGCCCGGACGCAGATGCGGCCAACATCGTGCGGGTGCGATTCGGGCAATGCCGGGATCGCGGCGCATTGTCCCGACGGCTTGAAGCGCCAGCCGTGATAGGCGCATTCGATCTCGCGCCCGTCGAACTTGCCGTAATGCAGCGGGATGCCGCGATGCGGGCATAGGTCGCGCAGCGCGAAGGCCGCGCCATCCGCGCCGCGGCCAAAGACCAGCGGCTCGCCCAGATAGCGCCGCGCTTCGAGCGCACCCGGCTGCAATGCGGCGCTCGGCATCGCGTAGTACCACATCTCGCGCAGCGGCTCGGCGCCCGCGGCCGCGGCTTTCGGCTCCCCTCGCATGCGTGCAAACTTAGCCGACAGCGCGGCGCTCTCCGAGTAAGGAGTTTTCCTGACCGCGAGCGACTATCCTCTTGCCGCGGCAACGGCTATTTTCCGCGCCAGCCATGCCCGGCCTGCGCATCATCCGCCATCCCCGCTCCGCCGCCCCTTATCGCCGCGGCGCCGCGCTGGTGATGGGCAATTTCGACGGGCTGCACAAGGGCCATCAGGCGTTGATCCATCATGCCTGCGAGATCGCCAGCGGCCGGCAGGCGCCGGCGGCGGTGCTGACCTTCGAGCCGCACCCGCGCAACATCTTCATCCCTGGCTGCGCGCCGTTCCGGCTGACGCCGTTTCGCGTCAAGGAGCGCGAGATCGCCCGGCTCAACGTCGATTTTCTGTTCATCCAGCATTTCGACGCCGCCTTCGCCCGGCAGAGCGCCGAATCCTTTATCGACGAGATCATCGTCGGCGCGATCGGCGCCTCGCACATCGTCGTCGGCCATGACTGCACCTTCGGCAACAAGCGCCGCGGCACGCCCGACATGCTGCGCGAGCACGGCGCGGCCAAGGGGTTCGGCGTCACCGTCGTCGAGCCGGTGCGCGGCGACGGCGCGGTCTATTCCTCGACGCATATCCGCGAGCTGCTGCAAGCCGGCAAGCCGCGCGAGGCCGCGGCGCAGCTCGGCCGCTTCTGGGAGATCGACGGCCGGGTCGCGCTCGGCGATCAGCGCGGCCGGACGATCGGCTTCCCGACCGCCAATCTCGGCCTCGGCGAATATCTGCGGCCGGCGCTCGGGGTCTATGCCGTGCGCGTGTCGGGCGACGGCTCCGACGACCCGCTCGACGGCCGAACCATCGACGGCGTCGCCAATATCGGGTTGCGGCCCACGGTCGGCGGCCTGGTGCCGCGCCTCGAAGCCCATCTTTTCGACATCGACCGCGACCTTTACGGCCGGCATCTGCGCGTCGCGCTGGTCGACTTCATCCGCCCCGAAAAGAAATTCGCCAGCTTCATGGAGCTGAAGGACCAGATCGCCGCCGACGCCGCCACCGCGCGGCAGATTTTGGCGGCGGAGCGGAATTGAGCAGAAGCCCGCAAATGTCCAAGACGAGATCGCTAAATGTGGCGATCGATCCAGAGCTCGACGAGCAGTTGACCTCCGTCGCGGAAACGCTTGACCGGCCGCGCTCATGGGTCGCCGAGCAGGCGATCAAGGAATTCGTCGACCTCCAAGCGTGGCATTTGACTGCCATTGACGAAGGCATCAAAGCGGCCGATGCGGGAAAGCTTGTTCCGGACGAAGATGTCGCCGCTTGGGTCGAATCCTGGGGCACACGGGACGAACTTCCGATACCTGAATGCAAATAAGCTGGACTCCGCCTGCCCTCTGCGACCTTGCCGCGATCCGGGACTTTATCTCCACCGAACATCCGCAGGCAGCCGCGCGTCAGATAGCGGCAATCCGCAGCGCCATCTCACGTTTGTCCGAATTCCCCCATATGGGCCGAACCGGGCGCCGGGCCGGAACGCGCGAACCGGTTGTGTCGCCCACACCGTATATCGTTGCATATCGCCTGGATGCGGATGCTGTTGTCCTGCTGCGGTGCTTCACGGCCGACAGCGCTGGCCCGACCGCTTCTAAAGCGGTGACCAATAACCCCTCGAATTCGCCTGTCTCGGCTGTTATATCTCGGGCATGGCGATGAGTTGCGGATGGATGCGGCGAATTAGGCACCCGGTCCTCGTTTGAGGATCGGGCCGCTTTCGTATTCTTTACGCATCTCGTTCAAGGACTCACCATGCCAACGGATTACCGTCCGACTGTTTTCCTGCCCAGGACCGACTTTCCGATGCGCGGCGATCTGCCACACCGCGAGCCGGCGATCCTCGCCCGCTGGGAAGCGATGGGCCTGTACCAAAAGCTGCGCGATATCTCCAAGGGGCGCGAGAAATTCGTGCTGCACGACGGCCCGCCTTACGCCAACGGCGAGCCGCATCTCGGCACCGCGCTCAACAAGATCCTCAAGGACATCGTCAATCGGGGCCAGCAGATGCTCGGCAAGGACGCGCCCTACGTGCCGGGCTGGGACTGCCACGGGCTGCCGATCGAGTGGATCGTCGAGGAGAACTACCGCAAGAAGAAGCAGTCGAAGGACAGCGTGCCGATCGCCCAGTTCCGCAAGGAATGCCGCGATTTCGCCGCGCACTGGATCGAGGTCCAGAAGCGCGACTTCAAGCGGCTCGGGGTGGTCGGCGACTGGGACCACCCGTACCTGACGATGAGCTTTGACGCCGAGGCGCAGATCGTGCGCGAGATCGGCAAGTTCCTGATGAACGGCGGGCTCTACAAGGGCGCCAAGCCGGTGCTGTGGTCGGTCGTCGAGCAGACCGCGCTGGCCGAGGCCGAGGTCGAATACCACGACCACAACTCGACCACGGTCTGGGTGCGCTTTCCGGTGACCCATGCCAGCCGGCCGTCGCTGCGCCACGGCTCGGCGGTGATCTGGACGACGACGCCGTGGACCCTGCCCGGCAACCGTGCGATCGCCTACAGCGCCGAACTCGAATACGCGGTGATCCAGGTCGACGAGACGGCCGAAGGCAGCCGCGCGGTCGGGCCGCGCGACGGCGCGCTTGGCGAGAAGCTGCTCGTCGCGATGCCGCTGATCGAGGAATTCTGCACCACCTGCGGCATCGTCCGGCACACCGTCGTCGACCTGTTCCCCGGCAGCGCGCTCGCCGGGACGGTCGCGAAACACCCGCTGTTCGGCCAGGGTTACGAGTTCGACGTGCCGCTGTTGCCGGCCGGGTTTGTCGATGCCTCGACCGGCACGGGCCTGGTGCATATCGCGCCCAATGCCGGCCTCGACGACTGGGAGCTGGGGCGCGAGCACGGCATCCCGGTCATCGACACGGTCGGGCCGGACGGCATCTACCTGTCGAGCGTACCGCTGTTTGCCGGCCGTCGCGTCTATCTGCCGAACGGCAAGCCGGGCGACGCCAACGAGGCGGTGATCGCGGCGGTCGAGACGGCGGGCGGGCTGCTGGCGCGCGGCACGCTGGTGCATTCCTATCCGCATTCCTGGCGGTCGAAGGCGCCGCTGATCTTCCGCAACACGCCGCAATGGTTCATCAGCATGGAGACCAACGGTCTCCGCGCCAAGGCGCTGGAAGCGATCAACCAGACCCGCTGGGTCCCGCCGCAGGGCAAGAACCGCATCGGCGCGATGATCGAGGGCCGGCCGGACTGGTGCGTCTCGCGCCAGCGCGCCTGGGGCGTGCCGATCCCGGTGTTCGTCAACAAGCGGACCGGCGAGCCGCTGCGCGACCAGGTAGTGATCGACCGCATCGCCGCCGCCGTCGAGCGCGAGGGCGGCGATGTCTGGTTCTCCGCCGACCCGGCCGAGTTCCTCGGCAACGCCTATGACGCGTCCGAATGGGAGCAGGTCACCGACATCATCGAGGTGTGGTTCGATTCCGGTTCGACCCACGCTTTCGTGCTGGAAAAGCGGCCGGAGCTGAAATGGCCCGCCTCGCTCTATCTCGAAGGCTCCGACCAGCACCGCGGCTGGTTCCACTCGTCGCTGCTGGAGTCGTGCGGCACACGCGGCCGCGCGCCCTACGAGGCGGTGCTGACGCACGGCTTTGTGCTCGACGAGGCCGGGCGGAAGATGTCGAAATCGCTCGGCAACGTCATCGCGCCACAGGACGTGATGCGCCAGTCCGGCGCCGACATCCTGCGCCTGTGGGTCGCCGGCTCGGACTATTCCGAGGACATCCGCATCGGGCCGGAGATCCTCAAGCGCTTTGGCGACACCTACCGCCGGCTGCGCAACACGCTGCGCTATCTGCTCGGCGCGCTCGACGGCTATTCGCCGGCCGAGGCGGTCGCGCTGCAGGACATGCCGGAGCTGGAGCGCTGGGTGCTGCACCGCCTTGCCGAGCTCGACGGGCTGGTGCGGCAGGCGGTCGAGGATTTCGATTTCCACGCGATGTTCACCGCGCTGCATAATTTCTGCGCGGTCGACCTGTCGGCGTTCTATTTCGACATCCGCAAGGACCGGCTCTATTGCGATGCGCCGCACGACGGCCTGCGCCGCGCCGCGCGAACGGTGATGGACCGCACCTTCGACTGCCTGGTGCGCTGGCTGGCGCCGATCATCTGCTACACCGCGGAAGAGGCTTGGCTCGCGCGGCACGGAGATGGGCCGGGCCGCAGCGTGCATCTCGAAACCTTCGCCGCGGTGCCGCCGGCCTGGCTCGACCCGGCACTGGGCGCACGCTGGGGACGGCTGCGCGACATCCGCCGCGTCGCGACGGGGGCGCTGGAGCTGGAACGCGGCGCCAAGCGGATCGGCTCGAGCCTGCAGGCGGCGCTCACGCTCTATGTGCCGGCGGAAACCGCGGCCTTGCTGCGCGACGTGGACCTCGCCGAGTTGTGCATCACCTCGGCGGGCAAGGTGGTGGTCGCGGCGCCGCCGGAACACGCCTTCACCCTGCCGGAGCTTCCCGATATCGGCGTTGTCGTGCGTGACGCGCCGGGACGGAAATGCGAGCGCTGTTGGCGGGTGCTGCCCGAGGTCGGCGCCGACGCGGACCATCCCGAGCTTTGCCGCCGCTGCGCCGGGGTGGTGGGCCATCTGCCGGCGGCGGCGCAATGATCGGACGCGGTTTACGCGCGGCGATCGCCGTCGTCGTTCTCGACCAGCTGAGCAAGTATTTCGTGCTTCAGCATTTCGGCGTTGCCGCCTGCACCGACCGGCGCGAGGCGGTGACGACCTTTCTCGACCTCGTGCTGACCTGCAATCGCGGCATGAGCTTCGGGCTGTTCAATACCGGGACGGGGCTCAGCGTGCCGCTGTTCTCGCTCGCCGCGGTGGCGATCGTCGCGGTGCTGATATTCTGGCTGTCGCGGGTGAGCAGCGAGCTGTTGTCGACCGCGATCGGGCTCATCATCGGCGGCGCGATCGGCAATGTGATCGATCGCGTGCATTTCGGCGGGGTCATCGACTTTCTTTATTTTCACTTGGGTGCATGGTATTGGCCGGCCTTCAACCTTGCCGATTCCGCGATCTGCGTTGGCGTTGTGGTGATGCTGTTCGAAGGATTGCTCGGCCGCCGCGGCCTGCCGGCCAACCAGGAGGGCGATCGGCTGCCATGACCCGGCTGCGCTCTCTGCCCGTGGTCGGGTGCGTCGCGGCGGGGCTGCTCCTCGCCGGTTGCAGCAACTGGAAGCAGACGCTCGGCATCGAGCCGACCTCACCCGACGAGTTCGCCGTCGAGTCGCGGGCGCCGCTCACCATCCCGCCCGATTTCAACCTGCGCCCGCCGGCGCCCGGCGCCCCGCGCCCGCAAGAGGTCAGCGCCGCCAGCAAGGCGCAAGGCGTGATCGAGAATGCCGGGCCGGGAACGCCGGGCAACCAGGCCCAGGGCACGTTGCAGTTCAAGGGCACGAACCTCGCCAATCCCGAAGCGCAGATCGCCGACCAGAGTCTGGCGGCCAAACTGCTGCAAACCGGCGACAGCGGCGCGACGGTCGAGAAGCGCGAGACGACGGCCCTCCAGGGCGTCTACTGACGCGCCATGCAAAGCCTGTGGTCCGACGAGGACGCCGAGGCCATCGTCGCCCGCTATGGCGATGCCGGCGTCGGCCGCGACCTGGCGCTGCGCGTCTACACCTCGCGGCTGCTCGGCGGCGATCCGGCGCTGGTGCTGCATGGCGGCGGCAACACCTCGGTCAAGACCACCGCCACCGACCTGATCGGCGACGCGACCGAGGTGCTCTGCGTCAAGGGCAGCGGCTGGGACATGGCGGCGATCGAGCCGGCGGGCTTGCCGGCGGTGCGGCTGCAGCCGCTCCGCACGCTGCGCCGGCGCGAGGCGCTGTCGGACGAGGACATGGTGCGCGTGCAGCGCGCCAACCTGCTCGATCCGGGCGCGCCGAACCCGTCGGTCGAGACGCTGCTGCATGCCTTCCTGCCGCATAAGTTCATCGACCACACGCATGCGACGGCGGTGCTGAGCCTCGCCGACCAGCCCGATGCCGCCGCGCGCTGCGCCGAGCTTTACGGCGGCCGGCTCGGCATCGTGCCCTACATCATGCCGGGCTTCCTGCTCGCCAAGAAAGCCGCCGAGATCTTCGAGCAAGACGAGACGGTCGAGGGGCTGGTGCTGCTCAAGCACGGCATTTTCACCTTCGCCGATACGGCGCGCGATGCCTATGAGCGCATGATCGCCGCGGTAACCCTCGCCGAGGAGCGGCTCCAGCACGGGCGCAAGAACGTCTTCGCGCCGGTCGCGCTGCCGCCCGCCATTGCGGCGCCGGAAGACGTGGCGCCGATCCTGCGCGGCGCCTGCGCCTTGCCCGACGCCGCGGTCGACGGCGCCTACAAGCGCTTCGTGCTCGATTTCCGCGGCGGGCCGGCAGTGCTGAACCTGGTCAACGGCGCCGACCTCACACGCTACGGCCGGGCCGGGGTGGCGACGCCGGACCATACCATCCGCACCAAGAATTATCCGCTGATCGTGCCGGCTCCCGCAGCCGGCCGGCTCGACGATTTCGCGGCGGCGGCACGCCGCGCGATCGAGGCGTTCGTCGCCGCGTACCACGCCTATTTCAATTGCCATAACCGGGGCGACAAGCGCGAGCTCGACCCGATCCCGCGGGTGGTCCTGGCGCCGGGTCTGGGCCTGTTCGGTCTCGGCCGGAGCGCCAAGGATGCCGCGGTGGCGGCCGACCTCGCCGAATCCTGGGTCACGACGGTGACCGACGCCGAGGCGGTCGGGGTGTTCGAGTCGCTGCCCGAGGCTGAATTGTTCGAGATGGAGTACTGGTCGCTCGAACAGGCGAAGCTCGGCAGCGCGGTCGACAAGCCGCTGCAAGGCCAGGTCGCGGTGGTGACCGGCGGCGCCGGGACGATCGGCCTCGCCACCGCCCGGGCGCTGCGGGCCGAAGGGGCCGAGATCGCGCTGCTCGACCGCGCCGCCGCCGATCCCGCCGGCGCGGCGAAAAGCCTCGGCGGCATCGGGGTTGCGTGCGACGTCACCGATGCCGCGGCGGCGGCAGCGGCGTTCCGGCGCGTCGTCGCCCGCTTTGGCGGCGTCGACATCGTCGTGTCGAATGCCGGGGCGGCGTGGCAGGGCCGCATCGGCGAGGTTGCCGATGCGGTGCTGCGCGAGAGCTTCGAGGTCAATTTCTTCGCGCATCAGACGGTCGCCCAGCAGGCGGTCAAGATCATGCGCGCGCAGGGCACCGGGGGCTGCCTGCTGTTCAACGTCTCGAAGCAGGCGCTGAACCCCGGCCCCAATTTCGGCCCCTACGGGCTGCCGAAGGCGGCGACCTTGGCGCTGATGCGGCAATACGCGCTCGAATACGGCGCGGACGGCATCCGCAGCAACGCGGTCAACGCCGACGGCATTCGCGGCGGCCTGCTGACGCCGGCCATGGTCGCCGACCGCGCCAAGGCTTACGGGATCAGCGAGACCGCCTATATGAGCCGCAATTTGCTGCACCGCGAGGTGGCTGCGGAGGATGTCGCGGCGGCCTTTGTCGATCTCGCGCTGGCGCGCAACACCACCGCCGCGATCGCCACGGTCGACGGCGGCAACATCGCCGCGGCGCCGCGCTGACAATTCAGCGAATTCCCGCCTCGGCCAGAAACGCCCGCGCCGCGTCGGCGCAGGCGGCCGGCTGTTCGAGCTGCAACAGATGCCCGGTGCCGGGCATCGCGAGATAGTCGAAGCCGCCTTCCCACGCCAGCGCCTGGTTCGAAAGCGCGGTTGGGTCGGGGTGTTCGCGCGCCGGATCGCCGCCGATCAGCTTGAGCGGCCCGAGAAAGTCGCCAGCCTCCGGCCACAGGCCGAGGGTGAGGCCCTGTGCATACATCGACGCTTCGAGCGCGCCGGGGCAGCGCAGCCGCCAGCCGTCGCCGGCGCGCCGCAGCACGGCCTCAGCCATGGCGCGGTGCGAGCCGTCCGCCCAACGGCGGCCGGCGCGGGTCGCCGCGTAATCGGCGGCCAGCTCGCCGGGATCGTCGAACCGCTCGCGCCGGGCCGCCGCCCAGGCGATCAGGCGATCGAGATACCGCACCATCGCCGGACGAACGGGATGGCCTTCCGGCGGGTTGTTCGGCGGGTCGAACAGCACCAGCGCGTCGAACCGCCAGCCGAACCGCCGCGCCGCCAGCATCGCCGCCTGGGCCGACATCGAGTGGAACAGGCCGGCGGTCGGCTTGCGGCCGAATTCGGCCTCGGCGGCGGCGCGCACGTCGTCGAGATCGCGGGCCATATGCGCATAGTCATGACCGGGCGGGTCGGCGGGTTCGTTCCAGCCATGATTGCGGGCGTCGAAGGCGATGACCTCGAAATCGCGCAGGAAGCCGCTCCGGAAGGCCGCATACCCATCGGTGGCGAAGCCGTTGCCGTGGCTGACGATGAGCCGCGGCCCCAGAAGGTTGCCGTGCCGGCGGACGCGGAGCGTCGCGCCGTCCGCTCCGGCCACATCGATGACGGCGAGCGGCTGGGAGAGCACCGTCATCGAGCGCCGGTGCGCCGCAAGAAATCAGCCGCGGCCGGGATAGCTGACCGCCATGCCGGCGCGCACATCCTGCTGGATGCCGTATTGCGGGAACGGGTAGCGCAGCCCGTTCTTGGACAGCGCCTCCATCCCGGCGATCGCCTTCGGCAGGTAGTCGGGCGGCAGCGCCATCAGCATCTCGTCATCGAGCACCCCGCCGTAGCGGCGCTCGGCGAAGCAGGGGATCGACAGGCTCGGCTCGCGGGTCTTGAGCGCGCGCCCCCAGGAATCGGCGCAGGCCGACTCGCCGACGATGCCCCAGTCGAACTTCTTGTAGCCGGCCCATTGCAGCCCGTTGATAAAGTACATCATCGCGCCGGGCGTGGCGTAGAACAGCGCGATGTCCGGCGGGTCGAGCCGGCCGCCGGCGAGCGGCGCCACCGCCATCGCCTCGTATTTTCCGTCGCCGACGCAGTTCATCGCCGCCTGGTGCGCGGTGGCGTCCTCGACGGTCGAATACCACACGCCGACCATGTGCTTGCCGGATCGCCACTCGGCGTCCTTGGCGTTGCCGAGGCCGATCACCGCGCGGCACTGCGCGCCGACGAGATTGTCGGCGGTGATGCCGACCGTCCAGCCGAGCCGCGACGCCTGGCCCACCACCTGGTCGAAGGTGTGGATCGATTGCGGCCGGCGGATGCGCGGGATCGCCTCCATCTCCTCGCGCTTCTCGAACAGCTTCATCGCGAAGACGAACGAGCGCAGCTTCAGCAGGCGTTCGAGGTCCGCGGTGATCTTGGCCCAGTCTTGCGTTTGCCCGGCTTCGGTCATGGTCGGTGTTCCCGTCATTGCGAGCGGCGCGAAGCGATCGCGTTCCGCCTCTCCGGCACGAGATTGCTTTGTCGCCCCGCTCGCCGCAATGACGGTTTCTACTTCTCCACCATCACATGGACCCCGTCCCAGGACAGCGGGGGATCGTCGGCGAGGGCATGCGCGCGCTGACCCAAGGTGGCGGCGGCCAGATCGCCGGGGCGCAGACGGGCGGCTTCGTCGAACAGCGCGCCGGCGGCGTCGAACGCCCCGGCGAAATAAGCCACCAGACCGCGCTCGTACACGTCTCTGGCGGTGAGGATATCGGCCGCAACCTCGGTTTTCAGCCCCAGCAGCTCGTAGATCAGCGTCCCTTGCCGCCGGCCCTTCACCGCGACGCGGTCGAGCCGGCGCCACTCGAAACCGTCTCCGGCTTCATCTTTTAACGCGCTCGACGCCATGATTCGCGTGCCATAGACCTTGTTGAGCCCTTCGAGGCGGCTTGCCAGGTTGACCTCGTCGCCGAGCAGCGTATAGGCGAAACGCTCCGGCGTGCCGATATTGCCGACCAGCACATCGCCGAGCCCGAGGCCGATGCGCGTGCGGAAGACCGGCTCGCCCTGGGCTGCCGTCGCCGCCTGCTCCGCCAGCAAGCGCTGCGCCGCGAGGGCCGCAAGACAGGCCTGGCGCGGGTGATCCGGCAGCTCCTCGGGCGCATTGAAGAACGCCATGATGCCGTCGCCGATGAATTTGTCGACGGTGCCGCCATGACGGATAATCGCGCCGGTCATCAGCTGGAGATAACGCCCGGTGGCCTCGACCAGCCGGGAAGGCTCCATGCCTTCGGACATCGTGGTGAAATCCTGCACGTCGGAAAAAAACATCGACAAGCGCCGTATCTCGACGCCGAGCTCGGCTTCCTGGCCGTGCGACAGCAACTGACGCACCAGATCCGCCGGCACGTAGCGGCCGAACGACCGCAGGCTCGCCTTCATCCGGTCGACCGAGGCGCCCAGGTCGCTCACTTCGCGGATAAAGGATTGCGGCGCCGGCTCGCTCGAGATGCTGAACTGGCCGACCTTGGCGAGGTCGCCGGCGATCGTCACGATGGGGCGGGCGACGCGCGCCGACAGCACCCGGGCGCACCACATGGCCAACAGGATGGCGATCAGCGCGACGCCCGTCGCGATTATGCCATGGCGATACGCTCCCTGGCTGATCTCCGCCCGGTCCATGACGATCCCGACGGTGATCCCGCTGCCCGTCACGTAGGGGACCGGCACGAAAACAGCCTCGTAATACCGCCCATCCGCCCGGACGATCGCCGGGTGCTCAAAGCTGGCGGTGGCCTCCTGCGGCGCCGCGGCGTCGATGGCCTCGGCCGCCGCGGCGACATACCGGCCCTTCGGGGTAACGACGCGATGGCCGTCGCCGTCGAGCACGAACACGGCGCCCCGTTCGCCGACCTGCAGTGTCGACAGAAAACGGGAAATGCCGTCGACATGCAGGTCGGCGTGAAAAACACCGGCCGGCGCGCTCTCGCCCGGCCGGGTGACCCGGCGGACACAGCTGATGCCGGAACCCGGATCGCCGAAGAACTGGTAGAACGGCGTCCATGCCAGACTGGCGGTGCCGATGCCGAGCTGGAACCAGGGCCGGGTCGTGGCGAGGTAAGGCTCCCGCTCGATCACGCTCGGCGTCGAGCGCGCGCCGTCGGCCGACACGGCAAATTGCACGGGAATGCCGCCGTTGACCTTCGGGTCGGCCACATACTGGACGATTTCCTTGTCGCCATGGCGCCACGCGCCGGCATACCAACCGCTGACGTCGCCGTAGCCGACCGCGTGCAGGAACGGCGAGACGCGCAATTGTTCGGCGAACATGCCCGCCAGGCGGGTGCGGTCGTCGAACGGCAGCAGCCCCCGCTCGGCAAGCGCGGCGAACTCGGTGGTGAATTGCGGTCCGTCGTTGAGGTAGTCGCGAATGCCCTGCTCGGTGGCGCTGAGCGCGGCGCGGCGGGCATGGTGCAGCAGCGTGTCGGCGACGGAATACAGCAGGGCGCCGGCGCTGAGCCCGACGGCGGCCGCCGTCAGCAACACCAGGCTGACGATTGTCGTCAGCAGGGTGGGCCGCAGACGGAAGCGGTACCGTCTTGCCGCCATCTCAAGCCGCCCCCTGTCCCCGCGGCGCGTAATAAGCGGCCGGCAGCTTTGCACGATCGCGTGCCCAACCGTTGAACGGAGGCTTCAGCGCGCCGCTGAAATATCGCCCGACCCGGTCGTGGAAGGTCGCCACGGGGTCCAGCCCGCGCTCTCGGCACAACCGGTCGAACCAGCGGGCGCCGACCGCGACATGGCCGATCTCGTCGGCGAAGAGCCGCTCGAGAATGGCGGCGCTGTCATGGTCGCCGGCGCGTTCGAGCCGGCGGATCATCGCCGGCGTGACATCGAGCCCGCGCGCCTCCAGGACCAGCGGCACGACGGCGAGCCGCGCCAGCAGGTCGTGCGCGGTGACGGCCGCCGCCTCCCATAGCCCGTCATGCGCCGGCAGGTCGCCATAAGCGGCGCCGAGCGTCCGCAGCCGGCCATCGAGCAGCGCGAAATGCTCCGCCTCTTCCGCCGCGACGCCCGCCCAATCGGCAAAGAATGCGCGCGGCAACGTGTCGCCCGAGAAACGCGCGACGATGTCCCAGGCGAGATCGATCGCGTTCAGCTCGATATGCGCCAGCGCGTGGATCAGCGCGACGCGGCCCTCGCGCGAGCCGAGATTGCGCCGCCGCTTCATCTCCCGCGGCGGCTGCAGCGGCGGCCGCTCGGGCCGCGCGGGGCGCTGCGGCGGAGCGGCGGTGCCGATCGGCATGCCGCATCGCCGCCAACGCGCCGCGACCGCGCGGGTCAGCGCCACCTTGCCGGCGGGATCGGCGGTCGCCAGCACCCCGACCGCGCCATGCGAGAGGGAAGCAGGTTCTCCCTCCCTTGAGGAGAGGGTTGTGGCGAAAGGCAATTTTCCGCTCAGAGCGCCTGCGCCGCCTTGAGCACCGCGGCGACGTGGCCCGGGACCTTGACCTTGTGCCACACGCCGCGCACCACGCCCTCCTTGTCGAGGAGGAAGGTGCTGCGGTCGATGCCCATGTATTTGCGGCCGTACATGCTTTTTTCAACCCACACCCCGTAATCCTCGACGACCTTGCCGTCGCTGTCCGAGCCGAGAATGAACGGGAGCTGGTGCTTCGCCTTGAACCTGTCGTGCGAGGCGACCGAATCCTTGGAGATGCCGATCACCGTCGCGCCGGTCTTGCCGTAATCGGGGAACGAATCGCGGAACCCGCAGGCTTCGGCGGTACAGCCCGATGTGTCGTCCTTGGGATAGAAATAGATCACCACCGGCTTGCCGCGCAGCTGCGACAGGGTCACCGAGCCGCCGCCATCCGTCGGCAAGGTGAAATCGGGGGCCTTGTCGCCGACATTGACGCTCATCTCGCCGTGCCTCCTTCTTGCTGCGGTCGCGCCGTCCCGGCTTGCCCGGACCGTGCCGCCCTTTGCGCCGGTGCGGCGACGAGCCGATCATACCAGGCGGCGACGCCGGCGCAGGCCGCCGAGATATCCGCATCGAGCCGCGGGAAGTCAACCGCGCCGGCGCACCGCGCCAGGGTCGCGCCGAGCGGGCCGGAGAGCGTTTCCTCATCCGGTATGCCGTCGAACAGCACCGTCAGGTAGACGCGCACGACGCCCAGCAGGTGATGGGCTTGGGTCAGCGCCTGCGCGGCCTGCGGCTCCAGCACCCGCGCGGCGTCGAGCGACTCCAACGCCGCGGCGATGTCGCGGCGGAGCACGGCGGGGTGCCGCGCCGCCTCGCGCAGCATCAGGTATTGCGCGATGAATTCGAGATCGACGAGGCCGCCGCGCCGGTTGCGCAGGTCGAGCGGCGCCGGCCGCGGGTGCTCGTCGGCGATCCGCCGCCGCATATCTGCCACGTCGGCGACAAGCCGGCCGGCGTCGCGCGGCATGGTCAGCACCGCCGTCACCGCCGCCTCGATCCGCCGGCACAGCGGCGCGTCGCCGGCCACCGGGCGGGCGCGGGTCAGCGCCATATGCTCCCAGGCCCAGGCCGAATCGCGCTGGTACTGGGCGAAATGGACAAGGCTCGTCGCGATCGGTCCCGAGGCGCCGGACGGCCGCAACCGCATGTCGACCTCGTAAAGCCGGCCCTCCGCGGTCGGCGCGGTGATCGCACCGATGACCCGCTGGCAGAGCCGCGCATAATAGGTGGTGACGGCCAGCGGCCGCCCGCCGTCGGAGGCCTCGTTCTCGTCGGGGGCGTCGTAGATCAGGATCAGGTCGAGGTCGGACGAGGCCGTCATCTCGCGGCTGCCGAGCCGTCCCATCGCCAGGATCGCGACTTCGCCGCCGGGGATCCGCCCATGCAAGCGGGCGAAATCGGCGGTGACCGCCGGCAGCAGCGCGACGAGCACGGTCTCGGCGATCGCGGCGTAAGCGCCGCCGGCCGCGGCGGGATCGAGCCGGCGGTGGAGCAGCTGTACCCCGACCTGAAAGCGCCGCTCATTGGCCCAGCGGCGCAGCAGGTTGAGGGTGTCCTCGAAATCGCGCGCTCCCGACAAGAGCTGGTCGAGATCGGCCGCCAGCGCCGCAAGCGGCGGCAGCGGCGCGAGAAAATCCTCGCTCAGCACCGCGTCGAGCAGTCCCGGCCGACGCGCCAGGCTTTCCGCCAGCACCGGCGCCTCGGCCATGATGTCGGCAACGAGCCGCAGCAGCCCGGGATTGGCCTGAAACAGCGAGAACAGCTGCACCCCGGCCGGCAGCCGCGACAGGAATTCGTCGAACCGGCGCAGCGCGGCATCGGGCACGGCGGTGTCGCCAAAGACGCGCAGCAGTTCCGGCACCAGCTCGGTGAGGATTTCGCGCGCCCGCTGGCTGCGCGTCGCCCGCATGCGGCCGTGATGCCAGTCGCGCACCATCGCGGCGACGGCGCCCGGCGCGGCAAACCCCATCGCCGCCAGCGTTTCGAGCGTGCCGGGGTCGTCATCGGCGCCGGTGAAAACCAGGTTGCCCGGCCCGGCGAGGCTCGGCGCTTCCTCGAACAGCTCGGCATAATGCCTTTCGACCGTTTCCAGCTGCGCGACCAGCGCGGTGGTGAAGGCGTCGGCGCTCGGGTAGCCGAGAAAGACCGCGAGCCTGGCGATGCCTTCGGCGTCACCGGGCAGGCGATGCGTCTGCTGGTCGTCGATCATTTGCAGGAAGTGCTCGACGCGGCGCAGGAAGCGGTAGGCGGCGACCAGCTCGGCGCGGTCCGATTCGCCGATTCGGCCGGCGGCGGCAAGCCGGGCAAGCGCCTCGCATGTCGCGCCGACCCGCAGCTCGCGCCGCCGGCCGCCCCAGATCAGCTGCTGCGTCTGGGCGAAGAACTCGACCTCGCGGATGCCGCCGCGGCCGATCTTGACGTCGTGGCCGAGCACCGCGATCCGTCCGCCGCCGCGATGCGCCTGGATCTGCCGCTTGATCGAATGGATGTCGGCGATCGCCGCGAAATCGAGGTTTTTGCGCCAGATATAGGGTTGCAGCTCGGCGAGAAACTGCTCTCCGGCGATGCGGTCGCCGGCCACGGGGCGCGCCTTGATCAGCGCGGCGCGCTCCCAGTTCTGCCCGACGCTCTCGTAATAGCCGAGCGCCGCGGCCACCGACATGGCGAGCGGCGTCGAGCGCGGGTCCGGGCGCAGCCGCAAATCGGTGCGAAAAACATAGCCGTCGCTGGTCCGCTCGTCGAGAATGCGCACCAGTTCCCGCGCGAGTCGGTTGAAAAACGCATGCAGCACGTCCTGCGCCAGCGGCGCGGACCGCGCCGGGTCGTAAAGCAGGATGAGGTCGATATCGCTCGAGTAATTGAGCTCGCCGCCGCCGAGCTTGCCCATGCCGAGGACGATGAGCCCGCTGGTCGCGGGCTCAGCTGCCTCGGGCGGGAGGTTCCCGCCGGGGGTGGTGCGCAGCAGGTGACGCAGCGCGGCATCGATCGCGACCTCGGCAAAACCGGTCAGCGCCGCCATCTGCTGTTCGAGCGTCCAGGCGCCGGCCAGTTCGGCGAGCGCCGCGGTCAGCGCGACGCGGCGCCGCGCCACGCGCAGCTGGCGCATCAGCCCGGCCGCATCTTCGCCATCAATTGGCCGTTTTGCGGCGTCAATAACGGCGGCGAAAGCGGCGTCGGCGCCGCGCGCGACGAGTTCGGTCAGAAAGGCCCACTCGCGGACCGCGGCCCCGGTGAGAAACGGGCTGTTGCCGAAGATCGCCGCGAGCAGCGCCCGACCGGCGGGGGTCGCGCTCCAGGCACGGGCCGCGCTCGCGGCCTGGCCGGCCTCGGTCAACGCCGCTTGCCAGGCGTCCAGGCCGAGCGCCAGGAGGCGCGGATCGGCGGGCGCCGGAAGCGGTCCGTAATGCGCGGCGTCCTTGGGGGAGAGGTGCGATAGCAGCATCATCGCGCGGTTCCGGCGACCACGGCGACAGTCGCGCGCGCCCGCGCCGCGGTCAAGCCCGCGCCGAGGCGCTGCCGCTGGCGCCGCCGCAGCGCCGCCGTCGCCCGTCGCGAACGGCGGCGCAGCATGTCGCCCATCACGGCCATCGTCTGCTGGTAGGGCTCGGCGGGCTCGCCGCCATCCTCATCCTGGCGGTCGTCGTCGGGATCTGGCGCCTGCTGCAAGGTCCGATCGAGCTCGACCGGCTCGTCCCCTATGTCGAAGAAGCCCTGCGGCGTTCGGGCATCCACGTCGCCGTCGCCGGCATCAGCCTCGGCATCGATCGCGACACCCACCAACTCGACCTGCGGGCGCAGAATGTCCGCCTGTCGCTGCCGAGCGGCGAGAAACTGGCCAACGTTCCGGAGATGGCGACCAGCCTCAGCCTTGGCGCGATCCTCGGCGGACGCATCGAGCCGACACGGATCGTCGTCAAGCGTCCCGCCCTGGCGCTCACCCGCGAGGCCGACGGGACGATCAGCTTCACCGTCGGCGCCGGCGATTCCGCCGCCGGCCAGCCGGACTTCGACAACCTGCTCGGCATGTTCATCCCGCCGCAGCCGGATACGCCATGGGGCCGCCTGAGCCGCATCGAGGTGCGCGATGCGACGGTCGTCGTCAATGACCGGGAGACCGGGAAAGTCTGGCGCGCCAGCCACGCCGGGGCGACGCTCGAACGCAGCGGCGACGCGGTGACCGGCGACGTCTCGCTCGCCGTCGCGCTCGGCGACAACGTCCCCGAACTGCACGGCAGCTACCGCATCGGCCCGGCGCGAAAGCTCGACGTCTCGCTGGCGGTCGACGGTCTCGACCCCGCCGCGCTGGCCGCGATGTCGCCGGCTCTGGCGCCCTTGGCTGACGCGCAGTTCACCGTGTCCGGCACCGCCGGCCTGCGCTTCGACCTGGCGAGCGGCACCGCGCTTGGCGGCCGCGTCGATCTCGGCTTTGGCGCGGGACAGATCCGAACGGACTTGCTGGCGAGCGGACAATTGCCGGTGCGCCAAGGCGAGCTGCACGCCGATTACGACCCGGACAACGGCGAGCTGCGGCTCGAACGGCTGGCGATCGACCTGCATGGCGGGACGACGATCGTGGTCGACGGCACGCTCGGCGGGCTGCAACCGCGGCTCGTCGGCAGCGGGGCTTGGCCGAAGGACCTTGCCGGCACGCTGGGGGTGACGCTGGCGCATGTTCCCGTCGCCCGGCTCGCCGGCCTGTGGCCGCGCAATGTGAGCCCCGGGGGGCGAAAATGGGCGGCTGCGAACCTGTCCGACGGCATGCTCGACGAGATGGCCGTGCAGTTCGCCGTCGCACTCGATCCCGCCGCGATGACCGCGGACTTCTCCGGCGCGCGCGGGACGATGCGGTACCACGACCTGACGGTCGATTACTTCGACGGCCTGCCGCCGGCGAAAAAAGTCAGCGGCACTGCGGCGCTCAACGATCGCCGCCTCGATTTCGCCCTCACCGGGGGAACCGTCAAATCGCTAAAGGCGACCGGCGGGGCGCTGTCGGTCACCAATATCGGCGCGCCGGTCGAAACGCTTGCGGTCGATGTCGGCGTCGCCGGCCCGCTCCAGGACGCGCTCGACATCATCGATGCGAAGCCGCTGCGTTACGCGCACGAAGCGGGGATCGACCCGGCCCGCGCCGGCGGCAAGGTCGACGCGCAGCTGCATTTCTCGTTGCCGCTGCTCAACGAGCTCAAGCTCGCCGACATCGATTACGGGGCCAAGGCCGCGCTGAGCGGCGTTTCCTACGCCAAGGTCGCGTTCGATCGCCCGCTCACGGACGGCAATTTCGCGCTCGACCTCGGACATGACGGCGTCCACGCCAAGGGCAGCGGCAAGTTCGACGGCGCCGCCGCGACCTTTGACGGCAACCTGTATTTCCATCCGAAAACCGGACCGCGCAGTCTTTACCGCATCGCGCTCGCGCTCGATGACGCGGCGCGCCAGCGGCTCGGATGGGGCTCCCTCGGCGGCCGGCTGAACGGCCCAGTGGCGGTCGATCTGACCTACACCGTGCCAAACCACAGCGGCCCCGCCCAGGTCGTCGCCGCGCTCGACCTCACGGCGGCAACCCTGTCCTGTGACGAGGCCGGCTGGAAGAAGCCGCCGCATGCCCCCGGCAGCGCGAAGCTCGTCGCGACGCTGAACGACGACGTGGTCACGGCCATCCCCGACGTGGCGGTCAAAGCGGCGGGGCTCGATGTCAGGTTCGACGTCGCCCTCGACCCGGCCGGCCACAACGTCGATCGCGTGGATATCCGGCGGCTGGTGATCGCCGACGACGATATCGCCGGCACCGTCACCCGCCGGGCCGGCGGCGGCTGGCAGGCCGATATGCACGGCGCGCGGCTCAACCTGCACCGCGTGCTGAAACGCGCGCTGGAAAATGACGCGCCCGGCGACACGGTTCCCCTGGCGATCAACGCGCGCATCGCCCGGCTGATGCTCGGGCCGCATCGCGAGGCGCGCGAGGTCTCGGCGACCTTGTCGCGCGGCCATACCGGCTGGCAAGCGATGCGGATCGACGGCAGTTACAGCAACGGCCGCCGTTTTGCCTTCACCCTCGGCGGCAGCGACGCCGCCCGGAAACTGCATCTGCAGTCGGACGATCTCGGCGCGACCTTTGCGCTGTTCGGCATCGCCGACAATGTCGCCGGCGGCAGGCTTACGGTCGACGGCACAGTCGGCGAGGCGGCCGGCCACCACGTGATCCGCGCGCATATCGACGGCGCCGACTACGCGCTGCAACGGGCACCGGCCTTGGCCCGGCTGTTGTCGCTGGCGTCGTTGGACGGGATTGCCGGGGTGATGACCGGCGCGGGCATCCCGTTTACCACGCTGCGCGGCGATGTCTCGTTCTCGCGCGGGGTCATCTCGCTGCAACGGGTCGTCGCCTATGGCGGCGCGCTCGGGATCAGCGCCAAGGGCTGGCTCAACCCGGGCGAGGACCAGATCGATGTCGACGGCACGCTAGCCCCGGCCTACGCGCTGAATTCGGTGCTCGGCAATGTCCCGGTGATCGGCGCGCTGCTGACCGGCGGCGAGGGCCAGGGGCTTTTCGCCGCCAGCTTTCGGCTGACCGGCTCGAACGACGACCCGAGCGTGACGGTCAACCCGTTGAGCGCGCTGACCCCCGGCCTGTTGCGGCACCTGTTCGACCCGTTCACCGCCCCGGCCGGACCCGCACCGCCGCCGCAATAAACCGCCCTGTGCAGTGCGAAATGTCGCAGCGACGGGCCTTGCGGGAGACGTTCTCGATCTTATTTTAGAATGGTTCCAATTCGTATCTCGGAGAAAGCATCATGCAAGGCCGTCCCGTTCCCGACCATGTGTTCAAGACCCGCATCCGCGACGACAGCGTCGGCGGACCCAACCCCTATCGCTGGCAGGATGTCCCCGCATCGGAGCTGTTTCGCGGCAAGCGGGTCGTGGTTTTTTCGCTGCCCGGCGCGTTCACCCCGACCTGCTCCAACCAGCAGTGTCCGGGCTTTGATCTCGCCTATGACGAGATGCGCGCACTCGGCGTCGACGAGGTCTATTGCATCAGCGTCAACGACGCGTTCGTGATGCATAACTGGGCGAAGAGCCTGGGGCTCAAGAACGTCAAGCTGATCCCCGACGGCTCGGGCCATTTCACCCGCCGGATGGGCATGCTGATCAACAAGGACCATCTCGGCTTCGGCTATCGCAGCTGGCGCTATGCGATGGTGGTCGATGACGGCGTCATCGAGCAATGGTTCGAGGAGCCCGGCATCAACGACGCCGGCGCCGACGAGGACCCGTATGGCGAGACCACCCCGCAGGCCGTGCTCGACTATCTGGCGAGCGCCGAGACCCGGAAGGCGGCCTAGTCGCGGCAGAGCCCCCAGCTCACCGCCGCACCAGCGCCGCGCCCGGCCACAGTTTCGGCCGGGCGCGGTGGTATTGCGGCGGCTCGGCGAGTTCGGCGCCGAGCGCGTCGGCGGCATGCCAGCCCCAGCGCGGGTCGTCGAGAAAGCCGCGCCCCAGCGCGACGCAATCGGCGCGCCCCTCGGCGACGATCGCCTCGGCCAGATGCGGGTCGACGATCATCCCGACCGCCTGGACGGCGATCCGGCTTTCCCGCTTCACCGTCGTGGCGAACGGCACCTGGTAGCCGGGGCCGACCGCGATCCGCGCCTGCGGGCTGACCCCGCCCGACGACACGCAGACGTAATCGAAACCGATCCCGTGCAGCTCGTTGGCCAGCACCGCGGCGTCCTGCGGGGTCAGGCCGCCGTCGATCCAGTCGGAGCCGGTGATCCGCATGCCGAGCGCCTTGCCGCGCGGCCAGACCGCGCGCACCGCCGCCGCGACCTCGAGCGGAAAGCGCATGCGGTTGTCGCGGTTGCCGCCATACCCGTCGCCGCGCCGGTTGGACACCGGCGAGACGAAATTATGCAGCAGGTAGCCGTGCGCGCCGTGCAGCTCGACGAGGTCGAAGCCGAGCCGGTCGGCGCGCCTGGCGGCGGCGACAAAGCCGTCGCGGATGCGCGCGAGCCCGGCCGCGTCGAGCGGCTCGGGCACCGGCCAGCCTTCGTCGAATGGGATCGCGGACGACGCCACGGTCTGCCATCCGCCCGCGTCGCGGCCGAGCGGCATCCCGCCCTGCCACGGCACCTTGGCCGATCCCTTGCGTCCGGCATGGGCGAGCTGGATGCCGAGCTTGGCGCTGCCCCAGCGGCGGCAGCTCGCCAGGATCGGCTCGAACGCCGCCTCATGCGCATCGGAATAGAGGCCGAGGCAATGCGGCGTGATGCGCCCTTCCGGCTCGACCGCGGTCATCTCGACGATCAGCAGGCCGGCGCCCGATACCGACAACGTGCCGAGATGCAGCGCGTGCCAGTCATTGGGCAGGCCGCCATCGGCGCTGTACTGGCACATCGGCGACACCGCGATCCGGTTCGCCAGGGTGATACCGCCGAGGGTGATCGGCGTAAAAAGACGGCTCATCGCGGCTCCTTGATTACGCCAGCACCGGCAAATCGACATAAGAGGGGGTTGCCGGTGCATGGTGCACGGTGTTGCGCGCGACGCGGATATCATCCTCGCCGTCATTGGCGAGGACCGGGTTGCCGCTGTTGGTGTTGCGCGCCCGGCGCGGGAAATTGCTGCTGGTGACGTCGACCTCGATCCGGCTGCCGGCGCGGAAGCTGTGACAGATGTCGCCGAGATCGACGACCAGCGCGTAGACCTTCCCCGGCTCCAGCGGCTGCGCGCCCGCGACGGGGTCGCGGTACAGCGCCCGGGTTACACCGTCCATCAGCAGCATCGCCCGTCCGTCCGGCCACAATTCGATCAATTTGGCGACAAAATCGCTGTCGGGGCAATCCGAGCCGATATTGAGGGTGACGCGGACATTGCCGGCGATCGTCATGTCCCGCTCGAGCGGCGCACTGCGGTAGATCAGCCCGTAATCGGGCAGCTGCTGCGCCGGGCGCTGGTCGAGCGGACCCGGATCGATCAGCATGTTGCGGCCGCCGAAAGTCGGGATCGGCCGGCGCGGATCATAGCGGTAGTGCCGCGGGTCGCCCGCCGGGGCGGCGGCCAGACCGCCGTCGCCGCAGAGATACAGCCGCCGCGGCCGGACACCGGGCGGCGGCCAGCGCTCGGCGCCGACCCAGTCGGCCGGCCGATAGCCGGCCCGGTCATCGACCCAGGCGCGGGGCGAGTAGCGGACCGCCGGGGTGTGCACCAGATCGGTCGGCTCGTCCTTCAGCCAATAGCCGAACCAGGCGAAATACGGGTCGCGCGGCCAGAAATTGGCGGCGTAGACAAAGTAATGCTCGTTCGGCCCGATCCACAGCTTCTGGGTGCCGGTGCGCGCCTGGATCTCCTGGAACGCGGCGATGACGCTGGTCTGGAAAATGTCGAACCAACTGGTGACGTGAAAGCCCGGGATATCGATCGTGCGGCGGAAATTGTGCCGCGCGCGGAATGCGTCGGGCGCCGGATGGCTGATGATCTCGTCGAGAAACGGCTGCCAGGCGGCGAAATCGGGGTAAGCGGTCAGCGGCAGGCGCATCCAGTCGGGCGAATTGACGAACGGTGGGTCAGCGCGGCGGGCGGCGTCGAGCCGGTTCCAGCGCTCGCCGGCCGAAGCCGCGGCACGGTCGAGCGCGGCGGCATCGATCCCGCACCGCGCCATGACCGCCGCGCGATGCGACGCCGAGAGACCGGGAATGTTCTTCGACACCCACAGCCACAGCCGCTCCATCTCGATGCCGCCGCCCTCGCAGACCACATCGTCGTAGATGCTGGAGCCGCCGGCCTGGGCGAAAAAAGCCCGCAGGTTGGGATGCCGTGTCGAGGCGGCCGCGAAGGTCGTCGTCGCCCCGGCCGACGAGCCCGACATGCCGACCCGGCCGTTGCACCAGCCCTGCGCCGCGATCCAGTCGAGCGTGTCGTAGCCGTCCTCGGCGTCGTCGGCATAGACCCGGTCCTCGCCTTCGGAACCGTGCCGGCCGCGGCAGTCCTGGTAGACCGCAGCATAGCCGTGCGCGACGATCGCCCGCCAGCCGCGCAGGATCGAGCCGCGCATCGGCTCGGCCGGGTTGGGCAGCCAGGCGCGGGTATGGTCGAATTTATGCGGTGCATCGGCGGCGGCGATGCCATAGGGCGTGCGGTGCAGGATGACCGGCCAGCGCGGCCCGCCGGTCTCGGGCAGAAAAACAAAGGTGTTGAGGCGCACGCCGTCGCGCATCGGCACCATCATCTGAAACGAGCGACCCTGCATCTGCCCCTCCGCGCGTTGCCGGCCGGCCGTTGTAGCAAGCCGGCCCGCTACCGTCTTCCCTCGGACCGCACTACCATCATGGGAACGGCAGGAGGATACGCGGTGGAAGCTGGATATCTGGGCATCGGCGCGATGGGCCAGCCGATGGCGCACAAGCTGCTCGACGCCGGGCACGAACTGACCATCTACGACATCGACGAGGCGGCGATGCAGCCGCTGCTCGAACGCCAGGCGCGGCGCGCGGCGTCGCCCTCCGACATGGCCGAGCGTTGCGAGATCGTCTTTGTCTCGCTGCCGACGCTGGCGGCATTCCGCGAGGTGGCGTTCGGCGCCGACGGGCTGGCCAAAGGCAAGGCGATGAAGCTGCTGGTCAATACCTGTACGATCGGCGTGCCGTTTGTGCAGGAGATCGCGCAGGCGATGGCGGCGCAGGGGGTGACGGTCGTCGATTGCCCGATCTCCGGCGGCCCGCCGGGCGCGCGGGCCGGCACGCTGTCGGTCATGGTTTCGGGCGACCCGGCGGCGATCGACCGCATCCGCCCGATGATCGCGCTGTGGGGCCGCACGCTGACCGTCGCCGGCGACAAGCCGGGCGCCGCCCAGGTGCTGAAGCTGACCAACAACATCCTGTCGGCGGTGGCCCTCGCGGCGACCGCCGAGGCGTTTGTGATGGGCGCCAAAGGCGGGCTCGACCCGGAGGTGATGGTCTCGGCGATCCGCGTCGGCAGCGGGCGCAACAGCGCCGTGGACAGCAAATTCCCCGAGGCCGTGCTGCCCCGCAGCTTCGACTACGGCGCCGAAATGCACATCATCATGAAGGATATCGACCTCGCGATCGCCCAGGGCGAAGCGCTCGGCGTGCCGATGTGGGTGTGCCAGGCGGCGCGCCTCGTCTTCAAGCACGCGATGCACCAGGGCGCCGCCAAGGAGGACCTGACCGCGATCGTGAAATATGTCGAACGCGCCGCCGGCTTCGAGATGCCGAAGACGCGCTGAGGCAGCGCTTATGCGGCCGGCGGGAACCCGTACAGCGCCTGCGGGTTCTCGACCAGGATGCGGCGGCGCTCGCCAGCGTCGGGCGCCCAATCGAGGAACAGGTCGAACAGCTGCGCGTCGTCGGGCTTCGCCCGTTCACCGGGATGCGGCCAGTTGGTGCCCCAGATCAGCCGCTCGGGCGCGGCCTTGATATAGGCCCGGGCCAGCGCGCCCGAATCGGCGTAACCGGGCGGGCCGGCCTTGCTGGCGTCATAAGGCGCGGCCAGCTTGACCCAGGTCTTGCCCTTGTCGACCAGGCGAAGCACCTGGGCGAAGAGCGGGTCGCTCGCACCCTCCGGCTCCGGGATATGGCCGAAATGGTCGAGCGTGACCGGTGTCGGCAGACCTTCCAGAAACGGCGCCATCGCCGCAAGGTCACGCGCCCAGGCGTTGAGCTCGATATGCCAGCCGAGCGGCTCGATGCGGCGCGCCAAAGGCTCGATCATCGCCGGCGTGACGGGTCCGGCGGGGGCGAAATTGATGCGCGCCCCGCGCACCCCCAGCGCGTGCAGCCGTTTCAGCTCGTCGGCGCCGGTGCTGGCGGCGACGACGGCGACCCCGCGCGCCTCGGCACCGAATATCTCGAGCGCGTCGAGCATAGCGCGGTTGTCGGTGCCGTAGGTCGACGGCTGGACCAGCACGTGGCGGGTAATGCCGAGGCGCCGCATCAGCCCGCGATAATCGTCGGCATTGGCCTCGTCGGGGTGCGATATGTACCGTGAGACGACCGGAAAACGGGGATCATAGATGTAATGATGGCAGTCGGTGGTGCCCGCGGGCGCCGCCGTCTGCGGGCGTTCATTGCCCGACGATAATGTCGGGGCTTGCGCGAAGGCCGGCCGCCCGCCGGCCGCGAGTGCGGCGGCGGCGAGAAAATCGCGGCGGCGCATGCTGCTCTCCTCTGGCTCTTCCGCAACAGATGGCCGTGCCGCTACTCTGCGCCAACCCACCAACGGAGGAAGCTCATGGCCAATGTTCCGGGTCTCGTCACCGACCCCAGCAAAATCACCGGCGGTCTGGTCCATGTGCCGGCCGGGGGGAGCAAAATCCCGGCCTATTTCGCCAAGCCGAACACCGCGGGCAACTATCCCGGCATCGTCGTGATCCACGAGGCGTTCGGGCTGGCCGACCATATCTGCGACCTCGCGCGGCGCTTCGCCAATATCGGTTATATGGCGATCGCTCCCGATCTCTACTGGCGCGACGGCAACCCAAAAGACCCGGGGGACATCCAGACCGTGTTCCCGGTGATGTTCGGCCTCAAGGATTCGCAAGCGGTCGCCGATCTCGAAGCCTCCGCCGATTTCCTGCGGGCGCAATCGGGCGCGACCGGCAAGGTCGGTGCGATCGGTTTCTGCTCGGGCGGCCGCCACACGCTGCTCTTTGCCGTCAGCAGCAGCAAGGTCGATGCCGCGGTCGATTGCTGGGGCGGCTTTATCCATCGCGCGACGCCCGACGCCGAGACCACCGCGTCGCGTCCGACGCCGCCGCTCGATATGATGGGGAACCTGCACTGCCCGCTGTTCGGCGTGTTCGGGGTCGAGGACCAGAACCCGCCGGTCGCGCTCGCCGACGAGATGAAGCGGCGCGGCGCCGGCAAGGACGTCACCACCAAGATTTATCAGAACGCCGGCCACGCCTTCCTCGCCGATTACCGGCCGAGCTATCGCGAAGCCCCGGCGCACGAGCTGTGGAACGACGCGACCGCCTTCTTCGCGAAGCATCTGCGGTAGCGGCGCCCCACTCCGCCCCTCCCCCGCCGGCGGGGGAGGGGCGGGGGGATGACCGGCTAGAACGGCCGGTCGCCTTCGATGGTCACGCGGTAGCCGTGCCGGCGCTGCGGGTAGTAGTCCCACATGGCGTGGTGCTGGACGCAGCGATTGTCCCAGAGCGCGACCGAATTCCGCTGCCAGCGAAAGCGGCACTGGAATTCCAGCGTCTCGCAATGGCGCACCAGCATCTGCAGCAGCGCGTCGCTTTCCAGCTTGCCGAGCCCGTTGATCCGGGTGGTGAAATTGCCGTTGACGAACAGCGCCTTGCGGCCGGTCACCGGATGCGTGCGGACCACCGGGTGCTCGGCCCGCGGGAAGCCCTTCGCGGGCGCCGCATAGCCGAAACGGCCGCGATAGACCGGCTCGCCGTCATGGGTCGCGGTCAGCCCTTCGAGCAGCCGCTTGATCGGCTCGGACAGCGCGTCATAGGCCGCGTACATGCTGGCGAACAGCGTGTCGCCGCCGACCGGCGGGATCTCGGTCAAATAGAGGATGCTGCCCATCGGCGGGGTCTCGTCGCACGACACGTCGGAATGCCATTCCTCGCCGGCGACGTGCCGCGAGTCCGCGTCGGCATGGATCGTGAGGATTTCCGGGTGCCCCTCGGGCGAATGGCGCGACGCCGGGTGCGCCACCAGATTGCCGAACCGCCGGCCGAAATCCTTGTGCTGGTCGTGCGTCAAATGCTGGTCGCGGAAAAAGATCACCAGGTTTTCCATCAGCGCGTCGTGCACTTCCTGGAATTGCTGGTTGCCGAGCGGGCGCGACAGGTCGACCCCGCCGATCTCCGCCCCGATATGCGGTGTCAGTCTGGTGACCTCGATCGTCTGGTACGGCATCCGGACCTCCTGCGCAGCGGCCTGGGGAAGTAGCCTGAGGGACGATAGCAGATCAATCCAAGCTGCGAACCACCCGCGCCGGGTTGCCGCGCGCGAGGCTGAGCGGCGGCAGGTCGTGCGTCACCACGCTGCCCGCGCCGATGACGCAGCCGTCGCCGATCGTGACGCCGGGCATGACGATCGCGCCGCCGCCGATCCACACGCCGCTGCCGATGCGGATCGGCCGCGCCAGTTCCAGCCCGGCGGCCCGCGTCGCGCGGTCTACCGGATGGGTTGCGGCATAAAGCTGTACCGCGGGTCCCATCAGCAGATCGTCGCCGATCTCGATCGGCGCACAATCGAGAAAGACGCAGTTGTAGTTGATGAAACAGCGGTGCCCGAGACGGATGTTGTAGCCGTAGTCGCAGTAAAAGCGCGGCTGGATGTCGGGCCCGTCGCCGACCGCGCCGAACAGCTCCCCGAGCAGCGCCAGACGCGCCGCGGCATCGTCCGGCGCGCTCGCATTATAGCGGGCCAGCAGGCGCTGTGCCCGCTGCCGTTCGCCGGTCAGCTCCGGGCCCATTGCATTGTACAGCTCGCCCGCCAGCATCTTCTGCTTCTCGCTGCGCTCGGTCATCTTGCCCTCCCAAAGCCCCTCAGCCGCTGGACGACGATCCGCCGGGAGCCTATGTTACATGTAACGCATTGGAGAGCCGAGCATGGCCCGTACTGCCACCATCCGACGCTCCTCGCGCGATCGCGTGAGAGCCTACAGGGCCGAGCTTCGCCGTCAGGGATTGCGGCCGGTGCAAATCTGGGTACCGGACGTGGATTCTCCCGAGTTTATCGCCGAGGCCCATCGCCAGTCGCTGGTCGTTGCCCACAGCCTGCATGCCGATGAAGACCAGGCCTTTATCGATGCGATCTCGGCGGACCTTTGGGAGGAATGAAGCGCGGCGAGATATGGACGGTATCGAGTCGAGGCTCCCAGGCCGGAAAGCCGCGCCCGGCCGTCATCATCCAGGCCGACCGCTTTGACGCGACCGGCTCCATAGCGGTTTGCGCGCTGACCACGGATGCCAGCGAGGCGCCTTTGCTGAGGCTCCCCGTCGCACCGACCGTGCAAAACGGACTGCGTCAACCCTGCCGCCTGATGGTCGATCGGATTACGACGATCCCCCGCAGCGGGGTGGGCGTCCGGATCGGCCAGTTGGAACCCGAGATCATCGGCGCGCTCGATCGCGCTCTGCTGGTTTTTCTCGGTCTTGCCGGAAGCACGATGCGCCGTCGGCGCCCCACCAGGAGCTTGGCATGAGTCGCAAGGAAATCGCCGCCACGAGTGTTGCCGAGGCCTATCTCGCGCTGCTGGCGGAGCGCGGGGTCGAGTATCTGTTCGCCAATGCCGGCACCGATTTCGCGCCGATCGTCGAGGCCTACGCCAAGGCGGCGCATACCGGCTTGTCGGCGCCGAAGCCGCTGATCGCCAGCCATGAGAATGTCGCGATCTCGATGGCGCACGGCTATGCCGCGGCGTCGGGCAAGGTGCCGGCGGTCATGGTGCATGTCAGCGTCGGCACCGCCAACGCGCTGTGCGGCGTGTTCAACGCGGCGCGCGAGTATGTGCCGATCCTCTTCACCGCCGGCCGCTCGCCGCTGACCGAGGAGGGCGTGTTCGGCGCGCGCGACACCTACATCCACTGGGCGCAGGAAATGTTCGACCAGGCCGGCATGCTGCGCGAGATGGTCAAATGGGATTACGAGCTGCGCAACGGCGCGCAGCTCGAAACCGTGGTCGACCGCGCCCTGTCCGTGGCGACCAGCGCGCCGGAGGGGCCGGTATACCTGTCGCTGCCGCGCGAGGTGCTGGGCGAGACGCTGTCCGGCTTCACCTATGACAGCCCCTCCCGGCGCGCGGCGGCGACGTCGCCGGGCGCCGACGAGGCGGCGCTCGCCGAGGCGGCGGCGATGTTGTCGAAGGCCCGGCGGCCGGTCGTCATCACCGCCGGCGCCGGGCGCGACCCGGCCGCGGTCGCGGTGCTCGCCGCGTTCGCCGAGCGCTTTGCGATCCCGGTGATCGAGCATCGCCAGCGGCACCTGTCGCTGTCCGCCGCGCATCCCTGCCATCTCGGCTACGACCCGGCGCCGTTCGTCAAGGAAGCCGACGCGATCCTCGTGCTGGAGATGGACGTGCCGTGGATCCCGGCCCGCGTGTCGCCGCCGGCCGATTGCCGGGTGATCCATCTCGGCGTCGACCCGCTCTGCACGCGCTACCCGATCCGCGGCTTCCCGTGCGACGTAGCGATCGCCGCCGCGCCGCGCCTGGCGCTGCTGAAGCTCGGCGCGGCGATGCGGGTCGCCGACGGCCTTGTCGCCGAGCGGCGGCAGGCGCTCGCCGAACGGCGGGCCGTGCAACGCGCCGGGTGGCAGAAATTGCGCGACGAGGCGGCAACGCAAACCCCGATCCACCCGGCCTGGGTCAGCCATTGCCTCTCGCAGGCACGCGATCCGAACGCGATCCTGGTCAACGAATACACGCTGCTCAACGAGCACTGCCCGTCGACCGAACCGGGGTCGTATTTCGGGTCGAGCCCGGCGGCGGGGCTCGGCTGGGGCGCCGGCGCGGCGCTCGGCGTCAAGCTGGCAAAGCCGGAGCGCCAGGTGGTCTGCATTCACGGCGACGGGTCGTACATCTTCTCGAACCCGGTCGCGGTGCACCACGCGGCGCAAATGCACAAGCTGCCGGTGCTGACCATCGTCATCAACAACGCGATGTGGGGGGCGGTGCGGCGCGCCACGCTCGGCATGTACCCGGACGGCGAGGCGGCGCGCAGCAACAAGCCGCCGTTTATCGACCTCGACGACCTGCCGGCGTTCGAAACGATCTGCGCAGCCTCCGGCGGTTATGGCGAGCGGGTCGACGACCCGGCGGCGCTGCCCGGCGCGATGAAACGCGCGCTCAAGGCCGTCGACGGCGGCCAGCAGGCGCTCCTCAACGTCATCTCCCGCGGCGGCGCGGGGGGTTAGTCAACGGCACGCCGGCCGCGCGGCTCTGCCCGTCGGCGGCGCCGAAACAGCCGCGCCGGCTTTACGCCGCCGCCATCCGGCGCTTCGGTTTCGGCCAGCGGGCGGCGACCAGCGGCAGCACCTCGTCGATCAGCCGGCGGGTCTGCGCCATCATGTCGTCGTCGCCCTTGGCGGCGGGACGCAGGATGAATTTGGAGACGCCGGCGGCGACGAATTCGCCGATCTTGTCGGTGATCGCCGCTGCATCGCCGATCGCGAAATAATCGAGCGGGTCGCGCCCGGTGCGCTTGCGATAGGCATCGAACAGCGGCTGCAGGCCCGGCTCGTCGGCTGCGTTTTTCGCCGTGGCGAAGCGGAACGGTATCCCGGCGCCGTAATGGTCGTCGTCGATGCGGCGGCCTGCCGCCGCGGCGGCCGCCTTGATCGCGGCGACCACCTCCTTTGCCTGCGCCGGGGTTTCGGGGCCGGCCTGCCAGCCGGTGCCGTATGTCGCAGTGCGCCGGATCGCCGCCTCGGACGAGCCGCCGATCCATATCGGCAGGTCGGGCTGCACCGGCTTGGGCGAGATCGTCGCCCCGGACAGGTGGTAGTGCACGCCCTGGAAATCGACCTTGTCCTCGCTCCACAGCCGGCGGATCACCTCGAGCGCCTCGTCGGTCTTGCGGCCGCGCGTCTTGCTGTCGAGGTTGAGCATCTTCCATTCCGGGCCGAGCGGGCTGCCGATGCCGAAGGCGGGCAGCAGCCTGCCGTCGGAGAGGAAATCGATCGTCGCGCATTGCCGCGCGACCAGCACCGCGTCGCGCATCGCCAGCGACAGCACGTTGACGCCGAATTTGAGCCGCCGCGTGCGCCCGGCAAGCGCCGCCATGACGCTCATGCATTCGAGAAACGGCGTCGGGCTGACCAGGCGGTCGGTCTGCCACAGCGAGTCGACGCCGCCCGCCTCCAGCATGTCGACCCAGCGCCAATAGGCCGAAGCCCCGGAAAACGGGAACTCCATGATCCCCATCCCGACCGCGACCCGCTCCGCCATCGCTTCCTCCTTGCGCCGACCCGGCGAAGTATGGCCGGATCATGCCGTCATGGCGAGGAGCCCGAAGGGCGACGCGGCAATCTCGATCCGCCAAGGGCCAGGACGGCACGCTCGCGATGACGACAGGGAGACAAGGCAGATGCGCGTCTTTACGACCGTGCCGCAGGGCAATCTGAAGGAGGTGCCGGCTGCGGCGCGCGCCGCCGAGGCCGAGGGCCATGACGGCATCGTCACGATGGAAAACCAGCACGAGCCGTTTCTCGCGCTCGCGGTGGCCGGTGCGGCGACCGAGACGATCGAGCTGCATACTTCGGTGGCGATCGCCTTCGCCCGCACGCCGATGGCCGTCGCCGAAGTCGGCTGGGACCTTGCCGGCTCGACCGGCGGGCGGTTTGTCGTCGGCCTCGGCTCGCAGGTGCGGGCGCATAACGAGCGGCGGTTTTCGGTGCCGTGGTCGCCGCCGGCGCCGCGCATGCGCGAATACGTCCAAGTGCTGCGCGCGATCTGGCAGTGCTGGGCGACCGGCGAGAAGCCGGCCTATGAGGGCCGGCACTACCGCTTTACGCTGATGACACCGAACTTCACCCCGCCGAAGATCGATTGCCCGCCGCCGGCGATCACCATCGCCGCGGTCGGCCCGGCGATGCTCAAGGTCGCGGCCGAGGAATGCGACGGCGTCAAGCTGCACGGCTTCTGCACCAAGAAATACCTGACCGACGAGATCATGCCGCGCATCGCGGCCGGGCTCGCCAAGGCCGGGCGCACCCGCGCCCAGTATGAAATCTCCGGCGGCGGGTTTCTCGCCACCGGCCCGGACGATGCGGCGGTCGCCGAGCGCTTCGAGTGGGTCCGCCAACGCGTCGCGTTTTACGGCTCGACGCCGGCCTATTACCCGGTCTTCGCGGTGCACGGGTTGGAGGATTTGGGGCTCAAGCTCAACCGCATGGTGCGCGACGGGAAATGGAGCGAGCTGGCGACGGAAGTGCCGGACGATGTCGCGCATCTCTTTGCCGCGGTCGGCCGGCATGACCAGATCGTCGGCGCGATCGGCGAGCGGTTCGGCGGGCTGGCGGACGCGCTGACCCTGCGCGCCCCAACGGACCAAGGCGAGGTCGGCGGCATGCCGCCCGACCTCGTGCAGGACATCCGCCGCATCCCGCACCAATACGCCGGCGCACGGAGGTAAAGGGCCATGCCGTACCCCACCCACCTGATCCCGACCACGGTGGTCGGCTCCTACCCGCAGCCGGACTGGCTGATCGACCGCGCCGCGCTGGAAAAGCACGGCGTGCCGCGGGTGCATGCGCACGAGATTTGGCGCATCCCGCCCGAGCGCCGCAAGGAAGCGCAGGACGATGCGACGGTCCTGGCGATCCACGAGATGGAGGCGATCGGCATCGACATCGTCAGCGACGGCGAGATGCGCCGCGAGAGCTATTCGAACTACTTCTCGCTGGCGCTCGAAGGGATCGACGCACAGCACGCCGGTTCGGTGATCGGAGCCAACCGGCGGGCGACACCGGTGGCGCGCGTGGTCGGCAAAATCCGCCGCAAGGGGCCGGTCGAGATCGACGACGCGGCGTTTCTCGTCAAGCACGCGACGCGGGCGACCAAGATCACCCTGCCCGGGCCGTTCACCATGTCGCAGCAGGTGCAGAACGAGTACTACAAGGACGAGGCCGAGCTGGCGATGGACTACGCGGACGCGGTCAACGCCGAGCTGAAGGCGCTGAAGTCGACCGGCGTCGATGTCGTGCAGCTCGACGAGCCGTGGGTGCGCGCCGCGCCCGACAAGGCCGCCGCCTACGGCATCGCGGCGATGAACCGGGCGCTCGACGGCGTCGCCGGGCCGACCGTCGTGCATATCTGCCTCGGCTACGGCCATCTCGTGCACAACAAGCCGAGCGGTTATGCCTTTCTGCCGCAGCTTGCCGACGCGCTGGCGAGCCAGGTCTCGCTGGAGGCGGCGCAGCCGCGGCTCGATCTCGGCGTGCTCAAGGAGCTGTCGAACAAGACCATCCTGCTCGGCGTGCTCGATCTCGGCTCGGCCGAGGTCGAGACCGCCGACCAGGTCGCCGCGCGGCTGCGCGCCGGGCTGGCGCACATCGCGCCGGAGCGGCTGGTCGCGGCGCCCGATTGCGGCATGAAATACCTGCCGCGCGGCCGCGCGGCGGCAAAGCTGCGGGCGATGGTCGAGGGCGCCGCGATCGTGCGCCGCGAGTTGACCGGATGAAGCCGGCCGGCCTCGCCGTCGGCCTCGTCGCGGCGGCGCTCGCCGCGCTGACCGGCGCGGCGCCGGCCATTTCGGCGCCGGGCCGCGCCGACAATGTCGATCTGCTGCTGGTGCTGGCCGCCGACGTATCGCGCAGTATCGACGAGGGCGAATTCGACCTGCAGCGCAAGGGCTATGCCGCCGCCGTCACCGACCCGCGCGTGCTGAAGGCGATAACCGGCGGTGCCAATCGGTCGATCGCCGTCACCTTTGTCGAATGGTCGGGCGCCGACGAGCAGAAGACGGTGATCGACTGGACCGTTATCCACGACGGCGAGGACGCCGCGGTCATCGCCGGCCAGATCATCGCCGCGCCGCGCTCGTTTCTCGCCCGCACCTCGATCAGCGGCGCGATCGACTACGCGACGGCACGGCTGAGCGCCGCCCCGGTCGGCGCCGAGCGCCGGGTCATCGATATTTCCGGCGACGGCACCAGCAATGCCGGCCGGCCGGTGACCGAGGCGCGCGACGACGCCGTCGCCAAGGGCCTGACCATCAACGGGCTGGCGATCATCAATACCCGGGCGAGCCCCGGTTTCACCACCCACACGCAACCGCCGGGCGGGCTGCCCAGTTACTACACGGAGAACGTGATCGGCGGCGCCGGCGCCTTCCTGCTGGTGGTCGAGAATTTCGAGACTTTTGCCGACGCGATGACCCGCAAGCTGGTGAGCGAGATCGCCGGCTCGCCCGGCGGATGGCGCGCCGCCGGCTTCGCCGGGGAGCAGCAGCGGCGGCCGGATTAACCACTGTTTTCTTCGCGATTTATGTCAAAAACAGATAATATTTGGCTGCATTTGGGATGCGCGGTCCGCGCCGGGGACCGTCGAGCGGAGCGGCAGCGCCTCAGAAAGCACCTGCGATGGCCAATATCGGATCACCCTTCTCGCCGCTATGGATCGACCGGGACGATGCGGGCCGGCAGGCGGTCGCCAGGCTGGAGCAGGGCCTGATCAGCGAAGACGAGTACAAGCTGGTCGCGTTTTTTATCGCCAACGGCTACTGCATCATCGAGGACGCGGTCGATCATACGCTGATCGACGAGTACCTGGCGGAAATCCAGGCGATGTTCGCCACGCGCCCGGACCTCTGGGTGACCGAAGGCCCCGACGTGAAACGTCTCGGCGAGGCGCAGGTCGACCGCGCGCTCACCAAGGTGCTCGATACCTACATGGTCAGCCGGCGGGCGCTGCAGATGGCGTTCGCGCCGCGTCTCGCACGGATGCTGAAGATTATTTTCGGCGAGCCGCCGGCGGTCCATCAGGGGCTGCATTTCCAGATCGGCAGTACCCAGGCGATCCACCAGGACACCGCCTACGTCGTGATCAAGCCGGCGCTGGCGCTCGCCGCTGCCTGGGTCGCGCTGGAGGATGTGAAACCGGGCGGCGGCGAGCTGATCTACTACCGCGGCAGCCACCGCTTTGGCGACTTCCTCTATCCCGGCAACCAGCGGCATTGGAATACCGACGCGCACGGGCACGAGATCCACAACCATCATCTCGCCTGGCTGCACCGGGAAGCGAGCGAGCAGGGGACGCCGCTCGAATATTTCTGGCCGAAAAAAGGCAGCCTGCTGATCTGGCACGCCGATCTGGCGCATGGCGGCGCGCCGATCGTCAACAGCGGCTACACACGCAAAAGCATCGTCTTCCACTATTGCCCGGTATCGGCGCGGCCGGCCTATTTCGACAGCCCGGACGCGGCGATGCACGAATTCCAGACATCGCCGGAAGGAACCTATTGCTCGTCGTATTACCGCGAGTTTTCCGAGACCGCCGATCTGCCGACGCCGGCCGAACCCCCGGCGAGTGAACCCGCCCCCGGCGAAATCACCGTGCCGGAGGCGGCCGTGCCCGTCGAATCATCCGCCGCGCCGGCCAAGGCAAAATCGCGCCGCGCACGCAGCAAGCAGGCGGCCGCAGCCTAAGCCTCGATCTCGACGAGAAGCGGGGCGCCTTCGAGCCGCGCGGCCTCGGCTTCGAGGTCCTCGGCGGTGCGGATCCGCGCATCCCAAATCGCGGGATTTCCGGTGCGCTCGGCGTATTCGCGATACCACGACGCCAGTTCCCGCAGCCGTTCGATCTGTCGCGCCAAGACCCCCTCCACACCATGTCCCCCGCGCGCAGGTTGCGGCACAATCGTTAATTTGCTCTGAAAGCGCCGCGCAGGCGCCGCCGGGCTTGGCAGCCGGCGCGGGCATGTGCACCCTGTCCGCCCACAGGAGGAGCCCATGCCCGACGCAGTCGCCATCGTCGCCACGCACGATATCGAAATCCGCGATGTGGAATACCGCCGCAGCGAAGACGGCCCGCTGCTCGCCCGGCTTTACCAGCCGAAAGGCCAGGGGCCGTTTCCGGCGCTGATCGAAGTGCATGGCGGCGCCTGGGCGTCGGGGGATCGGCTCAACAACGCGCCGCTCGACGAGGCGCTGGCCAAGAGCGGCATCGTCGTGCTGGCGATCGATTTCCGCATGCCGCCAAAGCACCGCTACCCCGCGTCGATCGCCGATATCCATTACGCGACGCGCTGGCTCAAGGCGCATGCCGGCGAGTTCGGCAGCCGGGCCGACCTTGTCGCCGGGCTCGGCACGTCGAGCGGCGCCCATCAATTGCTGCTGTCGGCGTTGCAGCCCGACGACCCGCGCTATGCCGCACTGCCGCTCGACGGCACGGCCGGGATCGACGCCCGCCTGCCGTACCTGGTGCTGTGCTGGCCGATTTCCGACCCGCTCGCGCGCTACCGCATGGTCAAGGAGAAGGGCAACACGCGGCTGGTCGAGTCGCATGACGCGTATTGGCGCTCGGAAGCGGAGATGGCCGAGGGCAACCCGCAACGCCTGGTCGAGGCGGGCGAGGCGGCGCCCCTGCCGCCGGCGATCCTGCTACAGGGCACCGGCGACGACAACGTCACCCCCGATATGGCCGACCGCTTCGCCGCCGCCTGGCGCGCCAAGGGCGGACAGATCGAGCTGCACAAGTTCGACGGCCAGCCACACACCTTCGTGATCCGCGACCCGGCCTCCGACGCCTCGCGCCGCGCCTGCGAACTGGCGCGCGACTTCGTGCTGAAGCACGCCAAGCGGTGACGGGACGCCGCCTCTTATGCTCGTCATGGCCGGGCTCGACCCGGCCGTCCATGCGGATCAAGTCCGGGCTGACGAGACCCGGGCCAGGCATCGACTGAATGAGTCGGTGCTCAGTTGGAGCCGGCGTCGCGGCAGGAGGTGATCTCGATGCGGTTGCCGTCGTTTCGCGTGCCGGTCGGCTCGTCCAACAGCGTGCAGGAGGCGCCGTTACGGATGATGCGCGCCACCGGGAACGCGTAATCCTTCGGGTTGCTGCCGAAATTGAGCGGCAGGCGGTCGCCGGGCGCGATCCGTTGCGGCAGCGCGACGTTGTTGTACTCGCGGCAAGTGCTGAACAGCAGCCAGCTACGGCACATCGTCAGCCGCCCCGATCCCGGTGTGGCGACGGCGCCCCCGCCGCCCTCGGCCAAGGCGGCTCCGGCGAGGAGCAAAGCCGCGAGGAACAAAGCGGCGGTCATCGAGATCGGGCAGCGCAGCGTGGCCAGCATGCGCTGTCATATCCACCGGCGCGGCGATGATTGCAATCGAGTGTGATGCACGTTGCGCTTTTCCGGCCCATCCGCCACTACTCAGGCGATGGGGAGTAACGGCAAGGCGAACGCGCTGTTGCCCGGGTTCCGGGTGGTGCAAATCGGCGGCGGGCCGGCTGCGGCGGTCGCCGGCCGGCTGTTCGCCGATATCGGCGCGGAAATCATTTGCGTCGGCGGCGACCGGTCGACGCCGCTGCGCGACTATCTCGACCATGGGAAAACCGACGGCGACGCGGCGGCGCTGGCGACGGCGGCGCTGATCATCGTCGAGGGCGCGCCGGCGGTTCTGCGGGAGCAGGGCCACGATCCGGATGCGCTGCGGCGGATCAACCCGGCCGCGGCGATCGTCACCATCGCACCGTTCGGCCAAGCCGGTCCGCGCGCCGACGACCCGGCGAGCGACCTGACGCTGATGTATGCCAGCGGGATCGCCCGGCTTCTGACCGGCCAGGTCGACAACCTCGCCGAAGCGCCGATCCGCCCGGTCGGCGAACAGTCCGCCGTCATCGCCGGCCTTGCCGCGGCCTGCGCCGGCATGCATGCGCTGCCGGGGTCGGTGATCGACGTGTCGATCGAGGAGGCGCTGGCGACGCTGGCGATGACGGAGCTCGCCAATGCGGGGCTGGGCGGCAAGGCGCGGTCGCGCAAGCGCCTCACCGACGGCAACGGCGCGACGGTCTGCATCCTGCCGGCAAGCGACGGCTACGCCGCGATCTCGCCGCGCGAGGACCGCCAATGGGCGGCCTGGCTCAAGGTCATGGGGTCGCCGGAATGGGGCGACGAGCCGCGCTTCAAGACCAAGCCCGACCGCGTCGCCAACTGGGACGCGCTGCATGCCCTGATGTCGGCATGGAGCCGCCGGCACACCAAGCAGTGGATCGCCGACGCGGCGCAGAAGGCGCATGTCCCGAGCTTCCCGCTGCGCGCGCCGGCCGAGCAGCTGTCGTCGCCGCAGCTCGCGCATCGCGGCTTCTGGCGCGAGCTGACGGTCGGCGGCCGCCGGGTGAAGGCGCCCGGCCCCCCGTTCGGGCTCAGCCTGTCGGCGGGGACGCCGGCCCCGGCCGCGTCGGGCGGGTTGCCGCTCGCCGGCATCCGGGTGCTTGATTTTTCCTGGGTCATCGCCGGGCCGACCGCGACGCGCTACCTCGCCGCCATGGGCGCCGAGGTCATCAAGATCGAGGCGCCGGGCCGCGGCGACCCGGGCCGCGCCAGCGAGCTGCACACCGTGCTCGGCCAGGCGAAGAAGGGCATCGTCCTCGACCTGAAAAAGCCGGAGGCGGTCGCGCTGGCGCGCGATCTCGCCGCCCGCGCCGATGTCGTGTTCGAGAATTTCGCGACCGGGGTAATGGACCGACTGGGGCTCGGCGAGGCCGAACTGCAGGCGGTCAACCCCAACCTGCTCTACGTCTCGGCCTCCGGCATGGGGCGCACCGGGCCGGAAGCGCATTCGGTCGCCTACGGCACGCTGCTGCAATGCTACACCGGGTTCGCCGGCCTCAACCGCCATCCCGGCATCGCGCCGCGCGTCGGTTTCGCCTGGCTCGACCCGATGTGCGGGCTGATGCTGGCGTTTATCGTGGCCGCCGCCCTCAAGCGGCGGGCGCAGGACGGCGCGGTCGCACGGGTCGATTTCTCGATGATCGAGGCGATGCTGTGGACCATGGCCGAGCCGCTGCTGGCTGCGCAGCTCGGTGCGCCGCCGCAGCCGCAAGGCAATCGCGATCCGCGCCACGCGCCGCACGGCGCCTATCGCTGCGCCGGCGATGACGAGTGGATCAGCCTGGCGGCGACCGGCGCGGCGGAATGGCGGCGGCTGTGCGCCGCGGTCCCGGCGCTGGAACCGCTGTCGGGCTGGGATTTGCACCAACGGCAGGGGCGCATCGCCGGGATCGACGGCATCCTGCTGGGCTGGGCCTCGCGGCTGAGCGCGGGCGAAGCGGAAGCCGTCTTGCGGGCGGCGGGCATCCCGGCCACGGCGCTGAAAAGCTCGGTCGAGCTGGTGGCCGACGCGCATCTGCGCGCTCGCGGTTTCTGGGACGCGCAAGATGCGGGTGTCCTGCCGGGCCTGCCGTGGCGCGCGAGCTTCGGCCGCGCGAGCGGGCCGGCGCCGGCGCTCGGCGCCGATACCGACGCGGTGCTGCGCGACGTGCTCGGCCTCCCCGCCGAGAGGATCGCGCGGTTACGCGCTGCGGGTGCTTTGGGATAGCGACAACCAACGGAGGAAAAAATGGCAAGCATTTCCCTCAACCAGGCCAACCGGGTGCTGCGCGCGACCCTCAAGAAGGCCGAGGAGTTGAACATCAAGGTTTGCGCCGCGGTTGTCGACGACGGCGGCCGGCTGGTCGCATTCCAGCGCATGGACGGCGCGTTTTTCGCCGGCGTCTACGGCAGCCAGGGCAAGGCGGTCGCCTCGGCGGCGTTCGCGCGGCCGAGCGGCGTCATGCAGGAACGCGCCGACCAGCCGACCCCGCGCGGCATCGCCGCCGCCGAGGGCGGCCACATGATCATGGGCCAGGGCGCGGTGCCGCTGTTCCGCAACGGCAACCTGGTCGGCGCGGTCGGCGTCGGCGGCGGCACCTCGCAGGAAGACGAAGACTGCGCCAAGGCGGGCGCCGCGACGCTGTAGCCAGCCCGACGCTGCTCCCCCTCCCCCACCAGCGGGGGAGGGTTTGAAAATCAGAACTCGCCGCTGCGGTACGCCTCGTCGAGCCGCACCGCATCTTCCGGCGACAGCTCGGGCCAGGGTTCGCCGCGCTTGCGCAGCGTGCCGGTGAAGTTGGGCGGGCGCTTTTCGTTGAAGGCTTTGCGGCCTTCCTCGCCGTCCATCGTGGTCTGGATCAGCAGGTGGTTGATCAGGTTCTGGATATGCCAGGCCTGGTCGGTCGGCAGGTCGCCGAACCGCACCAGGTATTCCTTCATCATCCGCACCGCGAGCGGCGGCAGGGTGCAGATGTGGCGGGCGATCTTCTCCGCTCGTTCCATGAGCTGGGCGTGCGGCACGACTTCGTTCACCAAGCCGATGCGGTGCGCCTCGGCCGCGTCGAACGGCTCGTCGGTCAAAAGGATCTTGATCGCATCGGCATAGCGCAGCTGCTTGGCGAGCAGCGCTGCGCCGGGCCCGTTGCCGAGCCAGCCCTGCGACAGCAGCGCGAATTTGAACCGGGCATGCTCGGCGCTGGCGATGCGGATATCGGTCGACGACAGCAGGATGTACAGCCCGGCACCGGCCGCCCAGCCGTTGACCGCGGCGATGACCGGCTTCCAGACGCGCGGGTAGTGGTCGCCCATGCGGCCGTCGACGCCGGTCTTCTGGCCGTGCACCGTGCCGGCGAGCGGCCAGAAGATGCGGTTGGTGCGCAGGTATTCGCGATCGTCGGCGGTCAGGTCGGGGCGCGGGGTCAGGTTGTGGCCGCCGCAGAAATGCCGCTCGCCGGCGCCGGTGAGGATCGCGCAGCGGATCGCCCGGTCCTCCCACAGGTCGATCCATGCCGCGGAGATGTCGTCCGACATCCTCTTGTCGAGGATGTTGGCCTTGGCCGGGTTGTCGAGCGTGATATACGCGACCCCGTCGCGTTTTTCGTAGCGCAGCGGCATGTCCTTCTCCCGAATTATCCGGCGGTTCCGATAAGGCGGCGGACCAGCGGCGCGACCAGCGGCTGGCACAGCGAGACGACGATCACCCCGCCAAACACGCCGATCAAGCGGTTGAGCGCGGGGGTGATGTCGGCCGACGGTCCCAGGCCCTGCACCATCGAGACGACGACGGCGATCGCCGCCTGCAACCCGACATAGGCCGCATCTCCCTGGCCGTGGTTGATATGCGCGGCGAGGAACAGGCCGGTGAACAGCAGCGGCAGCCACAAGAGGAACGTGCCGCCGGCAAGATGCATCGCGACGAGCCCCCACAGCCCGCCCAGCAGGCAGCCGACCGCCCGGGTAAACCCCCGCCAGCCCGGCTCCTGGCGCATCGCCACCAGGATGACGAACGCGGTGATCGGCGTCTGCCCGAGACCCGGCAGGTCGAGCGTCTCCCACACCAGCGGGATCAGCGCGATGGCGATGCCGCCGGTGATGGCGATGGCGGCGAGGTCGCGGTCCATCGGCCGCGCGAAGACGCCCGGTCTCGGCGGTGCCGCAGCCAGCGTGTGCGGCGCGGCGAGGGTGTAATCGACCGCGCAGGCGACCGCGACCCCGAGATAGATTTCGAGCGCGCGATAGACCGCGAGATCGAGCGCCTTTCCCGGCGCCGCGAGGGTCCCGAACAGCACCAGCACCACGGTGATCCCGCCGAGCAGGAAGGCATAGCCGTGATCGGCGCGCTCCTGCGCGTAGATCGCAAACCCGGTGCAGCCGGCGGCAATCGCCAGGAAGACGAGATGGTCGGCGATCGTCGCGGCGGCGAGATAGCCGATCGCGGCGCCGATCGTCGTGCCGATGACGCGGTCGAGACTGCGCGCCAACGTCGCGCCGCGGTCGCTCTGCACGAGGACGACGCCGGTGATCCCGGCCCACCACGGATTGTCGAGATGCAGCGCAAAGGCGGCGAGCACCGCCAGGGTCGCCGCCAGCGCGGTGCGCAGCGCCGCGTTGGCGCGCGCTCCGGCGAGGTCGAGCGCCCGGATGTCGCCGGCGAGATCGTCGCCGAGGCGGGTGAGGAAATCCGCCATCAGCGCCAGAAGAAGACGCGCGCGTCGGCGCCGGAAAACAAGCCTTCGCTCGGCGCCGGCGGATCGAGCAGGATCGTCACCGGCAGCCGCCGGCGCAGCCGGATCCAGTCGGTGGTCGGCGCCACATAGGGCAAGAGCTGGTCGGGCGCCTGCTCGCGGGCGATGCCGCGGCCGACCCCCTGGACCCGGCCGGCGTGGAAATGCCACGGATCGCTGTCCAGCCACACCCAGACCCGCTGACGCGGCGTCACCGCGGCGGCGATGTCCTCCTTGAAGTTGGCGATGACCCGCCATTGCGAGCTGTCGACGATGCCGATCAGCGGCTCGCCCGCCTTCGCATAGGCGCCGGGACGCAGGGTCAGGTTGTTGATGTAGCCGGCGACCGGCGCGGTCAGCCGGGTGCGCGACAGATTATACTGCGCCACCGCCAACTCGGCGCGCGCGACCGCGACCTGCGCCGTGGCCTCGGCGACCTGGCGCGCGTCGATCTGCGCCTGGTTCCGCTGGTCGGCGACGCGGTCTTGCGCCGCGCGGAGCTGGTCGGCGGCCTTGTCGAGCTGCTCCTGCGACGCGTATTGCTGGCCGGTCAGTGTTTGGGCGCGGTCGTATTGCTGCTGCGCCAGGCGCAGCGCCGCCTGCGCTGCGTCGAGATTGGCGGCGTCGCCCGCCTGCACCTGCGATTTGACCGCGACCGCCGCCTCGAGGCCGGCAACCTGCTGCTGCTTCAAGTCGACCGCGAGCTGGAACGGCGCCGGATCGATCGCCGCGACCGGATCGCCGGCCGCGACCTTCTGGTTGTCGACGACCGCCACCCGCTCGACGATGCCGGACACCTCCGGGGCGATCGCCACGAGGTCGGAGCGGATATAGGCGTCCGCCGTATAGGCGACGACGCGGTCGGCGCCGAAATACAGCGCAAGGCCGACGGCGACGACACCGGCCGCGATCCATACCCGCCGGTAGCGCCGCCAGATCGACGGGCCGCGCGGCGGTGCCGGAGCCCGGGCGCGGGCAGGTTTGGTTGCGGTGACGGCCATGGCTTTCGCCCGGGAATCTCGCATGGCGGGCCGGTTGCGTCACGCGCGAGATTGACAGCCGCGGCCGGCGTCATTTGACTGGCGCGCCATGAATGCGGCGGCGCGCAAGATCGCGGTGATCGGCGGCGGGATCGGCGGGCTTGCCGCCGCGCTGGGGCTGCACCGCGCCGGCTTTCGCGTCGACGTCTACGAGCAGGCGCCGCAGCTCACCGAGGTCGGCGGCGGTATCAATATGGGGCCCAACGCCGCCCGCATCCTCTATCGCCTGGGACTCGGCGAATCGCTGGACCGCGCCGCGGTGCGGCCGGTCTCGGTGCATGTCCGGCGCTGGGATGACGGGCGCACGCTGCAAAAGGCGCCGATCAACCCGCTCTGCGTCGAACTCTACGGCGCGCCGCACCTCACCGTGCACCGCGCCGACCTGCAGGCGATCCTCGCCGCCGGGCTGCCGCAGCCGCGCATCCATCTCGGCCATCGCCTGACCGGCGTGGTCGATCACGGCGACGCGGTCGAGGCGCAATTCGCCAACGGCGCGCGCATCGAGGCCGACATCCTGGTCGGCGCCGACGGCATCCACTCGACCGTGCGCGAACGCCTGTTCGGCGTCGAAGAACCGCAATTCGCCGGCTGCGTCGCCTATCGCGGG
Organism: Allostellaceae bacterium; assembly: GCA_035550515.1. Classification (GTDB taxonomy): domain Bacteria; phylum Pseudomonadota; class Alphaproteobacteria; order ATCC43930; family CGMCC-115725; genus DATARH01. Next base: position 55,157 of record DASZOZ010000103.1, read on the forward strand.
CTGGTGCCGGCCGAACGCATCGCCGGGCTGGGGCTCGAACGCGGCAGTCAGTCCTGGCTCGGGCCGGGCGCCCATCTCGTGCATTACTTCGTCTCCGGCGGACGGCTGCTCAACTTTGTCGGCTGGACCGAGCACGACACCTGGAACCGCGAGGACTGGACCGACCGGGCGACGATCGAGCGCGCGCTTGGGGCGTTCGAAGGCTGGCACCGGCAAATCCGCACGATCATCGCCGCCGCCGACACCTGCTTTATCTGGGCGCTGTTCGACCGCGACCCGCTGCCGCGCTGGTCGGTGGGCCGGGTGACGCTGTTGGGCGATGCCTGCCACCCGATGTATCCGTTCATGGCGCAGGGCGCGGCGCAGGCGATCGAGGACGGCGCGACGCTCGCTGCCCTGCTCGCCGCCGGCGGCGAGCCGGCGGCGCTGCTGCGGCGCTACGAGGCGCTGCGCCTGCCGCGCGTCACGCGGCTGCAGCAGATGTCCCGCGCCAACAAGCTGCGGTATCACCTGCCCGACGGCCCGGAACAGCAGCAGCGCGACGCGGCGATGGCGGCGACCCGCGAACGGTCGCCGGAGACGATGCAGTGGCTGTTCGGTTTCGACGCCGGCGCGGTTGGCGCCGGACAGCCGCGCAATGAACTGAGGGGCCCATGACAGCTTTCACCGTAAACGGCCGCGCCGTCGAGGTGGCCGCCGATGCCGACACGCCGCTGCTCGACGTGCTGCGCAACCATCTCGGGCTTAAAGGCACCAAATTTGGCTGCGGTCTCGAACAATGCGGCTGCTGCATGGTGCTGATCGACGGCGCGACGGCGAAATCCTGCGGCAAGGCGCTGTCGATGGTCGCCGGCAAAGCGGTGCTGACGATCGAAGGGCTCGGCACGCCCGACGCGCCCCACCCGCTGCAAACGGCGTTTCTCGACGAGCAGGCGGGGCAATGCGGCTATTGCCTCCCGGGCATCCTGATTTCGGCGAAGGCGCTGCTCGACCGCAACCCCGCGCCGACACGGCGCGAGATCGCCGCGGCGCTCGACGACAATATCTGCCGCTGCGGCAGCCATATCCGCATCCTGAAGGCGGTCGAACGCGCCGCCGCGGCCGTGCGCGCGGGTGCCGCCTCCGGAGCCGGGCAATGAACGACGTGATGATCCCGCCGCTGCTGCAAACCAACCCGCGGCTCGACCAGTGGGTCAAGTTCACCGCGCCCGGCCGGGTCACCGTCTCGACCGGCCGGGTCGAGATCGGCCAGGGCGTGCTCACCGCAATGCTGCAGATCGCCGCCGACGAGCTGGATGTGGCGCCGGCGCGCATCGATTTGCAGACCGGCGACACCGATCTCACGCCGAACGAGGGCTATACCGCCGGCAGCCAGTCGATGCAGTACGGCGGCGCGGCGCTGCGCCTCGCCTGTGCCGAGGTGCGCGGCTTGCTGCTTCGGGCGGCCGCGGTGCGGCTCGGCCTGCCGGCGAGCCGGCTGTCGGTCCGTGACGGTGCGGTTCTGTGCGGCGGCGCACCGACCGGACAGGATTATTGGTCGCTCGCCGCGGCGGTCGACCTGTCGCGTTCGGCGACGGCCGGCGCCAGACCCAAATCGGATGGGCACAGCGCGATCGGACAGAATGCACCGCGCGTCGACCTCGCCGGCAAGGTGTTCGGCGCGCCGGCTTTCATCCACGACATGGCGATGGACGGCATGGTGCATGCCCGCGTCGTGCGGCAGCCGCGCCGCACCGCGACGGTCGCGGCGATCGACGAGGCGGCGATCCGCCGCGCCGGCAAGGGGCAGGTCGAGATTCTGCGCGACGGCAATTTCGTCGCGGTCCTCGGGGCGGACGAGAGCCTCGTCGACGCCGCGGCGGCGGTCGCGCCGGGTCACGTGTCGTGGGACGGGCTCGACCCGATCAATCCCGGCCAGGAAGAGGCGCGCTGGCTGCTGCAGCAGCCGTCGATCGACCGCAATCTCGGCCCCGAGCCGGTCGACCCGCCGCCGGGCCAGGCGCGGTACGAGGCCAGCTTTACGCGCATGCATATCGCCCACGCCTCGGTCGGGCCGTCGAGCGCATTGGCCTGCTACCAGGACGGCCACCTGACGGTGTGGTCGCATACCCAGGGCGTCTATCCGTTGAAGGCGGCGCTGGCCCGCATGCTGAAGCTCGATCCGGCGCATATCTCGGTCAAGCACGCGCAGGGTCCCGGCTGCTACGGCCATAACGGCGCGGATGACGCGGCCGCCGACGCGGCGGTCATCGCGATGCGGCGGCCGGGCGTGCCGGTTCGCGTGCGCTGGCGGCGCGAGGAGGAATTCGGCTTCGAGCCGGTCAGCCCGGCGATGCTGACCACCGTGCGCGCACTCCTCGACGGGCAAGGCCGGCCGGTCGACTGGACCACGGAAATCTGGAGCGGCCGGCATTCGAGCCGGCCGGGCGGCGGCGGCAATCTGCTGGCCGCCGAAGCGCTGCCCGATCCGCCGCCGGCGCCGCCACCCGTCGACCCGCCGGAATCCAACGGCGGCGGCGGCACGCGCAACGGCGAGCCGCTCTACGCCTTTGCGGCAAAGCGCATCGTGCATCACCTTGTCGCCGAGACGCCGGTGCGCACCTCGTCGCTGCGCGGTCTCGGCGCGACGATCAATGTCTTCGCGATCGAGTCGGCGATGGACGAGCTCGCCGAGCGCGCCGGCATAGACCCGGTCGACTACCGGCTGTCGGTGCTCGACGATCCGCGCGCCAAGGCCGTCGTCACGCATGTCGCGCAGATGGCGGAGTGGCGGCCGGGATTGCCGGTCGGCACCGGCAAGGGCCGCGGGTTCGGCTTTGCGATGTACAAGAACCGCGCCGCCTATTGCGCCATCGTCACCGATGTCGAGGTCGACGAGGCGGTGCGCGTGACCCGCGTGTGGTGCGCCGCCGATGCCGGGCTGGTGATCAACCCGGACGGTGCGCTCAACCAGCTCGAAGGCGGCGTGATCCAGGGCCTGAGCTGGGCGCTCAAGGAAGGCGTGCGGCTCGACAGCGGCGGGATCAGCTCGCGCGACTGGGAAAGCTACCCGGTGCTGCGCTTCACCGAAGTGCCCGAGGTGTTCTGCGAGTTGGTCGGCGCCGGCGCCGACCTGCCGCCGCTCGGTATCGGCGAGGCAAGCGGCGGGCCGACCGTCGCGGCGATCGGCAACGCCGTCGCGCAGGCGCTCGGTGCGCGGTTGCGCGACCTGCCGCTCAACCGCGAGCGCATCATGGACGCCCTGCTGAAGGGCTGATCGCCGGCATACCGGGCAGCGCCTCCTCCGAGGCTCGCGGGGGTCGGGTCAGACCACCGCTTCCGCCCCCACCGGCAGGCGCCACATCACGCGGCGCTGGCCGTGGTAGTCGTTGATCGCGAAGTGCTGGCAGCAGCGGTTGTCCCAGATCGTCACCGTACCCTTTTCCCAGCGGATGCGGGCGGTGAATTCGGGCCGAGTGCAATGCGCCTGGAGGAACTCGATCAGCGGCCGGCTTTCGTCTTCGGTCATCCCCTTGAAGCGCGCCGTATGGCGGGTCGAGACGTACAGCGCCTTGCGGCCGGTTTCGGGATGGGTGCGCACCACCGGGTGCTCGGCCTCGATCTGCTCGGCCGTCTCGGTGTTTTTCATCTTCATGTATTTGTTTTCCTCGCGGCCGCCGCGGCCGCCGTTCATCCGGGCGGTGTAGATGCCGGTGAGGCCGTCGAGCATGCGCCGCATCCCCGGCGACAGCGCTTCGTAGGCGAGGTATTGGTTGGCCACCATCGTGTCGCCGCCATAGGCCGGCGCCTCGCGGCAGTACAGCATCGTGCCGATCGGCGGCGTCTCGATATAGGTCGTGTCGGAATGCCAGGCGCCGCCGACATTCACCTTCTGGTCGGGCTCCTTGCGCAGTTCGAAGATCTGCGGGAAATCCGGCAGGCCCTCGACAAACGGATAATAGGCGGGCTCGGCGAAATAACGAGCATAGCGCAGCAAGTCCGCCCCGCCGAGTTCCTGGCCGCGGATATAGATCGCGCAATGGGCGAGAAAGGCGTCATGGATTTCCGAGCGCTGCCGGTTGCTCAGCGGCCCGCTCAGGTCGACGCCGGCAATCTCGGCGCCGAGCGCGCCGGCCAGCGGTTTTACCGTGATCGTGTCGTAACCCATCGCCGCGCTCCTGCCATCGTCTCGTCCCGTCATGGTAAGCCGGCGCGCCGCCGGGTCAATCATCGGTGCGGCCGGCGATGCGGTTGCATTTCGGGTCGGTGCCGTGCTCGCTGTAGCCGACCACGCTGGGTCCGCGCACAAAATAGATGCGCTCGCAGACCGCAAAGCCTGGCTCGGCCCCGCCGGTATACATCCACGCGACGGACTGCGCGGGCGGCGGCAAATGCACCTTGCGGTCCGGCTGCCCCAGCTTGTCGGCAAGATCGGAGGCCGGCCGCTCGATCCATTGCGGACCGTGAGCGTCGGGCTCGCCGCGCCAGGCATTGCAACCGGCCAGCCCGAGCAGCAGCGCCGCCGCCAACCATCGTGAATGCGGCATCGTCCCCTTTCCTTTTGCCGCACCCTAGCACAGACTCGCCGCCAAAAGAGGCGCGGCAACGTGGGGAGGCGCGTGTGAAACGCAGCAGCGAACGGTTTCTGACGACCCATACCGGCAGCCTGCCGCGCCCGGACGACCTCGTGCGCATGATGTTCGCGAAGGAGGAAGGCGTGCCGGTCGATCCCGCCGCGCTCGGCGCGCGCATCGCCGCGGCGGTGGCGGAAATCGTCGGCCAGCAGGTCGCGGCCGGGGTCGACATCGTCAATGACGGCGAGCTGTCGAAACCGAGCTACGCCACCTACATCAAGGACCGGCTCGCCGGGTTCGACGGCGAGAGCCGCCCGCTGAGCTATCAAGACCTCGTCGACTTCCCCGCGCTGGCGCAGCGCGTGTTCGGCGATCCCGGCCGCGCGCGGCGCAAGACCCCCGGCTGCAGCGGGCCGATCGCGGTGCGCGACGCGCAAGCGGCCGCGACCGACGCCGCCAACCTCAAATCCGCGCTCGCCGGCGCGCCGCATGCGGAGGCGTTTATGAGCGCCGCCTCGCCGGGCCTGGTCTCGCTGTTCTTCCACAACGGCCATTACCCGAGCCGGGAAACGTATCTCGCAGCCATCGCCGAGGCGATGCGCGTCGAGTATGAAACCGTGGTCGAGGCCGGTTTCGTGCTGCAGATCGACTGCCCCGATCTGGCGATGGGCCGGCATATCCAGCACGCCGAACTCACCACCGCCGAATTCCGCAAGGCGGCGGCGCTGCACATCGAGGCGCTGAACCACGCGCTGCGCAACATCCCGGCCGAGCGGGCCCGTATCCATCTCTGCTGGGGGAATTACGAGGGGCCGCACCATTGCGACGTGCCGCTCGCCGACATCATCGACGTGATCTTCACCGCCAAGCCCGCCGGGCTGTCGTTCGAGGCGGCCAATCCCCGTCACGCGCATGAGTGGAAGGTGTTCGAGACCGTCAAACTGCCGGAGGGCAAGGTGCTGATCCCCGGCGTCATCGAGTCGAAGACCAATTTTATCGAGCATCCGGAGCTGATCGCCCAGCGCATCGGCCGCTTCGCGGCGCTGGTCGGGCGCGAGAACGTGATCGGCGGCAGCGACTGCGGCTACGGCACCTGGGTCGGCCAAGCGGCGGTCGACCCGCAAGTAGTCTGGGCCAAGCTCGCCAGCCTCGCCGAAGGCGCCCGCATCGCGACGCGAGAGTTCTGGTGAGCTGACGGGCAGGAGGGGCGGATGAAGAACGGCTACCGCGTCTACGACACCGACACGCATATCGATCCCGGCGCCGACGTCCTGGAGAGATACGTCGACCCGGGCTTTCGCGCCCGGCTCGACGACCTCGCGCCGTATCGGCAGAAGGTAAGGTCGCGCACCGTCGACGGCGGCGAGCGCACGACCTACCGCTTCGAGCAGCGGCTTTACGAGCGCACGCTCGGCGAGGCCGCGGCAAGCCCCGGCTCGGGCGACGGCCGGGTGTGGCGCGGCAAGCGGCGGCCGAGCTTCGGGGTGATCGACGACCGCTCCGACAACCGTGTCCTCGACATGGACAAGGAAGGCGCCGACGTGCATTTCCTCGTGCCGTCGGTCTGGACGAGCATCGTCGGCGTGCCCGACGTGTCGCTCGAAACCGGGCTGATCCGCGCCTATCACCGCCACATGGCGGAGTTTTGCGGTCCCTATCCCGACCGGCTCAAGGGGCCGATCGTCGCCTCGACGCGCGATGTCGCGTCCGCGGTGGAAGAGATCAGGCGCTGGGGCACGTCGAAATGGGCGGTCGCGGTGCAGCCGCTGCTCCCCAACGAGACACCGGTCGACCACCCCGAGCTGGAGCCGATCTGGCGCGCCGCCGAGGATCACGACCTCGCCGTCGTGCATCACAGCTTCACCTGGTCGGCGCCCTATTTCCCCGGCTACACCGAGATGTGGGACAATGTGTACCTGGCGCGGCTGTGCTCGCATCCATGGGGCGCGATGCGCTTTATGGCCGGCTTCCTCGCCGGCGGCATTCTCGACCGCTATCCCGGCCTGCGCCTTTGCGTGCTCGAATGCGGTTTTGGCTGGCTGCCGTTCTGGGTCAGGCGAATGGACGAGCAGGTGAGCTATGTCGGCCGCACCGCCAAGCTCAAACTGCTGCCGAGCGAGCAGTTCGCCGCCGGTCGCGTGTTCGCCAATGTCGAGGCACACGAGCATGCGCCGATGTTCGACATGGTTACGGGTGCGCTGGGAGACGGGTGCCTGATGTTCGGGTCGGACTACCCGCATTTCGAATCGTGGTTTCCGAACTCGATCGACAAGATCCTCGAATGGCCCGGCGTGACCGGCGACAAGGCCCGCAAGCTGTTCTGGGAAAACGCCAATCGCTGCTTCAGGCAGAGCTGAGCGGCTTCAATCCGCGCCGTGGCGGCGATCGCGGGCGCGGGCAAATTTGACCGCGGTCCGCTCCAGGTTCGTCGCGTGCTGCTCGACCGACAACGCCATGTCGAGCAGGCTCGACCGGGCCGCCGCCGTCACCATATGGTCGGCGATGGTGCGCAATTCCTCGGCGCGGCGGCGCCAGTCGTTTGCGCGGTCAAGAAAGCTCGCCATGGCCCGAGAACGGGGCGCGCGGCAACCGGTTCCGCCATCTGCGTCCGCTGCCGGGCATGACGCAGACGCATTGCTCGGTGGATACGCAACATCGAATGCCCGCACCAAAATTGCGCATGTGCCGGGTGGCGGGTTGATATGATCGGCCGGATTGGCCAATCGCTGACCCGGTAAAGAGAAATGGCGGCAGGATGACGATGATCGACCCCACGGCCTTGGCCCAGTTGTTCCAGGCGGCGCGTACCTTTTCCCGCTGGGAAGCGCGCGACGTGCCGGATGAGGTGATCGACAGTGCGCTGCAAACGGCGCTGCTCGGCCCGACCAGCGGCAATTGCGAGCCGATGCGGGTCGTGCTGGTCAAGAGCAGGGAGGGCAAGGAGCGCCTGTTGCCCTGCGTGTCGTCGGGCAATGCCGACAAGGTGCGGACCGCGCCCGTCACCGCGATCGTCGCTTACGATACGCTGTTCTACGAACATCTGCCGCGGCTGTTTCCGCACACCGATGCGCGCGCCTGGTTCACCAGCAACGAGGCGCTGGCGACCGAGACTGCGTTTCGCAACAGCGCGCTGCAGGGCGCCTATTTCATCCTGGCGCTGCGCGCGCACGGGCTCGATTGCGGACCGATGTCCGGGTTCAACCCGAAAGCGGTGGACGAGGCGTTTTTCCCGGATGGGCGGTTGCGGGTCAATTTCCTGCTGAACATCGGCTACGGCAATCGCGCCGCGCTGCATCCGCGGCCGCCGCGCCTCGATCTCGGCGAAGTCGCGCGCTGGGCCTGATCAGCCGCCCGCCGCCGCCAGCGGGGCGGCCCGCATCGCGACCGTGCGCTCGGGCGGCAGGGTGACGGTGACCGTCGTGCCGCAGCGCTTGACGCTGCTGACGGTGAGCTTGCCGCCATGCAGCTCCGCCAGACGCTGGGCGAGCGGCAGGCCGAGACCGGTGCCTTCGTGGCGGCGCGTGTGACCGGCATCGACTTGCCCGAACGGTTCGAGCGCGGTCGCGATTTCGCCCGGCGTCATGCCCGGCCCGGTATCGCGGACCGCGAAGGTGGTGCCGCCGTCGCGCGTACCACTGACGGCGACCACGACCGTGCCGCCCGGCTCGGTGAACTTGATCGCGTTGGACAGCAGGTTCAGCAGGATTTGCTTCAACCGGGTCGAATCCGCGCGGACCTGCGGCAGGCCCGGTTCGGCCTCGACCGTCAGGGTCAACGCCCCCGCGACGGCATGGCTCTTCATCAGCGTCACGCAGGCGTCGACCACCGCGCGCGGATCGATCGCGGTTTCCTCGTGCAGCTCCAGTTTGCCGGCGTCGACCTTTGCCAGGTCGAGGATGTCGTTGATGACGGTGTGCAGGTGCTCGCCGCTCTGGTGGATCAGCGCGGCGTATTCGGCCTGCCGCGGCTGCAGCGGCCCGGTCATGCCCAACTCCAGCGCCTCGGAAAAGCCGATGATCGCATTCAGCGGGGTGCGCAGCTCGTGGCTCATATTAGCGAGGAATTGCGACTTGGCGACATTGGCCGCCTCGGCCGCCTCCTTGGCTTCCTGCAGGCTGCGCGCGGCCTGGACCTGGGGGGTTATGTCGCGCCCGGTGCCGCGGTAGCCGACAAAGCGCCCGGCGGCGTCGAAGACCGGACTGCCGCTGATCGAGATCGTGTTTTCCGGCTGGTCGTCGGTCTTGCGGGTATAGGTGAAGTCGCGGAACGGCGCATGCCGGTCGATCGTCGCGAGATGCTCGCGCCATTTTTCCGCCTCGCTGTCCACATCGCGCGCGAGTTCGATCCGGCTGCGGCCGATGCGGCTCGCCGGTTCCTGGCCGAATTGCCGGATGCCCTCGGACACGAAGGTGAAGCGGTGGTTCTCGTCGGTTTCCCAGAACCAGTCCGACGAGGACAGGGCGAAATCGCGGAACCGGCTTTCGCTGCGCGCCAGCTCGTCCGCGTGCTCCTCGACGCGGTGGAACTGGATCGCCAGCGCGCGAAACAGGAAGGCAAACCCGAACACGGCGCCGACCGCCCCGACCGCGATGATCAGCGCCTGCTTGCGCCAGGGCGCCAGGGCCTCGCTCTCGGTGATCCCGGCGGAGACGGCGAGGCCGTATTCCTTGAGCGGCTCGACCGACACGATCCGCGGCAGGCCGTCGACATAGCCGGGGGTGCGGAAGGTCCCGCCGCCTTGCGCGACCGCCTGATACCACGCCGACTTGCCGGACAGCCGCTTGCCGACCGTGGCCCCGAAGCTCGGGAAACGCGCAAGCAGCGTGCCGTCCTGGTAGGACAGGCTCAGCGACTCGCCGTCATAAGTCGCGACGTCCCGATAGAAATCCTCGAAATAGCGGGTCTCGATCACCCCGGCGACGACGCCGAGGAACTCGCCGCCCGGCCCGGTGATCCGGCGCGTCACCATGATCGACCAGGCGCCGCTGTATTTGTCGACAAAGGGGCCGTCGATAAAGGTGCCATTATCCGCCTGCGTGCTGAAATGGCGAAAGAAGTTTCGCTCGGCCGCGTGAATTTCCGGGACCGGCCAGGCGCGGGTGAAATTGACGATCGTGCCGGTATTGTCGAGCACCGCGATCGACGCCGCCTGCGGCAGGCTGTGGAGCCGCGCCAGCAGATATTTATGAACCTCCTCGGTCCCCATCCGCTGGCGAAACCGCCCGGCATCGGCTTCCCCGTCGCCCAGCGCCATGACCCGCGTTTCTTCGACCACGAGATCGACCGCCTGGATTGTCCGCGCCGTCTGTTCGGCGAGCGCGACCGACAGGTTGCGGGTGTTTTTCATCTCTTCGGCGAGCCGATCGCGCCGCAACAGCCCGATCGACATGACGGCCGCGGCGAGCGTTATGGCGATGCAGAGGACACCGATGACGTAAACACGACGGTTACCGGGACGACGATTTGTCGTCGCGGCTTGTTGTCGAGTCCCTCCCTGCATCCCGCCAAATTGCCGCGACAACCTTAACGAAAGCTCAACGGCGGCGGCCGGGCAAAGCCGGGCGGCGCGCGCCGATGAGCAAAGCCCCAGCGCGGCTCGCCGCCGGCCGGAGCGTCGAGGTCATCGGCTCGCGATGAGGGCGGTGCTATCTCAAGCGTAGATCTTCAGCAGCTCGCCGTGCGCCCATTTGACCGCTTCCTCGGGCGGGGTTCCCTGGACGGCCTTGGCGTACATGTCGACGATGATGAATTTGCTGACGACCTCGGCCGAGGCGCGGCCGGAGGGGCCGGCATAGCCGCAGAAACGGCCGCTTTCCGCCGCGGTGCGGAACGGCGCCATCACCGGGTCGACCTTCCACACCGGGTCGCCCTCCCACACCTTGGTGCAGCCGACCGAGAAGCCTTGCTGCGAGGTGAACCACTGCTCATAGACTTCCTTCGAGTGGAACCACTTGAGGAAGTCCTTCGCCTTTTTCTTGTCCTGCACGTAGGTCGGGATCAGGTTGGAGAACGGCACGTGATAGCTGAACTGTCCCGCCGGCCCGGCCGGCAGCGGCGCGTGGAAGCAGTCGTCCTTGATCGGCTTGCCGGTCTCGGTCATGTAGGTGTCGGCCTTGGTGCGCGACAGCAGATAGATCGAGGCGCCGTTGCTGGTCGAGCTGATCGAGTTCGACAGATAGGCGCGGTTGTTGCCGGCGTCGTCCCACGACATCCCGCCTTCATCAAAGGCGTCCTTCCACATGCCGGCCGCGAACTTGACCGATTCGATCGTCTCCTTGCTGTTGAGGGCGACCGTCTTGCCGTCGGCCTCGACTTCCTTGCCGCCCCATGACCAGAGATAGGGGTACCAGCCGGCCGGTCCGTCGCCGAAGGCGTGCGCCAGGGTCTGGCCGAAGGGGCGGCCCTTCGCCTTCATCTTCTTGCCGACCGCGCGGTACTCTTCCCAGGTCTTGGGGAATTTGTCGGGGGTGACGCCTTCCTCGGCGAACCAGGAGGTGCGGTTGACGAGCAGCACGCCAAGGATCGTGTAGGGCATCGCGATCCAGCGCGTGCCGATGCTGGCGACATCCTTCGCGGTCTCGAAATAGCCGCCCTCGGCCTTGCCGCGGGCGTCGGCGAGATCGCTGACATCGACCAGGCTGTCGGCATAGAGCTGCGCCCAGTTGTTGACCGCCATCAGGATGTCGGGGCCGCTCTTCGACTGGATGGCGGAGGTGATGCGCGCCTGCACGCCGTCGCCGTTGATGGTCTCGACCTCGAGGCTGATGCCGAGCGCCTTCTGGCATTCGTCCTTGATCTTGCCCTTGAGCAGCGCGTCCGAAGCGGGCACGAAATCGACGAATTTCAGCCAGTGCAGCGTCGTGCCCTGGGCAAAGGCGGGCGCCTGCCCGCTCGCCAGCACGCCGGCAAGGCCGCCGCCGGCGGCGGCAACCGCACCGGCCCCGGAAAGCTTCAGCAACTGGCGCCGACTGACCTGCGGCATCGTGATCCTCCCCTGTTCGCGTCGTTATGCAGAGCCGGCGCGGCCGGCTCCGCTGTTCGATTTCGGCCGAGCGTCAACCTTTGGCAGGCGTCAGCCGACGTAGACCTTGGTGATTTCATCGGTCGCCCATTTGACCGAATCCTCGGGCTTCATGCCTTGGATCGCCTTGGCGTACATGTCGACGATGATGTACTTGGTGCGCACCTCGGCGGCCTTCTGGTTGGGCGGCCCGGCATAGCCGACCATGCGGCCGGTCTTGGGGATTTCCTTGAACGGCGCGAGGACCGGGTCGACGGTCCACACGGGGTCGTCCTCCCAGAACTTGGTGGCGCCGGCGGTATAGCCCTGCTGGGTCTTGAACCAACCCTCGAACACCGGCTTCGAGTGCGCCCAGGCGATGAATTTCTTCGCCGCGTCCTGGTTCTTCGAATATTTCATCAGCATGTTGGTGAACGGCCCGGGCTCGTTGAAATGGCCGCCGGCGCCGCCGGGAATGCCGGCATGGGCGATGTCCTTGAACATCGGCTGGCCCTTTTCGTCGAGATAGGTATCCGGCTTTTTCTTGGCCTCGATATAGATCGAGGCGCCGTTATTGGTGGCGGCAATGCTGCCCGAGAGAAACGCGCGGTTGTTGCTGGTGTCGTCCCAGGCGAGCCCGCCCTCGTCCATCGTCTCCTTCCACAGCGCCACGGCGAATTTGACCGATTCCAGCGTCTCCTTGCTGTTGAGGGCGATGGTCTTGCCGTCGGCCTCGACCTCCTTGCCGCCCCACGACCAGAGATAGGGGTACCACCAGCCCGGCGCGTCGCCAAAGGTGTGACCGGCGGTCTGCCCATAGGGGTGGCCGGCCTTTTTCAGCTTCTGGCCGACGCTGCGGTAGGTGTCCCAGTCCTTGGGAAAGCCGTCGGGCGAGCCCGCCTCGGCGAGCCACGACTTGCGGTAGGCGACCAGGCCGCCGCCGACGCAGTACGGCACGCCGACCCATTTGCCGCCGATCGTGCCGACGGTCTTGCAGACCTCGTAAAAGCCGCCTTGATCCTGCCCGATCTTATCGGCGAGGTCGCTGACATCGACGGCGCTTTGGCCGTAGAGCTGCGGCCAGTTCTGCAGCAGATAGAAGATGTCGGGGCCGGAACCGGACTGGATCGCCGACGTGGCGCGCGCCTGGATGTCGTTGGCGTTGATCGTCTCGACCGTCAGCTTGATCCCGAGATCCTTTTGGCATTGCTCGGTGTAGGGGCCTTTGAGATAGGCGTCCGACGCCGGCACGAAATCGGACCAGCGTACCCAGTGCACCGTCATCGCCTGGCCGTAGGCCGGCGCCCGGCCGCTCGCCAGAATACCGGCCATGCCCCCCGTCGCGGCCGCCGCCGCGCCCGCCCCCGAGAGCTGCAGCAGCCGGCGTCGATGAATTTGCGTCATGAGTCTCCTCCCAAGAATGCCGGGCGGCGAAGACAGCCCGGAAACGCCGATGACGAGGCTGGCCTAAATGGCCGCTTCCGTTTCGTTGTCGAAGAAATGCACCCGGCCCGGATTGACCGCGAGGCGCAGCGTCTCGTGCACCTTGGCGGTTGCGGTCGGCTCGACGGAAGCGACCATCGTCGCCGGCCCCACCGCCACGTCGAGCAGGATTTCCGACCCCAGCCGCTCCACCACCTCGACATTCGCGGCAAAGGTCATGTCGTGATCGTCGGCGGCGCCGGCGATGCGCAGATCCTCGGGCCGGACGCCGAGCGTCACTTCCTTGCCGGCATGCGCCCCGAGCCGCGGGGCGATCTGGCCCGGCACCTTGATCTTCAGACCGTCGGTCTCGGCCCACAGCCCGCCATTCTCGCCGGTCAGCCGCACGCCGATAAAGTTCATCGCCGGCGAGCCGATAAAGCCGGCGACAAAGCGGTTCGCCGGCTCGTTGTAGAGCTCCATCGGGTCGCCGACCTGCTGCACCCGGCCGTCGCGCATCACCACGACGCGATCGCCCAGCGTCATCGCCTCGACCTGGTCGTGCGTCACGTAGATCGCCGTGGTGCCGAGCCGCTCGTGCAGTTTCTTGAGCTCGACGCGCATCTGCACGCGCAGCTTGGCGTCGAGGTTCGACAGCGGCTCGTCGAACAGGAAGACCTGCGGGTGGCGGACGATCGCCCGGCCGAGCGCGACGCGCTGGCGCTGGCCGCCCGAGAGCTGCCGCGGCTTGCGCTTCAGCAATTGTTCGATGCCGAGGATCTCGGCGGCCTCCTGCACCCGCTTGGCGATCTCGGGCTTGTCGAATTTCCGCATTTTGAGCCCGAACGCCATGTTGTCGTAGACGCTCATATGCGGGTAGAGCGCGTAATTCTGGAACACCATCGCGATGTCGCGATCCATCGGCGGCAGCTCGTTGACCACCTTCTCGTCGATGGTGATGTTGCCCGAGGTGATGCTCTCGAGCCCCGCGACCATGCGCAGCGTCGTCGTCTTGCCGCAGCCCGACGGGCCGACCAGCACGACGAACTCCTGGTCGCGGATGTCGAGGTTCACGTCGATGACGGCGTGAACCTCGTCGTATTTCTTGTTCAGGCTGCGCATTGCAACACGGGCCATGGGCTTATCCTTTCACCGACCCGGTAATGCCCGAGACGTAATACTCGACAAAGAAGGAGTAGACGAACGCCACCGGGATCGACCCCAGCAGCGCCCCCGCCATCAGCTCGCCCCAGAAGAACACGTCGCCGCGCACCAGCTCGGAGGTGACGCCGACTGGCACGGTCTTCTGCTCGGGCGAGGACAGGAACACCAGCGCGTAGAGGAATTCGTTCCACGACAGCGTGAAGGCGAAGATGCCGGCCGACAGGATGCCGGGGATCGCCACCGGGAAGATGATGTAGAACATCGCCTTCCAGCGCGGCGCGCCGTCGATCCGGGCGCATTCCTCGAGCTCCTTGGGGATCGACTTGAAATAGCCCATCAGGAGCCAGGTGCAGAACGGGATCAGGAAGGTCGGGTAAGTCAGGATCAGCGCCCAGGGCGAGTCGCCGAGCTTGAAATTGCGGATGATGTCGCTCAGCGGGATGAACAGCAGCGTCTGCGGCACCAGGTAGGTGATGAAGATCCCCGTGCCGATCAGCCCGGCGCCGGGAAACTTGAGGCGCGACAGGGCATAGCCGGCGAGCAGCCCGCAAAACAGCGAGATCGCGGTCGCCGCCAGCGAGATGATCATCGTGTTCAGCATCCAGGTGGTGAACAGCGTCGTCGTCAGCAGGTCGCGGACGTGGTCGAGCGTCGGATGCGTCGTCCAGAACGGCGCGTAATTCGGCGCCTGCCACGGCCGGTACAGCTCGCGGTCGGGCCGCACCGTGGTGACGACCATCCAGTAGAACGGGAACAGCAGCGCGACGACGAACCCGGTCACCGGGACATAGAAGAAGACCCAGCGCCGCCAGGGCGCACCTTCGATCATGGCTAAAGGGTCTCCGCCTTGCGAATGTAGACAAGCTGCACGATCACCACGAGCAGCAGGATCGGGAAGATCGCCAGCGAGATCGCCGCGCCCTGGCTCAGCAGCCCGGTGCCGATGCCGAGCTGATAGGCGTAGGTCGCAAAGAGCTGCGTCGCGTTGGCCGGCCCGCCGCCGGTCAGCACGTAGACCAGCTGGAAGTCGGCAAAGGTCTGGATCACCGAGAACAGCACGATCACCAGCGTCACCGGCAGCAGCAGCGGCCAGGTCACGTGGCGGAAGCGCTGCCAGGCGCGGGCGCCGTCGATCGCCGCCGCCTCGTGCAGCTCGGGGCTGATCGTCTGCAGGCCGGCGAGCAGGCTGATCGCGTAGAACGGCACGCCGCGCCAGACATTGACGATGATCACCGAGACCATCGCCAGGGTCGGATCGCCCAGCCAGTTGATGCGCGTATGGATGATCCCGGCATGGAACAGCAGCCAGTTGAGGACGCTGAAGGTCGGGTCGAACATCCACTTCCAGGCAAAGGTCGACAGCACGGTCGGGATGATGAACGGCAGCAGGAT
>DASZOZ010000104.1:0-5130 GCA_035550515.1 Allostellaceae bacterium
CACCATTCAGCCGCCATTCAGGCCCGGCTGGGCAAGACAGCGGGCGGAAATGGTGGAGACGGCCTCGATGTTTCGTCTGGTTCTCGGCGCTGCCGCGGTCGGTGGCATCGCCATTGCGGTCGCGGTGCTTTCCGATGGCCCCTCATCGGCGGAGTCGCGTCTTTTCAGCGTGCGTACCGATCAGCCCGGCGTCTCCGTCACCGATGCCGTGCGCAACGGCAAGGATCTGCCTGTCGCCGGACAGAACGGCGGCCAGACTTTCTTCCGCATCGATAATCCGTCCGGCGCCGTGCCCTGCGCCAACAGCATCCTGTTCACGGCCTCGAACGGTCAGAAGATCACCGAGGCGGTTGATCTCTGCGTCAACGACTGGAGCCTGACCGTTGCGCTTGGCGGTGGTAACCCGCCGGCGGTGACCGCCACTTCGCCCTCGAGCTCGGGCACCGTCCGCAGTGCGACCAAAAGCGCATCGTCGCCGCCCGCCGCGGTGGCAACGCCGCCCGCCGCAACGTCATCGCCGCCGACGCCCGCGATCGCACCCACGATTCTTCGCGCCGCCGCCGGCACGACCCGCGCCGTTGCCCTCGCCACCGACGATCCCGCGGTCACCATCACAGGCGTCTTTGTCGGCGGCCAGCCTGTCGCCATCGCCGCCCGCGAGGATCCCTACGTGCAGGTCAATCTCGCGGCCGATGCGGCCGGCTTCGCCTGTACCCGCGATCTCGGCCTGTCCCTCTCCGATGGCCGCCGCCTCGCGCGCCAGGTCGATGTCTGCGCCGCCAACTTCGTCGTCGTCTTCCCGCTGGTCGGTGGCGTCCAGGTGCCGCCGCTGCCCCAGTCGCTGCGCCTGCCGGCGACGGTCGAGCAGTTGCCGGCAGCTCCAACGCCGCCCGTCGCCGCCCTTCCGCCGCCATCGGCCGCGCCTCCCCCCGCCGGGCTGCCGGCTACGGCGCCTGCGATGCGCTGGGCCTTCGCATCCACGCCGACCCAGGCAACGCTGGCGTTTGCCGTTCCCGGCAGTTCCGATGCCGGCGAGTTCGCGGCGAGCTGCCAGCCCGGCTCCGGCCGCGCCATGATCGCGCTGACCCGCACCGCCGGCGAGCTCGGCCCCGGCGGCAAGGTATGGGTGACCTTCACGTCGGGCACTTATTCGCACGCCTTTTCCGCCACCGGCGGTGCCGTCGCCGCGGACAACCTCTCTCATCCCGTGCTCTTGCTGCTGTCCGGCGATCCGCTGTGGGCGGCCCTCATCACCGGCCGCACGGTCTCGATCTCCATCGGGACCACGCCCGCTTACAGTCTCTCACTCGCCGGCAGCGCCACGCCCGTGAAGCAGTTCCTCGTCGCCTGCAGTCCCGCCGCTCCGCAGCCGCTGGCCGCATTCCCGACGCCGCCGGCGCCGACGCCTTTGCCGCCGGTAGCCGCCGGCCCGGGCGCCGCCGACGTGTCGTTCGTGTGTAACGATGGCTCGTACATCAGCGCCGCGTTTGGTGCGGCCAGCGCCACGGTCTACGAACCGAACTTTCCGCCCCTCACGCTGCCGGAGGTTCCTTTCACCGGCGATGGCCGCCGCTTTGCGGCCGGACCCGCGCAGCTGGTCGGGCAGGGCGAGGATATCTACTGGTCGCGCTACGGCGGGCCGGGTGTCGCCTGCCAGCGGGCGGCGGGGTGATCTCGTGACCCGGTGACCGGGAAGCCACGCTGCACAAATAAGCAGCAGGTGGGGTGGCGTTGCCCTTCGGCACGGTTTAGAAGCCGCGCGTCATGTCATCATCGGTTCTGGACGGCCGCGCCTCGCACGAGACGTGGGCAAGCGAGCTTCGCGCCATGCTTGCCCTCGCGGCCCCGCTTGTTCTCACGAACCTGTCGCAGATCGCGCTCGCCACCACCGACGTCATCATGATGGGCTGGCTCGGGCCGGACACGCTGGCCGCCGGCGCCCTCGGTGTAAATCTGAACTTCGCCTTCCAGATTTTCGGCATGGGATTGGTGACCGCGACCTCGCCGCTCATCGCCATCGAGCTTGGCGCCCATCGCCATGCCGTGCGTGAAGTGCGCCGCACCGTGCACCAGGGCATCTGGGTGGCGGTGTCCGTGGCGCTGCCCGTCTGGTTCGTGCTCTGGCATGCGGAGTGGATACTCGGCTGGCTCGGCCAGAAGCCCGAACTCGCGCATAACTCCGCCCGCTACCTGCATACCTTCCAGTGGTCGTTTCTGCCGTTCCTGATCTATCTGGTGCTGCGCAATTTCGTCGCCGCCCTGCAGCGGCCGCTCTCGGCGCTGTGGATCAGTGCGGCGGGCATCGTCGTCAACGCCACGCTGGTTTACGTGCTGATGTTCGGCAAGCTCGGGCTGCCGGCTCTGGGGTTGCCCGGCGCCGGCATATCGACGACCGTCACCAACATCGTCATGGTGCTGGGGCTGCTCGGCATCATCGCCAGCGACCGCCGCTTCCGCCGCTACCGTCTGCTCGGCCGCTTGTGGGAGGCGGACTGGCCGCGTTTTCGCGAGATCTGGAAGATCGGCCTGCCGATCGCCTTCACGATGGCATTCGAGGTGACCGTCTTTAACGCAGCGGTCTTCCTCATGGGCATTCTCGGTGCGGATTCGCTGGCCGCGCACTCCATCGCGATCCAGATTGCCTCGGTCGTTTTCATGGTGCCGCTCGGCCTCGGCAATGCCGCCACCGTCCGCGTCGGCCTGGCATATGGTGCCGGCGACCGCCGTCGTATCGGCCGCGCCGGCTGGACTGCGTTCGTTCTTGGGCTCGGCTATGCCTGCTGCACGGCCGCGATCATTCTTACCAGCCGCCGTCAGCTCGTCGGCCTGTTCCTCGATCTGGACAGCGCGGCCAACCAGCCGGTCATCGCGCTTGCGGTCTCTTTCCTCCTCTACGCAGGCATTTTCCAGCTTGCCGACGCCGGGCAGGCCGTTTCCTCTGGTATGTTGCGCGGTCTCGGCGATACCCGTGTGCCGATGTTGATTGCCGCGCTGGGCTACTGGTGCGTTGGCCTGCCGGTCGGCGCCGCGCTCGCTTTCTGGACGCCGCTTGCCGGCCGCGGCATCTGGATCGGGCTGGCGTCCGGCCTTGCGACGGTCGCGCTGCTCATGACCACGCGCTGGATCATGCGTGAGCGACTGGGGCTGACGCGTGCCGATGAGTCGCTCGGTGCCGTATCGCCGGCGATACACGCGGTTACATAATCGCGCCGCTCGCGAAATATTCGGCTTACAGCCCCGTGGTGGTTTCTCCGCGGCCGCGAAATTCGCGTCCATAAACAAAACGGAGAACACTCATGGTTCGCAAGTTCGCCCTCGCGGCGGCCCTCACCGCCGCCTTCGCCGGCTCGGCATTCGCCGCGACCTCCACGGCTGGCAAGTGGTACGTTACCAAGAGCAGCGCCGGCGCATGCACCGCCGCGCAGTCGGCGTCCGCGCCCACCACCGGCCTCGTCGGAAGCTCCAAAGGCTATTCCAACCAGACGGCCGCCAACAATGAGATCACCAAGCTCAAGAAGGCCAAGCCGCCCGTCTGCTCGTAAGCGTCTGCTCGTAAACGTCTGTTCGCGGTCGTTCGTTCGTACCCAACACGACGCAGACGGACGGAGAAGCCCGGCACCCCGGCCGGGCTTCTCTTTTTGATGCACGCCGATCAGGCCTGCGGCCACTCGCCGATCTTCAGCAGCGCCGTGCGCAGGTCCCATTCGGCATGGAGATTGTAGCCCTGGTTGGCCAGCTCGATGCCGCGCGCCTCGTACCACTGCGACCACTTGTAGAAGAGGTCGCCCTTATGCTTCGGCGCCGCCTTGGCGTACTGCTTCTCGAGCGCGATCGCGGTCGGCGAGGCCAGCGACTTCGGCGCGACATGCTTCATCGTGTGCATGGTCGCGGCGGAAGCGCCGGTGGACATGGCGCCGGCCAGCACGGCGGCGGCCAGGATGGCCTGTACCTTCATGGAACACTCCTGTTTGGTTGCTAAATCGATACCCGGGCCGGCAGCGTTTTTGGTGGGCCGGCCGGGTCGGCGCGGTCAAATCACCATTCCCCTGTAACCGACAAGTTTCGGCGCTGCGGCATTGTGAAACGGCCTATTTCGGCCACGCTGTTCCGTAACAATCTGTAACGTTCATGCACCCTCCGGGCCCTGTAGAATGGCCGCCGGCTGGAGGGTGTAACCCGCGGAAACATCAGTGAACGACAGGCCGCATTTGTTGGTCGTGGACGACGATCGCGAGATCCGCGATCTCGTCTCCCGCCTGCTCCAGAAGCATGGCTACAAGGTCGAGACCGCCCGCGATGCCCAGGCGATGGAGGCGATACTCGCGGTCAGCCGCATTGATCTGCTCATCCTCGATATCATGCTGCCCGGAAAAAGCGGCCTCGATATTTGCCGCGAACTGCGCGCGCGCTCCTCGGTGCCCATCCTCATGCTCACCGCCGTCGGCGAGGAAACCGATCGCATCGTCGGCCTCGAGATGGGCGCCGATGATTATCTCGCCAAGCCGTTCAATCCGCGCGAATTGCTGGCGCGCATCCGCGCCATTCTGCGCCGCGTCAGCACGGCGGCCTCGGCCCTGGGTCCGCGTCCGGCCGCCACCAAGAAGCTGCGTTTCGCCGGCTGGCAGCTCGATCTCGGCCGCCGCCGCCTCGAGGCCCCTGACGGCGTCATCGTCGATCTCACGACCGGCGAGTACGAGTTGCTGATGGCGTTTGCCGAGCGGCCGCAGCGCGTGCTTTCGCGCAACCAGCTCCTCGATCTCGCCCGCGGCCGCGATGCCACCCCCTTCGATCGCTCGATCGACGTGCAGGTCAGCCGCATCCGGCGCAAGATCGAGGCCGATCCGCGCTCGCCTTCCATGATCATCACCGTGCGCGGCGACGGCTACATGTTCACGCCCGACGTCGAGCCCGTATGAGGCGCTTCTTTCCCGACAGCCTTGCCGCCTGGGCGCTGCTCATCCTGATCGGCGGCCTCGCCATCGCCGAGGTCGCGACGCTGGTCGCGATCCTCCAGAACCGCGATCTCAACAATCGCATGACCGGCTTCTTCCATCTCTCCGAGCGCGTCTCGTCGATGGCCCGCGCCATCGCCAACGAGCCGATCGCCGAGCGGAAGTCGCTCGCCGCCTC
>DASZOZ010000105.1:0-6339 GCA_035550515.1 Allostellaceae bacterium
CCGCGAATACGCCGCGCTCAAGGCGGCGGTTGCGGCGCAGGGCCGCGACCCGGCCAGCGTGCGCGTCGCTCCGGCCTGCTATGTCTGCGTCGGCGAGAGCGAGGGAGCAGCGCAGGAAAAGCGCGCGATCATCGAGGCGACGGCACGCGATGTCGACCGGCTGGTGCTGCTGTCCGAGGTGCTGAATTACGACTTCGCCAAGAAGCCGCTCGACGAGCCGTTCTCCGACGCGGAACTGGCCGAACTGTCGTTCCAGGGTTTTCGCGACCGGGTGATCCGGCTGTCCGGCAAGAAAAACCCGACGGCGCGCGACTTCATCACCATTTCCGGCCGCGGCACGGTGGCGGAGCACCCGATGTTTGTCGGCAACCCGACGCAAGTCGCCGACCAGATGTAGGAATGGTTCGACGCCCCGGCCTGCGACGGTTTCGTGCTGGCCGCGACCAGCATGCCGGGCGCCTATGACGACGTAGTGCGGCTGCTGGTGCCGGAATTGCAGCGCCGCGGCCTCTTCCACCAGGACTACGAGGGGCCGACGCTGCGCGACAATCTCGGCCTGGCCCGCCCGCGCGCCGCCGATTGGCACGCGGCCCGCCGTCGCGCGGCCGAGTAAGAGGATCGCCGATGAACCTGAAGGAAGCCGTGGCCGTCGCCAAGCAGCAAGTCAGCGATCTGGCCGCCCCGGACATTCCGCAGAATGTCCGGCTGGAGGAGTTCCTCTACGACGATCACCTCGCGGTCTGGTCGCTGACGATCGGCTACGCGCTCCCGCCGCAGGAGACCCGAAGCTACAAGATCGTCCGGGTGTCCGAGGTCAACAAGTCCGTGCTGTCGGTCCGCGACCGCTAATCCGCAGAGGAATTTGCGATGGGTTTCGCTTTGCTCAACCCATCCTGCGGAAGCCGGACCACGTATGCCGCCGGCAGAGCTGCGGTCCTTTGACCACTGCCCGCGCATGCGCAACGACCGCCGCGCGCGCCTGCGCCACGACGGCGGTCGTGTGATGCACCGCCGGCGGTCCGATAAAGACGGCGGCGAGGACGGCAAGACAGGCGACCCAGGCGCCGGCGACGCAGCGCCCCGTCAGCATATGATCGGCGGGATCATAGTCCATGAGACGAACACCAGTTGGACAGGGGCCAAGGTGCGTCGATGGCCTTTGTTGCAGCGCAACATAGGGGTAGATCGTCGGCCGGCGCCGGTTTGCCAAGGACCGGCCGGTCAAACAATAGTGAACGACTATTCCGGCCGGTCGCGGTCTACATACCGAGATAGGCGCGGCGCACGCGGTCGTCGGCGGTCAGCGTGCGGTGGGTGCCTTCGAGCACGACCTGGCCGGTTTCCAGCACGTAGCCGTAATCGCAGCTTTCGAGCGCCTCGGCGACGCGCTGCTCGACGAGGATCAGCGTCACCCCGTCCTCCTGGTGCAGCGCGGCGATCCGGTCGAAAATCTGATCGGCGATCGCCGGCGCCAGCCCCATCGACGGCTCGTCGAGCAGCAACAGGCGCGGCGACGAGGCGATGCCGCGGCCGATCGCCAGCATTTGCTGCTCGCCGCCCGAGAGCGTGCCGGCGAGCTGCGAGCGGCGCTGCGCCAGCACCGGGAACAGCGCGAAGATGCGGTCGATGTTCTGCCGCCATGCGCTTTGGCCGCGCGGGGAATAGGCGCCCATCTCGAGATTTTCGAACACCGTCATCGCCGCGAAGACCTGCCGGCCCTCGGGCACATGGGCGATGCCGAGATGCACCCGCTCATGCGGCGGGATCGCGAGAAGGTCGCGGCCCTCATAGGTGATGGCGCCGGATTGCGCCGGGACGACCCCCGATATCGCCTTGAACAGCGTGGTCTTGCCGGCGCCGTTGGGGCCGACGATCGCGACGAATTGTCCCTCCTCGACCGAGACCGACACGCCGCGCAGCGCGGCGAGCCCGCCATAGCTGACCGAAAGCCCCTCGATTGCCAGCATCATCGCTCGAATTCGTCCCTGCCCCGGATCGACGCCGGCGCGAGCATAGCGACGGTGCGGGAGCGCGCCCACGGCAAATCGTCATGGAAAATCGATGACATTTGCCGGACCGGGCCATTATCGTCCCGCATCAGGAGGGACGATGCGCGACGATCACCGGTTGGAGACCGAACCTTTTCGCGAACACCAGGGGCGATAACCGCGCTCCATGCCGTTCTCGCTCGTCGATTTCCTGCAAGCGCTGGCTGCCGGCATCCTGGTCGGCAGCGCCTACGCGCTGATGTGCATCGGCCTCGGCATCATCTTCGGCGCGATGCGGGTCATCAATTTCGCCCAAGGCGATTTCCTGATGATCGGCATGTACGCCGCGTTCTACCTCGCGACCGGGGCCGGGTTGTCGGCGTTTTTCGGCCCGAGCGTCGGGCCGATCGTCGCGGCGTTTCTCGCCGGCCCGATCGTCTTCGCGCTGGGCTGGCTGCTGCACCAGTTCGTCGTCGCGCGCGTGACCGGGGCGGGCGCGGCGCAGATCGAAGGCGCCGGCGCCTACGGCCAGATCATCACCACGCTGGGCATCTCGCTGATCCTGCAGAACGGCGGGCTGATCGTCTTTGGCTCGACGCCGACCGGCATCCGCACCCCGCTGTCGCGGCAATCCTGGGAGATCGGCGAGATCCTGCTCAACAAAGGGCGCTGCGTGAGCTTCCTGGTCGCGGTGGGGCTGGCGATCGCGGTCTATCTGTTTCTCGGTCATACGCGGCACGGCAAGGGGTTGCGCGCCGCCGCCGACAACAGCCAGGCGGCGCTCTACATGGGCATCGATGTCGACAAGGCGCATCGCATCGCCTGGAGCCTCGGCGTCGGCATCACCGCGGTGGCCGGCGGCCTGATCGCGGGATCGCAGTCGTTCCAGCCCTATACCGGGTTCGACTTTGTCATCGTCATGTATGCCGGCGTGGTGCTGGGCGGGCTCGGCAGCATCATGGGCGCGTTCTGGGGCGGGTTGCTGATCGGCGTCGTCCAGCAGATGTCGACCCTGGTCCTGCCCTACCAACTACAGAACACGGCGATTTTCGTGGTCTTCCTGCTGATCATCTTCTTGCGGCCGCAGGGCATGTTCGGCCGCCTCAGCGAGCGCACGTGACCCTCGCCCCCCCGGTCAAGCGCCAGCTATGGGCGATCCTCGGCTTCGCGGTCGTCGTGCTGGCCATCACCGCGTCGCTGCGCAGCGACTATTTCGAGCTGGTGCTGACCCAGGTGCTGCTGTGGGCGGTGCTGTCGCTCGCGTGGAACATCCTGTGCGGCTACAGCGGCTATTTCTCGTTTGGCCATGCCGGATTTTGGGGGCTCGGCGCCTACACGGTCGCGCTCGGCCTCGTTCAACTCAACCTGTCGCCGTGGATCACCATTCCGCTCAGCGCCATCGTCGGCGGCCTGGCCGGGGCGCTGATCGGCTTCCCCACCTTCCGGTTGCGCGGCCATTACTTCGCGCTGGCGATGCTCGCCTATCCGCTGGCGACGCTCTACGTGTTCCAGTGGCTCGGCTATCAGGAAATCCCGCTGCCGATGAAGCGGGAAGCGCCGGCGCTCTTCATGCAGTTCGACAACCCGCGCGTCTATGTGGTGCTGGCGCTGGGGCTGCTGGTGATGTCGCTGCTGATCTCGCTGCGCGTCGAGAATTCGCGCTTCGGGATGTCGCTGCTCGCGATCAAGCAGAACGAGCCGGCGGCCGAGGCGGCGGGCATCAACACCTGGCGCTGGAAGATGCTGGCGCTGATGCTGAGCGGCGCGCTGGCGGCGATGGCCGGCGGGCTCTATGCGGTGGTGCTGCTGGTCGTGACGCCCGAGGCGGTGTTCGGCATGCTGGTCTCGGCGCAGGCGCTGATCCTGGCGCTGTTCGGCGGGGTCGGCAGCCTGTGGGGGCCGGTGATCGGCGCCGCGGTGCTGGTGCCGCTCGCCGAGGGCCTCAACGCCGAGCTCGGCAGCGTGCTGCCCGGCATCCAGGGTGTGGTCTACGGCATCGCGATCATCGCGATCATCTTGTGGGCGCCCGAGGGCGTCTACTGGCGCGTGCGCGACCGGTTCGCCAAACGCCGGCCGCAGCCGGCGGCTGCGCCCATGCCAATGCCGGTTCCACTAGCGCCGAGACCGCGGCAGGCGACTGCCGCGGCCGGCCGCGACTTGCTGGTCCTTCGCGACGTCGGCATCGCCTTTGGCGGGTTGCGGGCGCTCGACGGGGTCAACCTCACGGTCCCCGAAGGCGGGCTTTACGGCATCATCGGGCCGAACGGCGCCGGCAAGACCACGCTGTTCAACGTCATCAACGGGTTTCTCGCGCCGCAGCACGGGACGATCACCTTTGGCGGCGAGTCGATCCTCGGGCTGCGGCCGAACCAGGTCTGCCGCCGCGGTGTCGGCCGGACCTTCCAGGTGGTGCGCGCCTTCCCGCGCATGACGGTGCTGGAGAACGTCACGGTCGGCGCTTTTATCGGGGCGCCGGACGATGAGACGGCGCGCCGCATGGCGCTGACCGCGCTCGACCGCGTCGGGCTCAGCGCCCGCGCCAACGCGCTGGCCGGCGGCCTCACCAACCGCGAGCTGCGGCTGATGGAGCTGGCGCGCGCGCTGGCGCCGCAGCCGCGACTGATGCTGCTCGACGAGACGCTCGCCGGGCTCGGCCACGACGATCTCGACGGCATTCTCGGCGCGATCCGTCGGGTCCGCGACGACGGCGTCACGGTGCTGATCATCGAGCACACGATGCATGCGATGGTGCAGCTGGTGGACCATTTCGACGTGCTCGACCACGGCAGGCTGATCGCCAGCGGCGCACCGGATACCGTGGTGCGCAACCCCGAGGTGGTCGAGGCCTATCTCGGCAAGAAATGGGCCCAGCAGGTCACCGAAGCAGCGAAATAACAGACAATGCGATTGTAGGAGGAAATGGCATGACCCACAGATTGACCCGACGCAGCGTTACGCGAGGCCTGGCCCTCACCGCCGGGGCGCTGGCAATGCCGGCGATCGGCCGGGCGCAGGCCAAATCGGTCAAGATCGCGATGATCGCGCCGATGTCGGGACCTTGGGCCCGCCAGGGGCAATTGCTGAAGATGGGCGGCGACCTGCTGGTCGAGGACGTCAACGCCGAGGGCGGCATCAAGGCGCTTGGCGGCGCCAAGCTCGAGATCGTCTACGCCGACGCCGGCGACAGCACCGAAAAAGCAAAAAACGCCGCGCAGCGCCTGGTGTCCGAACAGCCCGACCTGGCCGGAGGCTTCGGCTCCTGGCTCAGCTCGTTCACGCTGGCGGTCACCGAAGTGACCGAGCGCGCGCAACTGCCGTGGTTCACCCTGTCCTATTCGGACGCGATCACCAATCGCGGGTTCAAGTTTGTGTTCCAGACCTCGCCGACCGCCGATTGGCAGGCCAAGGAAACCGTGCCGACCGCGATCAAACTGGCGCAGGCGGCGACCGGCAAAACGCCGAAGACCGTCGGCATCATCATGGACAATACCGCCTCGCCGGTCAGCTTTGCCAAGCCGTTGAAGGAGGGCGGGTTCGAGAAGCTGGGCCTCAAGCTCATCGTCGACCAAGTGTATACGCCGCCGCTGTCGGACGCGACGCCGCTGGTCGAGAAGGTCCGCTCGGCCAAGCCCGATTTCCTGATGCTGCTGACCTCGGCGATGCCCGACTGCAAGCTGGTGCTCGACAAACTCGACGAGTTCAAGCTCGCGCACGGCAAAATCCCGCTGGTCGGCAACGGTGCGCCGTTCGGCTCGCCCGAACTGTTGAAGACGATCGGCCCCGAGCTGCTCGAAGGCTTGCTGTTCAGCGTCGCCAACTGGCCGATGAAGGGCCAGGAGGACTTTATCGAACGCTTCAAGAAAAAGACCGGCGAGCCGTTCCTGACCCAGGACGCGCTGTGCGGGTACGGCCATCCGGCGCTGCTGGTGCAGGCGATCGAGACCGCCAAATCGGCCGACAAGCTCAAGGTGGCGGAGGCGATCCGCGCCTTCGATCTGACCACCGGCAGGGCGGCCCATTGTTTCCCCGGCCCGATCAAGTTCGACGACAAGGGCCGCCGGGAAAACGTGCCGATGATCTTCGCGCAATGGCAAAAGGGCGTGCCGGTGACGGTGTTCCCGACCGATCTCGCGCTGGCCAAGCCGTTCTGGCCGTCAGCGTAGTCGCCGCGAACCCCTGCGACTTCCGCCTCCCCCGGGCTTGCCCCGGGGTCCACGTCTCAAGACGCCGGCGGCAGCACAAAAAGACGTGGATGGCCGGGTCAAGCCCGGCCAAGGGGGCGTGGATGGCCGGGTCAGGCCCGGCCCAGGGGATGTGGATGGCCGGGTCAGGCCCGGCCAAGGGGGCGTGG
>DASZOZ010000106.1:0-18093 GCA_035550515.1 Allostellaceae bacterium
CGGCACCGGCGGCCGGTAGGCGGTCACCAGCGCATAGACCCCGCCGCCGCCCCAGCCCGCATCGACCGGGATGTCGAGCGTCGTGCCGCCTTCCGGCAGCGTGAAGGAGCGCATCGACAACAGCCTGTCGGAGGCGATCGCCAGTTCCGCCTCGCCGGCGAACGGCGCCTTGACGAACAGCTTGGCGGTCTCGCCCGGCTGGTATGTCTTCTTGTCGAGCGTCGCGGTCAGCTTGTCCGGCACATCGGGCAGCTCCGCCTCGACATACCAGCCGACATGAAAGCGGAGGCTCGATTGCGCACCGCCCGCCGTATCGACGATCTGCCAACGGTAGCGGCCGGCCGGCAGCGTCTTCTCCAGCGTCGCCATGCCGCCATCGGCAATATCGACGGTGCCGCTGTCGATCGGCTCGTCGCGCACCTGCACGCGGTGGCGCCACATGCCGCCGATCGAATACCAGTCATAGCGCCAGCTTTCGCACACCAGCTCCCAGCGCAGCCCCTTGGCGCCGATGCGCTTGCCGGCCTCGTCGACCGCGATCACATCAGCCTTGGCCGGCGTTCCCTCCGGCACCGCGTCGTCACCCGCCTGCGAGCGCAGCCCGATGGTCATCGGCCGCTCGCGGATCGGCCGGGTCAGCGTCGCGGTGATGGCGCGGCCGCTCGGCTCGTAGACATCGACCTCGATCGACGCCTGCAAAGGCCGCGTCAGGTCGGGGAGGTCGGTGAGGTCGATCTGCAGGCTGGATTTGCCGTCGGCGTCCGTCGACGGCGCGTCGAGGTCCTTGCGGTCCCCGTCGTATTTCTCGTTGACCAGCCCGAACTGGAAGTCCGGCTCGCTCGGGAACGGGTTGTCGTCGAAGCTGATCGAGGCATGCGCCTCGACCGACAACCCGGCGCCCGGCGCGCCGTAATAATATTTGCCGAGGATATCGACCGGGTAAGGTTCGTTCGGGCGGATCGGCGCGTCGCCTGCCGACAGCTCGACCTTGAGCGTCGGCGGGACGAAATCCTCGACCCGGAACTGCGCCGTGGCGATCGGCGCCGCCTTGGGGTCGACGCGCAGCTCGACCGACCAGGTCCCCATCCGCGCGTCGCGCGGCAACGCATAACGCTGGTAATGCGCGCCGAGGGAGCCTGCGGGCGAGCCGCCCTCGACCTGCCGGCTGTCGACGACGATGCCGTCCGGCCGTAGCAGCCGCAGGGTCAGCGGCACGTTAGCGAGCGCGTCGGCCTTGTCGTCGCGCACCAGCGCCATCAGGTGGACGCTTTCGCCCGGCCGGTAGATGCCGCGCTCGGTATAGAGGTAGGCGTCGACCGGTCCCGGCGGGTCGCGGCCGCTGATCCCGCGGTCGCTGAGGTCGAACGCCGCCCGGCCGACTTCGAGGAAGTTGAAATCGCCCTCCGGCCCGTACGCCATGACCGCAAACGGCTCGTCGCCGCCCTTGCCGTGCAGCAGCCCGGCCGGGAAGCGCGCGATCCCGTCCGCGCCGGTCGTGGCGTTGCCGAGATCGCCGTTGTTATGCGCGTAAAGCCGCAGCGTGACGCCCGGGACCGGCTTCGCGTCGGCCAGCGAGCGCACCGCGACCGCCATGCCGTCGCTGCCGGTGTAGCTCGTCAGCCCGAGATTGGAGACGAGGATCCAGTTGGTCGCCGGCTCGCTCTCCTCGCCTTCCTTGAGGTCGCCGCGCTGGACCGCGGCGAGATAGACCCCCGGCCCCTTGTCCTTGAGGATGTCCTTGAGCGGGATGGCGGTGGTGACCGCCTTGTTGCGCGGCCCGGAGATCGCCATCTCGCCCTGCCACACCAGGCTTCCCGAGCGGTTGGCCAGCTCGTCGACATCCTCGGCGCCGAACGTCATGGTCAGCTTCTCGGCGTCGAGGCTCGGCACCAGATTGCGCTCGTTGAGCCGGACGATGCGGACCTTGACCTTGTCGAGGTTGATCGTCGTCACCGGCAGCCCGGCGCTGCCCTCGCGCGGCAGCACATAGCCGGTGCCCGAAAAGCTCACCGACGGTTTGCGGTCGGGCACCACGACATTGGTCTTGAAGTCGGCAAGCGTCTTCTCGCCGGTCGAAGACGGGAACCCGGTCAGCAACTGCACCTGGTAGGTCTCGCCGTGGCGCAGCCCTTCGAGGCAGACCGTGTCGTCGCGCCCGGTGACGATCCCGTCGAGGCCGGGCGTCGCGCGCACATAGGCGCCGTAGGAGATGTCGCCCTTGGTGGCGATCGGCTCGTTGAAGCGGAGGCAGGCGCGCGCAACCTCGGCTTCGGCCTCGACCTGCACCTTGATGACCCGGAACGCGACCAGCACCTTCAGCTGCTCCACCCGCGTCGTCACCCCGGCCGATGGGGTAAAGCCCAGCCCGGCCTGGAAGACCGCGAGCGCTTCCTTGAACTTGTCGTGCCGGTCGTCGTCGCGGCCGATGATGAACAGCGCGTTGCCGCGCTCCACCGGGTCGGTGGATTTGCGGTAGGCGTTGTAGGCGCTGGCCATCGCGTGGTCGTTGTTATTGGCGAACTGCGCCTGCGCCAGCCGCAGCCAGACCAGCCCGTCATCGGCGCCGTAGGCGATCGCCGCCTCCAGGTCTTCGGTCGCCCTGGCGTAGCGCCCGGCGCGGTACTCTTCCTCCGCGTCCTTGCGCAGCCGGGGGATCAGGTTCGGCTTGCGTTTCGCCGCGGGAATGCGGTCGAGCAGATCCTGCCGGTAGTCGCGTCCGGCATCGGCCAGCTCCTGCGACTCGTATTCGGCCGCCGCCACCACCGGCGCCGCCCATGAGCCCAGCACAACGACCAGCACGAACGACAATGCGCGAAGCATCGAACCCCCCTCGGCACCCGAATTGACCACCTGGCGGCGGCATTCACGCCACCCCCAAAGCGTGCCGTCAAATACGAAAGCGCGGCTTCCCCGGTTGCAGCATCGCCGACGGCTTGAGCCGCCGGCGCGATCTGTAGCACTGTGCACCGAGCACCCGCCAACGCGGTTGAAGGAGGATCAAATGAAGGTCGGCTTTATCGGTCTCGGGATCATGGGGCACCCGATGGCCCTCAACCTCGCGAAGGCCGGGCACCAGCTCTACGTCTACGGCAAGCGCACCTGCCCGGCCCCGGTCAAGGACGCCGGCGCCGTCGTCTGCGACACGCGCAAAGCGATCGCCGAGCAGGCCGAGGTGATCATCGTCATGGTCCCCGATACGCCTGACGTCGCCGATGTGCTGCTTTCCGCCGACGGCGTGGTCGCCGGCCTGTCGGCCGGCAAGATCGTCGTCGACATGAGCTCGATCTCGCCGATCGAGACCAAGGAATTCGCCATGAAGGTCGCCGAGAAGGGCTGCGGCTATGTCGACGCGCCGGTCTCCGGCGGCGAGGTCGGGGCCAAGGCCGCCTCGCTGACCATCATGTGCGGCGGCGCGGAAAGCGACTTCGCCCAGGTCAAGCCGCTGTTCGAGCTGATGGGCAAGAACATCACCCTGGTCGGCGATGTCGGCGCCGGCCAGACCACCAAGGTCGCCAACCAGATCATCGTCGCGCTGACCATCGAGGCGGTCGGCGAGGCGCTGCTGTTCGCGTCCAAGGCCGGCGCCGACCCGGCCAAGGTGCGCCAGGCGCTGATGGGCGGGTTTGCCGCCTCCCGCATCCTCGAAGTCCACGGCGAGCGCATGATCAAGCGCACCTTCGCACCGGGCTTCCGCATCGAGCTGCACCAGAAGGACCTGAACCTGGCGCTCCAGGGCGCCCGGGCGATGGGGGTCTCGCTGCCCAACACTGCCATCACCCAGGAACTGTTCAACGCCGCCACGCCGCTGGGCGGTGCGGGCTGGGACCATTCCGGCCTGGTGCAAGTCCTCGAACACCTCGCCGGCCACAAGGTGGCCGAGGGCTGACGCCGTTCGGCGTCCTTCGATGTCGCGGCGCGGGGCGTCTTCGGCCGCATCCCCGGCAAAGATGCATGTCAGATCGCCACGTAATTATACGGTGCCGTTTCATTTGGCTCGGATTAATCCGGGCCGCCGGGCGTTCTCCTGTGAGACGCGGCCTATCGCCTCAGCGCGCTGCCGGCCGCGGGCAAGTGGAGAAGTGACATGACCTTTGAATTTCTGAAGAAGACCGGTCGGGCCGTGGCGCTGTCGAGCGCCGTTCTGGCCGGCATCTCGCTGAGCGTCGCCCCGGTCACCGCGCAAGCGGCCTGGCACGGCGGCGGACATGGCGGCTGGCACGGCGGGGGCGGTTGGCATCACGGCGGCGGCTGGCATCGCGGCGGCGGGTGGGGCGGTGTCGGCTTGGGTCTCGCCGCCGGCGCGCTGGCGGGCGCGGCAATCGCTTCGTCGGCGTATCCGTACGGGTATGGGTATAGCTACCCGTATTACGGCTACAGCTACGGCTACCCGTATTACGGCTATGGCTACGGCTATTAGCCCCAAACAGCGACGCGGGCGGCATCAAAGCCGCCCGCGTTATTTTTTGCCCTTCGCCGACTGCCTTCAGCCAGCCCGGCCCAGCACGCGATCCAACGTGCGGATCGCATTGCCGTCGTCGGGCGTCTTGTCGTCTTCCGCCGCGGCGAGAAATTCATAGAGCCGGGCGATGCCGCGATACATGTCGCTCGACGGCGCGCTGGCATCGAGGAAATCGCTGATCTCCTCCATCTCGCCAACCCAGCGATAGGCCTTGTCGTACATGCCGGGAATGCTGCGCTTCATGCGCTGGAGCATTTCGGGCTGCGACGACGCCAGTTCGGCGATCAGCGCCTCGGCGCAGCCGAAGCGCGCCGCCCCCAGCAGCATCGCCGCGGCGATCGCGGTGGTGCCCTTGGTGATCCCGGCATAGGACATTTTCAGCCCCGAGGCGGCGCCGATCGGCCCGGCGATGATGCGCCAGTCGATCCCGTAATCGGCCACCGGCCTGGTGCGTTCGGCCTGCGGCCCCGAGGCGTAGATCGCCGGGCTGTAGCCCTCGCGCGGCGGCCCGCCGATGATGCCGCCGTCGACAAAGGCGGCGCCGGTCGGCTCGACGATCGCGGCGATGCGCGCGGCAGTCTGCGGGCTGACCGCGTTGCAATCGACGTAGACCGGCTTCACCGCCAGCGATTGCAGCGCCGGCGCCAAGCGCGACGCCAGCCCCTCCGCCTGGTCCGGCGGCAGGATCGACAGGAAGTAATCGGCGCCCGACAGCAATTCGCGCTCGTCCGCGGCGGGTTGCATACCGGCGGCCTTGGCCCGATGGGCGCTCGCCTCGCTGCGCCCCGAGAGCAGCGTCCGCACGCTGGCGCCGCGTTCGTTGAGGCGCTTGCCGACGCCGGCCCCCATCGCCCCCTGAGCCATGATCGCGACCGTGATAGCCATGAGCGGTCCTCGTGATGCGAAATTGCCGCAACCTAGCGCGAAGCGCCGGTGATGGCGAGTCCATCGGGTTGCACCATATGCCAACCTCTTGCAACAATTTGTGACAAACCTACAAGTCTATCTTACACGAAACCCAATAGATCATCGGGATCAGACTTAACACGAAGGTGTTTGTGAGCCAGGGAAACGGTCGTTCCCCATGCTGTTGTTGGCGAGCGACTAGACAGTTCAGAGGGAGATTGGCAATGAACACCACGAAAGTCGTCAGCGCTATTGCGCTAGCCGCCGGCATGGCGCTCGCCGTCCCAGCCTTTGCTCAGACCCCCGATCCTGCGGCGAATGCCGTGGCCGGCGGTACCAGCGGGGCGGCCACCGGTGCGATCATCGGCTGCATCGTGACGATCCCGATCGGCTGCGCGCCGGGTGCGGCGGTCGGGGCCGCCGTCGGCGGCGGCGCCGGCGCCGCGACCGGTGTCGCGAGCACCCCGGCCTATGCGCCGCCTCCGCCGCCGCAGACGGTCATCATCCAGCGCTAAGCCCCGCAAGAAGGGCAAATCCACCGGCCCGGCGACAAACCGGGCCGGTTTGTTTTCAGAGTCCACCGGCCCGGCGACAAACCGGGCCGGTTTGTTTTTAAGGATCAATCCGCGGCGGCGCGAGGCTTGTCGCGTGCGTCGGCGACGATCTCGCGCAGCCGGACGATGCCGTAGCGCAGGCAGAAATCGCCAAACCCCTCGCCCGGCAAGCGCTCCCCCGCAAACACCCCGAACAGCGGGTCGAGCACGTCCGCCACTTCCCCCAGCCGGATGCGCTCGGCCACGACGTCGTTCAGCCGCGTGCCCTCGAAATCGCCGCCGACATAGATCGAGTAGTAGCCGGGGATGCGGCCGACGATGCCGATATCGCCGCTATAGGGACGCGCGCAGCCGTTCGGGCAACCGGTGATGCGGATCGACAGCCTTTCCTGCTCGACGCCCCAGCGCGCCATCCGCTCGACAATCTCCGACACCAGCAGATCGCGCACCCGCTCCGCCTCGGTCAGCGCCAAGCCGCAAGTCGGCAGCGCCGGGCAAGCCAGCGCCCAGCGCTCGGCCGGCACCATGTCGTCTGCGCGGCGCACGCCGTAGGCGCGCAGCTTCGCCTCGATCGCGTCGCGGTCGGTCGGGTCGATCTCGGACAAGATGATGTCCTGGCTCGGCATCAGGATCGGGTCGGCGCCGTATTCGGCGATGATCTCGCGCAGCGCCGTGCGCAGCTTCGAGGCGGGGCCGTCGACGATGCGCCCGCTCGAAATCGGCAGGCCGAGAAACAGCTTGCCGTCGCCCTGCGGGTGCCAGCCGAGATATTCCGGCACCGCGAACTTCGCCATCGGCCGCACCGGTTCGAGCGGCTTGCCGAGGTCTTCCGACAGCCGCTCGCGCGCCCATTCCTCGCCGCGCTCGGCGATCACGTATTTGAGGCGGGCATGCCGCCGGTTGACGCGATCGCCCCAATCGCGATGCAGCCGCACCACCGCCTTGGCCGCCTCGACCAGGTCGCCGGGCTCGACAAAGCACACCGCGCTGGCCATGCGCGGATAGGTCTCGGGCTTGTTGTGCGTGGCGCCGTGGCTGCCGCCGAGAAAGAAATTATACCCGACGAGCTCACCGCCCTGCCACAGCGCGACGATGCCGAGATCGTTGGTCAGCACGTCGATCGTGTTGTCCTCGGGCACCGCGAAGCCGATCTTGAACTTGCGCGGCAGGTAACGGTCCCCGTAGAGCGGGTCGGTCGCCTCTTCGGCCCCCTGATCCTCGCTCCACGGTTCGCCGTCGACCCAGATCTCCTTGTAGGCGCCGGTCTTCGGCAGCAGGACCGAGCCGAGCAGCCGCGCGTCGGCCTCCAGCCGGTCATGAACCGGGTTGCGGAGCGGCGCCGGCGAGGTGGTGACGGTGCGGACCACATCGCCGCAGGCGGCAAGCGTCGTCATCAGCCCGGCGTTGATCTCGCCCATCGCCGCCTTGAGACCGGATTTGACGACGCCGTGAAACTGGATGCTCGACCGCGTCGTCACCCGCAGCGAGCCGTCGGCATAGGTGTCGGCGACTTTGTCGAGCGCGAGATATTGCGCCGCCTTGAGCCGGCCGCCCGGGATGCGCACCCGCACCATGAACTGATAGTGCTTCGACTCGCCCGCCTGCTTCAGCTCGGTCGCGCTGTCGCGATCATATCCCTGATAGATTCCGTGGAATTTGAGCAGCGAATAGCCTTCGCCGTTGAAGGGCGTCGCCGTGTCGGCCAGGTCGCGGGCGATATGGCCGCGCAGGCGGCGGCTTTGCTGCTTGACCGCCTCGGCCTTGGAAATCTTCTCGACAAGCTGAACCACAGCGCCATCCTCCGACGGCAGCGGAAAGTACCGCCGATCCGACGTGGTTCAGATATTCTCACATCATAGAAATGTCAATTTTTCTAATCTATACATTCTCATATGGTACAAATCGTCTGCGCACATTCCGGGACAGGCAGCGCAGGTTTAGGCAGAAATCCGCCGACGCCGTCCCCATATAGGGTTGATGAGAACGCACCCTTATGCCGAAGCCGTCTACCGCGTCGTGCCGCTCGCCGATGGCGGGTTCGGCGTGGAAGTCAAAATCCCCGACAGCTTTCCGACCACGGTCAGCAAGTTCGACACCGAAGCGGCTGCCGAAGTCTGGATCGCGCGGAACAAGCAGCGCGTGAGCGAGCAGAATGTCGCGCGCAACCCGTTCCGCCGGTCGGCGCCCAAGCCGTAGCGTCCCTCAGGCGCGTGCGAGCTGATCCTCTCGGACCACCCGTTCGCGGCCGTCCGTCTTCGCTTTGATGCGATATTGCGGCATGTTGCCCGCTTCGGGGAGCCGGGTCACGACTGTGTAGAGCCCGCGGGCCGAACCGTCTTCAAAACGATGCGGAGAAAAGCGCACGCTCTGGCCGGCCGCGAATTTGTGCGTTGACATCGAAGCCTCCGCAAGTGCGGCGCCCCTGCCGGGCAGAGGCGCCGCGTGCCCGTTAGACCGACTTCAACGCAACGGCCGAGGTCTTGCCCTGATTGCCGCGCTCGAGCTCGTAACTGAGCTTCTGGCCCTCATGCAGGTTGCCGATGCCTGAGCGTTCGACGGCGGAGATGTGGACGAAAACGTCTTTCGAGCCGTCATCCGGTTGGATGAAGCCGTAGCCCTTTTGGGCGTTGAACCATTTAACGGTTCCGGTGGTCATCGATAGCCTTTCAAGCGAGTTTACCGCCGCTCCCGATCGAGCGCCGGATCAACCGTTGGCTTTTTTGACGGAAGGCGGTTCGGCGCTCGAGCGAGCTACGAAATCCATGCCGAACCAAAAGTTGACGCGCCGTATGTGGCGCGTCGGGGGCGCCTTTGCAAGGACGCCCCCGAGATTGCCGCCGCCCGGCCGTGATCGGCCGCGGCGCTACACCTGCGCCAGGGCGCGGTCGAGATCGGCGATCAGGTCGCGCTCGCCTTCCAGCCCGGCGGACAGCCGCACCAGCCCGTCGCCGATGCCGAGTTCGGCGCGTTCCTCGGGCTTGAGCCGCGAATGCGTCGTCGTCGCCGGATGGGTGATGATGCTCTTGGCGTCGCCGAGGTTGTTCGAGATATCGACCAGCCTCAGCGCGTCCATAAAGCGGAAGCAGGCCGCCTTGTCGCCGGCGATGTCGAAGCACACGACGCTGCCGCCGAGCGCCATCTGCCGCTTCGCCAGCTCGTGCTGCGGGTGGCTCGGCAAGCCTGGATAGAGCACGCGGGGCACCTTCGGGTGGGCCTCGAGATGCTTGGCGATGTTTTCCGCGGTGCGGCAGTGCCGCTCGACGCGCAGTTCCAGCGTCTCCAGGCTCTTGAGCAGCAGCCAGGCGTTGAATGGCGACAGCGACGGCCCGGTATGCCGGTAGAACTGGCCGAGATCGTTCTTCAGGTAGTCGTTGCTGCACAGGATCGCGCCGCCCAGCGAGCGGCCCTGGCCGTCGATATGCTTGGTCGCCGAATAGACGACGACATCGGCGCCGTGCTGCAGCGGCTTTTGCAACAGCGGCGTCGCGAACACGTTGTCGACGACAAAAATGCCGCCGGCGCGATGGGTCAGCGCCGCGACCCCGGCCAGATCGACCAGGTCCATCGCCGGGTTGGACGGGCTTTCGCAGAACGTCACCTTGACCTCGCCGCCGATCGCCGCCTCCCAGGCGCCGAGGTCGCGGCCGTCGACCAGCGTCGTCTTGACGCCCCAGCGCGGCAGCAGCTCGTTGATGATGTAGGAGCACGACCCGAACAGCGCCCGGCTCGCCACGACCTTGTCGCCCGCCCGCAGCTTGCAGAGCAGCGCGGCGAACACCGCCGCCATGCCGCTCGCCGTCGCGCGGCATGCCTCGGCGCCTTCCAGCAGCCGCAGCCGCTCCTCGAACATCGCCACCGTCGGGTTGCGGTAGCGCGAGTAGAGGAAACGCTGGCTGTCGTCCTTGAACGCCGCCTCCGCCTCGGCGGCGCTGCCGTAGACAAAGCCCGAGGTCATGAACAACGCCTCGGACGTCTCCTCGAAGGCGCTACGCATCGAGCCGCCACGCACGAGGATCGTCGATTGACTCACCTCGTTCGCGATCTCGGGGGGCAGGACTTGCTTGGTCACCGGCATGCTCCTTTTGTCTGTCCTGGAGCCGCCTGATCCGGGCAACAAAAAACCCCGGACCGGAGGGCCAGGGTTCCTTTACGAACTCCCGACCTTTTAGCGCTTTATTTAACGTGGCGCGCAAGCCGGTCGGCTCAAATCACCACGGAACGGGAAGCAGAGAACGCCCATCGCGGGGTCCTGTCAAGCCGCAAGCTGAAAACGGGTTCCGGCGAGCCGGGCGGCATGCTAATCGCAACCGATGCGAACGACCCGTACGAGCCCCATCCGCTACAAGCTCGGCCTCAACCAGCCGGCGGAGAGCCCCACCGCAAAGCGCATGGCCGAGATGGCCGCCGCCATCGAACGCGAGACCGACGGCAGCTTTGTCCTCGAGGTCCATCCCGAGAGCCGGCTCGGCCCCGACCCGCAGATGTTCGCCGATGTCCAGAAGGGCGCGCTCGACTTCTATCTGTCGGGCGCGACGCTGGGCGGCATTGCGGCGTCGAGCGCGCTGCCGATGCTCCCCTACGCGTTCAAAAGCAGCCGTTCGGTCTTTGCCGCGCTCGACGGCGGCCTCGGCGAGGCGATCCGCGGCGAGCTCGCCCGCGCCGGCCTGCACGCCTTCCGTTGGTCGCTGCAAAACGGCTTTCACCACATCACCACCGGCAACCGGCCGATCCAGACCGCGGCCGATTTCGACCGGCTGAAAATCCGCACGCCGGGCGGCGCGATCGCCACCGAATTCTTCCAGGCATTGCGCGCGGAAGCCGGGATGGTGCCGTTCAGCGGCATGTACGACGCCCTCAAGGCCAAGCGCTTCGACGGCCAGAGCGACCCGCTCCAGGTGGTGATCGCGCTCAAGCTCGACGAGGTGCAGACCTATCTGAGCCTCACCAACCATTGGTGGTCGGGCTTCACGCTGCTGGCCCACAAAGCGGCGTGGGGCGCACTGCCGGCGGACATCCAATGGGTCACCGAGCGCAATGTCGAGCTGTATGCCAAGCGCCAGCGCGCCGATGTCGAACAGATCAACGCCGAGGGCGAAGCCGTGCTCGCCGCCCGCGGCATGATCGTCAACCAAGCCGACACCGCCAGCATCCGCGGCCGGCTCGGCGATTTCTACGCCCGCTGGAAGGCGAAATTCACCCCCGCCACCTGGCGCCTCCTCGAAGCCCACGCCGACGGGCTGTGATGAGACTGACCCGTATGCGTCACCCCCACCCCGACCCTCCCCCGCCGGCGGGGGCGGGGGATTGCCGCCTTCGCCTCAGACGCGCTCCCTCCCCCGCCGGCGGGGGAGGGTCGGGGTGGGGGTCGACGCCGTGAGCGGCCCCGGCGCCTTCCGCCTCGACGGCAAGGTCGCGCTGGTGACCGGGGCCGGGCGCGGGCTCGGCCGCGGCATCGCGCTGGCGCTCGCCGCCGCGGGCGCCGAACTGCTGCTCAACAGCCGCTCGCCGGCGGAACTGGAAGCCGTCGCCGCCGAGATCGCCGCCGCCGGGGGCACGGCAACGCCGCTGCCCTTCGACGTCACCGACACCGCGGCGATGCGCGCAGCGGTCGCCGGTCCGCGCCGGCTCGACATTCTCGT
Source organism: Allostellaceae bacterium (assembly GCA_035550515.1). Lineage (GTDB taxonomy): Bacteria > Pseudomonadota > Alphaproteobacteria > ATCC43930 > CGMCC-115725 > DATARH01. The sequence goes on from DASZOZ010000106.1 coordinate 11,559, forward strand.
CAACAACGCCGGCGCCAACCGCCCGCAGCCCTTCCTCGAGGTCGACGAGACGACGCTCGACCGGCTCGTCGGCCTCAATATCCGCGCCCTGTTCCTGACCGCGCAGGCCGCAGCCCGGCGCATGGCCGGGCAAGGCGGCGGCGTCATCATCAACATGTCGTCGCAGATGGGCCATGTCGGCTCCGAGCGCGACCGCGCCGTCTACGTGATGACCAAACACGCGGTCGAGGGCCTCACCAAGGCGATGGCCGTCGAGCTCGCGCCGCGCAACATCCGCGCCGTCACGATCGCCCCGACCTTTATCGAGACGCCGCTGACCAAGCCGTTCTTCGACGACCCGGCGACCCGCCAATGGATCCTTGACCGCATCCCGCGCGGTCGCGCCGGCACGGTCGAGGAAGTCGCGAACGCGGTGGTTTTCCTCGCCTCCCCCGCCGCCGGTCTGGTGACCGGCTCGTCGCTGCTCGCCGACGGCGGCTGGACCGCGTGGTAAGGCGCGGCGGAGTCGCGATGATCGAACTCGATTGGCAGGTCAGCTAAAGGAACGAACCGATGCCGCGCCACATCAAGACCGCCGCGCTCGCCGGCACGCAGGACGAGGCCGACGCCAAGGTGCGCGCCACCGTCGAGGGCATCCTCGGCGATGTCCGCACGCGCGGCGACGCCGCGGTCCGCGCACTTTCCGAACGTTTCGACAAATGGTCGCCCCGGAGCTTCCGGCTCTCGCAGACCGAGATCGCCGACCTGGTCGCCAAGGTCTCGCCGCGGACCATCGACGACATCAAATTCGCCCAGCGGCAAATCCGCAACTTCGCGGAGATCCAGCGCGCCGCGCTGAAGGACGTCGAGGTCGAGACGCTGCCCGGCGTGGTGCTCGGCCATCGCCACATCCCGGTGGGAAAGGTCGGGTGCTATGTGCCCGGCGGGCGCTATCCGATGGTTGCCTCGGCGCATATGTCGATCGTCACCGCCAAGGTCGCCGGCGTCGGCCATATCACCGCCTGCACCCCGCCCAACCAGGGCGGCCCGCACCCCGAAACGATCGCCGCGATGCATCTCGGCGGCGCCGACGAGATTTGCGTGCTGGGCGGGGTCCAGGCGGTGGCGGCGATGGGCATCGGCACCGAGACCTTTGCCGCGGTCGACATGCTGGTCGGCCCCGGCAACGCCTATGTCGCCGAGGCCAAGCGCCAGCTCTACGGCAAGGTCGGCATCGACCTGTTCGCCGGCCCGACCGAAATCCTCGTCATCGCCGACGACAGCGCCGATGCCGAGATGTGCGCCACCGACCTGCTCGGCCAGGCCGAGCACGGCCCGACCTCGCCGGCGATCCTGCTGACCACGTCGGAAAAGCTGGCGCACGACACGCTCCACGAGGTCGCCCGCCAGCTCCATGTGCTGCAGACCGCCGATGTCGCCGGCGTCGCCTGGCGGGATTACGGCGAGGTGATCCTCTGCGCCGACGAGCACGAGATGGTCGCCGAGGCCGACCGCATCGCCGCCGAGCATGTCGAGGTGCTGACCCGCGAGCCGCGCCGCTATCTCGACCGGCTGCGCAATTACGGCGCGCTGTTTCTGGGCCCGCAGACCAATGTCTCCTACGGCGACAAGGTGATCGGCACCAACCACACGCTGCCGACCAAGGGCGCGGCGCGTTACACCGGCGGGCTGTGGGTCGGCAAGTTCCTCAAGACCTGCACCTACCAGGAGGTGCGCACGCCCGAGGCGAGCGCGATGATCGGCGAATATTGCAGCCGGCTGTGCGCGATCGAGCGCTTCTGGGGACACAAGGAGCAGGCCGATCTGCGCGTCCGCCGCTATGGCGGCAAGAACGCGGCGGAGTGACCCCTACTCCTCGGGCATCCCCGCCTTGCGCAGCCCGGCGTCGATTGTCTTTTCCGCGAGCGCGCGGTAGGCCGGGTTGTTGGTGTAGGCCCAGCGTGCCAGCTGCCGCTTCATCGAATTGATTTCGGGCTTCAGCTTCAGCGAGGCGGCGAGCGCCTCGCGCGCGCCGTCGAGATCGCCCTTCAGCGCCAGCGCCGCCGCCAGGTCGAGGTCTATATAATAGATGCGGGGATTGGCGGCGCGCGCCTTGGTCAGCCAGTCGATCGCCGGCGGCAGATCGTTCTGCAGCAGATAGGCGAGACCGAGCGACCAATAGGCCAGCGCGATATTGGCGTCGTTCGGGTTGAGGCGAATGCGCTTTTCCTCGAGCGGGATCGCCGCCGCCGGGTCGCCAAGATAGATCAACGTCACGCCGAGCTGACCGATCGCCGCGGCGTTGTTCGGATCGAGCTCGATCGCCCGCTGCCATTCGATGCGCGATTCGGGGAGGCGGTTCTGCACCCGGCGCAACAGCGCGATCATCGCATGCAGCTGCGAACGGTTGGAATCGCGCACCAGCAGCTCGTTCAGCAGCGCCTCGGCGCGCGCCTCGTCGGCCTCGGGGGTGTCGCTGCCGCTGGCCAGCCCGACCACCAGCACCGACGCGATGCCGAGCTTGGCGTCGTAGGATTTGGGATCGATCCGCAGCGCCTGCGCAAAGGCGGCCATCGCGCCGGCGCGGCTCGACGCCGCCGGCGTGCGCTGATAGAGCGCCCAGCCGCGCATGATCAGGTCCTGCGCGTCCGGGTCGGCCGAGCCCTCCCGTTCGATCCGCCGGCCGACCGCCTGCACCAGCTCCAGGTTAAGGGTGCGGGCGAGCCGGCCGGTGATCTCGCTCTGCGCGTCCCGGAGGTTGCGCATGTTGGTCTCGAAGCGGTCCGCCCAGACATGCGCGCCGCTGTCGGCGCCGATCAGCTGGACGTTGACCTGCACCCGGTCGCCAACCCGCCTGACGCTGCCTTCGAGCACATAATGGACGCCCAGATCGCGCCCGAGCTGCTTCACATCGACCGGGATGCCCTTGTAGGTAAAGGCGGTGTTGCGCGCGATCACAAAGCTGCCGGCGATGCGCGACAGGTCGGTGGTCAAGTCTTCGGTGATCGCATCGGCGAAATAGTCCTGATCGGGGTCGTGCGACAGGTTCTCGAACGGCAGCACGATGATCGACAGGCGCGGCACCGGATTGGCCGACGCGATGCGGGCCGGGCTCGCGGCTGCGGTCGGCGCCTCGCCGGCGAGATGGCCGCGCCACCACATCCAGCCGCCGAGCATGGTGAAAGCGCCGAGCGCCGCCGCGATCAACACCGCGATCAGCGGCATCACCCGCGGGTCGAGCCGGCGCGGAACCGCGACCAGCTCGGTCGCGGCGACCGCCGGCGGCGACAGCGCGTAGATCCGCACCGGCCGGGCGATGTTCTTGACCTGCCGCTCGCCGCGGTCCTCGAACGTATAGGGCAGCTTGTCGCGCACCTGGTCGCGCACGACGCTCGACACGCAAATGCCGCCCGGCTCGGCGAGCGCTTCGAGCCGGGCGGCGACATTGACGCCGTCGCCGAAGATGTCGTGCCCCTCGGTAACGATGTCGCCGAGATTGATGCCGATGCGAAATTCCAGACGCCGCGCGGGCGGCCGCGCGGCGTTGCGCCCGGCCATGTCGCGCTGCATTTCCACCGCGCAGCGCACCGCGTCGACCACGCTGGCAAATTCGACGAGAAACCCGTCGCCGGTCGACTTGACGATACGGCCGCGTCCCTCGCGAATGCGGGGGTCGGCGATCTCGTTGCGCCAGGCGCGCAGCTCCGCGAGCGTTCCCGCCTCGTCTTCGCTCATCAAGCGGGCAAAACCCGCGATGTCGGCGGCGAGAACCGCCGCGAGGTGCCGCTCGACGCGCTCGCGTCGCCAAAAATTCATACAGCCATTCTAATCCGGCGTCTTGTAGAGCACGCCGTCTTTCATGATCACGGCTAGGTGCTCGCCCTGGCCGTCGAGCAGGCCGATATCGCGCAGCGGATCGCCGTCGACGGCGATCAGGTCGGCGCGCGCGCCCGGCGCCACCACGCCGAGTTCCCCCTCGCGGTGCAACAGCGCCGCGTTGACGGTGGTCGCCGAACGGATGATGTCGAGCGGCGTCATGGCTTCGGCGCGAATCACGAACTCGCGCGACTGATACCGGTGCATCGCGCCCAGCAGGTCGGTGCCGTAGCCGATCCTGACGCCGGCCTCGCGCAGGATCTCCAGCGAGCGCAGCCCGGCCTCGCGCACCTCGGCGAGCTTGCCGAGGCTGGATTCGGCGACGCCGAATTCGCGCCCGAAGCGGTGCAGCGCGTCATAAGTCACCAGCGTCGGCACGACAAACCCCTCCGCCGCGGCCACCGCCACCGCCGTCGGCGCATCGATCAGATTGGCATGTTCGATCGAGCGCACGCCGTTGGCGACCGCGCGCCGGATCGCCTCCGGGGTATAGGCATGCGCCAGGACATAGGTGCGCCAAGCCCGCGCTTCCTCGACGATCGCGCGCATCTCCGCGTCGCTGTACTGCAGGTTCCAGATCGGGTCATAGGGCGAGGCGACGCCGCCCGAGGCCATGATCTTGATCTGCGTCGCGCCCTTGCGCAGCTCGTCGCGCGCGGCGCGGCGGCATTCGTCGACGCCGTCGGCGATTCGGGCCAGCCCGGCGCCGTATTCGCAGCAGGCGCAGCTGGTCACCGAGCGGGTCCGCGGCCGCAGGTCGCCATGTCCGCCGGTCTGGCTCAGCGCTTGCCCCGACGGAAACAGCCGCGGCCCGCGCACCAGCCCTTGCGCCACCGCCTCGGCCAGCCCGCCATCGCCGCCGCCGGCATCGCGCACCGTGGTGAAGCCGCGCGCGAGCATGCCCTCCATGACCCGCCCGGCTTGCAGGCTGGTCAGGGTCAGCGGCTGCTCGGCGAGCCGTGGAAGCGCCGCGTCGACCGCGATCACATGGACATGCGCGTCGATCAGCCCCGGCATCAGCGTGCGGCCGGCGAGATCGATCATTCGCGCACCGCCGGCGCGCACGGGACGGTCGGAGACCTCCTTGATGCGGTCGTCCTCGACGACGACATGGTGCGCCTCGCGCCGCGCGCCGCCCGCCACATCGAGCACCACGGCATTGGCGAAAACGATCACGGCCATGAGGTCCGCCTCGGCGAAGTTGGACGAACGCTGCGGTAGAATAGCGCCGAAACGCGCGCCGTCCCACTCAGCCCCGGCGCCGCCCGCCGGAGCGCCCGTGGACGCCCAAAACGATGGCTATGGCAAAAAAAGTTCACCTGTGACAGTTGCGCCACAGTCCCTTATTGCCCCGCCAGCAGTTCCCCACCGGGAAAGCGAGAGAGATAGCTCGGCTCGAAATCGGCAAGTTCGGACAGCGCGTCGATGTCCTTGAAGGTCACCCGCTGATCCTCGACGACGACCAATTGGTCCTCGCGCAACCGTCGCAAGACGCGATTGACGTGCGGGATGCTCAGCCCCAGCGCGTCGGCGATCAACTCCTGCGTCAGCGGAATCTTGAACGATTGTTCTTCCGCCAAGCCCACCGATCGCAGCCGCGTCAGCAGTTCGAGGAGGAAATGAGCGACCCGCTCAAGTGCCGATCTGCGGCCCAAATCAACGAGATGCTCGGCGTATATCGTGGATTCGCAAGAAAACCACCAGAAAATCTTGGTAAGAAGCCGCGGATGGGTCTCATTCAGCCCGTTGAGCCGGGCAAACGGCACTACCGCAACCGTCACCTCGGTCAGCGCCTTGGTCGAATATAATGAACTCTCCATAAAATAGCCGAGCGCGCCGACGATATCGCCGGGCAGAACGATATTGACGATTTGCCGGCGGCCGTCATGGAGAATGCGGTAACGGATCGCATTACCTTCCATGACTATGAAGATGCTTCCGTAGGTGCGGCCTTCCGTGATGATGTCGCGGTGCCGCTGTATCGTGCGCGGGCTGGCTTGCAGTTCCAGCAGGACGGCGACCTCGTCCGCCGTCAGCGGAACGAGTTGCATCAACCGGTTGATGAATGCATTAGAGACCGTCGCCGGCGACGGCGTGCCTCCCATGAGCGGCCTCCTGTTCACACCGCGCTCTTTATCCTTACCCGCACGTTACGGGCGCGACTTGGACAAAGTCAAATTCCTTGGTAGCGGAGCATGCCATACCGTTCAAAAATGAGCACGCCCTAAGATATTGCTTTAAAGCAATGTCTTGAAGCAAAGACACTTCGCGCAGTTAGCGGATACTCCCCTCTACGCCCAACCGCCCGTTGGGCAAGCGATACGCGGCCCCGGTCCGGCGGCCTGTCGCGGACGGTTTGATCTTGGGAGGGGGATTAATGATGAAGGCGCGTAAATTGGGTACCATCGCAGCGCTCGGGGGTAGCACCGCCGCGCTGGCGATGCTGACCGGACTTGCCGGCGCCCGCGCCGACGATCTGCAGCTCAATCAGCAATTGCTCAACCAGCGGGTCGACCAGCTCGCCGCCGTGGGCCTCAACCCCGGCGCCGGCGCGGTGTTTGCCGTCACCCCGAACTCGGCGTCGGGCGCGGCGGTGACCGCCGGCAGCTTCCCGCGCTCGATCCTGATCCCGGGGACCGACACCTCGATCAAGATCTACGGCCAGATCACCGAGATCATG
>DASZOZ010000107.1:0-26201 GCA_035550515.1 Allostellaceae bacterium
GCGGCCCATCTGGTCGCGGCGTAGACCGCGAGGAAATCGTTGCCGTCGACCCGCAAGCAGGCGAGCCCGAAACCGATGGCGCGCGCGGCGAAGGTCGCCTCCTCGCCGCCGGCGACCTCCTGGTGCGAGGAGATCGCCCACTGGTTGTTGACCACATTGAGCACGACCGGTGCGCGGTACACCGCGGCAAAGGTCAGCGCGTGATGGAAATCCGGCTCGGCGGTGGCGCCCTCGCCGATCCAGCCGGCGGCGATGCGGGTGTCGCCCGAATAGGCCGAGGCCATCGCCCAGCCCACCGCCTGCGAGAATTGCGTCCCGAGATTGCCGGAGATCGAATAGAACGAATACGGGCGCGACGAGTACATCACCGGCAGCTGCCGGCCCTTTAGCGGGTCGTGCGAATTCGAATAGATCTGGCACATCATATCGAGGATCGGATAGCCGCGGGCGATCAGCAGCCCCTGCTGGCGATAGCTGGTGAACAGCATGTCGTCCGGGTTGAGCGCCATGGCCTGCGCCACCGCGATCGCCTCCTCGCCGAGCGAGGTCATGTAGAAGCTGGTCTTGCCGGTGCGCTGCGCGCGGTACATGCGGCCGTCATAGGCCCGCGTCAGCATCATCGCGCGCAGCCCGCGACGCAGCGTCTCGGGATCGAGACGCGGGTCCCAATCGCCGACCGCTTCGTCCGCCTCGTCAAGCACGCGGATCAGCGCCGTCGCCAGCGGGTGCGTCTCGACCGACGGCACGTCGATCGCCGGCCGGGCGAACCCGCCCGCCGGCGGCAGGCGAAAATAGCTGAAATCCGGCCGCTTCCCCGGGATCGAGCGATGCGGCGGGATGTGCAGCCGCAACGGCGCGGCAACCGGCGGCGGGGAGACGGGAATGGCGTTCATGTCGGGCACCGCGCCGTGGTCAGGGAGCCTCTACTCACGCGCGATTATACACGCGCCGAAGGGCGATGGTTCCGGCGATCAGCCGATGCCGAGCCGGTCGTTGGCGGCCAGGACGAGACGGAGGCGATCGGGGAATTTTCGCGGCTGATGCCGCAGCCCCTACAGCCTTGCCTTCAGGAACGCATTCATCCGGTCCCAGGCGACATTGGCGCAGGCGATGTCGTAGGCCGGGCTGCGCTCGTTGAAGAAGGCGTGGGCGGCGTCGTAGCGGTATATTTCCGGCTTCGACCGGGTCATCGCCGCCTCCAGCGCGTCGACCGCCGCCGGGGTGCACCAATCGTCCTTGTTGGCGAAATGCCCTTGGAACGGCACCGTGATCTTTGCCGGGTCGGCGAATTCCTTGGGCGGAATGCCGTAAAAGCAGATACCGGCCGCCGCCTCCGGGATGTGCACGCAGGCCGCGACGGTCAACGCTCCGCCCATGCAGAACCCGATCACCGCGACCTTGCCGCTCGATGCCGCGAGATGCTGCACCGCCCCGCGCAGGTCCTGATGCGTCGCGTCGGGGAAGTCGAGGTTGGTCATCAGATGGTTGGCTTCATCCGGCACAGTGGTCAGCCGGCCCTTGTAGAGATCGGGCGCCAGCGCGTTGTAGCCGGCGCGCGCGAGGCGATCGGCGACGCCGCAGATCTGGTCGTTGAGGCCCCACCACTCCTGGATCACGACGATGCCGGGCCGGCCGGTGCCGGCGCTCGCCAGATAGCCCTTGGACTTGCCGCCGTCGGGCCGGGAAAATTCGATCATCGCGGCCATCTTCGCCTCCCTTTCGTTTGGCGTTCAGCTTAGCACCGGCGCTGCCGTTCCGCCCGGTATTTGCGGTGTATCCCCAGGTCGCGCTCCCCCCTCGCAGCCAATGCGGCGATTTTGGCGTCGTTGCGGTTTTGTGACGCCACTGCGGCGCGGACACCGTTCACCGAGCATGAAGCTTTCGGCGAAAACCAAGCTCGGGCTGGACGAGCTCCGCATGCTGATCCTCGGCGCCAATATCCTGCTGGGGTTTCAGTTGCGTGGCGCGTTCACCGAGCGCTTCCCCGAGCTGACCGACGCAGGCCGCTATCTGAGCGCGGTGTCGCTCGGCTGCCTGGTCTGCGTGGTCGCGCTGCTGATCGCGCCCAACCCGTATCACCGCATCGTCGAGGACGGCGACGACAGCGGCTGTTTTCATCGCCTGGTGACGGTGTTCGCCGACGCCGCGCTGCTGCCGTTCGCGATCGCGCTGAGCCTCGACGTGTTCCCGGTCATCGAGCTGGCTTGGGGAACGGCGGCGGGGATCGCGGCGGGCACCGCCGCCGGCGGCGCCGCGCTCGCGGCGTGGTATGGCGGGCCCCTCGTCGCGCGTCACGTGACCGGGCAAGCGCAACGGAGGACAACGGCAATGACCTCGACCGGCCGGCGGCAAAAGACCCCGATACACACCAAGATCGAGCAGTCGCTGACCGAGGCGCGGGTCATCATCCCCGGCGCGCAGGCGCTGCTCGGGTTCCAGCTGTCGATCATCCTGACGCACCCGTTCGCCGAATTGCCGGCGATCGCGCAGGCGGTCCATGCCGCCTGCCTCGGGTTGATCGCGCTGTCGGTGATCCTGCTGATGGCGCCCGCCGCCTATCACCGCATCGTTTACGAGGGCGAGGATTGCCCCGAGATGTACCGCATCGCCAGCACGCTGATCACCCTGGCGACGGTGCCGCTGGCGCTCGGGCTGGCCGGCGACGTCTATGTGGTGGTCGCGAAGATCGCGGGGGCCGGCGTCGGCATCGCCGCCGGCCTCGGCACGGTCATGCTGTTGCTCGGCCTGTGGTACGCCTACCCCTTCGCGACGGCCTGCCTGATGCGCCGCGCCGCGCTGCCGAAGCCGGGACAGGCGAAGACCGCCGCATAGACGAGCGGTCCCTTGCCTAGCCGCGCGGGGCGGCGGCGCGGCGGAGGCGGTCGTTGATCGCCCGGCCGAGACCGTGCTCCGGGACCGGCATGACCGCGATGCCGGAGAACCCCGGCCGGTCGAGCCGCCGCAGCATCGCGAACAAATTGGCGGCGGCCTCGACCAGACTGCCCTCGGGCGACAGGTTCAGCACCGCCGCAAAGCCTGGCGGCGCCGCTGCGCCAAAGGCCAGCAGCGCCTCGCCGCTGCGGGCCTCGGTCGCGTTCATCCGCAGCGGCAGGCGCGGCGCGTAATGGCTGGCGAGCTGGCCGGGCGAGCGCGGCGCGGTGGGATTCGCCGCGGCGGTCGCGATCGGACCCAGCGCCTCGGTCAATGTTTCGAGCGTCACCCCGCCCGGCCGCAGCAGGACCGGGTCCGCGCCGCTGAGATCGAGCACCGTCGATTCGACCCCCACCGGGCAGCGGCCGCCGTCGAGCACCAGCGCGACCGCCTCGCCCAATTCCGCCGCGACATGCGCCGCCTCGGTCGGGCTGACGCGCCCCGAGCGGTTGGCCGACGGCGCGGCGAGCGGCCGTCCGGCCGCGCGCAGCAGGTCCTGGGCCACGGGATGGTGCGGCGCGCGGATCGCGATCGTGTCGAGACCGGCCGAAACCAGCAGCGACACCCCGCCTCGCGCCCGGCGCGGCAGCACCAGCGTCAACGGCCCGGGCCAGAAACGGCGGACGGCGTCGCGCGCCCGGTCGTCGAACACGGCAAACGCCTCGGCTTCGGCGAGCCCCGGCACGTGAACGATCAGCGGGTTGAAGCGCGGCCTTCCCTTCGCCGCGAAAATGGCGGCGACCGCCGCATCGCTGGTCGCGTCGCCGCCCAGCCCGTAGACCGTCTCGGTCGGGAACGCCACGAGTGAGCCCGTCCGCAGCAAGACCGCGGCGCGGGCGATGGTCTCTTGCGTTGCCGAGAGGATTTCTGCGCTCACCCGCTTTACCATCCCGGCGCCTGCGCCGGTGCGGGTTGAGTATAGCGCGGCGCGATGAGGCTTTCTCTGCTTCGGCGCTTCGGCTTAAATCGCGCGGGGAAACGCTGGCGGGAAGCATGATCGACAAATTCGTCCGCACCGTCGCCGAGGCGATGGCGGGGATCAAGGACGGCTCGACCGTCATCGTCGCCGGGTTCGCGCAGATCGGCGAGCCGCGGGCGCTGATCGACGGCCTGATCGAACAAGGTGCGAAGGACCTCACCGTCGTGCACAACACCGCCGGCCGCGGCCGCGAGGGCGTCGCCCGGCTGATCGGCGAGGGCCGGGTGCGCAAGATCATCTGCAGCTTTGCGCGCAGCCGCGGCTCGGTGCTGTTCGAGGAGGTCTATGCGCGCGGCGCGATCGAGCTGGAGATCGTGCCGCAGGGCACGCTCGCCGAGCGCATCCGCGCCGGCGGCGCCGGCATCCCGGCCTTCTTCACGCCGACCGGCGGCGGCACATTGCTGGCGACCGGCAAGGAAACCCGGGTCATCGACGGCCGCGAATGCGTGCTGGAGCCGGCGATCGTCGGCGATGTCGCGCTGGTCGAGGCGTGGCGCACCGACCGCTGGGGCAATTGCGTCTATCGCGACGCGGGGCGGAACTTCAATCCGGTCGTCGCGGCGGCCGGCAAGCTCACGATCGTGCAGACGCAGAATATCGCCGAACTCGGCGAGCTGACGCCGGAGACGATCGTGACGCCGGGCGTCTATGTCGACCGCGTGGTGCATGTGCCGTCCGGCGATCCGCCGGTGGTGATTTCGTGAGGCCGGCGGTGATCACAAGCGGAGCGGGCTAGATGCCGAACTGGAAACCCTGGAGCCGCGAGGAACTGGCGGCGCGTGTCGCACGGGACATCCCGGAAGGCTGGGCGGTCAATCTCGGGATCGGCATCCCGACGCTGATCGGCAATTACATCCCGCCCGACCGCGAGGTGATCCTGCATTCCGAGAACGGCATCGTCGGCATGGGCCCGGCGCCGGCGCCGGAAAAGCTCAACCCTTGGCTGGTCAATGCCAGCCGGCAGCATGTGACGCTGGTCACCGGCGCCAGCTATATGAACCACGCCGACAGTTTCGGCATGGTGCGCGGCGGGCATCTCGACCTGTGCGTGCTCGGCGGGTTCCAGGTGGCGGAGAACGGCGACCTGGCCAACTGGTCGCGTTCCGCCAACGACCGTGCGCCGGCGATCGGCGGGGCGATGGACCTCGCGGTCGGCGCCAGGCGCATCTGGGTAGTGATGGAGCACACCACCAAATCGGGCGAGAAGCGCATCCTCAAACGCTGTACCTACCCGCTGACCGCGCCGCGCTGCGTCAAGCGCGTCTACACCGACCTCGCGGTGCTCGACGTGACCGAGAGCGGCTTTGCCGTGCGCGATCGGGTGCCGGGCATGACGATCGTCGACCTTCAGGCGCTCGGCGAGGCGGAGCTTCACGAGGCTTGATCGCCTCTGATTGCCGTACCGGCGAAAGCCGGTACCCACTTCTCGGCGGCACAAGCGGCGATACGGTGGGTCCCGGCTTGCGCCGGGACGAAGGCGGAGATAGCTGGGGAACCTGAATGAATTTCGATCACGAGGCCGATTTCATCGTCGTCGGGGCCGGCTCGGCCGGGTGCGTGCTGGCCAATCGCCTCACCGCCGATCCCGGCACCAAGGTCCTGCTGCTCGAAGCGGGCGGCAAGGACAGCAATGCCTGGATCCACATCCCCGCCGGTTTCTACCGCAACATCTTCAACCCGGCGATCACCTGGGTCTATGAGACCGAGCCGCTGGAGGCGCTGGGCGGGCGGCGCATGCAATGGCCGCGCGGCAAGGTGCTGGGCGGCTCGTCGTCGATCAATGGGCTCATCTACATTCGCGGCCAGAAACAGGATTTCGACCATTGGCGGCAGCTCGGCAACGCCGGCTGGGCCTATGACGACGTGCTGCCGTACTTCCGCCGCGCCGAGGGCCAGGAGCACGGCGCCGACGATTTCCACGGCGGCGAGGGGCCGCTCGCCGTCACCGACATGCGCGCGTCGCACGAGCTGCACGACGCGTTTATCCAGGCCTGCCAGGAGGCCGGCTACAAATACAACCCCGACTTCAACGGCGCAGAGCAGGAAGGCGTCGGCACCTACCAGCTGACCGTGCGCGGCCGGCGGCGCGCCAGCACCGCGGTCACCTATCTGCGTCCGGCGATGAAGCGTCCCAACCTCAAGGTCGAGGTGCGGGCGCTGGCGCAGCGCATCCTGTTCGACGGCAAGCGCGCGATCGGCCTCGAATACAGGCAGGACGGCGTGGTCCGCCGCGCCGGCGCGCGGCGCGAGGTCCTGCTTGCCGGCGGCTCGCTGCAATCGCCGCAGCTGCTGCAATTGTCGGGCATCGGGCCGGCGGCGCTGCTCCAGCAGTTCGGCATCGCGGTGGCGCACGAACTGCCCGGTGTCGGCGAGAACCTGCAGGACCATCTCGGCTGCCGGGTGATCTACAAGGTCGGGAAGGCCAACACGATCAACGAAATCTCGCGGTCGTGGCTGCGCCAGGGCTGGGCCGGGTTCCAGTACCTGACCGCCGGCCGCGGGCCGCTGATGATGGGCGCGGCGCCGATTGGCCTGTTCGCGCGGACGCGGCCGACCTCCGCCTCGCCGGACTGCCAGTACCAGTTTCTCGCCGGCAGCCTCGACGCCCCGGGCAAGCCGATGCACCCGTTCCCGGCCTGCTCGCTGGTCTGCATCCCGTGCCGGCCGGAAAGCCGCGGCTGGCTGCGCATCAAATCGCCCGACCCGAACGTGCTGCCGGTGATGCAGCCCAACTACCTGATGACGCAGAACGACAAGGACACGATGGTCGCTGGCCTGCGGGTCGCACGCAGCATCTTCCAGACGCCGACCATGCGGCGCATCGCCACCGAGGAATTCTGGCCGGGCGCCGACAAGGACAGCGACGCCGACTGGCTGGAGCACGTCAAGAACACCGGCAGCACCACCTTCCACCAGACCAGCACCTGCATGATGGGGCCCGGACCGATGGCGGTGGTCGACAACGAGCTGCGCGTGCACGGGCTGGAGGGGCTGCGCGTCGTCGACGCCTCGGTGATGCCGACGGTGATTTCCGGCAACACCAACGCCGCGACGATCATGATCGCCGAAAAGGCCAGCGATATGATCCGCGCCGGGCTGCACACCGCGGCGCGGGCGGCCTAGGGGGCAGCCGCGTGCGCTGACCTGCGGTGTTGCTCGCTCCGGGTCGAATCGCCACTATGCCGCCCGACAAAGCAGGAGGAAGCGCATGGCGGAGTCGCCGCTGGCGGTTTATCAGGGCTATCTCGACAGGGGACAGCTTGCTTATCAGTGGGACAAGGCGGCCGGGCGGGCGGTGTTCTATCCCCGCGTCGTCAGCCCCTTCTCGGGCGGCACCGATCTCGAATGGCGCGTCGCCTCCGGTCTCGGGACGGTCTACGCCACGACCGTGACCTATCCGTTCAAAGGCGACGGGCACAACATCGTGCTGGTCGATTGCGACGAGGGGTTCCGGATGATGGGGCGGGTCGAGGAGATCGACCCGCTCGCGGTCAAGATCGGCCTGCGGGTCAAGTTCCGCGTCCACCCGGCCGAGGGCGAGCAGCCGGCCTATCCCGTCTTCACCCCGCTAAATCCCGCCGGGGAGGGCTGAGCGATGAGCGAACTAAAGCGCGGCGGTGCGGCGATCGTCGGGGCGGCGGAAAGCGATATCGGCCAGGTCGGGCCGGGGTTCAACGTGATCGACCTGATGGCGCAGGGCATCACCCGCGCGCTCGACGATTGCGGCCTTGCCCTCAAGGATGTCGACGGGCTGATCAGCGCGTGCACGCAGAGCCGCACCTCGCCGCTCAATCTCGCCGAATATCTCGGCATGTCGCCGCGCTACATCGACGGCACGATCGTCGGCGGCTCGTCCTTCATGTTCCATATCCAGCACGCGATGGCGGCGCTGCAACTGGGGCTGTGCGAGGTCGCGGTGATCGCCTACGGCTCGACCCAGCGCAGCATCGGCCGCCAGAACGCCAGCGTGCGCGAGATCAACCCCTACGAGACGCCGTACCGGCCGTTCCTGCCCTCGACCGCCTATGCGCTCGCCGCCTCGCGCCACATGCACGAATTCGGCACGACCCGCGAGCAGATGGCCGAGGTCGCGGTCGCCGCGCGGCAATGGGCGCTGAAGAACCCGGTGGCCTGGGAGAAGAACCCGCTGACCGTCGAGGAGGTGCTGAAGGCGCGGATGGTCAGCTATCCGTTCACCGTGCGCGATATCTGCCTGGTGACGGATGGCGGCGGCGCGATCGTGCTCACCCGGCCCGAGCGCGCCAAGTCGCTCAAGAAGAAGCCGGTCTATGTGCTGGGCCAAGGCCAGTGCATCACCCACGCCAACATCTCGTCGATGCCCGACCTCACCGTCACCGGCGCGCGCGAAAGCGGCCGCCAAGCTTATGCGATGGCAGGATTGGTGGCGAAAGATATCGATATCTTGGAACTTTACGACGCGTTCACGATCAACACGATCCTGTTCCTCGAGGATCTCGGCTTCTGCAAGAAGGGCGAGGGCGGCGCGTTTGTCGGCGGCGGCCGCATCGCGCCGGGCGGGTCGCTGCCGGTCAATACCAATGGCGGCGGCCTTTCCTACTGCCACCCCGGCATGTACGGCCTGTTCCTGCTGATCGAGGCGGTGCGCCAGCTGCGCGGCGAATGCGGCGAGCGTCAGGTCGAGGGCGCCGAAACGGCGATCGCGCACGGCAACGGCGGCGTGCTGTCGTCGCAATCGACCGTCATCCTGGGGACCGAGGTGACTTTGTGATTTCACAATGAGGCGGTGAGGCAGTGAGAAGTTCGAGCTAATGTCAGCGCCTCGGGCACATGATCCCCTGACCGAACAGATTATTGGCTTTGCCATCGAGGTTCATCGGCACCTCGGGCCAGGGCTTCTGGAGTCAGCCTACGAGGAATGCCTGCACTACGAGTTGAGCCAGGCTGGATTCGTGCTCGAGCGCCAGTCGCCGTTGCCGATCGTCTATAAATCCGTCCGCCTCGACTGCGGATATCGGCTGGATATCGTGGTCGAAAACCGGGTGATCATCGAATTGAAGGCGGTTGAATGGCTCATGCCGATCCACGAAGCCCAGGTCATCACGTATCTGAGGCTGAGCGGAATCCCGACGGGTCTCCTCCTTAACTTCAACACGCCGGTTCTGCGGGACGGTATAAGGCGGCTGACGCTGCGCCATGAGCCATGAACCTCACTGCCTCACCGCCTCATTGTGAATAATCAGGAGATTTGACATGGCCGAAGGCGAGCTGGTCCGGTTCGAGAAGGACGGCGAGATCGGGATCATCACCGTCGACAACCCGCCGGTGAACGCGCTGTCGCCGGGGGTGCCGCAGGGGATCGTCGATGCGCTCGACAGGGGCAACGCCGACCCGGCGGTCAAGGCGATGGTGCTGATCGGCGCCGGGCGCAGCTTTATCGCCGGCGCCGATATCCGCCAGTTCGGCAAGTCGAGCGCGCCGCCGCCGACCCGCCGGCATTACGACGTGATGGACCGGAGCCCAAAGCCGGTGGTCGCGGCGATCCACGGCTATGCGCTGGGCGGCGGCCTCGAAACCGCGCTGGCCTGCCATTATCGCGTCGCGGTGCCGAGCGCCAAGGTCGGGTTGCCCGAGGTGCTGATCGGCATCCTCCCGGGCGCCGGCGGCACGCAGCGGCTGCCGCGCCTGATCGGTCCCAAGGCGGCGCTGGAGCTGATCGTCTCGGGCCGGCACGTGCCGGCCGAGGAGGCGCACAGGCTGGGCATCGTCGACGAGCTGGCGCCCGAAGGGAAACTCAAGGAAAGCGCGGTCGCCTTCGCCCGCAAGGTCGCCGACAAGAAGCCGCTGCCGGTCATCCGCAACAGCGACGGCAGGCTCGCCGAGGGCACGCCGGAACTGTTCGAGAACATGCGCAAGTCGATCGCCCGGCGCGCCCGCAACCAGCGTGCGCCCTATGCCTGCATCGAAGCGGTCGAGGCGGCGTGCCAGCTGCCGTTCGACGAGGGCGCCGCGCTCGAACGCAAGCTGTTCGACGAGCAGGTCAATTCCGAGGAGGCGAAGGCGCTGCGCTACGCCTTCTTTGCCGAGCGCGAGGTGGCGAAAATCCCGTTCATCCCGGCCGATACGAAATTGCGGCCGACCGACCACCCGGCGGTGGTCGGCGCCGGCACGATGGGCGGCGGCATCGCGATGTCGTTCGCCGACAACGGCTATGATGTCAAGATCACCGACGCCACCAAGGAGGCGCTCGACCGCGGCATGGCGCGGATCAAGGCCAATTACGAGACCAGCGTCAAACGCGGCTCGCTGGCGCAGGACGAGTATGAACGCCGTTTCGCCCGCATCCACCCGGTCGAAAGCTTTGACGACCTCCGGGATTGCGATGTGGTCATCGAGGCGGTGTTCGAGCAGATTCCCGTCAAGCAGGAGGTCTGGCAGAAGCTCGACGCGGTCATGCCGGAGGGTGCGCTGCTGTTCAGCAACACCTCGGGTATCGATATCGATATCATTGCCAATGCCACCAGGCGGCCGCAGGACGTTGCCGGGACCCATTTCTTCGCGCCGGCCAATGTCATGAAGTTGTTCGAGGTGGTGAAGGGCACCAAGACCAAGGATGATGTGCTCGCCACCGCGATGGTCCTCGGCCGCAAGATCGGCAAGGTCTCCGGGCTTGCCGGCAATGGCGACGGGTTCCTGGCCAATCGCAGCCGCGCGCCGTTCGGCATGGAGGTGAACCTGCTGATCGAAGAAGGCGCGCTTCCCGAGCAGATCGACAAGGTGATGGTCGATTTCGGCTATCCGATCGGCCCGCTCGCGGTCGCCGACCTGTCGGGGCTCGATATCGGCTACGACACGCGCCAACGGCGGGCGCAGATGTACCCGAACTACCGCAAGCAGCCGATCGCCGACGCCATCGTCGAGGCCGGGCGGCTCGGCCAGAAGACCAATGCCGGCTGGTATCGATACGAGCCGGGCGACCGCACCCCGCGCCCCGATCCCGACGTCGCACGCATCATCAAGGAGACCGCGGCCAAGCACGGCATCCAGCAGCGCAGCGACATCACCGACGACGAAATCCTCAAGCGGCTGCTGTTCGCCTCGGTCAACGAGGCGTGCAAGATCCTCGAAGAGGGCTGTGCGCTGCGCGCCAGCGATGTCGACGTGATGTGGCTGCACGGCTTCGGCTTTCCGCGCTATCGCGGCGGGCTGATGTATTGGGCCGACACGATCGGCGTGCGCGAGGTCTACAACCAGATCGCCTCATGGCATCAGCGCTACGGCGATCGCTGGCGTCCCTCCGACTACCTGCGCCGGCTCGCCGAAGCCGGCACGCCCCTCAAGGAAGCCAAGGCGCAGAAGGCGATGCCGTAGTCGCGCCGGATGCCGATGGCGAGAGCGGATTACTGCTTGAAGTGATCCGCTATTTCCTTGTCGCTGAGGCGCTGACCGGCATTCGCCGGGCCGAACGCCGCCAACGCAGAGCTGAGGTTGGAGCTTCTGTTCCAGAAATTCGATTCTGGATGGAGCACGACAAAGCTTCCGCGTGACGACGTGTCATACAAAGCGAGCAACGGCTGCCAGTTGTCGTCCGACGAGACGATTTTCTCGGAGACGAACCTGACCATTTTACTTTCGCCGCCATCCAACACGGTGGCGTCGAGTTGGCCATTCTCATTCATCGAAACCAGGTTGATGACCGTATAGCCGTTGCCCATGCTGGTTCCGGCGGTGTTTATATAGAGGCTCGCGTAGGGCGAGAACGAAATGGCATGCGATCCTGCGTTCGATACGAGGACAGAGACCGACCATCGCGAATATCCGCGTAAATAAGTCGCCAGCTCCTTCAACATTTCCTCATATAAAGAACGGGACTGCAATTCAGCAGCGACCGCATCGACGTATTTATTCAAGTTGTCTTGATCGAAATAGGCAAGCGCGACCGACAATGCGTGAGCATCTTCTTCGTTTTGCTTGTATCGCGGTACCGCGTAGGAACTGGAAGTACCGCCGCGCTTCGACACAAGATAAAGCGTGACGGCTTCGTCGGTGGCGCTTGCTCTGCCGGGCGTCTCCCTGATCAATAAATAGGATGTCTGACCGTCATGATTTTTGATCGCGGGCCGCGTGAACGTGCCCCTGATCGTATCGCCCATGATCGCCGCGTCGATCAGGCCGTCAAGGGGCTCCCATTTATCGAAAAACGTCTCGGCCACAACGGTATTTGCCGACGCGTACAACAGGTTACGCAGTTCGGGAAGAATCTTTTCGAAATTATTTAAGTCTCTCACCAGCCTGTTTATCTGATCATGATTTTGCGTCAGGGTTTTCATCAGATCGGACAGGTCCGCCGATTGCTCGTGAAAGGGCGGCGTCCACATCGATTGATTGAGGTGGCGGTATAAGTTCGAGTTCAAGGGAACTTCGACAATTTGGTTTTTGCCAAACTGTTCGTTGTATTTCTGTGAAATCTCGATGCCTGTGATGGCCGCGCCCGGAGACGGACGATCAATATACGACCCGGCAAAGGTGCCCAACACGGCGGCGCCTATTGTAGTGAGGAACCAAAGGACGACCTTTGCCGCGGTCGTGTTTAGCCAGGCCGGCATCTGGCCTCCCTGAGCCGAATATTCGTGCCGAATATTCGTGGTTGTGTGCCGAACAGATCATAAGCGTTATGCTTGAGCGACCGCAAGAACGGGTCGATGCGCGCAACCTGTATGGCAACGCCGACGGCCGGCGCGGTATCATCGGCTCGGTTGGTCTGTGAGAGTGGGGGCGGCCATGACCCGACAGGAAATCGATGCGCTGATGGCGCGGCTTGGGCTTAACGTGCCGGAGAAGGAGCGGGACGATCTGGCCGCCGCCTCGAAATACGCCGAGGACATGGCGCGCCGGGTCGGCAAGCCGCGGCCGGCCGGCGCCGAGCCGCTCAACACGCCGGCGTTCCCGTCGACGGCCGTGGGGGGCTGAGCGATGGTCCCCGATTATCTCACGGTCGCCGAGGCCGCGAAGCTGATCGCGACAAAGGCGCTGTCGCCGGTCGAGCTGACGCGCAGCCGGCTCGACCGCATCGAGCAGCTCGACGGCAGGCTGCACAGCTTTATCCGCGTGCTGGCGGACGAGGCGCAGGCGGCGGCGCGGGTCGCCGAGAGCGAGATCGTCGCGGGGGGTTACCGCGGCGCGCTGCACGGCATCCCGATCGGCCTCAAGGACATCTACGAGACCGCCGGCATCCCCACCACCGGCCATTCCAAGGTCATGCAGGACCACGTCCCGGCGACCGACGCTTTTTCGGTCAAAAAGCTGAAGAGCGCCGGCGCGGTCGTCATGGGCAAGCTGGCGACGCACGAATTCGCGCTGGGCGGCCCCAGCTTCGACCTGCCGTGGCCGCCGGCGCGCAATCCCTGGGACACGACGCGGTTCACCGGCGGCTCGTCGAGCGGCACCGGCGCCGCGGTGCCGGCCGGGCTGGTGCTCGGCGGCACCGGCAGCGACACCGGCGGCTCGATCCGCGGCCCGTCGGCCTATTGCGGGCTGGCCGGCATCAAGCCGACCTACGGGCTGATCAGCCGCGCCGGCATCCTGCCGCTGGCCTTCTCGCTCGACCATGCCGGGCCGATGTGCTGGACCGTCGAGGACTGCGCGATCATGCTGCAGGCGATGGCCGGCCACGACCCGGCCGACCCGGCGAGCGCCGACCTGCCGATCCCGGATTACCGCAAGGCGCTCACCGGCGATGTCAAGGGGCTGCGGATCGGGCTGATCCGCCATTTCTACACCACCGACCACGAGGCCAATGCCGCGACGCGCGACGCGATCGACGCCGCCGCCGGGAAATTCGCCGAGATGGGCGCCGAGGTCAGCGAGATCACGCTGTCGCCGCTCGCCGAATGGGCCGCTTGCGGCGTGCTGATCATGATGACCGAGGCCTATGCGATCCACGAGGCCAATCTGCGCAGCCGCTTCACCGATTTCGGCGAGAATTTCCGCGACCGCATGGCGCTGGCGGGACTGTTCACCGCCAGCGACTACGTGCAGGCGACCCGGCGGCGGCGCGAGCTGGTCGACGAGCTCGACCGGGCAATGGCGCGCCTTGACCTCGTCATGACCTCGGCGGCGCCGACCGAGGCGCCGAAGATCGACGCCGTCGGCAAGTTCACGCTGATGGAAAAGCCGTCGATGACGATGCCGTTCAACGTCACCGGCACGCCGGCGATGTCGGTATGCTGCGGCTATACCGAGGCCGGCCTGCCGCTGTCGTTCCAGATCGTCGGCAATCGCTTTCACGACGCGACCGTGCTGCGCGCGGCCGACGCCTATGAGCGCGCCATGCCGTGGCGCCGGCGCCGGCCGTCGCTGTAGCCCGGCCGATCTACCGATGGGGGAAATGTAGGCGGAAGGTGAAATCCGCCACCGGGGTCGTCACCCAGCTCGGCAGCGGCGGAAATTTGCCGACCGCTTTGACCATCTGGGTGACCCGCTCGTCGATGTCGAGATAGCCCGAGCTGCGCGCCACCATGGCGCTGACGATGCTGCCGTCGGCCCGCAGGCGAATGGTCACCGTGGTTTCGCCACGCCGCGCGGCGACCAGCGAGTCCGGCAACAAGTCGAGATGCCGGAGAGCCAGGGACAGCGCGTAGGCGCAGTATTCGTCGCGCGAGGCGCTGGGTCCCGGATAGCGTGCGGAAGCCGCAGCGGGGCTTGCCCGGTCGGCGCGCAAGGGCAGCGGCAGCACCAATCCGCTCATCGCCGCGGGACGCGGGACGGCGCGGCGCCGGGGCGCGGGCGGTTCCGGGGGCGGCGGTGGCAGGGGCGGTGGGTCGAGCGTTACGGCCGGAAGACGGGGCTGCGTCGGAGGCTCGATGACGGGCGGCGCGACGAGCCGGGCCGTTTGGGTCTGTTCGGCGGCCTGGTTCGCCGGCGCGGCGGCCGCTTCGGGTTCGGTGGGGGGCGCCGGGACGGTTGGCGACGGCGGCTTGTCTTCCGCCGGCTGCTTGGTCTCGGGGGTTGGCGGCCCCTTGTTCGCCCCGACATTGCCGAAATCGTCCGAAGCCAGTGGGCCGTGCGGCCTTGTTTGCGGCTTGGGCTGCGGCGCGGCCGGTGCCGGTGGGGGCGCCGGCGGCGGTTGCTCGATGACCAGCCTAACCGGGATCGGTTTCGGCATCTCGATCGGCGGCCGCAGCCAGGTCACCAGCACGAGCAGCGGCAGAAGATGCAGCAGCAGCGAACCCGCCGGTCCGCCGAGAAAACCGCGGCGGGCGGGAACCGGCGCCGGGCCCGGGTCGCGGCGCCCCCGGTCCAAGCGCCCCGGATCTGGGCGCCCCCAGTCCAAGCGCCCGGGGTCCAAGCGTCCTGGGTCCAAGCGTCTCGGGTCCAAGCGTCCTGGGTCGAGCCGTGCAGCCTCGACAAGACCGGCGGTCGCCGCAACCGAGATCGCGGGCGGCTGTTGTCGCTCTTCGCGGGGAAGCTCGGTCCGGCCGAAGGCCAGGTCGAGCGTGTCCGGAAGCGGGATCAGGCGGTTGCCTTGTCCAATGGCGCGAGTAACCCCCGGCCCCTCATTGCGCCAGCGCCTCGGGGAAGCGCAGCGTCAATTCGAGCTGCACCACTTTGCCCTGATACCATTGCGGCAGCGGCGGAAATTTGCCGACCGCGGCGACCATGGCCTCGATGCGCTGGTCGATATCGGGATAGCCCGAGCTGCGCAAGATGCCGAGCGGGCCGATCCGGCCGTTTTCATAGACCACGACCGAGATGATCGTCTCGCCGCGGCGATCGCCGACCATCGACATCGGCAGCAAATTGATGTGCTGGCGGGTCAGCGTCACGAGATACGCCAGATACTCGTCGCGCGTCGCCGACATCCCCGGAACGCGCGCGCTGTGCACGGCTGCGTGGGGCGTTTCCTCGTGGTGCGGCACGCTGGCGCCGCTCGGCTTGGGCAGCTGGAAGGGGGCCTTTTCCTTGGGCGGCGCCGGCTTGGGCAGCGGCACCGGCGGCGGCGGCACGGCGGCGGCGGTCTGCGTCTCGGCGGGGTTCTGCTGCGGGTCGCCGGCGCTCGGCAGCTGCAGCGGATCGGGCGCGCGGCCGAGATCGAGATTGGGTTTGACCATGCCCATATCGACCGAAGACAGCCGCCCGCTCTCCAGCTTGGGCTGCGGCGGCGGTGGTTGCTGCTGTTGCTGCGGTTCGGGCGCCGGGGGTGGTGGCGGCGGCGGCGGTGGCGGTTCGAAGACCAGTTGCACCGGGATCGGCGGCGGCGGCTCGACCACCATCAGCGGCAGCAGGATCATCACCAGGACCGGCAGCAGGTGAAACGCCAGCGAGGCGAGCGGCGAGCGCAGCTCGAAGCTGCGCGCCGAAGCCGGCACCAGCTCCCAGATCAGCCCGGCGCGCTCCGGGTCGAGGCGGGTGGGCTCGTCGAATTCGATAAAGAACGGCGACGCCGCGAGGGAGGGCTCGAAGCGCGCCGCATCGGCGACCTCGTCGGGGTCATGGTCGAGGGCGATGTCGATCGCGGTAAAGCGGTCGTCTTCCTCATCGAGCCCGACGTCGCTGATCGCGAGCTTGGGCAGGTCCCAGGTCTCGGTAAGCGTCACGCCGTCTCCGCCCCCATATATCCCGGAAAAGCCGGTGCCTCAGCCGGCGGGCTCGGCCGCCGTCTCGGCGACCCCGGCGAGCTTAAGCCATTCGGCTTCGTCGAGCATCGTCACGCCAAGCGCGGCAGCCTTGCTCGCCTTCGATCCCGCATCCGCGCCGACCACCACGTAATGCGTCTTGGCCGACACCGCGCTCGCCACATTGGCGCCCAACGCCTCGGCGCGGGCCTTCGCCTCCGGCCGGCTCATCGATTCGAGGCCGCCGGTAAAGACGATGGTCTTGCCGGCCAGCGGTGATGCCGCAGCCCCGCGGCTGGGCGCCTGGTAATCGAGCACCTCGACCTCGCGGCTCAGATCGTCGAGCAGCGCGCGGTTATGCGGCTCGGCAAAAAAGCCGGCGATATCGGCGGCCATATCGGCGCCGATACCGTGCACGTCGAGCAGGCTGGCATGCGCCGCGTCCTGGTCGGGCTGCTCCATTTCCGCACGCCAATGGTTAAGCGAGCGATAATGCCGCGCGAGCAGCCGCGCCGTCGCCTGGCCGACCTGCGGAATGCCGAGCGCGTTGATAAAGCGGTCGAGAGGGATACGGCGGCGCGCATCGATGGCGCGGATCAAATTGCCGGCGCTGGTCTCGCCCCAGCCCTCGCGGCCGGCGATCGCCTCGGCCTTGAGCCGGAAGATGTCGCCCGGGCCGCGGATCAGCCCGTCCTGCCAGAATGCCTGGATATGCTTGGTGCCGAGACCGTCGATATCGAAGCTGTCGCGCGCGACGAAATGCTTGAGCCGCTCGACGGCCTGCGCGGCGCAGATCAGCCCGCCGGTGCAGCGGCGCGCCGCCATGCCAGGCTCGCGCACCGCCAGGCTGCCGCAGATCGGGCAGTGATCGGGGAAGGCGTACGGTTCGGCGTCGTTCGGCCGGCGGTCGAGCACCACCGAGACGATCTGCGGGATCACGTCGCCGGCGCGCTGAACGATGACGGTATCGCCGATCCGCACATCCTTGCGGGCGATCTCGTCCTCGTTATGCAGCGTCGCGCGCTGGACGACGACACCGCCGACGGTGATCGGCTCCAGCACCGCCACCGGGGTCAGGGCGCCTTGCCGGCCGACCGAGATCAGGATGCCGTTGAGCACGGTCTGCGCCTGCTGCGCCGGGAATTTATGCGCCAAGGCCCAGCGCGGCGCGCGGCTGACGAACCCCAGCCGCTGCTGCAGGCCGAGATCGTTGACCTTGTAGACCACGCCGTCGATATCGTAGGGCAGCTCGGCGCGTTCGGCGCCGATCTCGCGATAGGCCGCCAGCACCGCGTCGACACCGCGGCACAGCCGCGAACGCGGGTTCACCGTGAAGCCCCAATCGTGGAATTTCTCCAGCGCCTCGGCATGCGTGCGGGCAAACGGCGCGCTCGTCTCGCCCCAGTGATAGGCGAAGAACTTGAGCGGCCGGCGCGCGGTGATCGCCGGGTCGAGCTGGCGCAGCGAGCCCGCCGCGACGTTGCGCGGGTTGGCGAACAGCGCCTCACCCGCCGCTTCGCGCTCGGCATTGACCGCGAAAAACCCCTCGCGCTCCATATAGATTTCGCCCCTGACCTCGACGATGTCCGGCCAGCCCGCGCCGGCGAGCTGCTTCGGCACATCGCGTAAGGTACGCAGGTTCTGCGTCACATCCTCCCCGGTGACGCCGTCGCCGCGGGTCGCCCCCAGCACGAGGCGGCCATGCTCGTAGCGCAGCGCCGCCGACAACCCGTCGATCTTGGGCTCCGCCATGACCTCGATCGCGTCCTCGGCGACGCGGGCGACGTCTTCCGGGCGGCGGAAGAAATTGCGGATGCCGGCAAAGAAATCGCGCACGTCGTCGTCGTCGAAGGCGTTTTCCAGCGACAGCATCGGGATCGCATGCCGCACCTTGGCGAACCCGGTCGCCGGTGTGGCGCCGACCCGCCGCGACGGGCTGTCTGCGCGGATCAGTTCGGGGAAACGCGCCTCGATCGCGTTGTTGCGCTGGCGCAACTCATCATAGGCGGCGTCGCTGATCTCCGGCGCGTCCTGCTGGTAATACAGCCGGTCGTGATGCGCGATCTCCGCCGCCAGCCGTTCGAGCTCGGCCGCCGCTTCGTCTTCGGTCAGGTTTTCGATGGGGATCGTGCTGGTCATGGCAACAGGTTGAATTCCCGGCGGCGCACGGGCTGAGACAGCGGCCGCCGAAGGCTTTCACCCCCACCCCGACCCTCCCCCATCGAGGGGGAGGGCGTGCGCCGACGCCAATCTCGGTGCCCTCCCCCTCGATGGGGGAGGGTTAGGGTAGGGGTGAAAGCCGGCCTCATGCGGCCTTGGCTCCAGCGATGAGGCTGGCGGCGGCGGCGCGCGCCTCGGCGGTGATCGTGCTGCCCGACAGCATGCGGGCGATTTCCTCCTGCCGGGTGTCGGGGTCAAGCTCCTCGACGCGGGTGATCGCGCTTTTTTGCGCCTCCAGCTTTGCGACCCGCCAGTGATGCGCGCCGCGCGCCGCGACTTGCGGCGAATGGGTGACGACCAGCACCTGCAGGCTGGCGCCGAGCCGCTGCAGCCGCTCGCCGACCGCGGCGGCGACCGCGCCGCCGATGCCGCTGTCGACCTCGTCGAAAATCAGCGTCGGCACCGACGAGACGCCGGCCAATACCAGTTTCAGCGCCAACAGGAAACGCGACAGCTCGCCGCCCGAGGCGATGCGGGTGAGCGGGCCGAACGGCGCGCCGGGGTTGGTCGCCACCTCGAAATGCACCCGCTCGCTGCCATGCTCGCTCCAGTCGCCCTCGGGGAGCGGGGTCAGCACGGTGCGGAACCGCGCCTTGTCGAGCCGCAGCGGCTTCAGCTCGGCGGCGAGCGCCGCGTCGAGCCGTTTCGCTGCCTTCCCGCGCGCCTGCGAGACGCGGGCGGCCGCCGCGACATAGTCTTCGCGTAGCGCCGCCGCCCGCTTTTCCGTGGCGATCGCGGTCTCGGCGCCGGCATCGATCAGCGCCAGCCGCTCGGCGATCTTCTCGCGCAGCGCGGGCAGGTCGGCGACATTCACCGCATGCTTGCGCGCGACGGCGCGCAGCGAGAACAGCCGCTCCTCGACCTGTTCGAGCGCGCGCGGGTCGATCTCCAGCGTCTGGGCCGCCGCGGTCAGCGCGTTCAGCGCCTCTTCGGTCTCGGTCGCGGCGCGTTCGGCGGCGGCGACCGGGCCGTCGAGCAGACCTTGGGCGCGGTCGGCGGCGCGGGTCAGCCGGCGCAGCGCCCGCGCCAGCGCCGCCAGCGCGCCGGCTTCGCCGTCGATCTCGCCGATCGCCTCGCCGATGGTTTCACCCAGCCGCTCGGCGTTTTGCAGCAGCAGCCTGCGGGCGGACAGACGGTCCTCCTCATCCTCCTCGGGTGCCAGCGCATCGAGCTCGGCATGCTCGTGGCGCAGCAGATCCTCTTCGGCGCGGCTGGCGGCGAGCGTCCGCGCCGCCACCTCCGCTGCCTTGCGCGCCTCGTGCCAGGCGCGCCACGCCGCGGCCAATCCGTTGTTGTCGGCGTCGGACAGCGCGTCCAGCAACTCGCGGTGCGTCGCCGGGTCGAACAGGCCGTGCTGCTCGCCCTGACCCTGGATCTCGACGAGGCTGTCGCCGAGCGCGCGCAGCAGGGAAATGCTGGTCGGCTCGTCGTTGACAAAACCGCGGCTGCGGCCGTCGGCGCTCAGGGTACGCCGGACGATGATCGAGCCGGACAGGTCGATGGCGATGCCGGCCTCGGCGAGGATCGCGGCGGCCGGGTGGTTGGGGCCGACCGCAAATTCGGCGCTGACCACCGCCTGCGCGGCGCCCGGCCGCACCAACCCGGCCTCGGCGCGGCGGCCGAGCGCCAGCCCCAGCGCATCGAGCAGGATCGACTTGCCGGCGCCGGTCTCGCCAGTCAGCACACACAGCCCCGGCCGAAAGGCAAGGCTCAGCCGGTCGATCAGCACGACATCCCGAATCGTCAGCCCGAGGAGCATGCGCGCATTTTAACAGAGGCAGCGCCGTTAATGGCGCGGTTTTGGCCGATCCCAGCGTTGCTTTGTCCGGCAGCGCAGACGCTAAGCGCGAATCTCCTGGCGCTGGAACAGCACGTAGGCGATCGCAAAAATGACGATCGTCGCCGCGACGAGGCCGGTGAGCTGCGGCCAGATCAGCACAAAGCTTTGCGACACCGGCAGCGGCGAACCGAGCACGGCGCCTTCGAGCTGGCTGATCAGCACCGGCCCCAGCGCGCGCGTCGCCGGCTGCAACAGGGCGAGAGTCGTCTCGCCGTAGAGCGTGTTCGGCGACAGCCGGTCGATAATCTGCTCGGTGTTGAGATAGGCCAGCCGCGGACCGAGCACGCCCTCCGGCGGACCGGCGATGATGCCGGCGACGATGGGCGCAATCACCGACCAGAACAGCGACAGGATGAGCCAGGTGCCGAGCGCCGCCAGCGCCGCGGTCGCCGGGGCGCGGAACAGCACCGAAAACAGCAGCGCCAGGGCCAGCCAGACACCGCCATAGGCGATCGTGGCGACAAGGAAGCCGAGCATCCGGATCATTTCCTCGGTGCTCGGCGGCAAACCGAGCAGCAGCAACCCCAGGCCGATCACCAGCAGCCACAGCGCGATCAGCGCGATCGACAGCGACAACAGCGCACCGAGAAATTTGCCCAGCAGCAGCGCGTCGCGGTAGATCGGCTGCGCCAGCACGCGGCTCAAGGTCCGGCGGTTGAACTCGCCGTTGATCGCATCGAAGGTGAGCGAGATCGCCACCAGCGGGATGAGAAACCCGAGCAGGCCGATAAACGAGAACGGCAACGGCTCCTGCGTCATCGTGAACAGCCGCAGGAACAGAAACGGGCTCTCGCCGATCGTATGGCGGATCTGGCGGATGGCGAGATAGGCGGAATAGAGCGCGGTCAAGAACACCAGCGCTTCGAGGATGCGCATGCGCGCGCTCGACAGGTGGTCGGCGGTCTCCTTGGCGACGACCGTGCCGAGACCGGTCCAGGGCGAACCGCGGCGGGCGGCAGGGCGGGCACCGGCAGCCGGGGGACTGGCAGCCGAGGGACTAGCAGACTGCATCGCGCGCCTCCGCGAAATACCGCGCATAGACCTCGTTGAGGCTGGGTGCGGCGAAATAGATGCCGGTCAGCGCTACCTTGTCGGCGAGATGCCGGGCGATGTCGGCGCGCAGGTCGCGCTGCCCGTCGACCCGGAACCGGTCGCCGCCGAGCGGCTGCACGCGGACCACGCCGGGGACGGCGGCAAGCAGTTCGGGCACGTTGGCGCCCTGCGCCTCGACATCGATCACATAGCCGCCGCCGAGCACCTGCCCGGCGAGCTCGGTGACCGTGCCGGTCAGCGCCAGCTTGCCGCGATTGAACAGCGCCACCCGGTCGCACACGCTCTGCACCTGGTCGAGATGGTGCGACGACAGCAGCACCGCCGTGCCGTCGGCCTTGAGGCCGCGGATCATGTCGAGGAATTCCTGCGTCGAATGCGGGTCGAGCGCGGTGGTCGGCTCGTCGAGCACCGCGACGCTCGGCCGTTTCATCAGGATCTCCGCGAGACCCAGCCGCTGCCGCATGCCCTGCGAATAGGTCGTCACCCGCTGGTGGCCGACATGGCCGAGGCCGACCCGGCCGAGCGCGGCGAGAAACCGCTCGTCGATCTCGCGCCGCGACAAGCCCGCCAACCGGGCGGTATAGGCCAGGTTGTCGCGCGCCGACATGTTGTCGTAAAAGCCGATCTGGTCGGGCAGGTAGCCGACCCGGCGCTTGACCTCGAGCGGATCGCGCAGCGGGTCGAAGCCGGCGACGACCGCGCGGCCGCTGGTCGGCTCGGTAAGACCGAGCAGCATCAGGATCGTCGTCGTCTTCCCCGAGCCGTTGGGGCCGAGGATGCCGACGATCTCGCCGGCGGCGACCTCGAAGTCGACATGGTCGACCGCGAGGTTGGCGCCGTAGCGCTTGGTCAGCCCCTCGGCCTTGATGACGGTTTCGCCCGGCATCGTGCGCCCTAGCGCCGGCCGAAGCGGGCGACCGCGAAGACCACCACCAGCAGCGCCACGGCGATGATCGCGATGCCGATCGCGCCCCACAGCGTCGAGGTCAGCACCGTGATGCGGAAATTCGCCGATTCCGACAGCCCGCCGGTGGCGCTGGCGCGCACCGACATCTGGTAATCGCCGGCGATCGCGCGCGGCGACGGGGTCATCGTCAGCTTGACGTTCTGCGTTCCGTTGGCGGCGAGCGACGGGATGGTCTTCGGGTCGAAGGTGGTTTTCCAGCCCTCGGGCGCGGTCGCCGACAGTTCGATATCGCGCGCCGCTTCGCTGCCGTCGTTCTTGATCACGACCGTCAGTTGGCTGTCCTGTCCGGCATAGGCGTCGCCGGAAAGCCGCCCGCCCTCGCCCGACACCGACAGGCGCGGCTGGCCGATGATGGTCAGCGACGTGTTCAGGTCGGCGCTGGCCTGTTCCGACTTGGCGTGCAGGGTGAGCTTGTAGTCGCCCGCCGCCGTCTCGCGCGGCAGGCTGACCGCCGCGTCGAGATCCTTCGATTTCCCGGCCTCGATCGGGATGCTGGTCAGCTGCTGCGAGGCATAGGCTTCGGTAAAGTTGACCTGGAAGTTTTTCGGTGCGTCGGCGGAAAGGTTGATCGTCGCGTCACGGCCGCTGTCGTTGGTGACGGTGACCCGGTACTTGAACGAGGTCGTCGCCGTCCCGCGCAAATCCGGGAAGTTGGTCGTCATTTTCAGCTTGGCCGGGACTTCCTTGCCGATCGTGACGGTAAGCGGCAGCTTCAAATCCTGGCTGCCCCCTTTCGCCTCGACCATGAAGCGATAATCGCCCGCTTTGGTGCCGGTTGGCGGTTCGAGGCGGAGCTGCAGCCGCTCGTCGGAATCGGGGGGCACCTGCACCGCGGCGACCGGCTGCCCGCCGCCGAGGATCGTCGCCTTCCAGCCCTGGGCAACCTCCGGGACCGACAGCGCCAGTTCCTGCGGCGGCAGCTTGTAGTTGTGGATCGACAAATCGATGGTCGTGGTTTCGCCGGCTTTGACGGTGAGGGCGGGATAGCGCGTCGTCAGGAAGACGCCGGTCAGGTTCGGCTGGTCGGCCGCCAGCGCGCCGGGGCCGGTCGCCAACCCCACGATCCATCCGCTCGCCATAACAAGAGCGACAGCAAGAAGCCGCCTTAACATCCGGGATCCTCCCCCTGATTCCTCGCCTGGTCTTCCGCCTCGGTGGTACGCCCCTGGTGCGACGAACCGATCGCCGTTTTTCTACGCCGCCGGTCGCAGCGGCGGGAATGCGACGCGAAGTCCCCCCTCGGGGTACGGATCAGCCCGGCTTCGCCGTCGCGCCGCCGCTGCCGAGATACCCCATGACGCGGGCGGCCGACACTTAAGTTTTTGTAATGTGCCGATTTTCGAGCTTAGAAGAAGTTCCACCAGCTTTTTTGCGGCTGGCCCGGCGCCAGGTTGTTGTTGGCCACCAGCTCGTAGGCGTCCTGGTACCAATGGCTGCCGGGGTAGTTGTAGCCGAGGACGGCGGCGTTTTCCTGCGCTTCCTTGGTCAGGCCGAGCGCCAGGTCGCACTCCACCAGGCGTTCGAGCGCCTCGGGGACGTGCGTCGTGGTCTGGTAATTGTCGATGACCCGGCGAAACCGGTTCATCGCCGCCAGGTACTCGCCCTGCTTCAGGTAATAGCGGCCGATTTCCATCTCCTTGCCGGCGAGATGGTCATGGGTGAAATCGAGCTTCAACTTGGCGTCGCGGGCGTATTTTGTATCGGGGAAGCGCCGCACCACGTCGTCGAGCGCCTTCACCGCCAGTTCGGTGATCTTCTGGTCGCGGCCGACATCGGTGATCTGGATGTAATAGCAGATCGCCTTCACGTAATAGGCGTAGGCGATATCCTTGTTGCCGGGATGCAGCTGGATAAAGCGGTCGGCGGCGAGGATGGCGTCGTCGAACTTGCCGTTGGCGTAATCGGCGTAGATCGCCATCAGCTGGCTTTTGGTGGCCCAAACCGAGTACGGATGCTGGCTTTCGACCTGGCCGAACCCGGCGGCCGCCTGCGCGTAATCCTCGTTGACCAGCTCGTCCATCGCTTTGTTGTACAGCTCGTCGACCGGCTTTTCGATATACGCCTCCTGCTTGTTGCCGCCGCCGCTGCAAGCGGCAAGGCTCAGCATCAGCAACCCGGCGCCGAGACGCGGTGAGACCGAAACGCGCATCATCCAACCGATTTTAGACCGACGATCACATTCCGGGTTATAGCACGGATCGCCGCGGGTACCGCAGTCGCGTTCGGTCAGGCGTGGACGCGCCGCCGCTCCGGCCAAGCGATGGCGGGGAGTTCGCCCGCGTCGGCGAGCGTCGTCGCGCACCAGGCGTCGCGATCGGCGAACAGCGCCGCGAGCAGCTGCCTGGTATGGGCGTGCCCCGAACGGCGCCCCCGGAAATGCCCGATGATCGGCCCGCCGGCGAGATACAGATCGCCGAACGCGTCGAGCAGCTTGTGGCGCACGAATTCGTCGGCATAACGCAGGCCGCCGCGATTGAGCACGCGGTCGCCGCTGACGACGACCGCGTTTTCGAGCGACCCACCGCGCACCAGCCCGGCGGCGCGCAACCGCTCGACATCGTCGAGCATGCCGAAACTGCGCGCGCGGCTCAGCTCCGACCGGAAGGTGTCGGGCTCGAACCCGAGGACCATGTCCTGCGATCCGATCACCGGGTTTTCAAAGGCGATCTCGAAGCTCATCGAGAAGCCGTGATCGGGCAGCAGCGCGGCGCTGACGCTGCCGTCGGAAATCTCGACCGGCTTCAGCACCTTGATGGCGCGGCGCGGCAGGTTCTGCGCGACCGTGCCGATTCGGTCGATCACCGCGAGAAACGGCGCCGCACTCCCGTCCATGGCGGGCACTTCGCCGCCGTCGAGCTCGACGACGGCGTTGTCGATGCCGCTGCCGGCGAGCGCCGCCATCAGGTGCTCGATCGTCTTGATCTCGCTGCCTTCGCCGTTCGACAGCACGGTGCACAGCGCGGCGTGCACCGAATTGGTCCACAGCGCCGGGATTTCCGCGCCGGTGTCGACCCGGCGAAAGAGGATGCCGGTGCCCGGCGGGGCCGGGCGGAGCGTCATCGTGATACGCTCGCCGCTGTGCAGACCGATCCCGCGGCAGTTGACCGTGCCCGCGAGCGTCCGCTGTTGGATGATCCCCATGTCCCCCACAATGACCCCTTGCGCTTGACGCTTAACGCTACGACCCCGACGCGCAAGCTAGCCAATGCCTCAGCTTCGCCACAAATCACTCTTTGTTGCAGTTTGTTACACGTTCAAGGCAAGCTTTCGGCAGGAAAATCAGCCATTTAGGATTGCACAGCCAAACCTTCACGCGACGGCGGCGCGCGGCGCTTGCCCGTATCCGCCGACTCGGAGGCCAGTTCGTCATCGCCGGGCTTGACCCGGCGATCTCGGGGGCGGTCGGGAGATGGCCGGGTCGAGCCCGGCCATGGCGATGGAAAGTGAGCTAATTCGCCTGGCGGCGCAGGAAAGCCGGGATGTCGAGCAGATCGTCTTCCTTGGCGCTCGCCGGTTGTTCCTCCGGCTCCAGCGACGCCAGCCGCGGCTGCGCCGGGCGCGACGCGCCGGACGGGGCGGTGGGTGGCCGTGCCGGCGCGCCGGCGGTCCCGCCCGGGG
>DASZOZ010000108.1:0-29944 GCA_035550515.1 Allostellaceae bacterium
TCCGGACGGCCGGGGCCGGCGCGTCGTGCGGCCGCACCGGCGCGTCGCTCGCGGCGGCGCCCGCATCGCGCATCGGCTGCGCCGGTATCATGCTGACCGGCGCGGGCCTTGGCGCCATAACCTCGTCACAGCTCGGCAGCAGGCGGAGCTGCGCGACCAGGGCATCGACCACGACGATGTCGCGGCGGATGCTGCTCTGCGACTGTCTGGCGACGTTCGCGAGCTTGTCGGCCGGGGACGCCGAGGCATCCGATGCCGTGGTCAGCGACAACAAGTACTCGTCGTAGGCGATGACGCGGTTGAGGTAGCGAACCTCCTTAATGACTTCGGCGTTCTCGCAGCGCGCGCGATAGACCGGATGCTCGCGAACCCAGGCCTCGCGGTGGTCGCCGATCCAGCCGGGGACCGGCATATCGCGGGTGAACAGCGGGTTGGCGACAAGGTTCGCGCCTTGCACGAAGGCGGTGCCGCAGGAAACCGACAGCCAGACCAGCGCCAGGAAGGCGGCGACGCGGCGGCAACGACGAATGGGACGACGCATCCCTAGTTGTCGCGCGAACGCCCGAGCAAGTCGAGAAATCGCGTGGCCGCCTCGATGTCCGCGGCGAGCACGGCGCGGCGCCGCGCCGCTTCGGCGTCCTCACCCCAAGCCTCGATCTGGAACGTCTCGTCGAGCTGTGAGGCGGCGAACGCCGATTCGGCATCCAGCCGCCCTTCGAGCAACGCCAGGGCGATCACCAGCGACCCGCAGGCATTGGTCGCCGCTTGCAGCGCGGTCAGGCGGAAATCGTCGAGCGCGGCGACGACGGCGGCATAGACCCTGAGGCTGGCCGGCGATTGCGCCAGCGGCACGACCCCGGCGGTGACCGCGAGTCCGGCGTCGTAGCGCCCTGCCGCCCAATCGATCAGCGGCTGCCACACCGCTTCCTGCCGGGCGGCGAGCGCGGCCGGGTGGTCGGCGCGATAGCAGACCAGGTCGGTCCCGGCGTAACTGGCGATCTCCGCCGCGACATCCGCGCGTTGCTCCGCGGTCCGGTCGATCGCCGTCGCCGCCAGCCGGGTCAGCGGCATGGTCTCCGGGCGAATCTCGGGGTCTTGCGCGTCCCATTCAGTGGCGATAGCAGCGGCGAGCGGCGCGCTCGGCACCTGCAGCTCGCGTCGCGCCGGCGTGCGCAGCGGGCGGCCGTCGAGTGTCACGCCCCAGCCGCCCTCGACGGGACGGGCCGCGACCGATTTGTAGACGCGTTTCATGCGGTGAGTTCCAATTCGGCGAAGGGGTCCGGCGCATCGGCGGCAAAGCCGAAAAATTCCCACATCCGCCGCATATGCGGCGGCAGCGGCGCCGTCACCTGCAGTGTGAACCCGGCAGGATGCGGGATCTCCAGCGCCCGCGCATGTAAGTGCAGCCGATGCGCGGCGGCGGCGCCGAGCGCGTGCGCGGCCGCGCCGCCATATTTGCCGTCCCCCAGCACCGGTGTGCCGATTGCGGCGCAATGCGCCCGCAGCTGGTGGGTCCGCCCGGTGCGCGGCAGCAGCGCCAGCCAGCTCGCGCGATCGCCCGCCGTGTCGATGACGGTATAGTAGGTCACGGCGTCCTTGCCGTCCTCGCCGGCGTAGACGCGCTCGCCGCCGCGGCCCGGCCCTTTCGCGAGGGCGAGGTCGATGCGGCCGCGGCCCGGTTTCGGCACGCCCGCGACGATCGCCCAATAGGTCTTGCGCGTGCTCTTGTCGCGAAAAGCGCGGGTGAAGAAGGCTGCCGCCGCCGCGCTGCGCGCGATCAGCAGGACGCCGCTGGTATCCTTGTCCAGGCGGTGGACGAGGCGCGGCCGCTCGTCGTGACCGAAGCGCAGCCCGTCGAGCATGCCGTCGACATGGCGGGTGGTGTTGCTGCCGCCCTGCACGGCAAGGCCGGCCGGCTTGTTGAGGACGATCGCGTGGTCGTCGCGATGGATGACGAACGCGCGCAGCGCGGTCTCATCGGGGCGCTGGGGCGCCGGGAGCGGTGCCGCCGGGGTGGGCGAGGCGTCGCCGAGCGGCGGCACGCGGATCGCCTGGCCGGGCGATACCCGGTCGCCCGACCTGGCCCGCTTGCCGTCGACCCGCACCTGGCCGGTCCGCAGCAGCTTTTCCAGCCGCCCATGGCCCAGCGCGGGGTAATGCCGCCGGAACCAGCGGTCGAGCCGGAGTTCGCCGTCTGCGGCGCTGACAGTGACGGTTTCGCGCATGGATTACCGTGATTCGGTCGCCGTTTCCGTGGCGCGGCGGCGCAGCTTGTCCCAATAGTCGAGGCGCTTCTTGACCTCGCGCTCAAAGCCACGCTCGGTCGGGCGGTAGAATTCGTGCCGCGCGATCCCGTCGGGGAAATAACCCTGTCCCGAGAACGCCTCCTCGGTGCCGTGGTCGTAAACATAGCCCTTGCCGTAGCCGAGATCGCGCATCAGCCGCGTCGGCGCGTTCAGGATGTGCATCGGCGGCATCAGCGAGCCGGTATCGCGCGCCAGGCGCCGCGCCTCGCCGAAGGCGGTATAGGCGGCGTTGGATTTCGGCGCCGTCGCGAGATAGATCACCAGCTGCGCGACCGCCAATTCGCCCTCGGGGGAGCCGAGCCGGTCATAGGCGTCCCACGCCGCCAGCGCCTGGGTCAGCGCCTGCGGATCGGCAAGCCCGATATCCTCGACCGCCGCGCGGGTCAGCCGGCGCAGGATATAGATCGGGTCCTCGCCGCCGGCCAGCATGCGCGCCAGCCAATAGAGCGCCGCGTCGGTGTCCGAGCCGCGCAGCGATTTGTGCAGCGCGCTGATCAGGTTGTAGTGGCCTTCCTGCGCCTTGTCGTAAAGCGGGGCGCGACGCTGGACGATCTCGGCCAACTGGCCGGGGCCGAGCAGGTCGCCCGGCGGCAGCCGGTCGATCTCCTCGACGAGGTTCAGCAGAAACCGCCCGTCGCCGTCCGCCATCGCGCGCAGCGCGGCGCGCCCGTCCTCGGTCAGCGGCAGTTTCTTGCCGAGCTTGGCTTCGGCGCGCCGGATCAGGATTTCGAGATCGTCGTCGTCGAGCCGGCGCAGCACAAAGACCTGCGCCCGCGACAGCAGCGCGCCGTTGAGCTCGAAAGACGGGTTCTCGGTCGTCGCGCCGACAAGGATCACCGTGCCGTCCTCGACATAGGGCAGAAAGGCGTCCTGTTGCGCGCGGTTGAAGCGGTGGATCTCGTCGACGAACAGCAGCGTGCCCTGGCCCATCGCGCGGCGCTTCTTGGCCGCCTCGAACACCTTGCGCAGATCGGCCACGCCGGAGAACACCGCGGATAGCGGCTCGAACACCAGATCGGTGCCTTCCGCCAGCAGGCGCGCGATCGTCGTCTTGCCGCAGCCCGGCGGACCCCAGAGGATCATCGACGCCAGCCGTTTGCGCGCCACCATCCGCCCGATCGGCCCCTCAGGCCCCAGCAGATGATCCTGGCCGACGATGTCGGCGAGCTTCTTCGGCCGCAGCCGGTCCGCCAGCGGATGCGGCGCCTGGGTTTCGAACAGGGTGGTCATCGAGGCCTTGATATGGGAGCGACCGCCAAGGACCGCAAATCGGCGGCATTGCCTCAAGCTATAACATCGATTGCGGGGCCGAGTTTAAATTGCTTCACCTGAGAAAATGGGTGGGTTGGGGCTCCATAGTTGAACAATCCCGGTTAGCGAGTTTTTAAGGTTATCACCGCAAGGTGACCCTGGCGGCGATGTCGATCGGTCGGCCCCGCGGTCGGTGCTCCCGTCGATGAGCCGCCAGGGCATGGTGCCCGCAGCAACTTGGCGTGCAGGATTACCGCTATGACCGGGCAGTCTCCAGCGACCCGCGAAGAGCACTCGATACAGCGATCGGCATTGCGCAGACCGCTTCGCCGCATGCGCGAATTGAGCCTGACTGCACGCATGTTCCTGCTGGTCTTTATCGCGGTCCTGCCAGCGATCGGAATCCAGGCCTACAACGAATACGATCTGCGGGCGGCGCGCGCCCGCGACATTCAGCAGCAGGTCGTCCAGGTCACCAAGCAGTTCGGCGAGGAGATGGGCGAGCTGCGCGAGGGTGCGCGGCAATTGCTGGTCGCGCTCGGCCAGCTGCCGGCGGTAAAGCACCAGCAGGGCGAAGCCTGCGACGGCCTCTTTGCCACCACCAAGGAGAATTTCGTCAATTACACGCTGCTCGGGGCGGCGGACGCCAACGGCAACGTCTTTTGTTCGAGCGAGCCCTTATCGTACGCCTCGATCGCCGATCAGCCCTTCTTCAAGCGCGCCCTGGCGACCGACGGGCTGGCGGTCGGCAATTACTGGAAGGACCCGGCGACCGGCGAAAGGATGATCCATTTCGCCCAGCGCGTTCACGACGCCGACGGCCGCATCGCCGGTGTGGTCTTTGCCGGGCTCGATCTCGACTGGCTGTCGGGGCACCTGAAGGAGCGCGGGCTGTCGCCGACCGCCTCGATCCTCATCGCCGACCGTGAAGGCAACATCATCGCGCGGCTGCCGCACCCCGAGACGCTGGTCGGCAAGAATATGCGCAAGAGCCACGAAGCCATCATGGACGGCGACAAAACCGGCACCGAGGAGGCGAAGGGGGTCGACGGCATCGTGCGCATCTTCGGCTATTTGCCGGCCGCGCTGCCGCCCTACGACCTGTTCCTCAGCGCCGGCATGAGCAAGGCCGAGGCGTTTGCGCCGATCGACGCCGCCAGCTTCCGCGGCATCGCGCTGATCTTGCTCGGCCTGCTGCTAGCGCTTTATGCGGCTTGGCTCGGCGGCCGCCTGTTCATCCGCCGTCCGATCGACGGCTTGCTGCAAGCCGCCACCGAGTGGAGCCACGGCAATTACGAGGCGCGCACGGAGATCAAGGACACCGGCTCGGAGATCGGCCGGCTCGGCAGCGCCTTCAACAATATGGCGGCCGCCGTCTCGGCGCGTTACGCCGGCCAGAAGCGTGCCGAGGAGGAGCTGCGCGAGCTCAACATGACGCTGGAGGAACGCGTCGCGCAGCGCACCAAGGAGCTGGCGGACGCCAACCGGGAACTCGCCGCCGCGCGCGACCAGGCGGAGTCCGCCAATGCGGCAAAGACGGCGTTCCTGGCGACGATGAGCCACGAGCTGCGCACGCCGCTCAACGCCATCGTCGGTTTCAGCGAACTGATCACGCAGGAGGTCTTCGGCCCCGTGCAGAAGAAATATATCGAGTTCTCCGACAGCATTCTCTCGGCCGGGCAGCGCATGTCGGGGGTCGTGGGAGACGTGCTGACGATCGCCCAGCTCGAAGCCGGGACGTTCTCCCTCGAATGGGACGACGTCGATTTGTGCGGCATGATCCAGGAGGCCGTCGACAAGTTCCAGCGGGCGCACCCGGACCGTGCCGCGGACATCACCTTCGCCGCCAAGATGGATCGCCTGATGGTGCGGGCCGATCTTCGCTCGGTCGAGCAGATGATCGGCAAGATACTGTCGAACGCGGTGAAGTTCAGCGAAACCGGGACGCCGATCCGGCTGACCCTCGGTGTCGCCGCGGATGGCTCGGCGCGCGTCAGCGTCACCGACCAGGGCATCGGCATGACGGAAGCCGAAGCCGCGGCGGCGATCCAGCCGTTCCACCAGGTCGACGAGCGGATCGCCCGCAAATACGAGGGCAGCGGGCTCGGTCTCAGCATCGTCAACAAGCTGATCGAGAGCCATCACGGCCGGCTGCAGATCCTCAGCGCGCCCGGCGAGAGCACCGAGGTGTCGCTCTATTTCCCGTGCACCGCGGAACCGTCGGAGCGGATGCCGCGGCTCGCTGCCGCCTAGGTTCATCCGCGGCCGGTAAGGCTCGCCTGCTGCGCTGGTCTTATTGACCCGCCGGCAAGCCTCCCCACATTCTAGCGCGACGCCGATGCGACGGTGTTGACGGGCTGCGCCAGCCAGCCCCCGAGCCAACGGGCAGGACCCTATGGAACCCCAGGAACGCGATCTGATCACCACGCTGTTGACGCGTCTGCAAAACGCATCGGCGGCGGGCCAGCGGAAAGACCCGGAGGCGGACGCGATGATCCGTCAGGCGATGACGCAAATGCCGGATGCGCCGTACTATCTGGTGCAGACGGTGCTGATCCAGGATTTGTCGCTGAATAACGCGCAAAACCGCATCGCCGAGCTTGAGAAGCAGGTCGCCAGCCTGGCGCCGCCGCAACAGCCGACGAGCTTCCTCGGCGGGCTGTTCGGCCGCAGCCAGCCGGCCCCGGCCAGCGTCCCGCCGAGCGGGCCGTGGAGCCGCGGCCCGCAGGCGGCGCCTCCGCCCCCGCCCTATGGCCAGCAACAATACGCGCAGCCGGGTTACGCCCAGCCGCAATATGCCCAGCAGCCGGCTTCGGGTGTGTTTGGCGGTGGCGGTGGCGCTGCCGGTGGTGGTGGCGGCGGAGGCGGTGGCTTCCTGCGCTCGGCCGCTGCGACCGCTGCGGGTGTCGCCGGCGGTGCGCTGCTGTTCCAGGGCATTTCGTCGCTGTTCGGCCACAGTTATGCGAACAGCCTGGGCGGCGGTCTCGGCGGCGGGATGCCCGGCGGCCTGGGCGAGACCGTGATCAACAACTACTACGGCGACCAGGGAGGCGGTGATTACGGCGGCGGCGGCGATTACAGCGGCGGTGGCGATTACGCCGGCGGCGGTGATTATAGCGGCGGCGGTGATTACGGTGGCGGCGGCGACTACGGCGGGGGCGGCGACTACGGCGGCGGTGGTGATTTTGGCGGCGGCGATGGCGGCGATTTCGGCGGGGGCGGCGACAGCAGCAGCTCTTGCTGAGCGTATGAGGGCCGGGAACGCCCGGCCCTCGCTGCTTCAGGGGACCGGATCGGGGCCGTAGCGGTTCGCGCCGATCGTGCCGCGCAGGCAGCCGAACTCGATGAAAAACCACAGGCTTACCAGCGCGGAGACGACCCCCAGCACGATCACGATGACCCCCGGGACCCCCAAGGCGGGCAGCGTGAACGCCGCACCCTCGGCGAGCGCGACAAGCGCACTGGCGAGCCATGCCACCAGCAGAATGCTGAACAGGAAGACCGGGACATAGAGCGCCAGGCAAAGCCAGCCGGGTTTGTCGCGGTCATGGATGCGCTTCACCAGGACCGCGATGCTCGGCCAGAAGGCGACCAGGGAGAACAGCGTGAAAAGCAGTGAAATCGCCGAATTTGCCGCGGTCCGCTCGCCGACCGCCTCGGCGGCGATCTGCAGCGCGAAGGAGATCGCGCAATACGGCAGCATGAAGCGCAGCCAGTACTGCGAGCGCGATATGCGGCCGGCCGGCGAAAAGTAGAAGGCGCCGAGGCCGGGCGCCACGTAATGCGGCTCGACTAGGTCGATATCGGTCGCGCGCTGCTCGACCGCCTGGAAATCGACGACATCGCCGCGGCGCGGGCGGCCCGCGCCGCGCCAGTCGAGCATGACGAAGTCGTACCGGTTGCCGTCAAAACCGGAGATCGCGCCGGTGTTGGTGTCCGGGTCAAAGCCGATGACGTTGCCGCGCATCGCCGTGCTCGAACAATCCGTCAGCGGCGCGCAACGGGGTCGGCGCCGAACCGGTTGCCGCCGATCGTGCCGCGCAGGAAGCCGAGCTCGACCATCGGCCAGAACTGCACGAGCGGCACCAGCAGCAGGAGAATAAAGGGCCAGGGCCAATCGCGGTCATGCGAACGCTTGATCAGGATGGCGAGGTTCGGCCAGAACACCGCCAGCCCGTAGAGCACCCATAAAATGTAGAAAAGGCCGGCGGCGGTCGTGTTGTGCGCGGCCGCGAAGCCGATGGTGACGCCGGCGAAGACGACGTGGATCACCGTGACCGGCAGCGCGAAACGCAGCCAGTACTGCGCGCGCGAGATGCGGCCATGCGGTGAAAAGTAGAACTGCCCAAAGGTCGGGCGGACATATTCGGGCTCGATCAGATAGATGTCGCGTGCCCGCTCCGCGCCGCCGAGCTGGAAGTCGACGACATCGCCATGCCGCGGCGCACCCTGGCTGCGCCAGTCCTGCGTCACGAAGTCGTAGCGCCTGCCGTCATAGCCGCTGATCGCCCCGGTATTGGTGTCCGGGTCGAACCCGATGACGTTGCCTCGCATCATGCGTCCTCGAAAATGTGCTGGTCCAGTGTACCTTCAGCTCGCCTGTAGCGGTAGTTGCATGAAAGCAATTCGCCCGCGCGGCTACCACATCCAGGTGGCGGGACGCTCGCAGGGTGCGCCGGCGGCGATCGCCTGCATGCCCTTGACGCAGCGCACCACCCACCAGACCAGCACAAAGCACAGCCAGAAGAAGCCGACGATGATGATGCAGGTAACGAGGCCCGCCGCGCCGTAAAGGAGCCCTATCCAGAATGTGCGGATCTGGAAGCGATAATGACTGCGCACCCAGTCCGGCGCCTCGCGGTCGTACACATACGCCATGATCACCCCGACGACCGGCGTCAGCGGAACGACCAGACCGACGAGGTAGAGGATGTAGACGGTGTTGGCGGTCGCCGCCTCGTGCGGGTCGAACCGGCCGAGCGGGAAGACCTGTCTCGCCCGGTCGCCCTCGGGGACAAAATCGACGGCGAGCCCGCGCACCGGCGCACCGGCGCCGCGCCAGTCCAGGCGGACGAAGTCGTATCGCCGCCCGTCATGGCCGCTGATCGCGCCGGTGTTGGTCTCCCAATCGAAACCGAGGACCTCGCCCTTCATCCCGTCCCTTAGGCGGCCTTCTTGCGGTTGGCTTCCAGCCGCGCGTCGACCTGTTTGACGGTGGCGTCGACGATCGGGTTGCTCATCCCGAACTGCGCACCGAGCAGCTGGACCAGACGGTCGGTCCGCTCGATGTTCGGCACGCCGTTGTTGAGCGCCCGCGCCGCCGAGGACGGCCGCACCAGGCCGTTCGCCGCGCTGGCGTATTTCTCGAACGGGACGAGGTCGGCCGGGTTCGCGCCGAGCTTGACGCACACCTCCATGACCCAGTTGTACACCGAGCGCGACTTTTCGAGGTCGGCATGCACCGCGTCCTTGATGTCGATCGCGCCGTCGGCGGTCACGCAGCGGTAATTGCCGGTCAGCAGCATCGCCCATTTGGCCAGCGGCACGAAGATCGAGTCATGCACCTTGAGCTTGACCGGCAGGTCGATCTTCACGCCGTCGCCCGGGTCGTACCGGATCGCGTCGACATCGGCCTGCAGGTTCTTGAGGATCTGCGTGTCGGCGTCGCTCTCGAAACGCGCCGATTTGAAATTGGTCGGCAGCGTCACCAGCAGGAAGTTGATCTTCTCGCCGGGCGGGCGGATCGCCTGCGGGTCGGGACTGCACAGCGTGACCTTGCCCGGGGTGAAATTGTCCCACACTGTGGCGTCGGTAAAACAAGACCTTAGCGCATCGGTGTTGAGACCGGGGATACGCGCGATATAGGGCAGCGGCGGGAAGTTCATGATCGACATGCACGGCACCTGGGCGCGCGCCAGCCCGTCGAGCAGCTCGCGCACGCCGGGCGAGCGGTATTGCGGCTCCTGCATCGCCAGCACGGCGAGGTCGTAATCCCTGGGGTTGACGTCGCCCGTGCCGGCGGCGCGCAGCGTGCCCGGCAGCTTGCGCGAATCGAGATCGACCGGCGTCGCGCGGTTGCGGATCGGCATGCGGACATGCGCGCCGTCGCTGTTGAACGCCTCGACCTCGTTGGGCAGGCAGACCATGGTGATCTTGTGGCCGCCGAACAGCAGCTTGATCGCCAGCAGCGAGCCGTAGGAGGCTCCCATCATCAGGATGTTGTAATTCGGCATCGTTTCCTCCCTCGAACACGCGGCTTGCCCGACGATGCCGGAGCACGGCGCGGGTGGCAAGTCCTAGCCGCCTGCGGCCAAAATGGCGGCCAGCCCGTGGCGATAGTCCGGGCAGGCGAGGGCGACGCCGAGTTCGCGCTTGATCAGCGCGTTGGCGACGCGCTTGTCGTCGGCGTAGAAGCTGCGCGCCAGCGGCGACAGCCCGGCCTCCGCCAGCGGCACCAGCGGCGGCGGCGCGATGCCCAACAGCCGCGCCGCATGGGCGACCACCGCCTGCTGCGCCGCCGGCTCGTCGTCGCAGACATTGTAGACTGCGCCTGGCCGCGGCCGGGCCATCGAGGCGAGCAGCACCGCCGCGATGTCGTCGACATGGATGCGCGAAAAGACCTGCGTGCCGGCGTCGATGCGTCGCGCGTTGCCGGCGCGCAGCGCGTCGAAGGCGCTGCGGCCGGGGCCGTAGATGCCGGCGAGGCGGAAAACATGCGCGCCGCGCCGCCGCCATTCGCGCTCGACCGCGACGCGGCGAGCCCCGCGCGGGCCGGTCGGACGCAGCTCGGCGTCCTCATCGACCCAGCCGCCGTCGCGCGTGCCGTAGACCCCGGTCGTCGACAGATAGCCGAGCCAGCGCAGCTCCCTCAGTTCCCGGATCGCCGCGCCGTAGCGGTCGAGCGTCGGATCACCGCCTGTGCCGGGCGGGATCGAGACGAGGATGTGGGTGACGCGGTCAAACCGGCCATCCGGCACCAGCGGTCCGTCATCGCCCCGCGTCGAGGCGGTCACCGTCCATTCCGGCCCGAGCCGCCGCACCAGGGCGCGGGCGGTATAGCCGAGGCCGAAACACAGGAGGCGACCGCCGGTCATTTTCGATCACGCACCGCGTTCGGCCGGCGCCGCCGCCGCCGGCACGAGCGGCGTCTCCTCCAGCGAGGCGACGATCGCCCGGCGGCGATTGAGGGTCAGCAGCCAGCACGCGCATGACACCGTGGCACCGAGGGCGAGCGGCAGGCGCAGGCCGAAATGCACGCTCGCGGTG
Source organism: Allostellaceae bacterium (assembly GCA_035550515.1). Classification (GTDB taxonomy): domain Bacteria; phylum Pseudomonadota; class Alphaproteobacteria; order ATCC43930; family CGMCC-115725; genus DATARH01. The sequence goes on from DASZOZ010000108.1 coordinate 10,824, forward strand.
CCCGTCAGCACGGCGCCGAGCGCCGGGCCGGCGCGAAAGATCATGCCGTAAAGCGCCATCACGCGGCCGGCCATCGCGCGATCGGTCGAGGCCTGGATCAGCGTCTGCGCGCCGATCCCGGTCACCACCATCGCCGCTCCGGCGATAAACACGCAGGGCAGCGCCAGCGTGAAGTTGTCGGTCGCGGTGAACGCGATGATCGCCAGCGACATGACGAGCGTATTGGCGAGCACGATCGTGGTCAGCCCGTTGATCTGCGAGCGGATCAGCATCCAGGAACCGCCGAAGATCGCACCGAGGCCGACCGTCGAGGTCAGCATCGCCAGCCCCTGCGGGCCACGGTGAAAGACGTTGTCGGCGAAGCCCGGGAACAGCTCGACAAAGCCGCGCGTGCCGATCGTCGTCACGCAGAACAGCAGCAGCATCGGGGCGATGCCGGGATGCCGGCTGGCATAAAAAAACGCCTCGAGCGAGGCGCGCAGCGCGTTCTGCGCCTCGCGCACCGGCAAGGGCGGAATGTCGCGCAGATTGGCGAGCGAGACCTGGAAGGCGACATAGCTCAGCGCATTGACCGCGAACGAGGTGCCGATGCCGACATGCGCGATCAGCAGCCCGGCGATCGCCGGGCCGATAAAGCGGGCGCTGTTGAACACGATCGAATTGATCGCCAGCGCGGAAGGCAGCGCCGCGCGGTCGACCAGGGTCGGGATCAACGCCAGCCGCGCCGGCTGGGCGATGCCCTGGTTGATGCCGAGCAGCATCACCAGCGCGAACAGCAGGTAGATGCTGATCAGCCCGGTGGACACCAGGATGGCCAGCAAGATCGCCTGGCCGCAGGCGATGAGCTGGGTGATCCGGATGATCGACACCCGGTCGTGCCGGTCGGCCATCACCCCGGCGAGCGGCGCGACAAACATGACCGGCAGAAACTCCGCCATCGACATGATGCCGAGCCACGCGCCCGAATGGGTCAAGGTCCAGGCGAGCCAGCCGCAGGACACGCGCTGCAGCCAGGTGCCGGTCAACTGGATCGAATTGCCGCTGATGTAGACCCGGTAGTTGCGGTGGGACAGGGCGCGACCGACATTGCCGAGCCCGCCCAACGCCTGGCGCAAACGCTCAAATGCCAAGTGACTGCATGCCTTCCACGCCGGCTTCCCGCCCGGCCATCGTAGCGCCTGGCGATTTGCCGCCGCAAGGCGGGCCGCGGCGGGCGCTCTTCGAGGGGGACCCTGCGGCGCAGCCGTCGCGAAGACGCAAGAGCGGTAGTGTGCTATCGATGACGCGACGGACGGGTGGACGGATGGCGGGCAGTGCTGTGATGAGACGGGCGGTTGCGGTGGCCGGTATCGCGATTTTCGTCTTGGCCGCCGGGCTCTCGCTGAGCCACGCCGCCGACCAGGTCGGCCCGCCGCTGTCGGCTGCGCCAACCCCGAAGCCGCAGCCGCCCAGCTATACGCCCGCGCCGCGAGCACCCAACCGGCCGCCGAAATCGGCCGCCGGCGAGGCGGCTGATTATGAGCATTGCATGAGCCTCGCGGAGCGCGACCCCGGCGCCGCGCGGGATTACGCCGAGCATTGGCAGGGCCGCGGCGGCGCGCACCCCGCCGACCATTGCTACGCCGTGGCGCTGGTCGGCCTCAAGCAATACAAGGAGGGGGCGACGCGCCTCGAAACACTCGCCCAGGCCATGGTGCATGCGCCCAATTCGCTGCGCGCCGAGGTGCTGGGGCAGGCCGCACAGGCCTGGCTGCTGGCCGGCGATCCGGCGCGCGCCTACGCGGCCGACACCGCGGCGCTCAATCTGCTGCCCGGCGATGCCGACCTGCTGGTCGACCGCGCCGAGGCCGCCGGCAACGAGGGCTGGTTCGACAAGGCCGCGGCCGATCTCGACCGCGTGCTGAAGAGCGATCCCAACCGTGCCGATGCGCTGGTTTACCGTGCCTCGGCCAACCGCGAGCTCGGCAAGCTCGACCTGGCGCTTGCCGATATCGACAAGGCCGTGAGCGTCGCGCCCCATTCGGTCGCGGCGCTGTTGGAGCGGGGCAACATCCTGCGGCTCAAGGGCGACGACAACGGCGCCCGGCGCGACTGGGTCAAGGTCTCCGAACTGGCCCCCGGCACGGCGGAGGACGCCGCGGCGAAAACCAATATCGAGCGGCTCGAGCTGAAGGAGAGCCCCCCGCCTCAGGCGGCGGACAAGCGCCCTGGTGACCAACGCGCCGGGGACAAGCGGTAGCGCACGGGGCAACTGGCCGGCCGACGATCGATGGTGCTTTACCTGCCCGGCGCGGCCGGCCTTGTCGCGGTGGTCATCACCTGGGGGATCGCCGCGGTGCTGTGGCTGATCGGGACCGCGATCGGCGGCCGCGCCGCCGGCGTGGAATTCCGCATCGCCGCCGGCTGGGGCGCGCTGTGCGTGGTGCTGACCCTGTGGGGGGTGTTCGTCCCGTCCGGCTTGCGGGTCCCGGCGGTGGCGCTCGTCGCCGTCGCCGCTGCCGCCCAGCTCATGCCGCGCCGACGGGTCGCACGGGAGGACGGCGTCGCGCTGGCCCGCCTGCTGTTGTTGACGCTGCCGCTATGGGCGGTGATGGCCGGGGTGCGGCCGTCGCAGGTGGACTCCTTTCTGAACCTGCTGCCGAACGCCAACTACCTGGTCGATTACGCCCGGCTGCCGGCGGCGGCGGGGCCGCCGAGCTACTCGTTCTTGCCGGCGGCACCGTACAACACGCAGTTCCTGGCGTTTCTCGGGGCGCTCGTCCGGCCGGACTATCCGGCCGGCGGGATGTCGCTCGCCAACATCCTGCTGCGGCTGATCGGCGGCCTGGCTTTGGCCCGGCTGCTGGCGCGGCAGGCCGGCGCCCCCGGCTGGTGCGCGACCGCGCTCGGCATGCTGCTCGTCACCCTGCTCGACCCCGGCTTTGTGCCGCGCTTTCATTTTTCGGCCTACGGCGAGACGGCGCTGGCGGTCACCGCGCTGCTCGCCGCGATCCTTTTTCTCGATGCGCAGGGCGGGCTCGAGGCGCGCGGCCGGCCGGCCGGCCGCATCGAGCTGTCGCTGATCCTGGTGGCGATGATCAACAGCAAGCAATCGGCGATCGGCTTGCTGTTGGCGGTGGTTGGGGCGGCGGTCGTCACCGCCGTCGCCGAAGACCGCGCGCGCTGGCGGCCCGTTATCGGCAATACGGTCCTGGTTCTGTTGCCGGCGGCGCTGCTCTACCTGGTGTGGCGCTATTACGCGGCGCGGGCCGGTGTCGCCGAGCTGGAGCCCTTGCCGGCCGGCGAGTGGAACTGGTCGCTGCTGCCGGCGACGCTCGGCGCCATTGCCCGCGCGATCTTCGAGAAGCCGCTGTACTTCGCGCTGGAACTCCTCTCCTTCGGCTGCTTGGCGGTGCTGCTGCGCCGGCGCGGCTGGTCGCCGGCGACCCGTTTCCTGGCGTTCAACGCCACCGCGTTCGCGCTCTATAACGGCTTTATCCTCGTCACCTACATCGCGCATTTTTCGCCGACGATGGCGGCCGGGGCGCATTCCTACTTCCGCTACAACACGCATCTGTCGCTGCTGCTGGTGGCGTCGCTGGCGCTGACCGCGCGGGAAATTTGGCCGGCGCGCCTGGTGGAGCCGCCCCCCCGGCGCATCGCCGCCACCGCCGCGATTGCGGTGGCGCTGGTCGCGCCGGTGGCGTTCGCCGGCCGGCTGCGCTTCGATATCGCGATGCCGCAGCCGGTGGTGTGGGAGCTGGCGGCGGCGTTGAAGCCCTACCTGCACGACCGCGACCGGCTCGCATTGCTGCTGCCGGGCGACGACGGCGAGGTCGCCGACCTGTTGGCCGGTTATCTCGCGGACGCGCCGCCGCGCCGCCGCGGGCTCGACCTGCTGCGCGAACAGACCGCCGACCAGGCGGCGCTGGAGACGGCCGCGGCACACGGCTACCGCCTCGTCGTCATCTCCTGCGCGCCAGCCGCGATCGCCGGAGTGCCGGCCGGCGAAGCAGGGCTGCTGCGGCGCGATGGTGATAGCTGGCGGCAGGTCGCGAGCTGGCCGCTCGCCGCCGGGGTGGCGCTCTCGCATTGGCAGCGCAACCGGCATTGGCCGGCCCTTTGCCGCTGACCGTCAAAAGCATCTGCCAGAAGCACCCGTCAGAAGCACCGGTCAGAAGCACCCGGGGCGCAGCGCGAAAAGCCGGAACCGCGGCGGCGACGGCAGCGCGGCGAGACAGGCGTCCTCCGCGACGTCGAACGGCGCGCGGTCGGCAAAGACGATAAAATCGTATTCCCTGAGCACGGGGCTCGCTCGGCTGCGCTGCGCGGCATCGCGATCGACGAACGCCGCCCATAATCCGGTCGGCGAGGTCCGTGCCGCGACGGCGTCGTAGGGCGGGCGCAGGGCCAGCGGCTGCTGTGTCGGGTAGGCGAACAGCGTCGGCACAAACGCCTCGCGTCGCGCCGCCGCGAGCGTCGCGACGTGCAGTTGCGGGATCGCGCCGGCATTCACGTCGCGCGGCGGATAGGCGACGGCGAGCCGCGCGCCGCGCGGCAGGCGGTCGATCGCCGCGATATCGGCCGCGTAAAGCCGGCCGGCCTTGACCCACACCGCTTCGATCACCGCCATCCGCGCGACGAACATCATCATCACCGCCGCGCCGAGCAGGCGCGCGGCGCGGCGCGGCAGGCGCGGCGCGGTGGCCGCGACCAGCACCAGGAACAGCACGACCGGCAGCCGGCGGTCGACGCCGGAGCCGGTCATCATCTGGCTCGGCAGCGCCAGATACGCGGCGAAAAGAATGGCCAGCGCGCCGCCGAGCCGCGGCGCGACGCGCAGCCGGCCGCGCCACGCCGGCACCGCAAACAGCAGGACGAACAGCGTGAAGCACGCGATGTCGAACGGCCGGCTGTAATTGTCGAAGACGCTGAACAGCAGATCGGCCTTCCGCGCGAAATGGCCGTAGCTGACCGGACCGCCTGCGGACGGCGGCTGGCAGAACACGAAGAGGACCGCCGGCAGGACGAACGGGATCGCGGTGGTCAGGGTGCGAACCGCGAGCGCGCGGTAATCGCCGCTGCGCCAAAGCCGCAATGTCGGCCCCAGCTCGACGCCGGCGATGGCCAGAGCGTAGATGCCGAAGGCGGCGATATGGCTCAGGAAGCAGGCCAGCGCGACGGCGGCGGAGGCTGCGGCGCGCCAGCCCGTCCGCCGGTCGAGGCTCAGCCAGATCGCGAGCCCGCACAGCGCCACCCCCACTCCGAACAGATAGTTGATGAACCCCCAGAGCAGGATGCGGTCGTACAGCAGCAGGAACGCCAGCAGCGGCCACCACTGCCGCTCCGCCGTCGCGGCGCGATGCAGCCAGACCGCGCCGCCTGCCGTCAGCGCGAAGGTCAGCACCAGAAACAGCTTGCCGGCGAGACCGAGCGGCATGAGCCGCGCCAGCAGCGGGACGATCAGGTCCGCCGCCAGATCGGGCAGCGGCGCCCAGCGCACCGCATAGAATCGATTGCCGCCCTCGGCGAGCAGATGCAGCCGCGCGAGGTGATTGGGATAGTCGACCAGCGGCGGCAGCACGGTCGAGAACAGCGGGACGCTGGCGAGCACGAGGAGGGCGACAAAGGCCGCCACGACCGGGCGGCGGTTCGTTTCCAAGACCGGACGTTACCGCTGGGCGCCTTGGCCGGGCGTGACCCGGCCATCCACGTCCCTTGGGCCGGGCGTGACCCGGCCATCCACGTCTTCCGTCTCGGCTGTTGCAGGCGGCGACGTGGACCTCCGGGTCAAGCCCGCGGGAGGCGAGAATTCTCCGGGCCGCATCCCTCGAAGCGTCAAAAATCGAGGTCGGCGTAGTGCTTGGGCGGCGGCAGGCCGGGCACGTGGTCGGCGAGGATCGCCCGGAAGCTCGGGCGCGACTTGATCCGCGCGTACCATTCGCGCGCCGGCTCGTGGCCGTCCCACGGCACATCGCCGAGATAGTCGAGCGTCGACAGATGCGCGGCCGCGGTGATGTCGGCGAGCGAGAAGAAATCCCCGGCGAGCCAGCGCCGTCGATCGACGAGATAGCCGATATAGTCGAGATGATGCGGCAGGTTGGCGTGACCGGCGCGAATCGCCTGGGAGTTCGGCTGGCCCTCGCGGCCCATGCGTTTCAGCATCTTTTCGCCGACCAGGTTCTCGGTGACCTCGCGGTCCATCTTGCCGTCGAACCAGGCGACCAGACGGCGGACCTCCGCGCGATCCGGAGGATTGAGGCCGATCAATATCTTATCGCGATAGACCTCATCCAGGTATTCAACGATCGCGTCGGTGCCGGCGAGCACCGTGCTGTCCGGCTCGATCAGCACCGGCACTTCCCCCGCGGGGTTGAGAGCGAGGAACTCGGGCCGGCGCTCCCACGGCTTCTCGGCCTTCATCGTGAAGTCGAGGTTCTTTTCCGCCAGCACCACCCGCACTTTGCGCGAGGTCGGCGACAGCAGCGAATGATAGAGGACCCGCATGCGCGCGATATTACCGGGCGCGGCCGCGCGTGAACATTGCCGATCGCGCAGGACGTGCGGCGCGGCCTGGGTTGAGTGTTCAGTCGGCGGCGGTGTCGAGCGCCAGCGGCTCGGCGCCTTCCGCCTGCCGCGCCCGCATGGCATCGTCGCGCCGCTTGCGGGCCAGCGCCGCCTCGCCGCCGCTCGTCGCGTGATACAGTTCGAGCGTTTCGAGTTCGTCCGCTTGCGGGGCGATCGCGATATCGGAATAGGTCATGCGGTCGGGGGCGCGCAGCACCTCGTTGTGGATGCGCCGCCACTTGCGATACAGCGACCAGTAGCGCCAAACCTTGACCGCCGTTTCGGCAAAATAGCGCGGGTAGAACACCAGCGGCGTCTGACGCTTCAGCCCGAAGCGCCGGTCGCGCCGCGACTTGCGCCGGAATGCGCCGCCTTCCAGCGGGTGGACGTCCTCGAACGCGACCATCAGCCGGAACCACAGCAGCGTCGACAGCGTCGTGCCGGTGCGGCCCTTCGGGTTCGCGGCGATCCGGCGCAGGATGGTGCGCACGTGGTCGTCGGAATAGAACGAATCCCACGCCGCCCGGTAGGCGTCCTCCCATTCCGCGTCGGACATTTTCGGGTGATGCGTGACGCGGTGGTCGAGGTCGTATTTGTTGAGGTCGCCGTCCATCCAGGTCCGCTGTTTCCACAGGTTGCGGTGGTCTTCGGACCCCGGCAGCGGCGTCAGGAAGAAGAATTCGAGGACGTCGACCGGCAATTCGCGCTTGATGATCTCGATGTCGCGCAGGATCGACTGCTTGGTGTCGCCGGGGAAACCGGTGATGTAGCCGGCATAGGTAATCGCCCCCGCGTCGTGCCACATCTGCAGCATCGTGCGGTATTCGGTGATCTTGTTCTGGTGCTTTTTGGCGCCGAGCAGGTTGTCGGGGTTGATGTTTTCCAGCCCGATGAACACCCGCCGCACCCCGGCGCGCGACGCCTTCTCGATAAATCCCGGGATGCGGTGGCACAGCGTATCGACCTGGATGGTAAAGCCGATCTCGAGGCCTTCCGCGCGCAGCGCGATCATCCGGTCGAACAGCGCTTCCCAATTGCGGTTGCGGGCGAAATTGTCGTCGGTGACGAAGAATCGCTTGATGCCCTGGGCGCAGTTCTCGCGCACGCAGTGTTCGAGGTCGTCGGGCGAGCGCCAGCGGCTCTTGCGGCCCTGCACGTTGATGATCGTGCAGAACGAGCATTGATAGGGGCAGCCGCGGCCGAGATCGATGCTCGACAGCGACCCCGAGGTGCGTCGCACATGCTTGCGCGGCAGCATCGGCGGCGGCTCGTTTTCGAGCCCCGGCAGGTCGTTCATGTGGTTGTAGAGCGGCTTCAGCCGGCCGTTCCACGCGTCGCGCAGCACCTCGTCGAGCCGGCCGTTCTCCGCCTCGCCCGCGAAGAACGAAATGCCCATGTCCTGGGCGGCGCGCAGCTCCGGCGGCATCTCGGGCAGCATCGCGATGCAGCCCGAGACGTGGAAACCGCCGATGCACACCGGCAGCCCGGCGGCGAGGAACGGCCGTGCGAGGTCGACCGCGCGCGGGAACTGATTCGACTGCACGCCGACCAGGCCGATCAACGCCTTGCCGCCGGCTCGCCGGATATCGCGGATGATCCGTTCGGGCCGGACCCGGCGGTTGGTCTCGTCATAGGTGTCGAGGCGGAACTCGACATTCGGCCCGAGCACCCGGCGCTGCTGCGCGTCCTCCGCGAGGCCGTTGAGACAGGCGAGCGTGTTCGAGGGGATCGCCGAACGGTGCCACTGGATCGGGTAGCCGGCATCGTCGTAATGCGTCGGCTTGATCAGGATAAAGTGAAACAGTGCCGAGCCGCTGCGGGCCAAGGTTCTCACCCGAAGGTCTTGTGAACGGCGGAACCGCCGATGGAGCAGGTTATGCCTTACAAAGCCGTAAGGCGACTCTTTTGCTTGGGTTATTCCGGCTCGTCCCGGTCGCGGCCGCGCGGACCCATAAAGGCCGTCACCACGCCGTGGAGGGTGCGCAACTCCTGCTCGGTCGGGTAGGCGCGCTGAAAGAAATTGCGCAGGTTGCGGAACAGGCTCGGCCGCTTGTCGGGGTGGCGGATAAAGCCGCTGTCGACCAGCGCCTCCTCGAAATGGTCGAAGAAGCGGACCAGCTCCTCCTTGGTCGCCGGCCGGCTGTGCCCGGTATGCAGCGTCTCGGCCGGCGGCTCCTCGCGGGCAATAAACCACTCGTAGCCGACCACCAGCACCGCCTGCGCCAGGTTGAGCGACGAGAAGGCGGGGTTGAGCGGCACGGTCAGCACCGTGTCGGCGAGCGTCAGGTCGGTGTTGACGAGGCCGGTGCGTTCCGGGCCGAACACCACCCCGCACGGCTCGCCGGCCGCGAGATGGGCGCGGATTTCCGCCGCCGCCAGCCGCGGCGTCACCGCGCGCTTGACCATATAGCGGTCGCGCGCCGTCGCGGCGTAGACATGGCGCAGATCGGCGACCGCTGCTTTGAGGCCGGGATAGAGCCGGGCGCGGTCGAGCACCGCATCGGCGCCGCTCGCCGCCGCCACCGCCTTGTCGTTGGGCCAGCCATCGCGCGGCTTGACCAGCCGCAGGTCGTCGAGCCCGCAATTGAGCATGGCGCGTGCCGCGGTGCCGATATTCTCGCCGAGCTGCGGCTCGACCAGGATGATCGCCGGCCCGCCGGTCAGCCTGGGCTTCTTATGATCGGTGCCGGCCATGGAAATCGCGGCTCAATCCCGCGCCGTCCCGGCGACAGCCGGGGGCCACGCGTCGGTTGTCTCCGGCACCGAAAACTGGGTCCCGGCCTTCGCCGGGACGACAAACGGAAAGACCCGCACTAGGCCCGCCGCCAGGTCGTGCCGCCCGGCCCGTCTTCCAGCAGGATGCCCTCGGCCGCCAGTTCGTCGCGGATGTGATCGGCGTCGGTGAAGCGTCGTTCCCGGCGGGCCGCTGCGCGCGCGGCAATGCGCTCCCGGATGTAAGGTTCCCCCCTTGTCACGACCGCGTCAGGCTCATCGCCCAAGACCAGTTGTCCGTGGAGCCAGTCGCTCCGGGTGCGCCGCAGGAACCCCAACAGGCCCGCGCCCGCCGACAGCGCCGCTTGCAGCCGGCCGCGCTCCATCGCGTCACCGGCGCGGTTGATTGCCCCGGCGAGATCGTGCAGGCGCGACAGCGCGAGCGGCGCGTTCAAATCGTCGGCAAGCGCGGCCGCCACATTCGCGGGCGGATCACCCGCCGGCGTCGTGTCGTTTGGCAGCGCGCGATACCACCGGTCGAGTGTCTGCTTCGCCTCCTGCAAGCGCCGTTCGGTCCAGTCGAGCGGGTCGCGGTAATGCGTGCTCAGCAATGCGAGCCGCACCACCTCGCCCGGCCACGCCTTCAGCACCTCGTGCGCGGTCACGAAGTTCCCGAGCGATTTCGACATCTTGGTGCTGTCGACCGACAGGAAACCGTTATGCACCCAGAAATTGACGAAGGGCTCGCCGCCATGGGCGCATTCGCTTTGCGCGATCTCGTTCTCGTGGTGCGGGAAGACGAGGTCGACGCCGCCGCCGTGGATGTCGAAATGCCGGCCGAGATGCGCCTCGCTCATCGCCGAGCATTCGATGTGCCAGCCGGGCCGGCCGCGGCCCCAGGGGCTGTCCCAGCCCGGCTGGTCCGGGGTCGACGGCTTCCACAGCACGAAATCGCCGGGGTCCTCCTTGTAGGGCGCGACCTCGACGCGGGCGCCGGCGATCATCTCCTTGCGGCTGCGGCGCGACAGCTTGCCGTAGTCCTTGAACGAGGCGACGCGGAACAGCGCATGGCCTTGCGCCGCATAGGCATGCCCGCCTGCGATGAGCGTTTCGATCATCGCGATCATTTGCGGGATGTGCTCGGTGGCGCGCGGCTCGATATCAGGCGGCAGGTTGCCGAGCGCCGCCATGTCCCGGTGAAAGATGTCGGCGGTGCGCCGGGTCAGCGCGTCGATCGATTCGCCGTTGGCGCGCGCCGCGTCGATGATCTTGTCCTCGACATCGGTAATGTTCCGCACATATGTGACGTGCTCCTTGCCGTATTCATGGCGCAGCACGCGGTAGAGCAGGTCGAACACCACGACGGCGCGGGCGTTGCCGATATGGGCATAGTCGTAAACCGTCGGCCCGCAGACATACATTCGCACATTGGCCGAATCGATCGGCGCGAACGGCTGTTTGTTGTGGGTCAGCGAATTGTAGAGAACGAGGGCCATGGCGGCGACGAGGCCTAGCAGATTGCGTTTTCCCGGTCCATGCAGGCTGGCCGGCGTCGCCGCTGATATAGCGACGCGGAACCGTCATCGAAAGCTGAAACAAGCATTTGCCCAGCCGACAGCGAGGTGAGTTAGCGAATGCATGATGTAAAGCCGCAGCCCAGGCCGGGTGGGGCGATCGCGCTGTTACGCACGCGGCGCTTCGGCCCGCTCTGGGTGACGCAGTTTCTCTCGGCGTTCAACGACAATACGCTGAAGAACGCGCTGGTGCTGATGCTGGCCTACCGGCCGGAGCTGGCGCGCGGCTTGCCGGCGCCGATGCTGATCCCGCTGGCCGGCGCCCTCTTCATCCTCCCGTTCTTCTTCGGGTCGGCGACGGCGGGCGAACTCGCCGACGCGCACGACAAGGCGAAGATCATCCGCATCATCAAGCTGACGGAAATCGCCGTCATGGCCATCGCGGCCGCGGCGGTACTGACGGAGAGCGTCTGGGCGCTCCTCGCCCTGCTGTTCGTGATGGGGATCGAGGCGACGTTTTTCGGCCCCCTCAAATACGCGATCCTCCCCGACCTGCTGGGCTACGACGAATTGCTCGCCGGCAATGCGCTGGTGGAGGCCGGCACGTTTTTCGCGATCCTGGTCGGGACGATCGCCGGCATGCTGATCGCGACCAGCCATGGCGGCCATACCGTGGCGGCGGTGATCGTGCTGATCGCGCTATGCGCCTGGGGAACCAGCCGGGCCATCCCCGCGACCCGGCCCAGCGCGCCCAACGCGCCGATCGAAGCCAACTTTATCGCCGCCACCGGCCGGCTGATCGCCGGCGCGCGGCGCGAGACCACCCGGTTTCGCTCGATCCTCGGGATCTCCTGGTTCTGGCTGGTCGGCGCCACCTATCTGTCGCAATTCCCGACCTATGTCCGCTCCTATCTCGGGGCCGAGGAGGCGGTGGTCACGCTGCTCCTGACCGTGTTCTCGGTCGGCGTCGGCATCGGCTCGCTCGGGGCGAGCCGCATTCTCAACGGCCGCATCAGCGCGGCGATCGCGCCTTGGGGGGCGCTCGGCATCGCCCTGCTGTCCTGCGATTTGTGGCTGGCCAGCCCGGCCCATCCGCTGCCCGCCGACGCCGCGATCAGCTCGCTCGGCGCCTTTCTGGCGCAGCCGCACCATTGGCGCATCCTGGCCGACCTGCTGGGGATCGCGATCGCGGGGGGCGTCTTTGTGCTGCCGCTATACGCGCTGCTGCAGACCGCCGGCGACGAGCATCGCCGCGCCCGCGCCATCGGCGCCAACAACGTGGTCAACGCCGCGGCGATGGTGCTGTCGGCGCTCGCGGTCATCGCGCTGTTGGCGGCCGGGGTCAGCGTTCCCGGCCTGTTCCTGCTGACCGGCGTGGTGACCTTCCCCGTCGCCGCGTTGTTCTGGCGGTTGCGCGACGGGCTGGTGCCCAACCCGGCTTTTGTTCAGAGCCGGTAACGGCACTCCGCCGGCAGCGGCACGCCGTGGAAATCGCGGCGGTTGGTGTCGAGGTTTTCCAGGTTGAGGAACTGGCACTCGTCATGGACGAAGTGCGGCCCGGCATGCCAGGTCGCGACATGCAGCTTGATGACCCGGTCGCCGGGGATGCGGAAGGCGACGATGTCCTCGAGCCGCGGCCGCGCATCGTCGCCGGGATCACCCGGCGGTGCGACGCCGATCAGCCATTCCTTGCCGCCGAGTGAGCCCAGGCATTGGGTGACGCGGCGGTGCCGGGCGATCCGGCTGAAGCCGAGCCCGACATGCGGCAAATGCATGATCCATAGCCGCGGCTCGCCGTTGGTCAGGACCAGCTTCGCTTCGCGCGGCGAGGTCTCCGGGTCGTAGCCGCTCTCCGATCCCTGGCCGCCGGTGCGAATGGTCGCGACGACCTGGCCGTACGGCGCGAAGGCCTCGGGCGTCAGCTCGCGAACCTCCAGCATGTGCACCGGCAATTTGCCTGCGTCGTGCATGATCCCCTCCCGAAATCGGGCCGCCTATTCCGCCTTGGCAGCTTATTCCGCTTTGATCGCGTCGGCGCCCTGGATGCGCGCCGCCAGCGCCGCCGACAGGAAACGGTCGATATCGCCGTCGAGCACCGCCGGGGCGTTGCCGATCTCGACCCCGGTGCGCAGGTCCTTGACCATCTGGTAGGGCTGCAGCACGTAGCTGCGGATCTGGTGGCCCCAGCCGATATCGGTCTTCGACGCGTTCATCGCGTCGGCCTGCGCCTCGCGCTTTTGCAGCTCCAGCTCGTAGAGCCGGGCGCGCAGCATCGCAAAGGCCTGGGCACGGTTCTGGTGCTGCGAGCGCTCGCTCTGGCAGGCGACGGCGACCGGCTCGGCGCCGGGCAGCGTATAGGTGAGGCGCACCGCGCTGTCGGTCTTGTTGACATGCTGCCCGCCGGCGCCCGAAGAGCGGTAGGTGTCGACACGCAGGTACTTGTCCTCGATTTCGATCTCGATCTTGTCGTCGATCACCGGGTAGACCCAGGCCGACGCAAAGCTCGTGTGCCGCCGCGCATTGGCGTCGAACGGCGAGATGCGCACCAGCCGGTGCACGCCGCTCTCGGTCTTGAGCCAGCCATAGGCGTTGGTGCCCTTGACCAGCACCGTCGCCGACTTGATGCCGGCGCCTTCGCCGGCGCTCTCCTCGACCCATTCGACCTTGTAGTCGTGCGCCTCGGCCCAGCGCACATACATGCGCAGCAGCATCTCCGCCCAGTCTTGCGCCTCGGTGCCGCCACTGCCGGCATGGACCTCGATATAGCAATCGTTGCCGTCGGCCTCGCCCGACAGCAGGCTTTCGAGCTCGCGCTTGGCGGCCTCGGCGCGCAGTCTGTCGAGCGCACCCTCGGCCTCCTTGACCACACCGTCGTCGCCCTCGGCCTCGCCGAGCTCGATCAGCTCGACCGCGTCGTTATAGTCCTGCTCGATGCGCTTGTAGCCGTCGATCAGGTTTTCCAGGCGGCTGCGCTCGCGGGCGATTTTCTGCGCCGTCTCGGGGTCGTTCCAGAAGTCGGGGGCTTCGACCTTTTCGTTCAGCTCGGCGAGCCGCCGGTTCGCGACATCCCAGTCAAAGATGCCTCCGCAGCAGGGAGAGCGATTTCTGGATGTCGTCGACGACAGCCTGGGTTTCCGCGCGCATGGCCATTCCCTCAGTGGACGGCTAAGAGATAGGCGCCCCGCCGGCGCGGCGCCAGACGCTATCCGCCCTCAGTACAGCCCGCCGGTGCCGGAGGCGGGCGCGCGGGCCGAGGTCGTCTCGCCGCTGACCAGCCCCGATCCCTCGCCGGGCACGCCCTGCAAGCCGGCGTCGCGGTCCTTGTCGGGCGCCGTGCCGGGCTTGTAGGCGAACCACACCGACGCCTCGCCGCCCGAGGCCGGCAGCATCGACGCGGGATCGACGCGCACCATCTGCAAGCCCGACGGGATGCGGAACTCGGTGGCCGGCGCATCCTTGGTCGCGGCGATCATGTAGTCGCGGAACACCGGCGCCGCGACCACCGCGGCCTGCTGGCCGCGGCCCAGGCTGTCGTGATTGTCGTAGCCGATATAGACCCCGGCGGCGAGGTTGGGGGTGAAGCCGACAAACCAGGTGTCGCGCCACTCGCTGGTGGTGCCGGTCTTGCCGGCGATCGGCTTGCCGACCGCGGCGACGCGGGCGCCGGTGCCGCGCTGGATCACGCCCTGCATCATCTGCACGACCTGATAGGTCGATTGCGGATCGGCGATCTGCTCGCGGGTGTCGGGGATGACCGGCGGCGGCTGGTGGTCCCACTCGACATTGTCGCAGCCGGCGCACGGCCGCTGATCGGCGCGGAAGATGGTCACGCCGTTGCGGTCCTGCACGCTGTCGATCAGGGTCGGGGTCAGCTTCTTGCCGCCGTCGACCAGCATCGCGTAAGCCGCGGTGAGGCGCAGCGGCGTCGTCTCGCCGGCGCCCAGGGACATCGAATATTCCCGCGGCATGTGGTCCATGATGCCAAAGGCTTCGACGTTCTGGCCGATGGCGTCCATGCCGAGGATCGCGCCGAGCCGCGCGGCGACCGTGTTCAGCGAATGGGCCAACGCGACGGCGAGCGGGGTCGGGCCGCGAAAGCTTTCCGATTCGTAATTGGCCGGCGTCCATGGCGGCAGGCCCGGCCCCTGATCGAGCGAGAGCGGCCCGTCGAGCACCAGGGTCGACGGGGTGAACCCGTGCTGCATCGCGGTCAGGTAGACGAACGGCTTGATCGCCGAGCCGGGCTGGCGATGCGCCTGGGTGGCGCGGTTGAACTGGCTGATCTCAAAGCTGAAGCCGCCGCTCATCGCCAGCACCCGCCCGGTATGCGGGTCGATCGACACCAGCGCGCCCGAGACATCGGGTATCTGGCAGAGGTTGTAGAGCGGCAGCGATTTTGCCGGCGCCGCCGTCGCGGCGACCTTCAGCGCACGAGGGCTCTTGCCGGGCGGCGGCTCCGGCGCGGCCGGCAGCGGCTCGACCAGCACCACGTCGCCCGGCTTGACGACGTCGGCGGCGCTGCGTGGAAAGGCGCCGAGCGTGCCGTCGTCGCGCAGCGGCTGGGCCCAGCGCATCTGGGCGAACGGAATGCGGCCGGTCGTGCCGTCCTTGACGCCGACCTCGGCCCCCTCCGCGTCGGTGCGCTCGACCATCGCCAATTGCCAGCCCATCGCATCGGCGCCGGGCGGCAGCGGCATCGCCGCGAGCTTCTCGGGCCAATCGGCCCGGGCGTCGATATGATCGATCGCGCCGCGCCAGCCGCCATGCGCGCGGTCGTAGTTGAGCAGCCCTTGCCGCAGCGTTTTGTCGGCCGCTTCCTGCAGCCGGCCGTCGAGGCTGGTGCGCACCGTCAGGCCGCCCTCATACACCATCTTCTCGCCGAACTTGGCGATCAGCTGGCGGCGCACTTCCTCGGCGAAATAAGGCGCGGTGGCGACGGCGGTGTCCTGGCGGTGCCGCACGATGACCGGGTCGGCCTTGGCGGCGGCGATTTCCGCGGGCGAGGCGAACCCGGCCTCCGCCATCTGGTCGAGCACGATATCGCGGCGGGAGCGGGCGGCTTGCGGGAAGCGCACCGGGTTGTAATTGCTCGGCGCCTTGGGCAGGCCGGCGAGAAACGCCGCCTCGCCGAGCGTCAGCTCGTCGAGCGGCTTGTCGAAATAGGTCAGCGCCGCCGAGGCGACGCCGTAGGCGCCGGCGCCGAGATAGATCTCGTTGAGGTAGAGTTCGAGGATGCGGTCTTTCGGCAGCGCGTCGTCGATCCGGGTGGCGAGCAGCACCTCCTTGATCTTGCGCTGGATCGACAACTCGTTCGACAGCAGCATGTTCTTGGCGACCTGCTGGGTGATCGTCGAGGCGCCGATCGGCCGCCTGCTCGAATGCCAGCGGCCGATATCGGTCACCGCCGCGCGCAGCATCGAGATCGGATCGACGCCGTGATGGCTATAGAAATTCTTGTCCTCGGCGGCGAGAAAGGCGGCGATCACCCGCTTGGGAATGACGGTGATCGGCACGAAGACGCGCCGCTCGGTGGCGTATTCGGCCAGCAGGCGTCCGTCGCCGGCGAGCACCCGGGTGGTGATCGGCGGCTGGTAGTTGGCGAGCTGTTGATAGTCGGGCAGGTCGCGGCCGAAATACCAGATCGTCAGCCCGGCGAACCCGCCGCCGATCATCGCCAGCAGCACCGCGCAGACAAAAAGAAAACGGACGATTCTGCTCAAGGTACGCAAAACCACGCGCACTCCGTTGGCTCCGCCCCGATGGCGCGGCATCAGCTCGAATCGGCGTCGGGTTCCCCCAGCCGGCGGCCAGCGGTGGCCCTTATGCGCCAACATCGAGGCCATTCCAAGGCCGATTTGGTTGAACGGCGCCCCGGGACCGGCAACTGCGAGCCTTGAAATGGCTCGCTTTCGCCTCGTTGCAAGCGTCGATCGGACGAAAACATTGTGGATCGGCGGTTGGACCGGTACATTGCGAGTCGCGAATTTCGCCGGCCGAGCAGCCGCTCGCCGGCGTTGGGACGCTCGCCCGAATCCCCGGCGAATGCTGCCGCAACCGGGCGATGCAAATTGGCAAAAACCCGAGGCTGGGCAGCAGAGTTTCACCGCGACGCCGATGACAATTTTCCGCGACGCCACGACTGGCTCCCAAGGGATTCGCTCCCTAGGCCTCCTTGCACAATGGACAGCGCCGCCGCCCGCCCTTGCCGCGGACGCAGAGGTGCGTCCCGGAGTTTGCCCGAATGGGAAAACGCATGCTTATCGACGCCGCCCATCCCGAAGAGACGCGGGTGGTGGTTCTCAGCGGCACCCGGCTTGAAGAGTTCGATTTCGAGTCGTCGACCAAGAAACAGGTCAAAGGCAATATCTATCTCGCCAAGGTCACGCGGGTAGAGCCGTCGCTCCAGGCTGCCTTTGTCGATTACGGCGGCAACCGGCACGGCTTTCTGGCGTTCAGCGAAATCCACCCGGATTATTACCGGATCCCGGTGAGCGATCGCGGGCCGGCGGAAGAATCCGACGAGTACGATGCGCCGCCGGAGGCGACGGCGCCGGCCGACGCGTCCGAAACGGCCGCCGCCGAGCCGGACGAGCCGCCCGCGTCGCCGGAAGAAGCGCGCGCCGAGGCGGCGGCGGAAGCGGCGCCCGTGCTGGGCGACGCGCAGCCCTATGAGGAGTTTCCGCCTCGCCCGATCGCCGCGGTGCTGCCGGAAGCGGCGCCGGTCGAGACGGTCAGCGAGGCTTCGCCCGAGGGCGACGAAGCCGGGGCGGACGACGCGCCGACCGCGGCGGACGGGGAGGCACCGCCCGACGAGACGCCGGACCATGCTGCCGACGACGAGGTGCCGGGCACTGTCGCCGATGTCGAGATGGCCGCGCCGATCGAGGCCGTGATTTCGACCGATCCGTTTTTCGAATCCACCTCTGCCGCGCCGGCCGAAGAGGTCGAGACGCTGGAAGACGATGTCGAGGCCGAGGCCGAGGAAGCCGAGACCGAGCGGCGCCGCTCGTCGCGCCTGCGCCACTACAAGATCCAGGAGGTGGTCAAGCGGCGCCAGATCATGCTGGTGCAGGTCGCCAAGGAAGAACGCGGCAACAAGGGCGCGGCGCTGACCACCTACCTGTCGCTCGCCGGGCGCTATTGCGTGCTGATGCCGAACACCGCGCGGGGCGGCGGGGTGTCGCGCAAGATCACCAGCCTCAGCGACCGCCGGCGGCTCAAGGAAATCCTCGAAGACCTGGAAATCCCGGAGGGGATGGGCGTCATCGTCCGCACCGCGGGGTCCGAGCGCTCGAAGGCCGAGATCAAGCGCGATTACGAATACCTGATGCGGCTGTGGAGCGAGATTCGCGAGCTGACGCTCAAATCCACCGCGCCGGCGCTGATCTATGAAGAAGGCAATCTCATCAAGCGGTCGATCCGCGACCTCTATGCGCGCGACATCGACGAGGTGATCGTCGAGGGCGAGGAAGGCTACAAGACCGCCAAGGCGTTCATGCGCATGCTCACCCCGAGCCATGCGAAGCGGGTGCAGGCCTATCGCGATTCGATGGTCGGGCTGTTTCACCGCTATCAGGTCGAAAGCCAGATCGATGCGGTGCACTCGCCGGTCGCCCAGCTTCGCTCGGGCGGCTACATCGTCATCAACCAGACCGAGGCGCTGGTCTCGATCGACGTCAATTCCGGCCGCGCGACGCGCGAGCGCAACATCGAGGAAACCGCGCTCAAGACCAATCTCGAAGCCGCCGACGAGATCGCCCGGCAGCTTCGGCTGCGCGATCTCGCCGGGCTCATCGTCATCGACTTTATCGACATGGAGGAGCACCGCCACAACGCGGCGGTGGAGCGCCGGCTCAAGGAGGCGCTGAAAAACGACCGCGCGCGCATCCAGGTCGGCCGAATCAGCGCGTTCGGGCTGATGGAGATGTCGCGGCAGCGGCTGCGGCCGTCTTTGGCCGAGGCCTCGACCCAGCCCTGCCCGCATTGCGGCGGCAGCGGGTTTATCCGCTCGACCGAATCGACCGCGCTCTACGTGCTGCGCTCGATCGAGGAGGAAGGCGCGCGCGGCCGCTCGGCGGAAATCTGCGTCTATGTGCCGACGACGGTGGCGCTCTATATCCTCAACCAGAAACGCGATTCGCTGGCGCAGATCGAGGCGCGTTACGGCCTGCGGGTCATTGTCGGCCGCGACGATGCGCTGATCCCGCCGAATTTCCGGCTGGAACGGCTGCGCGCCTATGCCGCCGGCGAGGCGCCGCCGCCGCGCCCGACGGCCGCCCTGCCACCCGAGATCGACGACGAAGACGAGGAAGACGAGATTGCCGAGGCGCCGCCGCAGCCCGAGGCCGC
>DASZOZ010000109.1:0-14351 GCA_035550515.1 Allostellaceae bacterium
GAGGATCAGCGCCGCGGTCTCCTCGGTCTCGCGGTCGGTGAGGCCGGCCACCGGCTCGTCGAGCAGCAGCAGCCGGCGGTCGTGGATCAGCAGCATGCCGATCTCGAGCCATTGCTTCTGGCCGTGCGACAGCGCGCCGGCAGGGTTTCCGCTCTGCGCCGACAGGCCGATCCGCGCCAGCGTCGCGGCGATCCTGTCGCGCCGCTCGCGCGTCTCCCGGTCGAACAGCGCGCGCCAGATGCCGCGCGTGCCGGCCAGCGACAATTCGAGGTTCTCGAACACGCTCAGGTTCTCGAACACGGTCGGCCGCTGGAATTTGCGGCCGATGCCGAGATTGGCGATCGCCGCCTCGTCGAGCTTGGCGAGGTCCTGGCTGCCGCGAAAGAACACCTCGCCGGCATCGGGTCGCGTCTTGCCGGTGACGACATCCATCATCGTCGTCTTGCCCGCGCCGTTCGGGCCGATGATGGTGCGCAGCTCGCCGTCCTCGACGACCAGCGACAAATCGTTGAGCGCCTTGAACCCGTCAAAGCTGACCGTGACGCCGTTGAGGTACAACAGCACATCCGGCGCCGGATGCAGGGTCGCGGCGAGGCTCATGCCTGCTCCTCGATCGGGACGGGCTCGCGGGCCGGGCGCGCCGGCCGCCGCAGCCGCCGGAACAACCCGACGATCCCCGCCGGGAAGACCAGCGTCGTCAGCACGAACAGCGCGCCGAGCACGAACAGCCAGGTGTCGGGGAAGGCGCCGGTCAGCCAGGTCTTGCCGAGATTGACCAGCACCGCCCCGATCACCGCACCCAACAGCGTGCCGCGGCCGCCGACCGACACCCAGATCGCCACCTCGATCGAATTGCCGGGCGAGAATTCGCTGGGGTTGATGATGCCGACTTGCGGCACGTAAAGCGCGCCGGCAAACCCCGCCAGCACCGCCGACAGGGTGAACACGAAAAGCTTGGCGTTGGTCACCGAGTAGCCCAGGAAGCGCACCCGGCTCTCGGCGTCGCGCAGCGCCAGCAGCACGCGGCCGAGCTTCGACTTGGTCACGCAGCGGCAGATCAGATAGGCGATGCCGAGCCCGACGACCGAGGCGAGATAGAGCCCGAGCCGGGTGCCGGGCGCGTGTAGGTCGAAGCCGAGAATGTCCTTGAAGTCGGTGAGGCCGTTATTGCCGCCGAACCCCATGTCGTTACGGAAGAACGCCAGCCACAGCGCATAGGTCATCGCCTGGGTGATGATCGACAGATAGACGCCGCTGACCCGCGAGCGGAACGCCAGCCAGCCGAACACCAGCGCGAAGACCCCCGGCACCAGGAGGATCATCGCCGCCGCCCACCAGAAATGGTCGAAGCCGTACCAGAACCAGGGCAGCGCCTTGTATTGCAGGAAGACCATGAAATCGGGCAGGACCGGGTTCTGGTAGACGCCGCGCGTGCCGATCCGGCGCATCAGGTACATGCCCATCGCATAACCGCCGAGCGCGAAGAACGCCGCCTGCCCCAGGCACAGGATCCCGCCGTAGCCCCAGATAAGATCGAGGCTCAGCGCCAGGATCGCGTAGCACAGGTATTTGCCGAGCAGCGGCACGACGTAGTCCGGCACCGCCAACGGCGAACCCGCCGGCATCCACAGGTTCAGCGCCGGCACGACCAGCATCAGCGCCGCACCGATAGCGGCGAACCCGGCCCAAAAGCCCGGTCCCCAGACGCCGCGTGCGCGGATTTGGCTGAGATCGGCCATGGCTCAGGTCTCGGCGGTGCGGCCCTTGAGCGCGAAAAGCCCGCGCGGCCGCCGCTGGATGAACAGGATGATCGCCACCAGCACGACGATCTTGCCGAGGATCGCGCCGGCGAACGGTTCGAGCAGCTTGTTGACGACACCGAGCGACAGCGCGCCGATCAGCGTCCCCAGCAGGTTGCCGACCCCGCCGAACACGACGACGAGAAAGCTGTCGACGATATAGATCGTGCCGAGATTGGGGCTGACATTGCCGATCTGGCTCAGCGCCACCCCGGCCATGCCGGCGATCCCCGAACCGAGCCCGAAGGTCAGCGCATCGACCCGTGCCGTGCGGATGCCCATCGCCCGCGCCATGTCGCGGTTTTGCGTGACCGCGCGCATGTAGAGCCCGAACCGCGTCTTGTTGAGGATCAGCGCCAGCCCGCCGAGCACCACGAAACAGAAGACGATGATGTAGACGCGGTTCCACGTGACGGTGAACCCGCCGATCGGGTCGAACCCACCGCTCATCCAGCCGGGATTGGAGACCTCCTTGTTGGGCGAGCCGAACACCGAACGCACCGCCTGCTGCAGGATCAGGCTGACGCCCCAGGTGGCGAGCAGCGTCTCCAGCGGCCTGCCGTACAGAAAACGGATCAGGCAGCGTTCGAGGACGATGCCGAGCCCGCCGGCGAACAGGAACGCCACCGGCACCGCGACGATCAGGTACAAGTCGATGACCCCGGGCGGCAGGCAGGTGCGAAAGAACTGCTGCACGACATAGGCGACATAGGCGCCGACCATGATCATCTCGCCATGCGCCATGTTGATGACGCCCATCACCCCGAAGGTGATGGCGAGGCCGATCGCCGCGAGCAGCAGGATCGAGCCGAGGCTCAACCCCTGAAACAAATTGGCGACGATGCCGACCATCTGCAGCCGGCGGTTGACCGATGCGATCGCCGCGTCGGCCGCCTTCCTGACCGCCGGGTCGAGGTTCGGCCGGGCGGCCAGCTCGTCGAGCAGGTTCTTGACCCGCGGGTCGGTGTCGCCGGCGAGCGCGGCGACCGCAGCGAGCTGCTCGTCCTTGCCGCCGGCCGCGAGCTGCGCGGCATAGAGGCTCTTGCGCATCGCAGCGCGGACCTCGCCGTCGCCTTCCGCGGCGATCGCTTTCTTCAGGCGGTCCGCGACATCGGCCGACGGGTGTTTGAGTGCGTCGCGCGCCGCGGCGAGCCGCGTGTCGCGGTCGGGGCTGGACAATGTCAGCCCACCCAACGCCGCCTCGATGCGGCCCCGCAGCCGGTTGTTGACGATGATCCGGCCGGTATCCTTGGCCGCGAGGTCGGGCGCCGGCCTGCTGGTGACAGCGTCGACCGGCTTGGCGGCATCATCTGTCGCGACGATAACCACTTGGCCGTTCGGGCCGGTGCGCAACCGGTCCTCGCTCATCGCCTGCAGCACCGGCACGGCACGCGCGTCACCCAGGGCGCCGAGCGCGACAATCGCCTGTTCCTTTTCGGCGAACGTGTCGCTGCCGAGCGCGGCGACCAGCGTCGCGAAGTCGTCGGCCCGCGCCGGCGCCGCCGCAAGGACGGCGAGGGCGGCCATCATGGCTATTCGGACAAGTCGGCGGACCATGCGTGAGGGCCTCTAAACCGCTCCTCGTCACCCGCGCGAAGACGAGGGTCCAGGGGGGCGCATAACGGGAATGACGAAATTCACAGGCTCAAAAACTTGCCGTCGAAGCTTAGGCGGCGAGAGAGATGGCCCTGCCACCGGCCATCTCCCCGCTGCACGGCCGCGGAACCCACGGCGGCCGGGGTCGTGTCTGCTCTAGTTGGTGAATTTCGGCGCGGTGCAGTTGCCGCAGACCCACGGATAGGTCCAGTCGGCCACCTTGCCCTTGTCCTCGGCGAGGTAGGGGCTCCAGGCGTCGGCCTTGATCGGCGTCTTGGTCTGCCAGACCACGTCGAACTGACCGTCGGGGCGGATTTCGCCGATCATCACCGGCTTCGACAGGTGGTGGTTGGTGTTCATCACGGCGTCAAAACCCGACGGCGCCGCTACCTTCTGGCCGTACATCGCCTGACGCACCGCGTTGACGTCGGTGGTCCCGGCCTGCTCGACTGCATGGGTCCACATCTTGAAGCCGATATAGGTGGCTTCCATCGGATCGTTGGTGGTGCGCTTCGGGTTCTTGATGAACGCGTGCCATTGCTTGATGAACGCCTCGTTGGTCGGGTTCTTGACCGACTGGAAGTAGTTCCACGCGGCGAGGTGGCCGACGAGGTTCTTGGTATCGATGCCGGCCAACTCCTCCTCGCCGACCGAGAAGGCGACGACCGGGATGTCGGTCGCCTTGATGCCGGCATTGGCCAGCTCCTTGTAGAACGGCACGTTGGCGTCGCCGTTGATGGTCGAGACGACCGCGGTCTTCTTGCCTTCCGAGGCGAATTTCTTGATCGCCGCGACCTCGGTCTGCCAGTCGGAGAAGCCGAACGGAGTGTAGTTGATCCTGATGTCTTCGGCCGGCACGCCCTTCGACTTGAGGAACGCTTCGAGGATCTTGTTGGTGGTGCGGGGATAGACGTAGTCGGTGCCTTCGAGCACCCAGCGCTTGGCGCTGCCGCCTTCGGCGCTCATCAGATACTCGACCGCCGGGATCGCCTGCTGGTTGGGCGCGGCGCCGGTGTAGAACACGTTGTTCGAGCTTTCCTCGCCCTCGTACTGGACCGGGTAGAAGAGGAGGCCGTTAAGCTCCTCGAACACCGGCAGCACGGATTTACGCGACACCGAGGTCCAGCAGCCGAACACCGCCGCGACCTTGTCCTTGGTCAACAGCTCGCGTGCCTTTTCGGCGAAAAGCGGCCAGTTCGACGCCGGATCGACAACCACCGCCTCGACCTTCTTGCCCAGCAGGCCCCCCTTCTTGTTGAGGTCGTCGACCATCATCAGCACGGTGTCTTTGAGCGTGGTCTCGCTGATCGCCATCGTCCCCGACAGCGAGTGCAGCACGCCGATCTTGATCGTGTCTTCGGCTTGGGCCGGCGGCCCGGCGAGCGCTGCGACGAGGCCCAGCGCGGTCAGCACGGCAGCGAATTTCCCCTGGAAAAATTTCATCTCTCCCTCACGTCTTGAAATGGCGGCGCTGGGGGCCGCTCGCGGTGAGATAATGAGCAAGATCGAGGCCAAGGCTCGCTCAGCAGTCCGGGCGTGGCCAAAATCTGCATATTTGTTGATCACGCCTAAAGTTTAGGCATTCGGCTGACGGTTTGTTGGGCGCGCCACAAAAATCTCGAAACCGCGCGTCAGGCGCTATGCTGTGGGCCGCCAAGCCGGAGGCGACAATGGATGACAGCGACGCCGTACTCGCCGCCAACCTCGAATTCTATCGCGCCTTTACGACACGCGATGCGGAGGCGATGGACGCGTTATGGGCGCACCGGTCGCCGGTCGCCTGCGTGCATCCCGGCTGGCCGGCGCTGACCGACCGCGACGCGGTGATGGAGAGCTGGCGCGGCATCCTCTCCAACCCGAATTCGCCGCGCATCGCCTGTTATGACGAACAGGTCTTTCTTTACGGCACGACCGCCCTGGTGGTGTGCGAGGAGGAGCTGGAGGGCGGCACGCTCATCGCCAGCAACTGGTTCGTGCGCGAGGGCGACGCCTGGCACATCGCCCACCACCAGGCCAGCCAGCTTGTCGCGCGCCGCCCCACCGCGCCGCGCCGCCCCGCCCCCGGCCGGCTCAACTAACATGCCCGAGAGCCGGGGCCGCCACGGCGCTTGGGCGGCGGCCCCGGGGATTGTAGCCGGGGCCGTGGCCGGGACGGCGATGCTGGGCGGGGCGGGACCGGCAGCCGCCACCGGTGTCGCCGGCGACCGGCTGTTCCCCTCGACGCTGCTGATCGAGGACACGCAGGACGACGACGAGATCGCGCTGCCGACCATCGGCTATCTGCGGCGCGGCACCAATGGCGACACAACCGGCGGACGCGACCTCAGCATCTCGACCGAGTATTCCCGCCTGCTGACCCCGGACTTGTCGGCGCTGATTGGCACCGGCTGGCACCGGCTGTCCGGCGCTGGCGCGACCCGGTATGGCTGGGACAATCTCGATATCGGGGTCAAATACCGCACCATCGTCAGCGCACCCGACGAGTTCCTGTTGTCGACCGCCCTCATCTACGAAGCCGGCGGGACCGGCGCGGTGCGGATCGGTGCCGAGCCGGTCGACACGGTCCAGCCGGTGGTCAGCTTCGGCCGCGGCCTCGGCGACTTGCCGCGCGATCTCGAATGGCTGCGTCCGGCCGCCGTTGCCGGGGCGCTCGGGATGTCGCTCCCCACCGCGGGCGGCACGCCGGCGATCGTGCATTACGGCGCCAGCCTGCAATACAGCCTGATCTATCGCGACCAGCACACCGGCCTGCCGACCCCGGACTGGGCCAGCGGGCTGGTGCCGTTGATCGAGTTCGCGGTGGACAGCCCGGCGGGGCGCAGCTACGGCACCTACACCACCGCGACGGCGGGGCCGGGCATCGCGTGGATCGGCGACAAGGTGCAGCTGACCGCGGAGGCGCTCGTGCCGCTGACCAGCCATACCGGCCGCGGCATCGGCGTCATCACCCAGGTCCACCTGTTTCTCGACGAGCTGGTGCCCGCCTTGTTCGGCAAACCGCTGTTCAGCGGCGATTAAACGAGCGCTGCTGACTTTAACGGTTCGTCATGGCCGGGCTTGACCCGGCCATCCACATCTCCGGGGCCGGGCTTGACCCGGCCATCTCCGGACCGCCGCCGGGATCGCCGGGTCAAGCCCGGCCATGACGAAGCAAGGGGTCGAATCTGTTCGGATTCCTAATTCATCCGGCGATAGCTCCGGAAGCGGTCGCGTTTGGCGGCTTCCTCCACCGCCAGCGCCGCCTCGACCGCTTGCCGCACCGCGGCAAGACGCCCCGCGGTCTCGGCATCGAGCCGGCCGTCCCAGCGTTCCGGGCGGAAGCGGCGCTGAAAGGCGATCAGCGCCGGCGTCTCGTTGCCCGGGACCACCTCGTAGCCGATCCGGGCGAGGTCCGACAGCGCCGCGGCGCGCTCGATGACTCCGACGCCACGGCCGCGCTGAGCGCTCAGCGCCGGGGACGGCGGCGGCCACAGCCCGATCCCCGCCTGGGCCAGGCGCGGCCAGTCGAACAGCTCGCCGGGGTCGGTCTTGCGCGTCGGGGCGATGTCGGAATGGCCGACAACGCGATGCGGGCGAATGCCCCGGCGCGCGGCGATGTCGCGGCACAGCGCCTCGACCGCCTGCATCTGCGGCTCGGGAAACGCCCGGTAGCCCCACTCATGGCCCGGATTGACGATCTCGATGCCGATCGAGACGGTGTTGAGCCCGGTCTCGCCGAGCCAGTACGAGATGCCGGCGTGCCAGGCGCGGCGCTCCTCGGGGACCAGCCGCCAGATCGCGCCGTCCTCGTCGATCACGTAATGCGCGCTGACCCGCGCCGCGGGGTCGCACAGCCGGTCGAGTGCCGCCGCACCGCTCTGCATGCCGGTGTAGTGCAGCACCAGCATGTCGATGCGCGGCGTGCCGGCGACCACGTCGGCCCGCGCGTCATGGTTGGGCGAGGACCGTTCGCGGATGTCGAGCCCGCTCATGCGCGCGACGCGGTTCCCTTGACCAGCCGGTCGTGCGCGGCATTGATCCGCGCGATGCGCGCCGTGGCGCGCGCCAGCAGCTCGGGCGGCAGCCCTTGCGCCATCAGCGCATCGGGGTGGGTCTCGCGCACCAGCCGGTGGTAGGCGACGCGGATTTCCTCGGGCGAGGCGTCGGTCGCGACGCCGAGGATCGCATGCGGGTTCTCCTCCGGCGGCGGACCGGCATGGGTCGCGCGAATGCGCGCATAGGCGGCGGCGTCAAAGCCGAAAATGCGCGCGACCTCGCGCAGGTAGGTGTCTTCCGCGGCGCACAGCGCGCCGTCGGCCAGCGCGATGTGAAACAGCCCGCCGAGCAAATCTTCGAGCACGCCGCGATCGTCAGCGAACAGCCTGCCGACCTGCCGCGCATAGCTCTCGAACCCGTGCGCGCTGCGCCGCGCCAGGTCGAAAATCATGCGCAGATGCGCCTCCTCGCCGGGCGGGATGCTGAACACTTCGTTGAACGCGGCCACCTCGTCGCGCGTCACCTCGCCGTCGGCCTTCGCCATCTTGGCGCCGAGCGCGATGACCGCGATGGTGAAGCTGACCCGGCGGCGGGGATCGCCCTGCGGGATCTCGCCCGACCTGTCCTCCGCATCGCCCGACGCCTGGTGCCAGAGCGGCAAATGCTCGCCGATCCGCGCCAGCAAATGATCGAGCGGCCCGCCAAACGACAGGTGCCGTGCTCCCTCGATGATGCGGGCGACGACGCTCATGCGCACGATATACAACGCTTTGCCAATCGGGTCGATTGCGACGGGTCCACACCGGCCCTCT
Organism: Allostellaceae bacterium; assembly: GCA_035550515.1. Classification (GTDB taxonomy): domain Bacteria; phylum Pseudomonadota; class Alphaproteobacteria; order ATCC43930; family CGMCC-115725; genus DATARH01. Next base: position 8,183 of record DASZOZ010000109.1, read on the forward strand.
CCAACCATGGGTAAACACAGACGGCCGGGACAGATTTATTCCGGGTTTAATCCTGCGGCCGCGCCGCCCGCACGGGTCGCGGAGACCATTGCAATACCCGGCGTCTCCGCTAGTGTGCGGCGTTTTCGTGGAGATCGACGCTGATGCGCAAATGGGTGCCGACGCTTGTGCTGCTCGCGCTGCTCGCGCCGCACGCGGCGCTGCCGCAGAGCAAACCGGCCAAGAGCGGGGTTTACGAGCAGCTCAACCTGTTCGGCGAGGCGTTCGAGCGCATCCGCCAGGATGCGGTCGAGCCGGTCGGCGACCGGCGGCTGATCGAGACCGCGATCTCCGGCATGCTGGCGAGCCTCGACCCGAACTCGGTCTATCTGAACGAAGACGAGTACAAGACGCAGCAGAATGCGGCCGAGACGCAGCCGGGCTCGATCGGACTGGTGGTGACGATCGACGCCGGTCAGCTCAAGGTCGTGTCGCCGCGCGATAATTCGCCGGCCGCGAATGCCGGGATCAAGCCGGGCGAGCCGATTTTCGCCATCGACAAGGAGCCGGTTTTCGACCTCACCCTCTCCGAGGTCGAGGCGAAGCTGCAGGGGCCGGTCGACAGCAGCGTGACCCTGACGCTGCGCCGCGACGCCAACGGCAAGCCGATCGACGTCCCGATCAAGCGCGTCGCCGCCAAGTGGCCGACCGTCACGTCGCGGCTCGAAGGCGCCGATGTCGGCTATATCCGCCTCGCCGGGTTCGACAGCGGAACGCAAGCGGCGCTCACCGGCGCGATCCAGGATCTGACGCAGCGTGCCGGCAGCAAGCTGATCGGCCTGGTGCTGGACTTGCGCAACAGCCCGGGCGGCGATTTCGACGTCGCGGTGCAGGTGGCCGACGATTTTCTCGACAAGGGCGACATCGCCATCGTCAAGGGCCGCAAAGGCGACAGCAGGCACGTCGCGGCGACCCCCGGCGACATCACCAACGGCCTGCCGGTCGTCGCGCTGGTCAACGGCGGCACCGCCAACGAGGCGGAGCTCGTTGCCGGGGCGCTGCAGGACAATCACCGCGGCGTGCTGGTCGGCACCAAGACCTTTGGGCAGAGCGGCATCACCACCGTGATCCCGCTCAACGGCAACGGCGCGATCAGGCTGACGACCGCGCGTTTCCTGACGCCCAGCGGGCGCACGATCCAAGGCAAGGGGCTCGACCCGGACGTCGTCGTGGCGCCGGTCAAGCTGGAGCGGATCGCCCAAGGCTTTGGCCGCCGCGAAGCCGATTTGCGCGGGGCGCTGAAGAATACCGACCCGGTGGCGGCGCCGGCGGCAAACCCGCCCGCGACGTCCGAAGCCCCGAAGCCGAACAAGCCGGCCGCGCCGACTGCCGGCGCGACGCCGCCGGCCGAGAAGCACGACACGCGCTCCTCCGTCGCCACCGGCGAGCTCGGCGGCTCGGAAGACGAGCAACTGACCCAGGCGCTCGACATGCTGCGCGGGCTGAAACTGGTCAGCGCCACCCGCAACGGCCAGTAGGAGACCGCGCATGCGCATCCTGGTGCTCGGCGCCGGCGCGGTCGGCGGCTATTTCGGCGGCCGGCTGGCCGCGGCGGGGCGCGACGTGACCTTCCTGGTCCGTCCCGCCCGCGCAGCCCTGCTGGCCGACAAAGGGCTGGTGGTCGCCAGCCCGCTGGGCGACTTCACCGTGCGGCCGCAACTCGCCACCGCGGAGACGCTGCGCGGCGCGTCCGATCTCGTGCTGCTGACCGCCAAGCATTACGACCTCGACCAGGCGATCGCCGCGATCCGTCCCGCGGTCGGACCGCAGACCGCGGTGCTGCCGCTGCTCAACGGCCTGGTGCATCTCGACCGGCTCGCCGCCGCGTTCGGCGAGGGGGCGATCCTCGGCGGCGTCGCCTATGTTGGCGCGAGCCTGCGGCCGGACGGCAGCGTCCATCACCACAACCAACTGTCCGGCATCGCCTTTGGCGAGCGGGCGGGCGGCGTCAGCGAGCGCGCACGGGCGATCGCCGGCGAATTCGCCGACACCAAGGTCAGTGCCCCGCCGAGCGAAAACGTGATGCTCGATATGTGGGAGAAATTCATCTTCATCACGGCGATGGCCGGCATGAACTGCCTGATGCGCGGCACGATCGGCGACATCGCCGCGACCGACGAGGGCGCGGCGCTGATGCTCGACCTGTTCGGCGAAACCCAGGCGGTCGCGCGCGCGGCCGGCTACCAGCCGCGCCAAGCCTATTGCGACAACATCGCGAAGATGCTGACCGAAAAGGGCAGCCCCAACAACGCCTCGATGCATCACGACCTGGCCCAGGGGTCGCGCACCGAGGGCGAATTCATCATCGGCGACATGCGCCGCCGCGCCGCCGCGCTGGGTGTCGACACGCCGCTGCTGCGCGCCGCCTGGGCGCATCTCCAGGTTTACGAGAACCGCCGCGCCGCCGGCCGTTAGGGCGGTATCCCGGCCATGACGATGGAATTGGCCTAGCCGCTCGTCCGGGCGTTGGCCGGGGCGCTGACCGGCCACAGATCGTCGCGCCAGCGCAGCGCGATCAGCGCGGTGAGCAGGCTGCCGACGATGCAGTACAGCGACACGGTGGCGACAAAGCCGATCTTGTCGACCAGCGCGCCCGCCACCAGCAGCCCCGGCGGCACGCCGTAGATCGCCAGCGTCCGCACCCCCATCACCCGCCCGCGATAGCGCGCGCCGGCGCTGTGCAGCAGCAGGACCGACATCGGCACCAGGCTCATCGCCTGCGCCATGCCGGCCAGCACCAGCGCGACCCGGCCGCTGCCCGGCTCGGGCATCGCCGCGAAGACCAGCAGGAACGCGTACCACACCAGCGCGAAGACGATCATCATCCGCGCCGGACGCAGCATCCGCCCGGCCAGCCCGACCGCGATCGACCCGATCAGCGAGCCGAGCGCAAAGCTCGCCACCAGCGTGCCGAGCCCCGTCTCGTCGATGTGGTAGACGCTGCGCGCGACATAGGGCAGGAGGCCGCCGGTCAACGGAAACGCCGTCAGGTTGACGAGCAACGCCAGCCAGACCGCCGCCAGCGAGACCGGCGTGTCCCAGACATAGGACAGCCCGTCGATCAGGTCGCGCCACAATGACGGCCGCGTCGTTTCGCGGCGGTAGCGCCGCCCGCCGACCCCCAGCGTCAACAGAAAGCCACCGGCGTAGAACAGGCCGATCACCGCATAGACCGCCCCCATACCGAAGGCGGCGAACAGCCCGGCACCGGCCAGCGACCCGGCGATGCGCGCGGAATCCTGCGTCGTGCGGGAAATCCCCATCGCCGGCATCAGCTGCCCCAACGGGATGGTCTCGGCGACCAGCGCGTTGCGCATCGTCTGGTCGGAGGGCCGGATCAGTCCCGAGCAGATCGCCAGCAGGAACACATGATGCGGCCGCAGCGCCCCGCTCACCGCGAGGGTGGTCATGGTCAGCGCCAGTCCGGTATAGACGAGCCGCATGCCGCAGAGGATCGCGCGGTGGCCCATCCGGTCCCCGGCCATGCCGACCAGCGGCGCGAGCAGCGTGCCGAGATATTGCAGCGCCCAGAACACGCTGAGCAGCAGCACCGAGCCGGTCTCGACCAGGACGTACCAGCCGAGCACCAGCATCTCCATCTCGATGCCCCAGGAGGTCAGCAGATCCGCCGGAAACTGAAAGCGGAAGCTCTTCACGCGAAACGGCGCGAACATGGGTATCGAGGACAGCGCAGCGATCATGCGCCGCTGTCTCGCATGGCGTTCCCTCCCGTGATGCTTGCGGCGGCTCGCTTACCCGCGCGGTCTGCCTAATCCTTGATCAGCGGCGATCCTGAGCACGCTTCCGGCGGCAATAGCAACGGGCGATTTGTCTGATATGCCATTCGCGCCGGTGACAGCGCCGCCCGCTCACCCCATCTGCCGGGCAATTCCTCCGAACAAGGGCATCGACCGATGATCGAATTGCGGCCTTTTGCGAGCCTCGGCGGCGGCCATCACGGCTGGCTCGACACCCGCCACCACTTCTCCTTCGCCGATTACCGCGACCCGGCGCGGATGCATTGGGGCAGCCTGCGGGTGTGGAACGACGACGCGATCGCGCCCGGCACCGGGTTCGACCCGCACCCGCACCAGGACATGGAAATCATCACCTATGTCCGCGAGGGGGCGATCACCCACCAGGACAGCCTGGGCAACACCGGACGAACCGTCGCCGGCGACGTGCAGGTGATGAGCGCCGGCACCGGCATCCGCCACGCGGAACACAACCGCGAGACGACCACCACGCGGCTGTTCCAGATCTGGATCATTCCGGATCGAAAAGGCGGGGCGCCGTCCTGGGACACGCGGCCCTTCCCGCAAGGGGACCGCGCCGGGCAGTTCGTCACGCTGGCCAGCGGCCTGCCGGGCGACGGCGACGCGCTGCCGATCCGCACCTCGGCACGGGTGCTCGGCGCCGCGCTTAAGGCCGGTCAGCGGGCCGAGTACCGGCTCGGCGCCGGGCGCCACGCCTATCTCGTCCCGGCGGCCGGCACGATCGAGGTCAACGGCATCACCGCCGCGACCGGCGACGGCCTGGCGGTCGAGGACGAGCGCGTCCTCCACGTCACCGCGACCGAGGACGCGGAGATCGTCATGGTCGACGCAGCGTAAAGCAAATCTCGCGGCCACCGCATCGGCAGGCGGAGGGGCGGTGCTACTGCGCCACCCAGCCGCCGTCGATCGACAGCGCGGCACCGGTCATCGTCGAGGCCGCATCGCTGCACAGGAATACCGCGAGGCCGCCGATCTTTTCCGGCGTCGTGTATTGCAGCATCGGCTGCTTTTCGCGCAGCAGGTCGTCATGCGCCTGCTGATAGGGAACGCCCTGCGCGGCGGCGCGCGCCTCGATCTGCTTTTTGACCAGATCGGTCAGCACCCAGCCGGGACAGATCGCGTTGCAGGTGACGCCGGAATTCGCCGCCTCGATGGCGATGACCTTGGTCAGGCCGACCAGCCCGTGCTTGGCGGTGACGTAGGCGGCCTTTTCGCCGCTCGCCACCAGGCCGTGCGCCGAGGCGATGTTGATGATGCGTCCCCAGCCCTTTCCTGTCATCTGCGGCAGCGCCGCCTTGGCGGCGTGGAAAGCGGCCGACAGGTTGATCGCGATGACCGCGTCCCAGCGGTCCTCGGGGAAATCGACCACCTTGGCGACATGCTGGATGCCGGCGTTGCAGACGAGGATGTCGACCCCGCCGAGCTGTTCGACCGTCGCCGTGACCATGCCGCGGATATCCGCCGGCTTTTGCATGTCGGCGGGCGAATAGGCGGTGCGGACTCCGTAGGTCTTGGCGAGGTTCCGGCCGGTTTCGGCGATCGCCGGCGGCTCGCCAAAACCGTTCAGCATGATGTCGCAGCCTTCCGCCGCGAGCGCGGCGGCGATGCCGAGCCCGATCCCGCTGGTCGACCCCGTGACGATGGCGGTTTTGCCTTTGAGCATCGGTGATGTCCTTTAGCCTGCCTCCTGCTAACCTAGGGTCCCGCCGGGATGCGGCGCAAGGCGACCGGCTCGGCGAAGCCTTTGACGCGGGCCGTCTCGGCCCGCGCGCCGAGCGAACCCAGCCGCTCCGCGACGCCCGGCTCGCGCGCCATGGTCTCGGACAGCACGATGTCGCCGCCGGCGCTTTCGCCCTGCAGCCGCGCCGCGAGATTGACCGTGCGCCCGAAATAGTCGAGCCGGTCGTTGAGCGTCACCGCAATGCAGGCGCCGCTATGCAGCCCGATCTTGACCAGGATGGCGACGCCTTCGGCCCCGGCTTCGGCCGCGAGATGGCGGTTGAAGGCGGCGATCGCGTCGCGGATCGCCAGCGCCGCATCGAGCGCGCCGGCCGGGTCGGTAAAGGCGGCCATCACCGCGTCGCCGATCGTCTTGACCACCGCGCCGTCATGCTCGCGCACCGCCCGCGTCAGCACCGCATAATGCTCGCGCACGAAACCGTAGGCGCGCGCATCGCCGACGCGGTTGTAGAGATCGGTCGAGCCTTTGATGTCGGTGAACAGAAAGGCGATGCGGCCGATCCCCACCTGGTCGCCGGGACGCAGCACCGCGTCGGCGAACAGGTCGCGGAACGCCTGCATCGTCGTCGCCTCGTGCGCGGTCAGCGCATCCTGGGCCCAGCGCCGGTCTTCGA
>DASZOZ010000110.1:0-19170 GCA_035550515.1 Allostellaceae bacterium
GAATGCTGGATATCGAACAGGCGGTAGTCGCGGCTCACCAGCCGGCGCTCCTCGGTCAGCCAGCTCTCGGTGCCGGGATAGGGGGTGTTGACGCTGATATTGATGATCTCGGGCTGCTCGACGCACCACTCGCGCACGACCCGAAAGCGCTCGTGGTCCCAGTCGGGGTCGGCGATCAGGTTGATCGCGATATCGACGCCAAGCGAGCGGGCGTATTCCAGCGCCTCGAAGTTGCGGCCGAGCGGCACCCGCTTGCGGTATTTGAGGAGACCTTCCTCGTCGAGCGCCTCCAGCCCGAGGAACATGTAGGAGACGCCGAGCGTCGTCCAGAACTTGAACACGTCCTTGTTGCGCAGCAGCACGTCGCCGCGGGTTTCGAGGTAATAGTTCTTCCTGATGCCGGCGCGGGCGATCGCCTCGCCCAGCTCCATGCCCTGGCGTTCCTGGATAAACGCGACATCGTCGACGATAAACACGCCGGGCTCGCGGATCGCGCGCAAATCCTCGACGATGCGCTCCGGGCTCATCACCCGGTACGAGCGGCCATAGAAGGTCCAGGCGCTGCAGAACGAGCAGTCCCACGGGCAGCCGCGCGAAAACTCGATCGACGCGCAAGGATCGAGCACCCCGAGGAAATACTTGCGGCGATGGCGCAGCAGATCGCGCGCCGGCAGCAAATCGTCCAGCGAATGGACAAAGCCTGGCGCCGGCCCCTGGCCGTCCGCCGTCACCGCACCGGGCAGCGCGGCGAGGTCGCTGCCGGCTTCGATCGCCGCGAGCAGCGGCGGCAGGGCCGCCTCGCCCTCGCCGCGGATCACGCAATCGATCGCGCCGTCGCCATGCTGGATCAGCGCCGGGGCGACAAACGAGGCGCTGTGCCCGCCGACGCAGATCGTCGTCCGCGGCAGCTTTGCTTTCGCACGCCGCGCCAGGTCGACGATCTCGGGCACATTGGCCAGGTAGTTGCAGGAAAACAGGATGACGTCGGGGCGCCAGCGCTCGACCCAGCCGAAGAAGTCGCGGTGACTCTCAACCTGGAGATCGATCAGCGCGACCTCGTGACCGGCCTGCCGCGCCGCGGCGGCGACCAGTTCGAGGCCGAGCGGTTCGAGGCGCAGGAAGATCCGCGTATACATCAACGGACCGGGATGGACTCCAAGGACGCGCATCGCCTCCCCTCGTCTTCGACCGACCACAATTAACGGCGCGCTGCACCTATAGTTTCAACAGCCGTCTCGCGTTGCCGTTGAAGATCTTTTCCTTGTCCGCGGCGGCGACCGGCAGGCGGTCGGCCCAGCTCGTCCCCGGCGGGTTGTCGACAAACGGGTAGTCGATCGAGAACAGCACCCGGTCGATGCCGATCTCCTGGATGCAGTGGAGCAGCGCGGGGTCGGAGAAGAAGCCGCTGGTGGTGACCCAGAAATGCTCGGTGAAGACGTCGCGGAACCAGGTCGAGCCGCGGCCGTCGCGCGCGAACCCCATGTTGATGCGCCATAGATAGAGCGGGATGCCCTCGCCGAGATGGCCGAGGATGATCTTGAGCCCCGGATGTTTCTCGAACACCCCGCTCAGCACCAGCCGCACCCCCTGGGTCGCGGTCTCGACGGTGAAGCCCCAGGCGGCGCGCAGGATGGTCGGGAATTTCTCGACATAGTCCTTGTAGTAGACCTCGATCACCCGCGGGTCGGGGATCGACGGGTGCATGTAGAGCGGCACGTCGAGCGCGGCGGCGCGCTCGAAGATCGGCCAGAAGCGCGGGTCGTCGATAAACAGGCCGTTGGTGAGGCCGTGGATCATCGCGCCCTTGAAGCCGAGCCGGGTGACCGCGCGCTCCAGCTCGTCGGCGGCGCCCTTCGGGTCGGCGGTGGGCAGCGCGGCGAAGGCGGCGAAACGATCGGGATGCGCCTGCACCGTCTGGTGCAGGCGGTCGTTGACCGCTGTCGCGAGACGCACGCCGGTCTCGCCGTCGACCTTTTGCAGCGACGGCGCGGCATGCGACAGCACCTGGAAGTCGACACCGGCCTCGTCCATCTCCTTGAGCCGCAGCGCGCCGAGGTCGTAGAGGCGCTCCGGCACCTTGGGCAGGTTGGGCGCGCCGTGCGGCGGCACCGCATCGAGCCCCTTGAAATGCGCCGCCAGCTCGGGGTCGAGGTAATGCTCTTCGAGGGCGATCACCTGGGGTCTTGCCGGCATCCGCGTCCTCCCGTCCTGTGTCGGGGTTTTATATTCACTCCGCCGGCTGCTTGTCGCGCGCGATCATCGTGCGCAGCGCGGCATGCAGCGGCGCGCCCGGCCCGAGGCGTTGAACCGCCTCGTCATGGATGACGCGCGCCAGCTCGGGGTGACGCGCCAGCAGCTCGAAGAAATCGACGATGTCGAGCGTCAGCAGCACGCAAGAGGATGTCGTGCGGATCGTCGCGTTGCGCGGCGCCCCGGTCAGCAAGGCGAGCTCGCCGAAGAACGCTCCCGCATCGAGCCGCAGCGGTTCCGGCTGCAGCTCGATCTCGACCTCGCCCTCGACGATGAAATACATGCAGTCGCCCGGCTCGCCGCGCCGCATGATGACCGCGTGCGCCGGGTAGTCGCGCACCCGCAGCAGCCGGGCGACCTCGGCGATCAGTGACGCCCCGAGGCTGTGGAAGAACGGCACCTTGGCGACCAGCTCCCAGGTGCGCAGGAACTCGCGCCGCCGCATCTCCTCGGCATAGCCGGTCGCGAGGATGCCGGCCATCAAGGCGAACGTCATGATGCCGCACACCATCACGACCCCGGCCAGCACGCGCCCGGCCAGGGTATGCGGGACGACATCGCCGTAACCGGTCGTGGTCAGCGTGGCGATCGCCCACCACAACGCCGCCGGGATCGAGCCGAACGCCGCGGGGTCGGTGTGGCGTTCGAGCAGGTAGGCGACGCTCGCCGCCGCGAGCAGCACGATCGCCAGCCCCAGCAGCACCGACAGCAGCGCATGCCGGGCGTTGGCGAGCACCCGTTCGAGGATCGACAGCCCGGGCGAGTAGCGGATGTATTTGAACACCCAGATAAAGCCGATCAGCGTCGCATCGCTGTTGTCGGGCAGCGCGATGAGGCCGGGCAGCGCCGCGGCCAAATCGAACACGCCGCCCAGCGAGGCCGCCCAGGCAAGCCGGCTGCGCCAGGCGCCGCGTGCCGCGCCGCCGGGAATTTCGGGCGCGACATACAAACGCAGCAGGTAGTCGAGCACGAAAAAGACCGCGACCAGGTCAAAGGCGTCGGTGAGAAGATCGCCATAGTCCGACTGTATTTCGTCCACGGTCAGGGCGAGCATGATGCCGATGCCGGCGGCGACCATGACGTGGTGCAGGATCCGCCACGCCCAGGCCCCGGCCTCCGGATTGCCGGGCTGCAGCAAGCGGTAAAGGTGCCGGCGGTCCATCAGGCCATTGTAATCGCGGTCATTCCCCGGCGCGACCGCGAACGCGCGGCAAATCCACGACCCCGCCCGCAACGTTCCCCTTGCGCCAATTTTCGCTGCGCGGCGGAATCCTGCTATAGGATGCCGCCGCTTTCGAGGGGACAAACGGCCGCTTCCGTGTTGCTGCTACCCAATTCCCGCCGGGCGCTGCTCGCGTTCCTCCATGACGTGATCATGGCGGCGCTGTCGTTCGGCATCGCCTTCTATCTGCGGCTGGGCGACGACGCGTTGCGCTACGAGCCGCGGCTGACGCTGATCCACTGCCTGATCTTTACCGCGATTGCGGCGGGGGTGTTCCTGCTGACGGGGCTCTATCGCGGCATCTGGCGGTACGCCTCGCTGCCCGACCTGTTCAGCATCACCCGCGCGGCGACGCTGACGGTGCTGGTCTTTCTGCCGGTGACCTTCGCGCTGACGCGCCTCGAAACGCTGCCGCGCTCGACGCTCCTGATCAACTGGCTGGTGCTGATCGCGCTGCTGGGCGGGCCGCGGCTCGGCTACCGGGTCTTCAAGGACCGCGGTCTCGACCATGTGCTCGAACGGTCGAGCGGGCTGCCGGTGGTGCCGGTGCTGCTGATCAGCACGCGCGACGGCGCCGACACCTTCATCCGCGAGACGCTGCGCGACCGCAACGCCGTGTACCGGGTGGTCGGCATGTTGTCCGACACCCGCTCGCGGGTGGGCCGCGAGATCTACGGGGTCCCGGTGCTCGGCACGGTCGACGACCTGGAGGCGGTCGTGACGCGGCTCGGGCGGCGCGGCAACCGGCCGCAAAAGCTCATCGTCACCGCGCATGGCTTCGACGGCGCGCCGATGCGCCGGCTGCTCGAACGCGCCGACGCGCTGGCGATCCCGCTGGCGCGGCTGCCGCGCGCCACCGAGCTGCGCCAGGGCCTGCCCGAGCCCGGCGCCGTCGAGCCGATCGCCATCGAGGACCTGCTGGGCCGGCCGCAGGCGGTGCTCGACCGCGAGGCGATGGCGAAGTTGGTCCGCGACCGGCGCATCCTGGTGACGGGAGCCGGCGGGACGATCGGCGCCGAGCTGGCGCGCCAGCTGGCGGCGCTCGTTCCGGCGCGGCTGGTGCTGTTCGATCACAGCGAGTACCTGCTCTATTCCATCGACCTGGAGCTGCGTGAGCATTTTCCGGGGCTCGCAATCCGGCCGCGGCTCGGCAATGTGCGCGACCGGCTGCGGGTCGACGAGGTGCTCGCCGAGGAGCGGCCCGAGGTCGTGTTCCACGCCGCGGCGCTGAAGCACGTGCCGATGGTCGAGCTGAACCCGGTCGAAGGGGTGCTGACCAACGTCATCGGCAGCCGCAACGTCGCCGAGGCGGCGCGCGAGCACGGCGTGCGGCTGGTGGTGCAGATCTCGACCGACAAGGCGGTCAACCCGACCAGCGTCATGGGCGCGACCAAGCGCCTGGCCGAGGCGTTCTGCCAGGCGCTCGACCTCGACCCGGCGCTGTACCGGCAGGGCCGCGCCGCCACCCGGTTCGTGACGGTGCGCTTCGGCAACGTGCTGGGATCGACCGGATCGGTGGTGCCGCTGTTCAGCCGCCAACTGGCGGCGGGCGGACCGCTCACCGTGACCGATCCCGAGGTCACGCGGTTTTTCATGACGGTGCGCGAAGCGGTCGAGCTGGTGCTGGAGGCGTCGGCCGCAGTGGCGCTCGACACGGCCGAGGCCGATACCGCGGCGCGCGGCAAGATCTTCGTGCTCGACATGGGCGAGCCGGTGCGCATCGTCGATCTGGCGCGGCAGATGATCCGCCTCGCCGGCCGCGCGCCCGACCGCGACGTCAAGATCGAGTTCACCGGCCTGCGCCCGGGCGAGAAACTCCACGAGGAACTGTTTCACGACGCCGAGGCGGCGATCGCGACCAGGAACCCGGCGCTGCGCCTCGCGGCGCCGCGCACCGCCGATTACGCGGTGCTCGCCCGCTCGCTCGACGAGCTCGAAGAACAGGCGCGCGCTGCCAACGAAGCGCGGGTCGTCGCCCTGCTGCAGCGTCTGGTGCCGGAATACCGCCACGAGCCCGCCGCCGCGCCGCCGCGGCTCCCGCAAGCGACGCGTGCCGGCGGGATCTGACGGCGGAAGTCGAGCCGGCGACCTGCGGGTGCTGTTTTGTCGCGCTTTCAGGTGTAAACTGCGGCGCAGCGGACCGGCTGACCGTGCCGCTAGGGGCCTTTTCGCCGTGATGGAGGGTGTCCATGCCACTCGACGGCTCGTACCTCGCGAACGAACCCTATCGGATCGTCGAGATCCCGGATCGACCTGTCGCGGTCGCACCGCCGCAACGAAGACAGATCAAATGGTTTCGGATCTTCCTCGCGACGTTTGCCTTGTGGCTGGTTTGCTGGACGTCGGAGGTGTTTTTCCACAATCGGGGAATTTTCACCCTCGTCTTTGGCGCCCCGACCCTGCTTCGCGAAAACGACATCGCCCGCTCCATCCTCTACGGCCGGGACGCGCATAAGCTGGAGTTTACCGTGGCCGGCCGGCACTACACGGTCATCAGCCCCGGCCACCCGCTGACCGCGGAGGAGCAAACCGCCCTCCTGCACTATGCGGCGCGGAACAATCTGCCGCTGTGGGCGGCGGACGGGCAGTTCGCGGTCGATCCATAGCGGCCCTCCAGCCGCCGCTTGCCGGCAGGCAGGGCGGTGCGGAGCCCGGGTCGCCTTACGCCGGCGCGCGCGATCACGCCCGTCGCGGCGTATTCAAATTCACCGTCACGTTCTTGCGCTGCGTGAAGCTGTCGAGCATGCCTTCGAGCGAGAATTCGCGGCCGATGCCGCTCTGCTTGTAGCCGCCGTAGGAATGGCCGGGGCTTTGGCCGAGCCCCTGGTTGACCTGGACCCAGCCGCTTTCGATCGCGTGCGCCGCCCTGAGGCCGCTACCGATGTCGTGGGTCCAGACATAGGCGGCGAGACCGTAATGGCTGTCATTGGCCATGCGGATCGCGTCGGCCTCATCCCGCCACGGGATCGCCACCAGAACCGGCCCGAAGATCTCTTCCCGCGCCAGCCGCCAGTCGTTCGAGGTATCGGCGAACACGGTGGGGAGCGCGAAATAGCCTTCGCTCAACGGGCCTTCCTTGGGCGGCAGCCCGCCGAACACGAGCTTCGCATCCTTGCGCTTCAGCCCGTCCTCGACATAGCCGCAGACCTTGGTGAACTGCTTGTTGTTGATGATGGTGCCGATATCGGTGTCCTCGGCGAGCGGGTCGCCGAGCTTCAACGCTTGGGTTTTGGCGCGGAGCTTGTCGAGGAAGCTGTCGAAGATGTCGGCGTGCAGGAAGAGCCGCGAGCCGGCGGTGCAGGACTGGCTCTGCCGGGTGAAGCGCATCCCAGCAATGACGCCGTCGACGACCCAGTCCTCGTCGGCGTCCGGGTAGACCACCGACGGGCTCTTGCCGCCCAATTCCAGCGACACCGGCACGATCCGCTCCGCCGCGGCGCGCATGATGATCTTCCCGACCTCGGTCGACCCGGTAAACGACAGCTTCATCACCGCCGGGTGCTGCGCCAGCGGGCTGCCGCATTCGGGGCCGAGCCCGGTCAGCACGTTGAGCACGCCGGGCGGGAGGAACTCCTGGCACGCTGCGGCCATTTTGAGGACGCCGAGCGGCGCGTCCTCCGCCGCCTTCAGCACCAGGGTGTTGCCGGCGCAAAGTGCGGGGGCGATCTTCAGCGCGCCGAGCAGGACCGGCGCGTTCCATGGGATGATCGCGCCGACGACGCCGAGCGGCTCGCGCCGCGTGTAGCTCAGCACGTGCTCGCCCAAGGGGATCGTCTCGCCCTTCAGCTCGCCGGCGAGGCCGCCGAAATAGCGGAAGATGTCGGCTGCCAGCCTCGCCTCGCCGCGCGCCTGGGTGCGCAGCGCGTTGCCGGTCTCCAGCGCGATCGTGCGCGCCATCTCCTCGGCCTCCGCCTCCATCTTGTCGGCGATGCGCAGCAGCAGCCGGCCGCGATCCCGCGGCGCCACCTTGCTCCACGCCGGAAAGGCACGCCGGGCCGCCTCGACCGCGCGGTTGACGTCGGCGGCGTCGCCGCGCGGGATCAGCGCAATCGGCCGGCGCTTCGCCGGGTTCTCGACGGTCAGCGTCGCGCCCGACACGGCGTCGACCCACTGGCCGTCGATGAGCATCCTGGCGTGCTGGAGCGCCGCCGGGGCCGGCGTGGTCGCGGTGGTCTGGCGGAGGTCTTCGGTCACGGACATCGCAGGGGCCTTTCGGTGCTCGATATATTTTCTGAGATATAGCGTCCAATCGTTGTATGTGATTGGATACAGCGATACTGGCGCGGCGGCCGTCCCTCTGGCAAGCGCCGGCCAGCCGCAAGGGAGACAGCGATGGACACGATCGAGCTCGATCCGAGACTGCGCCACGCCGCGATGTTTCTCGGCCGCACCCCGAAAATGCTGATCGACGGCCGGCTGGTCGGCGCCGCCTCCGGCAAGACCTTCGAGGTGTACAACCCGGCGACCGGGGCGGTCATCGCCAATGTGCCCGAGGGCGACAAGGCCGACGTCGATCTCGCCGTCGCCGCGGCGCGCCGCGCTTTCGACAACGGTGTCTGGGCCAAGGTCAGCCCGTCCGAGAAGGGCCGCCTGCTGTGGCGGCTCGCCGATCTGATCGAGCGCGACCTCGAAGAGCTGGCCGAGCTCGAATCGATCGACAACGGCAAGCCGTATTCGGTCGCGCGGGTCGCTGATCTGCCGCTGGCTGTCGACATGTTCCGTTATATGGGCGGCTGGGCGACCAAGATCAGCGGCCGGACGATCCCCTGGTCGCTGCCGGGGCAATTCCTGTCCTACACGCTCAAGGAGCCGGTCGGGGTGGTCGGCCAGATCATCCCGTGGAATTTCCCGCTCCTGATGGCGGCGTGGAAGATCGCGCCGGCGCTGGCGGCGGGCTGCACGGTGGTGCTCAAGGCCGCCGAGCAGACGCCGATGACCGCGCTGCGCCTCGGCGAGCTGGCCTTGGAGGCCGGCATCCCGGCGGGCGTCGTCAACATCCTGACGGGGTTCGGCGAGACCGCCGGCGCCGCGCTCGCCGCGCACCCCGATGTCGACAAGGTCGCGTTCACCGGCTCGACCGAGGTCGGCAAGCTGATCGTCCAGGCGGCCGCCGGGAACCTCAAGAAAGTGTCGCTGGAGCTCGGCGGCAAATCGCCGGCAATTGTCCTGCCCGACGCCGATATCGCGGGCAAGATCAAGGTGGGGCCCGGCCTCGACCCGGCGACCGAGATGGGGCCGCTGGTGTCGAGCGAGCAGTTCGACCGCGTCACCGGCTATATCCGCTCGGGCCGCGACCAGGGCGCCAGGGTCGCGGTCGGCGGCGAGCGCGTCGGCGAGCGCGGCTATTTTGTCGCACCGACCGTGTTCGAAAATACCAGGCCCGACATGAAGATCGTCTCCGAGGAGATTTTCGGCCCGGTCGTCTGTGCCCAGCCCTTCGACGACGACGATCTCGACCGCATCGCCAAGGAGGCCAACGACACGACCTACGGCCTCGCCGCGAGCGTCTGGACCCGCGACGGCGGCACCGCGCACAAGCTGGCGCAACGCATCCGCTCGGGGACGGTGTGGATCAACTGCCACAATGTGTTCGACGCCGCGCTGCCGTTCGGCGGCTACAAGCAGTCGGGCTGGGGCCGCGAGATGGGCGAAGAGGTGCTCCACAACTACACCGAGATCAAGGCGATCACCGCCGCCTTGTGACGCCTCGCGCGAGACGATCCCTCCCTTGCACGGCGTTAGCCTCAAGGGGGCTGTTCCGGCCGTTTTTAGGAGAAGTGTGAGATGCCCTCATATCCTGAGTTGAAGCTCTATGTCGCCGGCGAGTGGCGCCGGCGGGACGGCGCGCCGGTGCTGAACCCGGCCGATGAAACGGTGCTCGGCACGGTGCCGCACGCGACGAAGGCCGACCTCGACGACGCCCTGACGGCGGCCGAGGAAGGCTTCCGCGTCTGGCGCAACACATCGCCGGCAAAGCGCGCCGCGGTCATCCAGAAAGCGGCGCAGCTCTGCCGCGACCGTGCCGAGGAAGACGGCGTCGCGATCACCCTCGAACAGGGGAAGCCGCTCGCTCAGGCCAAGCTGGAAATCATCCGCGGCACCGAGATCCTCGATTGGGACGCGACCGAGGGCCGCCGCGTCTATGGCCGCGTGATCCCGAGCGAGCCCGGCATGCGCAACACCGTGCTGCGCCAGCCGATCGGCGTCGTGGCGGCGTTCTCGCCGTGGAACTTCCCGATGTCGTCGCCCGGCCGCAAGGTCGCCGGCGCGCTGTCGTCGGGTTGCTCGATCATCCTCAAGGCGTCCGAGGAAACCCCGGCCGGCGCCTACAACCTGGTGCGCGCCTTCGCGGATGCCGGGCTGCCGCCGGGCGTGCTCAACCTCGTCTTCGGCGTGCCGTCCGAGGTGTCGACCTACCTGATCCCGCAGCCGGGGGTGCGCCTCGTCACCTTCACCGGCTCGATCCCGGTCGGCAAGCATCTCGCGGCGATGGCCGGCGAGCACATGAAGCCGGCGATCATGGAGCTGGGCGGCCACGCGCCGGTGATCGTCTGCGACGACGCCGACCCGGAGGCGAGCGCCGCGACCTCGGCGCTCGGCAAGTCGCGCAACGCCGGCCAGGTGTGCATCTCGCCGACCCGGTTCTTTGTGCAAGAGGCGATCTACGACCGCTTCACCACCGCATTCGGCGCAAAGGCGAAGGAGATCACGGTCGGGAACGGCATGGACGCCGAGACCCAGATGGGCCCGGTCGCCAACGACCGCCGGCTCGCGGCGATGGAGGCGCTGATCGCCGACGCCCGGGCCAAGGGCGCGCGCGTCGTCGCCGGCGGCAACCGGATCGGCAATCGCGGCTATTTCCACGAACTGACCGTGCTCGCCGACGTCCCCGACGACGCCCGCGCGATGAACGAGGAACCGTTCGGCCCGCTCGCCCTGCTGTCGCCGGTCAAGACCGTCGACGAGGCGATCGCCAAGGCGAACTCGCTGCCTTACGGCCTCGCCGCCTACGCCTTCACCCGCGCGGCCCGGAACGTCGATCAGCTCGCCGAAAGGGTCGAGGTCGGCAACCTCTCGATCAACCACCTGACCGCGTCCTTTGCCGAGACGCCGTTCGGCGGGGTCAAGGAGTCGGGCTATGGCCGCGAGGGCGGGACCGAGGGTCTCGAATGCTACACGGTCGCGAAAAACGTCTCCCACCTCGTGCTGTAGCCGGGATGCCGCCGTTCTCGACCGCTGTTCTCGACCGCTGTTCTCGACCGGCCGCTCGTCAGCCCCGGGCTGACGAGCGCGGTCGGGCGCGCTCCGCTGCTGTCGCCCCGCGAGATGCCGCGCGAGCTCGCAGCGCTGCTCGCGCGGCCGCCGCGGCAGCGATCGAAGCTGTGGGAGTTCGGCCCGAACCTGCATTGCTCGATCATCGGCACCTGCCTGTCGACGGCCGAGCTGCGGCAGGTCTTTGTCAAGCTCGGCCGCAAGGAGGCGCCCGGCGCGAGCGAGCACGACGTTCACGCCAGCGCCGTGCTGATCGCGGGTCGGCAGCACGACGGCGGCAAGCTGCTGCACAAGGCGCTCGACCGCCGCCATCGCGCCGCGATCGCGCAGTTCGAGAAGGCGAAGACGCTTGGCGAGGTCCGTGCGCTGTGGCAGGCGGCGCTGGAGCGCGGCGACGTTCCCGGCGCCTATTGGGCCGCCCTGACCCACCCCGCGACGGACGAGGCGCTGATCCGCGAGATCTTCGCCGAGGTGCACATGCTTTCGCACCTTGTCGGCGCGGCAAACCGGGCGGATATCCGCCGCCTCCGTCGGCTCGAGGCGGAACGCGCCGACCTCGACGCGAGGCTCGCGCGCCAGGGCGAGCAACTGCGGAAGGCCGTCGCCGCCCGCGACGCGGCGCTGCGCGAGCTGGAGGCTCGCGTCGAATTGCCGGCGCCGCCGCCCGCGCCGACCGGAGACGACGGGTCGGCGGCCGAATTGAAATCACGCCTCGCCCGCTGCGAGATGCGGCGCGAGCGCGTCGAGGCGGCGCTGATCGAGGCGCGCGGCGCCCTCGCCGCCGAGCGTGACGCACGCCACGCGGCGGAAGAACGCGAGGCGCTGCTGCGCGAGGAGCTGGAGGCGATCGAGGCGAGCTTTGCCGACACGCCGGAGGCCGACGCGGCGCCGCGCGCCGGCCGCACCTTCCTCTATGTCGGCGGCAAGCCGGCGCGCGTGAACCATCTGCGTGATCTGGCGGCGCGCGCCGGCGCCGGGTTCCTCTACCACGACGGCGGCATCGAGGATCGCAGCGGGTTGCTGCCCGGTCTCGTCAGCCGCGCCGACGCCGTGCTGTTCCCGGTCGACTGCATCAGCCACACCGCGATGCTGCAAGTGAAGCGGGCGTGCCGACAGGCGGAAAAGCCGTTCGTCCCCCTGCGCGGTTCGGGGCTGGCGCCGTTCTGCGCGGCACTGAAGGACCCCGCGCTGACCCGCGACGCGGGCTGACGGCATGAGGACGCTGTTGTTGGCCCTGGCGACCGCCGCCGCGACGATCGGCTCGGCGTCGGCGAGCGAGCTGCACGTGCTCGCCGCCGGGAGCCTGCGCGAGGTGATCGGCGAGATCGCCGGGCGGTACCACACGGCGACCGGCGTCGCAGTGACCGCCGATTTCGGGCCGTCGGGCGTGCTGCGCGAGCGGATCGAGAAGGGCGAGAAGGCCGACCTGCTCACCTCGGCCGATATGGGACACCCGCTCAAGCTGCTGGCGGATGGGCGCGCCACCCGCGTCGCGATGTTCACGCGCAACGCGCTCTGCGCCTTCGCCATGCCCAAGGTCGGGCTGACGAGCGCGAACTTCGCCGAACGCCTTCTCGACCCCGCGGTGAAGCTCGGCACCTCGACCCCCAAGGCCGATCCGGCCGGCGACTACACCTGGCTGATGTTCCACCGGATCGACGCGCTCCGTCCCGGCGCATACGCGACGCTGGACGGAAAGGCGCAGAAGATCGTCGGCGGGGCGGGTGCGGCAACCGGCGATCCGGTCGCCGACGGGTTCAAGTCGGGCACGATCGACGTGATGATCGGCTATTGCAGCGGCCGCCAGCGCATGGCGAAGGCGGTGCCCGGCCTGGCGGCCGTCGAGGCCCCAAAGGAGATCGCGGCCGGCCCCGAATACGGGCTCGCGATCCTCAAAGGCGCCGATCCGCACACCGCGGATTTCGCCCTCTACATGCTGTCGCCGGAAGGACAGCGGATTTTCGCGCAATTCGGTTTCGCGCCGGTCGGCCTGCCGACGCCGGCGCCATGAGGGTCGTCGTCACGAGGGTTGTCGTATGGATGGTGATGCTAGTCTCGACAAGTTGGCGTTCAGCAAATTCGCGGTCGGCCAGCCGGTCCCGCGCAACGAAGACCCGATGCTGGTGCAGGGCCGGGGCCGCTATACTGACGATCTAAGCCTGCCCGGCCAGGCTTGCGCAGTGATGCTGCGCAGCAGCTACGCGCACGGCGTGATCAACGGCATCGACACCGAGGAGGCCGCGCGGATGCCGGGCGTGCTCGGCATCTATACCGGGCCCGACCTGACCGCGGCGGGGGTCAAGAACATGCCGCTCGGCATGGCGATCCCGACCGCCGACGGCTCACCGCCGCACCGGCCGTCATGCCCGGTGCTGACCAGCGACAAGGTCCGCTATGTCGGCGACCCGATCGCGATCGTCGTCGCCGAGACCGTCGCGCAGGCAAAGGACGCGGCCGAAATCGTGTTCACCGACATCGACCCGCTGCCGGCGGCGACGAGCTGCAAGGCGGCGGCCCGGCCGGGCGCCCCGCTGATCCATGACGGCGTCCCCGGCAATGTCGCCGCCCATTTCCACTACGGCGACGCCGAGAAGGTCGCCGCCGCCTTTGCCGCCGCCGCGCACGTGACCCGCCTCGACATCCCGAGCAACCGCATCGTCGTCTGCCCGATGGAGCCGCGCTCGGCGATCGCCGACTACGACGCCGACAGCGATCGCTACACGCTGCGCGTCGGCTGCCAGGGTGTGTTCGGGCTCAAGGCCGGGCTTGCCGCCGTGCTCGGCGTCGACAAGGCCAAGGTGCGGGTGTTGACCGGCAATGTCGGCGGCTCGTTCGGGATGAAGTCGCAGGTCTACCCGGAATATTTCGCGCTGTTCCATGCCGCGAAGACGCTCGGGCGGCCGGTCAAATGGACCGACGAGCGCGGCGAGAGCTTTGTCTCCGACAGCCATGGCCGCGACCACGAGATGACCGCGGAGTTGGCGCTCGACGCCGAGGGCAATTTTCTCGCGGTCCGGCTGACCGGCTACGGCAATCTCGGCGCCTATGTCGGGCGCGGCACGCCGATCCCGCCGACCGCGAATGCGGTGAAAAACCTGATCGGGGTCTATCGCACGCCGCTGATCGAGGTCTCGACCAAGATCGTCGTCACCAATACCCCGCCGGTCGGCGCCTATCGGGGCGCCGGCCGGCCCGAGGGCAACTACTACATGGAGCGGCTCGTCGACACGGCCGCGGCCGAGATGGGGATCGACCGGGTCGAATTGCGTCGGCGCAACCACATCCCCGCAGCCGCAATGCCGCACAAGGCGCCCAACGGCACGACCTACGATTCCGGCGAGTTCACGGCCGTCCTCGACGACGCGCTCGCGCAGGCCGATTGGGACGGGTTCCCGGCGCGGAAGGAGGAGAGCCGCCGGCGCGGGCTGCTGCGCGGTCGCGGCATCGGCGATTATCTCGAAGTGACCGGTCCGCCATCGCAGGAAATGGGCGGCATCCGCTTCGAGCCCAACGGCGACGTGACGATCATCACCGGCACGCTGGATTACGGGCAAGGCCACTGGACGCCGTTCGCGCAGATCCTGCATCAGACGCTCGGCATCCCGTTCGACAAGATCAAGCTGCTGCAGGGCGACAGCGACGAGCTGATCGCCGGCGGCGGCACCGGCGGGTCGAAATCGCTGATGGCGAGCGGCGCCGCGATCCTGCAGGCGAGCGAGCAGTTGATCGAGAAGGGCAAGCAGATCGCCGCCCATATCCTCGAAGCCGCGGTCGAGGACCTCGAATTCGCGGAGGGCCATTTCGTCATCGCCGGCACCGACCGGTCGATCGGCATTATGG
The DNA here is from genome assembly GCA_035550515.1 of Allostellaceae bacterium. Lineage (GTDB taxonomy): Bacteria > Pseudomonadota > Alphaproteobacteria > ATCC43930 > CGMCC-115725 > DATARH01. Next base: position 14,585 of record DASZOZ010000110.1, read on the forward strand.
ACTTGGCGGAACGGCTCAGGAACAGCGTCGAGCTGCCCGGCGACGTGCCGGATTCGCTCGACGTCCAGACCGTGATGGAAAGCCTGCCGTCGGCCTTCCCCAACGGGTGCCATGTCGCCGAGGTCGAGATCGATCCCGACACCGGCGTCGTCTCGGTCGTGAAATATTCGATGGTCAATGATTTCGGCGTCATCGTGAACCCGCTCCTGGTCGAGGGCCAGGCGCATGGCGGGGTCGTCCAGGGCATCGGCCAGGCGCTCATGGAGCGCGTCGTGTTCGACGAAAGCGGCCAGTTCCTCACCGGCTCGTTTATGGACTACGCGCTGCCGCGCGCGTCCGATGCGCTGCACTTCCGGATCGACAGCCACCCCGTGCCGGCGAAGACCAACCCGCTCGGCGCCAAGGGCTGCGGCGAGGCGGGCTGCGCCGGCTCGCTGCCGGCGGTGATGAACGCCGTCGTCGACGCGCTTTCCGAATACGGCATCCGCCATATCGACATGCCGGCCAGCCCGTTCAGGGTCTGGCGGGCCATCCAGGAAGCCAAGACGGCGCGCTGACGGGAGTGCCGTCGTCGCGTTATTTCGTGCCGAACAGACGGTCGCCAGCGTCGCCTAGCCCCGGCAGGATATAGCCGTGCTCGTCGAGGCAGCGGTCGAGCGCGGCGGTCACGATGACGACGTCCGGGAAGATGTCGTGCACATGCGCCACCCCCTCCGGCGCCGCCACGAGGCACACCAGCTTTACCGAGCGCGCGCTCAACTCGATCATCCGCGAGATCGCCGCCACCGCGGAGTTGCCGGTCGCCAGCATCGGGTCGACCAGGATCACGTCGCGTTCCGGCAGATCGTCGGGCAGCTTGAGGTAATATTCGATCGCCTGGAGCGTGCGCGGGTCGCGGTACAGCCCGATATGCCCGACCCGCGCCGACGGCACCAGTTCGAGAATGCCGTCGAGCAGGCCGTTGCCGGCGCGCAGGATGGAGACCAGGCACAGCTTCTTGCCGGCCAGCACCGGCAGCCGGGCGCGCTCCAGCGGCGTCTCGATCTCGGTTTCCGCGAGCGGCAGGTCGCGCGTCGCCTCGTAGCCGAGCAGCAGCCCGACCTCGCGCATCAGCTGGCGAAAGGCGCCGGTCGGGGTGTCATGCGCCCGCATGATCGACAGTTTGTGCTGGACGAGCGGGTGATCGACGATGCGGAGGTCGGGCATGGCAATCCTGCGGGGTGGGGCGCAACAGCGATTTTGCCGCGGGAATTGTGACACTAAAACAGTGTGCCGTCGCTCGCGACGGTGAGCGGCGGGCGACCGTCCGGGCGGCGCGCCAGCGCCGCGGCGCGGCCGGCCTCCCAGCTCCCGCCTTCCAGCACGCAGGCCAGTGGAAACGCCGCCGCCGGCTTGCCGAGCGCGGCGCGAACGCGCCCGGCAAGCCGATCCAGCAGTGCAACGGTCAGCGCGCGCCATTCCACCACCGCCTCGTCCTGCGGGTCGAGGATGCGCGATGCGAGCGCGGGATCGCGCGGCGCGATGATGCCGAGATCGATGAACAGGCCGCCGTTGCGGTATTCGGCGAGCCCGGTCAGCCCGTCGAGCGCCGTCACCGCCAACCCGCCGTCGCGGAGCGGCTCGATCAGCGAATAAGTCAGCCATTGCGACAGCTTGTGAAACGGCACCAGCCCGTCGCCGGGAACCGCCCGGTGCCGCCCGCAATCGCCCAGCGGCCGGCCGGGCCAGATCGGCCCCAGGGCGACGAGGATCGTGCGCAGGAGGTCGGGCGCGGTTATCGCGCTCTTGCCGTCGCGGCCCTCCACATAATCGAACAGATGGCCCAGTCGCGCCGGCCGGCCGAACACCGCCGGGGTGTCGCGCGCCGCTTCGCCGAGACGGCGGAGCAGCGCGGCGCGGCCGGCGAACCCGGCCAGCTCGTTGCCCGGGCGGTGCTGCATCGCGGCGGCGAGCGCCGCCGGCTCCAGCGTCGCGAGCGCTGCCGCATCGGCGCGCCACGGGTTCGCCGGGTCGGCCGAAAAGAGCCCGGCTTGCACCGCCCGCAAACTGGCGACCCCGAGCCCCTCGGAGCGGGACAGCACCAGCCCGGTCTCGGCCTCGCGGTAGCGCCAGCCGGCACCGGCGCCGGCATCGAGCAGCACCGAGACGATCGCCAGGTCGAGGCGCGACCGTGCCGTTTCCGCCGGGTCGGCGCCGGGCGCGACCAGCGCCGCCCGGTCGACGCCGCCGGCCGCGAAATGGCGCCAGCGGCTGTGAAACGGCACCCGCAGGTCGGGAAAGCGGCGGCGGGTGATGTCGGCGACCAGTCGCACCGCCGCGTCGAGCCGATCGGGATGCAGGCGGAAATGCGGCGTCTCGTCCCGCTCGGCAGCGGCAAGGACGACGCCGCAGCGCGCGCGCACCGCGGCGGCGCTCAGGATGTCGTCGCGGCTGGGCGGCATGGGCTTCATGCGTCCTCCAGCGAAGGTCACTCGTCGAAGGCGCGGCCCTTGGCGCGGTGGAGGTCGCGGGCGCTCGGCTTGCCGTCGGGCGCGAAATAGCCCGCGGCCTTCTTGGCCGCCAGCTCGACCGCGGCGTCGGACGGCACCAGGTCGGGCGGGATCGCGACCTGCTCGCCGATGGCGATGCCCTGCGCCGACAACGCCTCCTGCTTCATGTTCGACATCGACACCCAGCGATCGATGCGGCGCACGCCGAGCCAATGAAACACGTCGGGCATCAGCTGCTGGAAGCGCATGTCCTGCACCCCGGCAACGCATTCGGTGCGGCGGAAATAGGTGTCGGCGCGGTCGCCGCCGGGCTGCCGCTTGCGCGCGTTGTAGACGAGGAACTTGGTGACCTCGCCCAGCGCGCGGCCTTCCTTGCGGTTGTACACGACGATCCCGACCCCGCCCTGCTGCGCGGTCTCGACGCAGACCTCGACCCCGTGCACGAGGTAGGGCCGGCAGGTGCAGATGTCCGAGCCGAAGACGTCGGAGCCGTTGCACTCGTCGTGCACCCGGCAGGCGATCACGGTGCCCGGGTCGCCGATCCGCTCGACCTCGCCAAACAGATACAGGGTCATCCCGCCGATCGGCGGCAGGAAGACCTCGAGGTCCGGGCGGGTCACCAGCTCGGGGAACATGCCGCCGGTTTCCTCGAACAGGATGCGGCGCAGCTCGCTCTCGGCGACGCCGAAGCGGCGCGCCATGCCCGGCAGGTGCCAAACCGGATCGATCGCCGCCTTGGTGACGCGGATTTCGCCGTTGTCGAGCAGCACGTTGCCGTCGGGCCGCAACCCGCTGCCGGCGAAGCGCGCGGCGATTTCCGGCAGGTTGATGCGGGCGCGGGTGATCGCGATGGTCGGCCGCGCGTCGATGCCGCGGGCGATCGCCTCGGCGAACGCTTCGCCGACGAGATGCCCCCACGGATCGAGCGAGACGATCTTCGCCGCCTCGGCCCATTGCGGGCGCGGCGGCACGACCACCACCGGCGCCGTGTCGGTGAAGTCGGGCCGGTGATCGCGGGCCAGGGCGCGCGTCGCGACCGCCAGCGCGCGATAGACCGCGTAAGAGCCGGAATAGGAGCCGATCGCATTGCGGTGGCGCGGCTCGGCCGGGCTGGCGACGATCGGGCCGCGCTCCAGCGCGGTCGCGGCACCCCAGCGGATCGGGGTAACGGGCGGTCCGAGGCTGCCGGGATGCGAGGTCAGCCGGATGTGACGCGGGATCGGTGAGTCCATGGCGCCGAAGGCTCGCTCAAAAACCTATTTTATCGGCAGAATGAGCGTTAGGCCACTGAATTTGATGAACTTCCGCGCGCAAAACAGCGGTGCAGCCAGATCGCGCCGCCGGGCAGCGCCACCAGCGTTCCGATCACCCCGAGCTCGACCGACAGCAGCAGCGCCGGGGCGCGCCCGACACCGGCCAGCGCCAGCGCGGCGACCAGCGCACCCTCCCGCACCCCCCAGCCGCCGGCCGAGACCGGCAGCGCGACCAGCAGCATGACGGGCGGCATCAGGATGGCGAAATCGACCAGCGGCACCCCGAGATGCTGCGCCTGCGAGAGACACCAGGCCTCGACCGCGACCAGCAGCTGGCCGAGCGTGGCGATGGCCACCGCGAGCGCAAAGCGCGGCCAGCGACGGTAAAGGCGGCGCAGGCTCTCGTCGAGCTCGCGCAGCGCCCGGCCCAGGCCTCGTCCCACTCTGGGGCCGCCGCGCCCGAACGACAGGCGCGCCAGCCAGCCGATCGCCGCCATCGCCGCGAACGGCAACGGCACCATGGCGAGCGCGACGAACGGCAAGAGCCCGTGGGCCATCGCCGCCGCGCCGCACGCGACCACCGGCGCCGCCGCGAGGCCGAGCCCGATGGTGCTGGCGAATCGCTCGAACAGCACCGAGTGGACGATGCCCTTGCGCCCCAGCGAGCGCGGCGGCGCCAGCACGGCGCGCGCCACATCGCCGCCGGTCGGGCCGAACATGAAGCAGCCGAAAAAGCAGCCCATGAAGGTCACCGCCAGCGCCGAGACGAGGCCGCTGCGCGCGCCCAGCGCCCGCAGGATCATCTGCCAGCGCAGGCTGAGCAGCATGATCTGGAGCAGGCCCA
>DASZOZ010000111.1:0-34003 GCA_035550515.1 Allostellaceae bacterium
CCCGGCGGTGCTCGCCATCAACGGCTCGGCGATCGCGCGCTACACCGCGATCGTCGACGCCGCGAAACAGCGCGACTGGGAGTTCATCGGCCACGGCTTTTCGCAAAAGAACATGCAGAAGGTCGCCGACGAGAAGGCCGACATCGCCAGGACCGCGGCGGCGATCAAGGAGGCTGCCGGGAAGCAGCCGCGCGGCTGGCTCGGCCCCGGCCTGACCGAGACCTGGGAGACCCCCGACCTCCTCGCCGAGGCCGGCTACGACTATGTCTGCGACTGGGTGCTCGACGACCAGCCGGTGCGGCTCAAGACGCGCGGCGGCAAGAGCATCGTCAACCTGCCCTACACGCAGGAATGCAACGATGTCGCGATGATGCTGATCCAGCACCACAAGGCGTCGGAGTATTTCGACCGCGCGCTCGACCAGTTCGAGCAGCTCTACCGCGACGCCCGCGATTCCGCCCGCGTCATGGCCTTGGTGGTGCATCCCTACATCATGGGTGCGCCGCACCGGCTCAAATATTTCCGCAACGCGCTCGCCCATATCCGCGGCCACGCGGACGTCGTGTGCTGGACCGGCGAGCAGATCCTGGATTGGTATTCGGGGCAATGACCTTCCCCCGCCGGCGGGGAGGGTCGGGGTGGGGGCGTCGCCCACGATGACGCCAGAGCTCGACCTCGCCGATGCCAGCCTCGCCGACCTCCAGCGAGCGCTGAGCGACGGCCGCGCCACGGCGTCGGCGCTGACGCGCGGGTATCTGGCGCGGGTGGAAGCGTATGACCGCGCCGGGCCGGCGGTCAACGCGGTGCGCGCGGTCAATCCCGATGCGCTGGCGATCGCGGCCGAACAGGACGGGCGGAAGCCGTCGCAGCGCCACCCGCTCGCCGGCATCCCGATCCTCGTCAAGGACAATGTCGCGACCGGCGACCGCCAGCACACCACCGCCGGCTCGCTTGCCCTCGCGACCGCGCGCGCCCGGCAGGACGCCACCGTGGTCAAGCGGTTGCGCGCCGCCGGCGCGGTGATCCTCGGCAAGGCCAACCTCACCGAATTCGCCAATATCCTGGCGATCGAGATGCCGTCCGGCTACAGCTCGCTGGGCGGCCAGGTGAAGAACCCCTACGCGCCGCGGCTCGACGCGCGCGGCTTTCCGGTCGTCTCGCCCGGCGGGTCGAGCGCCGGCTCGGCGGTCGCGGTGGCGGCGGGGCTGTGCGCCGCGGCAATCGGCACCGAGACGTCGGGGTCGCTGCTCAACCCGGCGTCGCAAAACGGGCTGGTGACGGTCAAGCCCACCGTCGGTCTGGTCAGCTGCGCCGGCGTGATCCCGATCGCGCACAGCCAGGACACGGTGGGGCCGCTGACCCGCACCGTGCGCGACGCGGCCATCCTGTTGAATGTGCTGGCGGCGCGCGACCCCGCCGATCCCGCGACGCGCAAGCTGCAGCGCCCGCCGGACTACACCGCGTGCCTCGACCCCGATGGGCTCCAGGGGGCGCGGGTCGGGGTGCCGGGCGATCCCGGCGATCCCGGCAACGATGTCTATTTCAGCAAGTTGACGCCGCGCGCGCAGGCGGCGATGGCCCAGGCGCTGGCGACGCTCGAAGCGCAGGGCGCGGTGCTGATCCGCGCCAACATCCCGACCGAGGGCTGGATCGGCGGCCCCGGCACGACGATGTCGATCCTCAACCGCAACCCCTACAGCCAGCGGCAGAACACCCCGGCCTATTCGTCGATCGTGTTCATGTACGAGCTGAAGCACGACCTGAACCGCTATCTGCGGGACTGGGCGTGCGAGACCGAAATGCGCACGCTCGGCGACATCGCCGCGTTCAACGCGGCGCATCCCGAGGCGATGCGGTTTGGGCAAGACCTGTTTCTCGCCGCCGAGGCGACGCGCGGCGATCTGTCCGAGATCGAATACAAGGCGGCTCGCGCCTCCGACCTGCGGGCGAGCCGCGCGCTCGGCCTTGACGCGTATATCGCGCGCCACCGGCTCGACGCGGTGGTGTTCCCGCAGGCGCTCGGCTGCGCGATCGCCGCCAAGGCCGGCTATCCCAGCGTGCAGGTGCCGGCCGGTTTCACTTCCGGCATCGACGGCAAGCCGACCGCCGATTTTCCGCTCGGGCTAAGCTTCACCGGCCCCGCCTGGAGCGAGCCGGTGCTGCTGCGCCTCGCCTACGCCTACGAGCAGGCCGCGCAACAGCGCCGCCCGCCGCCCGGGTTCGGTGCCGTTTGACCGCGGTCGCGGCTCAACGGATGTTCAAGCGGGGATGCCGGTCCGGCGGCGCGCGTAGCATGTCATCAAGTTTGCCGAGGCTGTCTTGCGCGCCATAAATTCGCCCCATCGCCCGCTTATCCCGCCGCGATCCGGCACCTGCTCGGCGTCGTCCGGCGGCAAGCGCGACGGTTGGGCGAGCAGGCGGAAGATCAACTTGGTTACACGGCCTCTCTTCGGTATGACGGGGGCCCGAAACGGCAGGTGCGCGAGGAGCGGGACGATGCGAGGGGGAGGTTGATCGGCATGTTGTCGCAGCTTGCCCGGCTCGGCGTCAGCCGCGCCGCCGCGTTCTTTTATGCGGTCGCGGTCGGGGTGGTCGGCAATATCGTCATTGCGCATCTGACGCCGGACACAACCCGCTTGGCGCCGGCCGAGCCGCCGGTCCCGGCCGCTAAAGCCGCCCACGCGCCCGTCGCCACCGCCCTGATCGTGCCGAAACCGGTCGAGCCGCCGAAACCGGCCGCGGTCAGCGCTCCCGCCACTCTGCCGGCATCGCCGCCACAGCCGACGCCGGTGCTGAGCGCCCCGCCCGCGCCGGCCCCAACCGCGCCGCCCGCGCCCCAACCGGCCGTGGTGCCCTCATCCCAACCGGCCGCGGCCGCGGCGCCCTCATCCCAACCGGCCGCGGCCGTGGCGCCCGCGCCCCAACCGGCTGTGGCCGCGGCGCCTACGGTCACTCCGGCAGTGTTTTCCGCGCCGCCGGTGACGCCTGCGGCAGCGCCTTCTGCGCCGCTGGCCGACGGCAAACCGACGCCCGACAAACCGGCGGCGAATGCGGAGGCGGCAGCGAGCCCGTCACCCGCCGCCGCGCCGATTTCGCTGCTGCCGCAGCCCGACCTGCCGGCGGCGGACCAGCCCGCGCCCAAGCCCGGCCCCGGCAGCGGCGGGCTGTACTGACCGCCGTTCAGGGCGGAATCCGACGACTTGTTTCGTCATCGCCGGGCTTGACCCGGCGATCGCCGGGAGATGGCCGGGTCAAGCCCGGCCCATGGGACGTGGATGGCCGGGTCACGCCTGGTCATGACGAACTCCAGGCTTTGTGCCGATGCAGCAATGCAGCGGGTGGGCGCAGAGCAGCGTGCCCTCCGCGGCGGCCTTGTCGCGCGCGGCGCGCCATAGCGGCAGCTCCTCGGCCGACAGCAGCGACAGCACGTGGTCCTCGCGATAGCGCCAGATCGGTCCGTCCGGCCGGTCGAGCGTGACCAGCGCCGGGTACGAGACGAGGCCGGTGAGCCCGGCCTGCCGCATGCGACGATAGAGGCTGGCGTCGGCAACCCCGTGCGCCGCGACCGAGCGCGGTGTCGGCGTCACCTTGCGCAGGATCGGCTCGGGCAGGTCGAGGTTCCACCATTGCGGCATGTCGACGGCGCGCACCGCGACCGCGATCCGCGCGCCCGGCGCGGCGACGCGCATCATCTCGGCAAGCGCCTGGTCGGCGTCGCATTCCTCCAGCACGGTCACCGAAAAGACGCAGCCGAAGGTCGCGTCGGGGAACGGCAGCGCTTCGGCGTTGCCCGGCCGGAACTCGATGCGGTCGGCTAGGCCTTCGGACGCGGCGAGCGCCGCCGCCTCGCTTTGCAGGAAGGTGTTGGGATCGACGGCGACGATCTTGTTGGGCGCCAGGCGCGCGAGCTGCCGGTCGAGCGAGCCGGCGCCGCAGCCGACATCGAGGATCAGCTCGCCCGCACGCGGGGCCATCGCATTGACCAGCCCGCGGAACATCGCGCGGTAGCTCGGCGCCGCCGCGCGGTCCTCCAGCATCGCCATCCCGCCGACGTGACGGCCGCCGATGGTGATCACCGTGAAATGCTTCGCCAATGCGGGCCGCGCCGGCGCCCATTGCGACGCGGCGAGAAAGAACGGCATCAGCAACAGTGCCGGCCCGCTGCCCTCGATGCGGTAGGTGATGCCGGCATGCTCGCCGGCGCCGCCGCGCCGTGGCGCGTCGGCGGCGTGCCCGGCGAGGAAGCCGGTCATCGCCGCGACCAGCTCGGCGGTGCAGTCGGCCGCGGTATCGGCCCAACCCTGCGCCTCGTAGCCCTCCAGCATCACCCGCCGCGCGCCGGGCAGGCGCGCCAGGGCGCGGCTGGTCGTCTCCCAGGTCGGGCCGTATTCGCCGGCGATCATCAGCATCCGGCCGGCGGCCGGCGCGAACGGTGCCGGGTCGAGCCGGATCGGCGTCACACAGACGATGCCGCCGAGCCGCTCGGGATGCGCCGCCGCCAGCCCCGCGATATCGCCCGGGATCTGGCTGGCGATATGCGCCCGCCCGAGACCGAGATGGTCGAGCAGCGCGACCAGGCGGGCGGCCGGCGACAGCGGCTCGGTCACGCGACCACCCCCGCCGCGCGCAGCTCGGCGATCTCGTCGGCAGCATAGCCGTAATCGCGCAGCACCGCGTCGCTGTGCTGGCCCGGCGTCACCGGCGCGCTGCGCGGCGGCACCTTTTCCTGGCCGGCGAGGAAGAAAGGACTGTCGATCGTCCACAGCTCCGGCTGGTCGGCGTAGGGCTTCAAAAAGCCGGCGGCAAGCACCTGCTCATCGTGGCGGATATCGTCGACCCGGCCGACAACGCCGAAAATGATCCCGGCCTCGTCGAGCACGCTCCGCCAATGTGCCAGGTCGTGCTCGACGAACAGCCGGTCGAAAATCGCCACGAGCTCATGCGCGTGCTTGTTGCGCAGCGGGTCGGTCGCGAAACGTTCGTCGTCGAGCTCCTTGGGCGAACCGAAGCAGGTCTTGAACTTCTCCCAGCGCCATTCGTCGGCGGCGATCGACAGCAGCAGCCAGCGCCCGTCCTTACACTGGTAATGCACGCGCAGCGCCGACAGCGCCTGCTCGCGCGGCGGCTGCGGCCGCACCGTGTCGCCGCACAGCGCGGCCTGCACCGCGCAGGCATTGGCCCACAGCCCGTTGGCCAGCAGCGACGAGCCGACGTAATTACCCTTGCCGGTCTTTTCGCGCTGGTAGAGCGCGGTGACGATGGCGCCGTAAGTGCCCATCGCCGACGGGTGGTCGCCCATGCCCGGCAGCGAGCGGGCCGGGGTCACCTGCTCGCCGGCGCGCACCAGGTCCATCAGCCCGGTGCGCGCCCACCAAGCGGTGGCGTCGAAGCCGGGCTTGCTGGCCTCGGGTCCGCTCTCGCCGTAGCCGGTGAACGAGGCGTAGATCAGCCGCGCGTTGAGGTGCTGCAAGTCGGCATAGGTGATCTTGAGGCGCTCGCGCACCGGCGGCGGGTAGTTGGTGATGAAGACGTCGGCACTCTCAACCAGCCGGTAGAGGATCTTGCGCCCGGCTTCCTGGCGCAGGTCGAGCGCCAGGCTGCGCTTGTTGCGCGCATCGAAAAAGAAGCCGGGGTTGAGCGGCGGCCGGCCGGGCGCCGGGGTGCCGCGCCGGCGATAGGGGTCGCCCATGCCGGGCGGCTCGATCTTGATGACCTGGGCGCCGAAATCGCTCATCACCGTCGCCGCCGCCGGCCCGGCGATAAAGCTGGCGCAGTCGATGACCTTGAGCCCGTCGAAGATCCGTTCGCTCACCTGGGTCCCCTTTTGTCTTTCGCCACGGAGAAACAGTTTTTAGCGCGGAGGACGCGGAGATTTTCGCAGAGGACGCGAAGAATTCGGAACGCGCGAAGCGCAGGAATCTCGTTGACCAGAATTTTGATGGCGCTGCGCGCCGCTCAGACCGCTTCGCGTCCTCTGCGATACCTTCGCGTCCCCCGCGCTAAAGTGTTTCGTTCCACCCTAAACGTCCATCCGATACGCGTCGCCGTCCTTGACGATGCGGCCGGCGGTGGCGCCGGCGAAATGCGTGCCGATCACCAGCACCGGCCGGCTCGACAAGTCCGCCAGCATCCGCTCGCGGGTGCGCTGCCCCATCTCGGGGTCGCTGTCGGCGGTGGAGCACCATTCCGGGTGCGCGATCTGGCAGGGGTGGTGGATGAAATCGCCGGTGATCAGCGCTTCCTCGCCTTTTGAGCGGATCAGCACGCTGACATGCCCCGGCGTGTGGCCGACGGTCGGGATCAGGCTGATCTCGTTGGTGATGCGATGGTCGGTCTCGACCAGGTCGACCAACCCGGCGTCGTGGACCGGTTTGACCGAGTCGGCAAACACCGCCTCCATGTCCGGCCGCTCATGCGCGGCGCGCCAATGGGCGAACTCGACCCGTCCCATCAGGTAGCGCGCCTGGGGGAAGGTCGGGGCCCATTTCTTGCTGCCATTGGCGCCGTCGACCAGCATCGTGTTCCAGCCGACATGGTCGACATGGAGATGCGTGCACAGCACCGTGTCGATCGAGGCGCGCGGGAAGCCGGCCGCTTCGAGATCGGCGAGGAACGGCAGGCTGAGGTTGTTCCAGGTCGGGATGCGGCGGCCGGTCTTGTCGTTGCCGAGGCAGGTGTCGACGACGATGCGCTGGCCGTGCCGGCCGCCGCCAGGGGCCTCGATGACCAGCGCGTGGATGCTCATCCTGAGCCGGCCGCGCTCGTCGGCGAAATGCGGCTGCAGCCATTCGATCGGCAGGATTTCTTCATAGGTCGCCTGCGGCAGGATGAACCGGCTGCCGCCGGTCACCTCCATCTCGACGATTTTGGTGACCGTCACGTCGCCGATCCGCCATTTCATGGCCGCTCCTCCGTCCCTTTACCAACGATAGCCGGAGATCGGCTGTGGAGCCTAGAGCCAACCAGGTGGGCGGGTTTGCTCTTTCGCTCAACAATTATATTGAATATAGGAAGTCCCGTGAAATAGAAGAGACCGTTGTGGACAACCAACAAGCTGATGATACGACACTCGACCTGGTGTTCGGCGCCCTGGCCGATCCGGTGCGGCGCGCGATCCTCAACAGGTTGGATGGGCAAGACCTGCCGGTCACCGAGTTGGCGGCGCCGTTCGACATCTCGCTACAGGCGGTGTCGCGCCATATCCAGGTGCTGGTTCGCGCCGGGCTGGTGGTCCAGCACCGCAGCGGCCGGGTCAGCCGCTGTCGGCTCGATGCCGGTCCGATCTTGCAGGCTTCGCTCTGGCTCAACCGCTACAGCCGCTATTGGCAGGGGCAATTCGACACGCTTGCCATGTGGCTCGATTCCCTCTCTCCCCCAACACAGGAGACCCCTCATGCCCTACCGCGAGACCACCGCGAAACTGGCCGAGTATCGCCGCGAAATCGGCGCGCTGCGCGAAAGGATGCGGGCGCTTCAGGCCGCAGTCGAGCCGGAGGAGGTCGCTGACTACAGCTTCGCCGGCGCCGACGGGCCGGTCCGCCTGTCGCAGCTGTTCGGCGACAAGGACACGCTGTTCGTGATCCACAACATGGGCAAGACCTGCCCCAACTGCACGATGTGGGCGGACGGCTTTAACGGCGTGCTGCCGCATCTCGAAAACCGCGCGGCGTTTGTCGTCACCTCGCCGGACGATCCGGCGACCCAGGCTGCTTTCGCGGCGTCGCGCGGCTGGAGGTTTCGCATGGTGTCGCACCAGGGGAGCGACTTCGCCGCCGCGATGGGGTTTCGCGGCGAGCGCGGCTGGCTGCCCGGCGTGTCGGTCTTCAAGAAGCGGGGCGGCCGCATCGTCCGCGTGTCCGACCAGCAGCTTGGGCCGGGCGACGATTTCTGTTCGGTCTGGCACTTCTTCGACATGATCCCGGAAGGCCCGGCCGGCTGGCATGCGAAGTTCAGCTATGCGTGACAAGACGCTGGCGATGGCGGCGAAGGACCGGCGCGCCGCGCCGGCGCCCCCGTTTCGACAGCCGCCGAAATGATTGCCGGGCGGTGAGACGGCGCCGGGTGGTAGCATCGGCGCCATGATCAGTGGAGCCATGATTGCCGAGATCGCCGCCCTCGCGGGCGACCCGGCGCGCGCCAACATCCTGACCGCGCTGCTCGACGGCCGCGCGATGACCGCGACCGAGCTGGCCTATGCCGCTCGCGTGACGCCGCAGACCACCAGCGCCCATCTCGGCAAGCTGACCGAGGCCGGCCTGATCACCGCGACGCCCTCGGGCCGGCACCGCTATTTCCGCCTGGCCTCGCCCAGGGTCGCGCAGATGCTCGAAAGCATCGTCGCGGTGGCGGGCGAAAACCGCCCGCGCTTCAAGCCGCTGTCGCGCCAGGCGCTCGCGCTGCAAGCGGCGCGGATGTGCTACGACCACATTGCCGGCCAGCTCGGCGTGCGCATCGCCGAGGCGATGACGGCGCGCGGCTATCTGGTGCTCGAAGACGAGGGCGGGCGCGTCACCGACACCGGCATGCGCTATCTCCGGGAGCTCGGCATCGATACCCGCGTCGCCGGCAAGGGGCGGCGCCATCTGTGCCGCGCCTGCCTCGACTGGACCGAGCGGCGGCCGCATATCGGCGGCGCCATCGGCGCCGCGCTGGCCGAGCGCTGGCTGGCGATGGGCTGGATCGCCCGCGCCCAGGACAGCCGCGCCGTCGCGGTGACCGCGGCAGGCGAAAGCGGCTTCCGCGACACGCTCGGCTTGATCCTCGACGACGCGGAAAAAGCCGTCGCTTAGCGGTTTCGGAGATCATTCCAACGCGGCCTCCAAGATGGCATAAACCGGCACTCGACACCGTGTGGGGCGCCTGATGAACCCGTTTTGGAGCCGCACCGTGCGCGAGCTGTCGCCTTATGTCCCCGGCGAGCAGCCGCGCATCGCCGACCTGATCAAGCTCAACACCAACGAGAGCCCGTTCGGCCCGTCGCCGCTCGCATTGGCGGCGATGCGCGCGGCGGCGGACGACACGCTGCGGCTCTATCCCGACCCCGAGGCCACGGCGCTGCGTGCGGCGCTTGCCGCCCATCACGGCGTGACGCCCGAACAGGTGTTCGTCGGCAACGGCTCGGACGAAGTGCTGGCGCATGCTTTTGTCGCGCTGCTGAGGCACCCGGTGCCGCTGCTGTTCCCGGACGTCACCTACAGCTTCTATCCGGTCTGGGCGCAGTTGTTCGGTGTTGCCTGCGAGACCGTGCCGCTCGACGACTCCATGCGGGTGAGGGTCGCGGATTACCGGCGTGCGGCGGGGTCGATCGTCATCGCCAATCCCAACGCGCCGACCGGCATCGCGCTGCCGCGCGCGGCGATCGCCCGGCTGCTCGAAGAGCATCCCGGCATCCCAGTGCTGGTCGACGAGGCCTATGTCGATTTCGGCGGCGAGAGCGCGGTGCCGCTGATCGTCGATCACCCGAACCTGCTGGTCGTGCAGACGATGTCGAAGTCGCGCGCCCTGGCCGGGTTGCGCGTCGGCTACGCGCTGGGCGATGCGGGGCTGATCGAGGCGCTGCGCCGCATCAAGGACAGCTTCAACTCGTACCCGCTCGGGCGCATCGCCCAGGCGGGCGCGACCGCGTCGGTGCGCGATGATGCCTATTTCCGCGAGAGCTGCGCCAGGGTCGTCGCCGGCCGCGACGCGATGGCGCGTGAGCTGACCGGGCTCGGGTTTACCGTCCTGCCGTCAGCCGCGAATTTCGTGTTCGCGACGCATCCGCGGCGCGGCGGGACCGAACTGGCGGCGGCGTTACGCCAGCGCGCCGTGCTGGTGCGGCATTTCAACCAGCCGCGCACGGCGCCCTGGCTGCGCATCACCGTCGGAACCGAAGCCGACACCGATCAGCTGATTGCCGCCCTCACCGATATCCTCGCGTAGTCGCGCTACGCCTCCGCCGAGCGCAGGCGGTTGTCGGATTTGGCAAGTTCGGACGGGTCGACCACTGCGTCGTCGTTCGGCTCCGCGTCCCGCGGCAGGTAAAGCCGGACGGTCGTGCCGCGGCCGGTCTCGCTGTCGATCGTGCAAAAGCCGCCCGACCGGGTGACGAAACCATGCACCAGCGCCAGCCCTAACCCCGTGCCCTTGCCGGGCTCCTTGGTCGTGAACAGCGGGTCGAACGCCTTCTCGCGGATCTCCGGCGGCATGCCGACACCGGTGTCGCCGATCGAGATCATGACGTGATCGCCGAGCGGGGCTTCCGCACCGTCCGCGCCGTCGCCCGTCTTGTTGCCGGTCGCGACCGTCAGCCGCCCGCCGCGCGGCATCGCGTCGCGGGCGTTGAACACGAGATTGAGCAGCGCCGTCGCGAGCTGCCCGGCATCGACCTTGGCGGGCCACAAATCCGGCTGAAGCCGGAACTCGGCGATGATGCCGTCTCCCGATTTCCACGGCAGTTCGAGCGTGTTGACGACAACCTCGTTGATGTCGGTCGAGCGCGGATTGGCCGGCTCGTGCCGGGTCAGCCCGAGCAGGCGGTTGGTCAAGGCCGCCGCCCGCGTGCAGCCGTCCCTGGCCGCGGCAAGCGGCCGCTGACGGCGGGCGTCGTCTTCCTCGGTCATCGCCTCCAGGCGTTCGACATTGCCGCTGACGATGGTCAGCAGATTGTTGAAATCATGCGCGATGCCGGCCGTCAGCAGGCCGACCGCCTCAAGGCTCTGCGCGCGATGGAGCTGGACTTCGAGCGCGGCGTGGCGGGCCGAAGCCTCGGCGGCCCTGGCCAGCGCCTGCTGCTCGCGGCGCGTACGGCGCAACGCGAGCAGGCTCAGCGCCATCAGGCCGATCGCCGCCGGCACGCCGATGATGATGTAGCCGAACTCGGAGCGCAGCCAGTCGCGCAGGATCGCCGATTTCGCACGCTCGACCGTAACGTAGACGGGATAGCCGCCGACCCGTTTGATCGCGACCAGGCGGCCGTTCGGGTCGAACGGCGTCCCGGTGTCCTGGATGCCGGTGCGGCTCTCCTCGGCGATGGCCTTGGCGAGCAGCGGGTCGGGGTGCGGCGTCTCGGGCTGGTTCGCGGGGGCCGGATACTCCGCCAGCACGGCGCCGTCGTCGCGCAGCACGTTCGCGGTGTCATGCTCGGTGCTGTCGAGCAGCGAATTGTAGAACGAGGCGAAGTACGACCCCGAGACGGCGATCACGACGATGCCGTTGAACTGGCCGTCCGGACCCTCGCGGCGCAGGCTGACGGTAAAGAAAGGCTGATAGTCGCCGCTTTCGATGCTCCGGGCGCGCAGCATCCAGATAAAAGCGTGCGCCCCGGGTTTGCGCAGGGCGGTGAAATCTTCGCGGCTGGAATGGTCGAGCTCGCGGTTGACCGGGTAGACGCGGGCGCTGAGCAGCTCATGCCCGCCGCTGTCGATGACCCAGGCGGCGGCGACCTGCGGCAGGCCGCTGATCTGTTGCGCGATCCGGTCGTGCAGCGGCTTTTCCGAGGCGTGGATGGCGTCGTCGCTGAGCCCACGCAGCAGGTCGTCGATGCGCGCCGCCACCAGCAGATGCGTATCGAGCACCTTGGTGGTGTTTTCGGTCGCGACCGAGACCGCTTCCCAGACCGAGGTCGTGGCGCGCTGGTAGTTGTTGAGGTAGGAAACATAGGCGGCGATCGCGCCGAGCGCGATCGGCACCGCGATCGTCGCGATCAGCATGAGGCGCAGCATGCCCAGGGCATTGAGCCAGCCGCGCGGACCGGATGACGGCTTCAGGGTGGTGGCGGGCATGGTGCTGTTGTCGGATTCGGATGCTGCCATGGGGTCTCGCGATCGGGATGGCGGCAAGTCTGAGGCGTTCGATGGTCGGCTAGTCGACACGGCCGGTCAACCACGGGCACTGCGGCGGCATTGAATTGACGGATGGATCGAATGCAAGGGTGCAGTTTTAACCCCGATTGTGGCAGGTCCAAGACGCGCAGCATTTTTGTGCCGCTCGTCATCCTGATGGCGGGCTGGTTGGCCGGGTGCGCGGCGCCCGCTTACGCCCCACCGCC
This sequence comes from Allostellaceae bacterium, assembly GCA_035550515.1. Taxonomy (GTDB): domain Bacteria; phylum Pseudomonadota; class Alphaproteobacteria; order ATCC43930; family CGMCC-115725; genus DATARH01. Next base: position 12,029 of record DASZOZ010000111.1, read on the forward strand.
GGACGGCTACTACTACGAAAAAGAGACCCATCGCCCGCGAAAGCCCAAACCGGCGGAAACCGCCGCGCCAAAACCGTCGCGGGCCGCGGCGCCGGCCGCCGCTGCCGCCACGCCGGTTTCGGCGCCGCAATCCGAGCCGCCCGCGCAGCTTCCGGCCGCGGCGCAACCGCCGACCGCCGTGCCTCCGGCGGGCGGTTTGCCGCATGACTCCTCGCAATATATCGAGCCGCCGGCCCGCTGATCGGGATGTCCGGCGCGGGCGCCCCGTGACCGGGCCGGGCCGCTGCGCTAGCATTGCCGGGCATCAGGGGAGGAAGCCATGAAAGCCGCCGTCCTGCACGAGCCGCATCAGCCGCTGACGATCGAGGAGGTGACGCTCGAAAAGCCGAAGGCGCGCGAGGTGCTGCTGCGCACCGCCTTTGCCGGGCTGTGTCACAGCGACCTGCATTTTATCGACGGGCTCTACCCGCACCCGACCCCCTGCGTGCTCGGCCATGAGAGCGCCGCGATCGTCGAGGCGGTCGGCGAGGGCGTCACCTACGTCAAGCCGGGCGATCATGTGATCACCTGCCTGTCGGTGTTCTGCGGCACCTGCCCGCAATGCATCACCGGCCACCCGAACCTCTGCGAGGACACCAGCGTCAAGATGCTGCCCGGCGTCGCCCGGCGCATGAGCTGGAAGGGCGGCGAGCATATGAACCAGTTCCTCAACCTGTCGTCCTTTGCCGAGCAGATGCTGGTGCACGAGAATTCGATGGTGAAGATCGACCCGGAGATCCCGCTCGATGTCGCGGCGCTGGTCGGCTGCGGGGTGATGACCGGGGTCGGCGCGGTGTTCAACGCCGCCAAGGTCGAGCCCGGCTCGACGGTGGCGGTGATCGGCTGCGGCGGGGTTGGGCTGTCGGCGGTCAACGGCGCCGCGCTTGCCGGCGCCGAGCGCATCATCGCGATCGACACCCAGGCGTCAAAGCTCGAGCTGGCGAAGGAGCTCGGCGCCACCGACACGCTCAATGCCAGCAATGTCGATCCCGTCAAGGCGATCCGCGAGATGACCGGCGGCGGGGTGCACTATTCCTTCGAGGCGCTGGGCGCCAAGGTCACCGCCGAGCAGGCGTTCGGCATGCTGCGCGGCGGCGGCACCGCGACGATCATCGGCATGGTGCCGTTCGGTGTGAAGATCGAGCTGCACGGCTACGATTTCCTGCGCGACCGCAAGATCCAGGGCACCTCGATGGGCGGCAACCGCTTCCGGGTCGACATGCCGCGGCTCTTGTCGCTGTGGAAGCAGGGGCGGCTCAAGCTCGACCATCTGATCTCCGGCCGCATCGGGCTGGGCGAGATCAACGAGGGCTTTGCCCGGCTGAAATCGGGGGCGCCGGTACGTCAGGTGATCGATTTCGCCGCAGCGGCATAGACCAGCCGCGCCGCCGCCAGGCGTTGAGCGCGATTGCCGCGGCCAGCGCCGTTACGACCGGGGCGAGCCGGCGTTGCGCGAGAATGTCGCTGGCGATGCCATAGGCAAACGGCACGCCCAGTGCGACGACGGCCGGGCTTAGCAGCAGGGCGAGCCCGGCGGCGGCAAGGCGGGAATAGCGGACGATGGTCTGCATCGCCCGCAGCATTCCGCCGCCGCGCTTAAAAAGCGGTAAACCGCACCCGCCCTGCGCTCGAACGCGTCAGCGCGGCTGCGGCATGCCGGTCGCGGGATAGGTGATGTCCGATTGCGGCGGCGACATTGGGCGGGTGTAGTGGCCGTCGATGATCGAGGTGCCCCACGGATAAGACCTCGGATAGATGTAACGGTCGGGGCAATTCCAGTGGTTGCCGGCCCAATAGCATTCGGCTTTCGCGCTGCCGGCGAGCGCCGTCAGCGCCAGCGCGCCGAGCGCGATCGCGATCAAATTCTTGCCCATGGAAACCTCCCTTACCGACGCGGACGCGATGGATCGGCCAGCCGCGCGTCGCGCGCCTGATCGATCGTCGCGCTCGAGGTGATCGCGATATTGGGGCCGGATGGGGGAGCATAATGCGTGGTGTAGACGTTGCCGTCGCCGCAAGCCCAATCGAGCCCCGTCCAGCTGCAAACCTTTTCGGCGGCTTGCGCGCTGACACCGACGGCGACGACCGCGGCCGCGATCGTGCCCGCGAGCACATGTTTCATGGCGAAACCTCCGATCGATATCAGCCGGTTTAACGCGCCGGCGGACGATTTCGATCCACGACCGGAGGTGGAAGGAAGACGCTGCCGCCGCGGCGGGCACCGCGGCGGCGCAGTGGTTGTCGCAGGCTAGTAGACGCGCGGGCCCGGATAGCTGTTGTCCGGGTGACCGACGCCGGCGCTGGTCGTCGGCGCAGAGGCGGTCTGTGGCGTGTAGCCGCAAGCGGCAAGCAACAGCAAGCCGACAAGCCCAAGGGCAAGCTTAAGCATTTTATATGCTCCAATAATTTTGCTTTAGAGCAATGAGTATGAGTTGCTGACCTAAGCCTGACCATCCTCAGACGCCGGAGGCTGCCCTGCGTTATCCGAAGGGCACGTTATTCGAGGCGTACGCGAGCGCGGGTGTTTTCGCACGGCGAAGGCCGGGGCGGCGCTAGAACCACCGTGCCTTGTCGACGACGTTGCGCAGCGGCTGGCCGGCGGCAAAGCGCTTGGCGTTGTCGAGCAGCACGTCGAGCCGGCGGTCGTCGAGGTAGGGCCCGTGCCCGGCGGTATGCGGCGTGAGCAGCACGTTCGGTGTCGTCCATAGCGGGTGCGACGCCGGCAGCGGTTCGATCTCGTAGACATCGAGCGCGGCGCCGGCGATCTCTTTGGCCGTCAGCGCCGCGACCAGGTCGTCGAGCCGCGTCGTCATCCCGCGGCCGATATTGATAAAGAAGGCGCTGTTTTTCATGCGCCGGAACCGCGCGCGGTTGAAGAAGCCCTCGGTCTCGGGCGTGTGCGGCACGGTGAGGATCACGAAATCGGCGCGCGGCAGCAACTCGTCGAGCGCCGCGGCACGGTGCATTTCGGCGACGCCCTGCGGCTTGTCCGGGCGGCGCTCGTCGATGCCGATCACGGTCATGCCGAATGCGGCGGCGAGCCGCGCCGCCTCGGCGCCGATCCCGCCGACGCCGACGATCAGCGCCGTCGCCTCCGGCAGATGGATGACGTCGCCGCTTTCGCGCGGCGCCGGTTTCCACTCGCGGCGCAGCTGCTGCGGCAGATAGATGTGCAGCCCGCGCGCGAAGGCGAGCACGAACGACAGGATGTGCGCCGCGATATGGTCGTTGTAGATCTCGCGGAAATTGGTGATCTGCACCGGGTGCGCGATCAGCTCCGGGTAGTAGTACCCGGCGGGCGGCGCCGCCTGCGGCGCCTGCAGCCAGCGCAGATGCTGGGCGCGCGGCAGCAGCTCCCGAGGGATCGTGCCGTAGGCGCCTTCAGCGAGGGCCATTGCCTGCTCGGCGCCCTCGCGGGTTTCCGGCGCGATAACCTCGAGCTCGGGGCAGGTTTCGGCCACTTTGCGCGCCCATTCGCGCGTCTTGTCGGATTGCGGCGGCAGCATCAGAAACGGGATCGGCATTTTGAAGCCTCCGGTCGTCATTGCGGGGAGCGGGTCGCGCGGCGCGGCAATATCCCTCCGCAGAGGGCCAAGCCGGAACGAGATTGCGTCGCCGCGCTCGCAATGACAATGCCGAGGCGATAGCCTGTGGCGGCAAAGCGGGGGAGGGGACGTGCCGGCGCTGAAGGGGAAGGTTGCCTGGGTTACCGGCGCCGGGAGCGGCATCGGCGAGGCGGTGGCGCTGATGCTGGCCGAGGAAGGGGCGACCGTCGTGCTGACCGGCCGCCGCCGCGAGCCGCTGGAAGCCGTCCTCGCGCGCATCGCCGACAAAGGCGGCAACGCCGATATCCAGCCGGGCGACCTGACCGAGCCCGAGGATGTGCGCCGCATCGGCGACCGCCTGCGGCAGGCGCTCGGCCGCTGCGATATCCTCATCAACAACGCCGGGATCAACATCAACGACCGGCATTGGGACAAGCTGACGCCGGAAAACGCCCGGCTGATGGTCAACGGCAACCTGTCGGCGGCGGCGCAATGCGTGACGGTGGCCTTGCCGCTGATGCGCGAGCGCCGGGACGGGCTGATCATCCATACCGCGTCGATGGCCGGGCGGTTTATCGGCGGCTTTCCGGGGCCGCTCTACACCGCCGCCAAGCACGGCATCGTCGCGATGAGCCATTCGATCAACATGCAGGAATGCGTCAACGGCATCCGCTCCTGCGTCTTTTTGCCGGGCGAGGTCGCCACGCCGATCCTCGACCGGCGCCCCAACCCGGTCGGCCCCGAGATCCGCGCCAGGATGGTGCAGCCCGAGGATTGCGCCGACCTCGTCCGCTACATCTGCCTGCTGCCGCCGCGGCTGTGCATGAACGAAGTGATGCTGAGCCCGACCCATAACCGCCGCTACGTCGCCGAAATCGAGAAGCTGTCGTCGTTGTGATGTTGCACTGAAACCGCTTCGCTTCGCTCGCGACGATTTTTGCTAAAGAAGGGAAACACCGATGGCCCAATCCGCCAATCCGAACCGCAAGAAGGTCATGGCGCCGACGACAATGTCGCGCTCCGGCTGGGCGCTGATCGAGGCGCGCGACGACCTCGAAGGCGTCGCGTTCGCGCCGACCATGCCGAAGCCCGAATTCCGCGAGATGCTGAACGACGTCAGCGGCATCTGCCTGGGCGTGACGCCGTTCTCCGACCCCGAGCTCGATGCCGCGCCGCAGCTCCAGGTGGTCTCGCGCATCGGCGTCGGCTATGACGCGGTCGACGTCCCGGCGCTGACCCGGCGCAAGGTTCCGCTGATGATCGGCGGCACGGCCAATTCGGTCAGCGTCGCCGAGGCCGGCGTGTTCCTCACCATGAACCTTGCGCGCAAGGGCGCGGCGATGGACGCGCTGGTCCGCGAAGGCCGCTGGAACGACCGCTACAAGGACATGCCGGTCGACCTCTACGGCAAGACGGTGCTGATCGTCGGCTTCGGCAAGATCGGCACGCGCTCGGCCCGGCGTTTCGCGGCGATGGAGACCAATGTCCTGATCTACGACCCGTACATCTATGCCGAGACGATCCGCGGCAACGGCTACGAGCCGGTCGAGAGCCTCGACGACGGGATCGCGCGCGCCGATTTCATCACTATCCACTGCCCGAAGACGCCGGAAACCACCGGGCTGTTCAACGCCGCGCGCATCGCCAGGATGAAGCCGAGCGCGTTCCTGGTGAACACCGCGCGCGGCGGCATCGTCGACGAGGCGGCACTGTACGACGCGCTCAAGAACCGCCGCATCGCCGGCGCCGCGCTCGACGTCTTTGTCGAGGAGCCGACGCCGCAAGACAATCCGCTGCTGACGCTGCCCAACTTCATCGCCGCGCCGCACGTCGCCGGCGTCACCAGGGAGGCGGTCGACCGCATGGCGATCGTCGCGGTGCAGAACATCATCTCGGTCATCGACGGCAAGCCGATCAAGGACAATGTCGTCAACAAGGAGGTGTTGGGCTAGGTGCGCTGACCCGGTCAGATAGCGCACCAACCCGGATATCCACGGGCGTGCGAGCGTCCGTGTGCCCCGAGCCGGTCGTCATCGGAACTCCCGGTTCCATGACGTGTTGATGACTGTGCGCCCGCCGGTGCCGGCGGGTGCACCGGGGGACGATGAGAACCAGCTCCACGAGACCGCGCACGCATGGCCCCACGATCTGAGTTGCCATCCCGGGCTGAGTTGCTACCCCGGGCCGCGACGGGGGTGAAGGGCCTGGATGAAGTCTTGTGCGGCGGGCTGGCCTGCAACCGGCTGCATTTGCTGGAAGGCAGCCCGGGCACCGGCAAGACCACGATCGCCCTGCAATTCCTCATGGCCGGCGCCGCGCGGAGCGAGACCGGCATGTACATCAGCCTCGCGGAAACCGAATGCGAGCTGCGCGCCGGCGCGCAGTCGCACGGCTGGGACATCGACGGCCGGATCGAGATTTTGGAGCTGATCCCGCCCGAGAGCGTGCTCGATTCGGAGCAGCATCAGAGCCTGCTGTACTCCTCCGATCTCGAGCTCGGCGAGGCGGTGCAGCGCATGTTCGCGGCGATCGACCGCGTGCGGCCGCAGCGCGTGGTGATCGACAGCCTGTCCGAGATTCGCCTGCTGGCGCAGAGCTCGCTGCGCTATCGCCGGCAAATCCTCGGGCTGAAGCATTATTTCGCCCGCCACCAGTCTACGGTGGTGCTGCTCGACGACATGACCACGGAGAGCATGGACCAGGCGGTCCACAGCATCGCGCACAGCGTCACCCATCTCGACCAGTTGGCGCCTACCTATGGCGGCGAGCGCCGCCGTTTGCGCATCGTCAAGTGCCGCGGCCAGGACTTCCGCAGCGGCTACCATGATTTCACGATCAAGCCGGGCGGCATCTTTGTGTTTCCCCGGCTGGTGGCGGCCGATTTCCGCTCGGACCGGCCGGCGAGGCTGCTGCCGAGCGGCATATCCGGGCTCGACGCGCTGCTCGGCGGCGGCATCACCACCGGGTCGAGCACCCTGGTCATCGGTCCGGCCGGTGTCGGCAAGTCGATCCTGCTGTTTCAGTACCTCGCGGCGGCGGTCGGGCGGGGCGAGCGCGGCGCGCTGTTCATCTTCGACGAGGAGCTCGGCCTGATGATGCGGCGCGCCAAGGCGCTCGGCATCGATTTCGCGGCGATGCAGGCGGCGGGCAAGATCTATATCGAGCAGCTCGACGCCGCGGAACTGTCGCCGGGCGAGTTCGCCGAGCGGGTCACGCGCTGCGTCGATACCGAAGACATCTCGGTGGTGGCGATCGACAGCCTCAACGGCTACCAGGCGGCGATGCCGCAAGAGCAGTTCCTGATCCTGCACCTGCACGAACTGCTGCAATATCTCAACCGGCGCGGCGCGGCGAGTTTTCTGACCGTCGCGCAGCACGGCGTGCTCGGCGACATGCGCCAGACGATCGACGCCACTTATCTCGCCGATACGGTGATCTTGCTGCGCTTCTTCGAGGCGTCGGGTCACGTCCGGCGCGCGATGTCGGTGGTGAAGAAGCGCACCGGGGCGCATGAAGCGACGATCCGCGAGTTGCAGATCGACGGGCACGGCATCCGTCTCGGCCCGCCGCTCGAAGAATTTCAAGGCGTGCTGGGTGGCGTGCCGGTGTTCACCGGCATGAAGCCGCCGGCGCCGGACCCGCCCGCGTGAGCGCGGCCGAAAAGCTGTCGAGGGAGCGCACGCTGATCCTGGCGCCGCGCGGCCGCGATGCCGTGGTGGCGAAGGAAATCCTCGCCGAGGCGCATTTGCGCGCGCAGATTTGCACCGACCTGCAACGGCTGGTCGGCGAGCTCGAACAAGGCGCCGATATCGCCGTCATCACCGAAGAGGCGATCCGCACCGCCGACATCCGGCCGCTCCTTGCATGGGTGGTGCGTCAGCCGGCGTGGTCGGACTTTCCTTTTGTCGTGCTGACCGGCCATGGCGGGGGTCTCGAAAGAAACCCGGCCGCGGTCGAGCTGATGCAGAACCTCGGCAATGTGACGTTCCTCGAACGGCCGTTCCATCCGACGACGCTGATCAGCATGGTGCAAACCGGGCTGCGCGGCCGCGAGCGGCAATACGACTGCCAACGGCTCAATGAAGAATTGGAGATGCGGGTCGCCGAGCGGACCGCCGAGCTCGGTGCCGCCAACCGGCAGCTCCTGGCGCAGATCGAGGAGCGCGAAAAGGTCGAAGCGACCCTGCGCCAGATGCAGCGCCTCGAAGCGGTCGGGCAGCTGACCTCGGGGGTCGCGCACGATTTCAACAATCTGCTGACCGTGGTGCTGGGCAATCTGGAGTTTGTCGAGCGCGGGCTCGCGACCGCGGGCCTGGGCGGGGCGATGCTGCAGCGCGTTGGTTACATGCGCAGCGCCGCCGAGCGCGGCGCGCGGCTGACCGATCAGCTGTTGGCCTTTTCCCGCCGTCAGCGTCTCGAATCCCGCCCGATCGATCTGAACGGCACCGTCACCGGCATGCGCGAGCTGCTGCAAAGCACGATGGGCGGCAGCATTCGCATCACCACCATGCTCGAGCCCGATTTATGGCTGGCGCTCGGCGACCCGACGCAGCTCGAACTGGCCGTGCTCAACCTGGCGATCAACGCGCGCGACGCGATGGGCGGTGGCGGCGATCTGATGGTCGCGACGGCGAATGTCGATTTCGAGCGGCCGGTCTGGCCCGAGGACCCGGCGCCGGGAAAATACGTGTCGATCTGCGTGTCGGACAGCGGCAGCGGCATGACCGAGACGGTCCGCCGCAAGGCGTTCGAGCCGTTCTTCACCACCAAGGAGGTCGGCAAAGGCTCGGGGCTCGGGCTCAGCCAGGTGCTCGGGTTCGCCAAGCAGTCGGGCGGCGGGGTCCGCATCGACACCCGGCCGGGCAAGGGCACCGCGGTCCGTATCTACCTGCCGCGGTCGACCGGTATGCCGGGCGAGGCGGCCGCGGCGTCCCCGACGCTCGAACCGGCGCATGCCGCGACCGCCAACATCCTGTTGGTCGACGACGATCAGGGCGTGCGCGAGGTCACCGCGGCGATGCTGCGCGACCTCGGCTACGAGGTGCACGAGGCCGCCGATGGGCGCGCCGCGTTGGAGCTGCTGGCGCGCGAGCCGAAGATCGACCTGATGCTGATCGACTACGCGATGCCGGGAATGAACGGCGCCGATGTCGCGCGCAAAGCCCGCCCGGCCCGGCCGACCATGCCGACCCTGTTCATCACCGGCTTTGCCGACCGAAGGGCGCTTTCCACCGTCAGCGAGAGCCACATCATCGGCAAGCCGTTCCGCCGCAGCGAGCTGGCGCACAAGGTCCGCGTCACCCTGGCCGAGGCCGAAGCCGGCCACATCGCCGGCCTCAGTTCGGAATGATCGATCTGCCGCAAGGCGTTCTCGGCCGCGGGCCGGTGGAGCGTCCTCCCTTGACTCGCACGGCCATCGCTGGCGGGATCGGCCTCCGATGTGAACCCAGGAGGAACCGATGGCGCGGCCGAACGGAGTGCGGGAATTGTGGGCGGCGGGCAAGCCCGTCATCAACAGCTGGCTCGGCATCCCGTCGAGCTTCTCGGCGGAGGTCATGGCCAATGCCGGCTGGGACTCGCTGGTCGTCGACATGCAACACGGCATGATCGACTACCAGGTGATGATCACCATGCTGCAGGGCATTTCGACCACCAGCACGACCCCGCTGGTGCGCGTGCCGTGGAACGACCCGGCGCATATCCAAAAATCGCTCGACGCCGGCGCCTACGGCATCATCTGCCCGATGATCAACAACCGCGCCGAGGCCGAGAAATTCGCCGCGTCGATGCGCTATGCGCCGGTCGGCAGCCGCTCGTCGGGGCCGATCCGCGCCTCGCTCTACGGCGGTCCCGACTATCACGCCAAGGCCAACGACATCGTCGTCGCGTTCGGCATGATCGAGACGGTCGAGGCGATGAACAATCTCGACGACATCCTCTCCACCCCCGGCCTCGACGCCGCCTATGTCGGCCCGAGCGACCTGTCCATCTCGCACGGCTACCCGCCCGGCGGCGACAAGCCCGACGAATGGATGATGGCGGCGCTGAAAAAGGTCATCGACGCCTGCCGCCGCCACGGCAAGCAGCCGGGGCTGCATTGCGGCTCGCCGGCCTACGCGCTGAAGGCGATCGAGATGGGGTTCACCTTTGTCACGGTCGGCGGCGACACGCGCTTTGTGACGACGGGCGCCGCGGCGGCGGTGCAGGAAATGCGCGCCGGGGTTGGTGGTGGGGCCGCCGCCAAGCCCGCCGCCGGCGGCAGCTCCAGCCCGTACTGATCCTCGTATCACCCCCACGGGGGAGGGTTAGGGCGGCGGCATGACCGCGATCTATGTCGACGCCGATGCCTGCCCGGTGCGCGAGGAGGTGTATCGCGTCGCCGGCCGGCTCGGGGTGACGGTGTTTGTCGTGTCGAACGGCTCGCGGCCGATCCGGCCGCCGGATCTGGCGTTCGTGCATATGGTCGTCGTCGGTGAGGCGATGGATGCCGCCGACGACTGGATCGCCGAGCACATCACCGCCGCCGATATCTGCGTCACCGCCGACATCCCGCTTGCGGCGCGCTGTCTCGACAAGGGGGCGCGGGCGGTGCCGCCCAACGGCCGACCCTTCACCGAGGCCAATATCGCCAACGCGCTGACCGGCCGCGCCATCGCACAGCATCTGCGCGAGCTCGGCGCCGGTAGTAAAGGCCCGCCGCCATTCGCCAAATCCGACCGTTCGCGCTTTCTCTCGGCGCTCGACGCCGCGGTGCGCGCGGCGCAGCGTCAGCCGCTCTAATCGCCGACGGCCACCGCTTCGCGCTGTACGCGCAGCGCGTCGCGCAGCTGTTCGCCGGTAATCGCGCCGATCGCCATCAGGATCGCGCCGATCTGTCCGCCCATGTCGCGCTGAAGCGCCAAAGCCATTTCGACCTGCAGCGCCGTCGCATGTCCCAAGTCGACGAGCACCTCGCCCAGTCGCATAACACTAGTCCCTACAACCCGCCTGGTCCTGGCGAGTGACAATCCCATCGAATACTTATCGGATTTAGCGATTAACAACGGATGAAGGAGCGGGATGTTCAACCTCCCGGCACGCCCTGCGCTTCGACATAGCAGGTATAGATCGATTGCGAGGCCGCCATGAACAGGCGGTTCCGCTTGCGGCCGCCAAAGCAGACATTGGCGCAGCGCTCCGGCAGCAGAATCCGGCCGATCAGCGTGCCGTCGGGCGCGTGCACCGCCACCCCGTCCTGCCCCTCGCCGCCGGAAAAGCCGCTCCACACATTGCCGCTGGTGTCGACCCGGATGCCGTCGGCGTAGCCCGGCATCTCGTTGAAAAAGGTGCGTCCGTTGGCGAGGCGCGTGCCGTCGTCGACAACGTCGTAGACATAGGTCGACTTGTCGCCGCCGGGCGTGTCGACAACGTAGAGCCGTGCCTCGTCCGGCGAGAATGCGAGACCGTTCGGCCGCGCCTGCTGGGCCTGGTCGACCACCACGGTGGTCGCGCCGGTCTTGGGGTCGATGCGGTAGACGCGGAACGGCAATTCCTGCGGCGCGGTGTGGCCGAGATAGTTGCCGCGGGTCCCGGCGCCGTTATCCGAGAACCAGATCGAACCGTCCGACTTTACCACCACGTCGTTGGGCGCGGTCAGGCGCTTGCCGTCAAAGCTCTCGGCTAGCACCGTGACGGAGCCGTCATATTCGGTGCGCGTCAGGCGCTGCGCGTCCATCTCGCAGGTGATCAGCCGGCCTTGCCGGTCGCGGGTGTTGCCGTTGGCGTAGCCCGATGGCCGGCGGAACACGCCGACCGCGCCGGTCTCCTCGTCCCAGCGCATGATCCGGTCATTGGGAATGTCGCTCCACAACAGGCAGCGCAGATCGCCGAACCACACCGGCCCTTCGGTGAACAGGCAATCCCCGGCGATGCGCTGCACCGGCGTGTTGCCGAGCACCATCGAAGCGAACCGCGGATCGAGGATCTTGAAGGCCGGGTCGGGATAGCGAACGGGGTCGGGCATGTGTTCCTCCTCTCAGCAACTTTTAGTGCGGAGGATGCGCGAGAACGCGAAGGCACCGCTCGGCGCGAAGCGCCAATAAAAACCACAGAGGCACAGAGGCACAGAGGATGCGTGCGAAAGAACCTCCGTGTCTCCGTGTCTCTGTGGTTATGAATACGGCTTCACCGCGGTTCGGACGGCTTCGCGTATGCTCCGCGTCCTTTGCGCTAAAGCGTTCCCTTCACGAATTAGGGCCGCGCTCCATCGATACCGGCTGCCAGCGCCTGAGGTCGCTCTTCATCAGCACGGTCGGGTTGACGCATGACATCGGCCAGCGTCCGGTCAGCGCCAACGAGAGTTCGAGCCCGACGCGGCGGCGGCGGAACGGATCGAACCGCGAGGTCGCGGAGGCGACATGCGCGGTGAGGGTGACGTTGTCCATCTTGAGCAGCGGATTGTTGCCGCCCGGCGGCTCCTGTTCGAGCACGTCGAGCGCCGCGGCGGCGATCCATTTCTCGTCGAGCGCCTTGATCAGCGCGGTCTCGTCGGTGGTCGGGCCGCGGCCGGTCGAGACGTAGATCGCCGTCGGCTTCATCTGCCGGAAGTGTTCTTCGCGGATCATCCGCTGGGCGCTCGCCGTTGCCGGCGAGTGCATCGAGATGATGTCGGCGCGTGCCAGGAGCTCGGGCAGGCTGACCGGCTCGACCCCGCGCTCGGTCATCACCATCTCTTCGATGAACGGGTCGTAGGCGCAGATATGCAGGCCGAACGGCTTGGCGCGCTCGGCAACCGCCCGCGCCACATGGCCGAACGCGATGAGGCCGAGCGTCAGCCCGCGCAGCCGCGGGATCTTCAACAGCGCCGGCCGGCCTTCCGACCAGCGGCCCTCGCGGACCATGCGGTCCTGCTCGACCAGCCGGCCATGCGCGGCGAGGATCAGCCGCATCGCATGGTCGGCGACTTCCTCGATGAACGTGTCGGGACAGTTGGTGACCGGGATCCCCCTGGCGGTCGCCGCGTCGACATCGACCGTGTCGACCCCGACCGAGCCGAGCGAGATGATCTTGCAGCGCTGCAGCCCGTCGATCATCTTCTTGGTGATCGGCCGGCCTTTGGCATAGAGCGCGTCGCAATCCTTGGCGGCGGCGACGAACTCGTCCTCCGACCCCATCGGGATTTCGTAAATCTCCGCGTCGATCGGCGTCAGCGCCTCCAATTCATAACCGTAGCCGCCGCCGGCGACCGTGAAGCTCGCGCCCGCAGGCGTCGCTACGCGAAATTTGGCCAAGTGTCCCTCCCGGTTTCACGAAATCCGCCGGCCGCGATGAGAGCCGCCGGGGCAGGGGATTGTCAATCGGCAGCCGATGCCGTCGAGCACCGGTTCGATGCGCGAAGCTAGAGCGTTATCCGCCTCAACAGTTCGTCATCGCCGGGCTTGACCCGGCCATCTGCCGGACTGCCGCCGAGATCGCCGGGTCAAGCCCGGCGATGACGAAACAAGTGGTCGAACTCGTTCGAATTCTGCGCTAAGCCGCCTCGGCCAGGAAATCCGCGATCTCCGCCACCAGCCGGTCGCTGTCGCCGATATAGGGCAGGTGGTCGTCGCCGGGCAGCTCGACATATTTCGCACCCGGCACCGCGGCTGCGAGGTAGCGGCCGTTTTCGACGCCGATCCGGCGGTCGCCGCTGCGGTGCAGCAGCAGCGTCGGCACGCGGATTTGCGGCAGCAACGGGCTGATATCGGCGTCGCGGTCGACGCGCAGCAGCGCCGCGGCGGCCTGCGGCGTCGCGCTCATCTGCTCGAACCGGGCCCAGCGCCGGCGGAAACCCTGGTCGGCGGCGAGGCTCGGCGCGACGCGCGGCGGCAGCACGCAGGTGCCCCAGGTGCGCGCGACGAGATCGAACCGCGCCTCGGCCTGATGCTCCGGCCAGCCGCGCGTCGGGCTGTGCACGAACGTGCCGTAAAGCGCCAGGGCGCGAACCCGTTCCGGGAACGTGGCGGCGAACAGCAGGCACATCATGCCGCCCTCGGATTCGCCGAGAATGGCCGCGCGCCGCACGCCGGCCGCCGCCATCACGGCATGCAGGTCGTCCATCCGCTGTTCGAGGTTCGGCACCCCCTTGTCGCGGTCGCTGAGGCCGGTGCCGCGCTTGTCGAACAGCACCAGCCGCGCGGACCGGGCCAGCGCCTGATAGAACCGGGCCTGCGCCGGGTCCTCCCAGATGAGCCCGAGATGCGACACCAGCCCCGAGACGACGACCAGGTCGAGCGGGCGGCCGCCGGCGCCGGTCTGCTCGACGACCTGGTAGGCGATGCGGATATCGCCGTTGCTGGCATAACGGGTCGCGGGCGGTACCATGCGGCCATATTGCGCGGAGTCGTTAAAAATTACGCTAAGCTTACAGAGGATTTTTGCCTCGGCCGGGGAGGCGATTCGGCCGATTCGCCCGGCCGCCGGCCCTTCCCGAATTTCGTCAAGCCGAGGTCTCGGTTAATAATCCCATAAATGCAGGAACTTAGCAGATTTTTCATACAGTCGGTTGAGGCGGTGCCGGCCTGGACCGCATCATGTTGATGCCGTCGACCCGGCAGCGAGGCGAGGGGTTCGATGACCGCCTTGGGGGAGGCCGTCATCTCCGGTAGCGCCTTTGGGGGAAGGCCAACCACCCCCGCCTCGCACGGTCGGCTGTCCGCATCGGTGTTTTAGCGCAGAGGACACTGGGCCAGCTCTTTTTGGGCTTTGCCGCGGCACGGGCTTCTATAGGCTGGCTCCGAGCATCTGGAGCGCGTATGTCCCATCTGATCCTCACCGGCGGGCGCATCATCGACCCGGCGAACGGCCGCGACACGGTCGCCGACATCGCCTTCAGGGACGGTAAGGTCGCCGAGATCGGACGCGACCTGCCGCGCGCCGGCGCCGAGACCGTCGACGTCAAGGGCAAGCTGGTCGTGCCCGGCCTGGTCGATCTGCACACCCATGTCTATTGGGGCGGCACCTCGCTCGGCGTCGACGCGGCGGCGGTCGCCAAGTCCAGCGGCACCGTCACCTTTATCGACGCCGGCAGCAGCGGGCCGGGCAATTTCCACGGCTTTCGCCGGCATGTCATCGAGCCGTCGCCGGTCCGCATCCTGCCGATCCTCAACGTGTCGCATGCCGGCATCTTCGCCTTCTCGGCCACGGTGATGGTCGGCGAATGCGCCGATCTGCGGCTGCTCGACCCGCGCGATTGCGTGCGCGTCATCACCGCCAACCGCGACCTGATCGTCGGCGTCAAGGTGCGCGTCGGACGCACCGCCGGCGGCAATTCGGGCATCGCGCCGCTCGACATCGCGATCGAGGTCGCTGAGGAGGTCGGGCTGCCGGTCATGGCGCATCTCGACCATCCGCCGCCGTCGCGCCTCGACGTGCTGTCGCGTATGCGGCGCGGCGATATCGTCACCCATTGCTTCCGGCCGTTCCCCAACGCGCCGGTCGCGCCGGACGGCGCGGTGCGCGAGGAGGTCGCGGCGGCGCGCGAGCGCGGCGTGGTGTTCGATATCGGCCATGGCGGCGGCTCGTTCGGCTTTCGCACCGCCGAGGCGATGCTTGCCGCCGGCTTCCTGCCCGATGTGATCAGCAGCGACGTGCACGCCCTCAGCATCAACGGCCCGGCTTTCGACCAGATCACGACGATGTCGAAGCTGCTGTCGCTCGGCATGCCGCTGGTTGACGTCATCTGCGCCGGCACGGTCGCGGCGGCGCAGGCGGTCGGGCGGCGGGACATCGGGCATTTCACCGTCGGCGCGGCGGGCGACGCCACGGTCGTCGAGCTTGCCGAGGGCAGGTTCGACTACCGCGACGTGCTCGGCGAGACGCGCCGGGGCCGCCTGCGGCTTGCCGCAACCGGCCTTGTGGTGTCGGGCGAATGGTGGGATGCGGTGTAGGGGCTGTTACCTCGTTACTTGGCGGCGCGCAGCGCGTCGGTGTCGCGATAGATCTGCAAGCGGGTGACCCGCAGGCCGGGCACGCCGTAGCGGTCGATCGAACGCTGCCAGGCGAGAAATTCCTCGACCGACAAATTGTAACGCCGGCAAGCTTCCTGCAGGCTCAAGGTACCGTTGCGTACGGCAGCAACCACCACCGCCTTGCGCCGCACGACCCAACGCTTGGTGTTGGGCGAAGGCAGCTCGACGGCGGGGGCAGGGGGATACGCCGAGACGTCGATAGGATCGAGATTGGCCATGTCTTTAAACGTGGGGTTGCTTTCCATAGCGAAAATCTAGCTCTCACGCCTTAATTAAATACTAAATCGCCTCAGCGATTACTTGTAGTTAAATTTGAGGAATTGTAATTAAAATCCCACTAAAAACTTTGGACAACTGTTAATTATTACGCATGTAGAGTTAATTTTGACGACGGGCAGACGGCGTCGGCTTGTTTAATTTAAAGTCTCTTGAAGTGGTTCGCGCTGTAGTAGGGCGCGAAGGCCGAGTGTTTAATGTGAATCGCCCGGCCATGCAACCGGCTTTTGTAACGAAGCGTAGCATAGGTGCATGACATTCTGGCGGTTGAAAGCCCAGGGGGCGATTCATATACTCCGCCGCCGTCGCGAACAGGGCTTCGGGGAGCAGGATGCGTCCGACATTGCCGGAAGATTACCGTCCGTCCGATGACGAAGAATTCATGAACCCCCTGCAGGTCGAGTATTTTCGACAAAAACTGATGCGCTGGCGCTCCGACCTACTCGCCGATTCCGCCGAGAC
Source organism: Allostellaceae bacterium (assembly GCA_035550515.1). Lineage (GTDB taxonomy): Bacteria > Pseudomonadota > Alphaproteobacteria > ATCC43930 > CGMCC-115725 > DATARH01. The sequence continues at coordinate 28,338 of DASZOZ010000111.1, forward strand.
CTTGCGTTCCCTTCAAGAAGAAAGTCTGCTGAAGCCCGATTTGACCGATCGTGCCTCGCTCGAAACGGAGCGGTCGATCGAACTGCGCACCCGCGACCGCGAGCGCAAGCTGATCTCGAAGATCGATGCGGCGCTGGTCCGGCTCGACAGCGGGACCTACGGTTACTGTGAGGAGACCGACGAGCCGATCGGCATCCGCCGGCTCGAGGCGCGGCCGATCGCGACGCTGTCGATCGAGGCGCAGGAACGCCACGAGCGCATGGAGCGAACCCACCGCGACGATTGACCTCGTCCCTCAAGCACGGCTGGCGATTCGCCCCGTCATGGCATCGCCCTGCATGGGTGCCGCGCATCGGCGCCGGTAAACCTTCGTTAACCTTCCGTTAGCGCAAGCACCGCGACAATGCGGTAGAATTCGTCGAGTTCCTCGCGGCATCGAGGCTGTCCGATGGTCGCCTACAGCGAAGCGGCCCGTCGCTTGAACCACTGGCGTGCAACCCGTCGCCGCCCGGTCTGGGTCGGCATCCTGGCGCAGGCCGCGCTGATCCTCGCGGTGATCGGCATCGGTGTTTTTATCCTGTACGCCGCCGAGATCATTTCCGGGGTCCGCGTGGTGGCGATGGTGGTGGCGATCGTCGCCCTCGGCTGCGTCGTCGGCGTCGCCGCGATCGGCGCGCTGTGGGTGCATGGCGGGCTCGAGGGGCGGCTCGACATCCTCAGCCAGGCGCTCGAAGCCTCGCCCGACGCGCAGCTCATCGTCGCGCCGGACGGCATCATCGCCTACGCGAACACCGCCTTCACCAGCCAGTTTGCCCCCGATGGCGGTCCGCCGCTCGACCGGCTCGCGGCGGCGGTCGCCGATCTCGAAGCCGGCATCGACTTCCAGCGGCTGCGCAGCCAGGCGATGGCCGGCGCGCGGGCGATCGCGGCGGTGCCGCTCAAGGATGCGCGCGGCGCGCCGCTCGGCTGGTTCAACGTCGCGGTCAACCCGATCCCCGGCCAGCCGGGCTACAGCTTCTGGCATATCCAGGACATCACCGCCCGGCACGAGATGGAGCGGGTCATCCGCGAGGAGCGCAACCGCCTCGTCGATTTCCTCGACGAGGCGCCGATCGGCTTCTACTCGGTCGATGGCGACGGCCGCTTCCTGTTCGTCAACCCGACCCTGGCGCGCTGGCTCGGCGCGACGCCGGCCGAGCTGGTGGGCGGCAATGCCCGGCTCGAGGAATTCCTCGCCGCCCCGCCGGCCGAAGGCGCCCAGCCCTCGGACCCGTTCGGCGGCCGCGCCGGCGACGCGCCGCGCGGCGAGGTCGTGCTGAAAAGCCGCGACGGCCGGATCATCCATGCCTGGGTCGGGCAGAGCGTGGTCGGCTCGGGCGACGAGCTGCGGACGCATTCGATCGTCCGCGACCTGACCCCCGAGCGCGAATGGGAGGCGGCGCTGCGCCTGTCGCGCGAGCGCTTCCAGCGGTTCTTCGCCAACGCGCCGATCGGCATCGCCCTGATCGACCGCTACGGCCGCCTCGAGGAGGCCAACCGCGCGCTGGCCGAGCTGTTCGGCGCGCCGCACGGCGACCTGAAGGGGCAGCCGCTGATCGGCTTTGTGCACGAGGACGACCGCCGCGACCTCGCGGTCAAGCTCGCCGGCGCGGCCGAGGGCAGCGCCCCGCCGGGCCCGGTCGAAGTCCGCATCAAGGGGCTGCGCGACAAGACCTGCGTGCTGTTCCTCGGCCGGCTCGACGGGTTCGAGGGGCATGAAGGCGGCCTGATGCTGCACTTCATCGATGTCAGCGAGCAGAAGAGCCTCGAAGCGCAATTCGCCCAGTCGCAGAAGATGCAGGCGGTCGGCCAGCTCGCCGGCGGCGTCGCGCATGACTTCAACAATCTGCTGACCGCGATGATCGGCTTTTGCGACTTGCTGCTGATGCGCTTCAAGCCGGGCGATCCCAGCTTTGCCGACATCATGCAGATCAAGCAGAACGCCAACCGCGCCGCCAACCTGGTGCGCCAGCTCCTGGCCTTCTCGCGCCAGCAGACCCTGCAGCCGCGCATCCTCGACATCACCGACGTGCTGGTCGAGCTGTCGCATCTGCTGCGCCGGCTGATCGGCGAGAATATCGAGCTGAAGGTCGTGCACGGCCGCGATCTCGGCCTCGCCAAGGTCGACCAGGGCCAGCTCGAACAGGTCATCATCAACCTCGCGGTCAATGCGCGCGACGCGATGCCGGGCGGCGGCACCCTGACCATCCGCACCGCCAACCACGTCCAGGCCGGGCCGATGCGGCGCGGCGCCGAGACCCTGCCGGCCGGCAATTACGTGCTGATCGAGACCGCCGATACCGGCATCGGCATTCCCAAGGAAAATCTCGAACGCATCTTCGAACCGTTCTTCTCGACCAAGGAGATCGGCTCGGGCACCGGCCTCGGCCTGTCGACCGTCTACGGCATCGTCAAGCAGACCGGCGGGTTCATCTTTGTCGAAAGCGAGAAAGGCCGCGGCGCCACCTTCCAGATCTACCTGCCGCGCTACCAGGAGAGCGACATCGCCGTCGCCGCCCGCAGCGAGCCGGCCGAGCCGCCGGCGGTCAAGGACATCACCGGCACCGGCACGGTGATGCTGGTCGAGGACGAGGACCCGGTGCGCATCTTCGGCGCGCGGGCGCTGCGCAACAAGGGCTACACCGTGCTGGAGGCGCGCAGCGGCGAGGCGGCGCTCGAACTGATGGAAACGACGGACAAGATCGACCTGCTGATCACCGACGTGGTGATGCCCAAGATGGATGGCCCCGGCCTGGTGCGCGAGGTGCGCGAGACCCATCCGGACATGAAGGTCATCTTCATCTCCGGCTATACCGAGGACAGCTTTCGCCAGCGCCTCGACAGCGACAGCAACATCCACTTCCTGCCCAAGCCCTTCTCCCTGAAGCAGCTCGCCACCAAGGTGAAGGAAGTCATCGACGGCGAAGTGGCGTAAAACGCCGTAGGGGGGCGAGACATGACCGCGGACGAGCTGGTGGCGCTGTGGGAAGAGCACATCCGCCACGAATTCGACACCAAGAACACCGAGGCGACGCTGGCGACCATGGTGCCGGACGCCTATGTCGACCATGTGCCGGTGATGACCGGCGGCCGCGGCCATGACGAGCTGCGCCGGTTTTATGCGACGCATTTCATCCCGAAGATGCCGCCCGACATGGCGATGACGCCGGTGTCGCGCACGGTCGGCGTCGACCGGCTGGTCGACGAGATGGTGATCCGGTTCACCCACACGATCGAGATGGACTGGATGCTGCCCGGCGTCGCGCCGACCGGCAAGGCGGTCGAGGTCGCGCTGGTGGTGATCGTCGGCTTTCGCGACGGCAAGCTCATGCACGAGCATATCTATTGGGACCAGGCGTCGGTGCTCGCGCAGCTCGGCCTGATCGACCCCGCAACGCTCCCCGTCGTCACCGCCGCCGGCGCCCGCAAAGTCCTCGACCCGGCCCTTCCCGCCAACGCGCTGATTGAGCGCGCGCGCCGCTGATCGGGCCCGCCGCCTTCCGTCACCCACACGATCTGTTGAAGTGCGCGACCGGCGTCGCCCGCGCAGAATTGCGGGAGCAAGGGCGCCGGGAGAGCGCCCGGTCCGGGGGAGAATGTGATCATGCCGAATCTCGCTTCGCTGCGTGTCGCGTGGGAGCCGCGGATGCTGAGCGCGCTGCGCATCATGGCCGGGCTGCTCTACATGGAGCACGGCCTCAACAAGATCTTCGGCTTTCCGGCGGGCGCGGCGCCGGCCAAGCCCTATGTGCTGATGTCGTTGGTGCCGGGGCTCGCGGGCCTGCTGGAACTGGTCGGCGGCGCGCTCCTCACCATCGGCCTGTTCACCCGGATCGTCGCCTTCATCCTTTCCGGCGAGATGGCCTTCGCGTATTTCATGGCGCACGCACCGCGCACGTTTATCCCCTATTCGAACGGCGGCGAGCTCGCCGTCCTGTACTGCTTTGTCTTCCTCTATTTGTTCTTCGCCGGCCCCGGTCCCTGGTCGGTCGACCGCCGCCGCGAAAGATAGGCCGGCGGAGCGGCCGCGGCGCTCTTTCCCCGATTCGTCGCGGCCGCGCTGTGCGAGACTCTCGCGTCACCAGAAAGTTCCCCTTGCGTTCTTAGAACAAAATACGCACATTCGCGGCCGGGCCACGCGTTTGCGCTGCGCTGCCGGCTGTGGAATAACGGAGGGGAGAGATGAACCAACCGGTCTTGCGTCTCTTGGACAAGGACACGATGGACAAGCAGCGGGCATTGGATGCGGCGCTCGGCCAGATCGAGCGCGCCTTTGGCAAGGGCTCGATCATGAAACTGGGCTCGCGCGAGGCGGCGATGGAGGTCGATGTCGTCTCCACCGGCTCGCTCGGGCTCGATATCGCGCTCGGCATCGGCGGTCTGCCGCGCGGCCGGGTGGTGGAAATCTACGGCCCGGAAAGCTCGGGCAAGACCACGCTCGCGCTGCATGTCATCGCCGAGGCGCAAAAGGGCGGCGGCACCTGCGCCTTTGTCGACGCCGAGCACGCGCTCGACCCTTCCTACGCCAAAAAGCTCGGGGTCGATATCGACAACCTGCTGATTTCCCAGCCCGACGCCGGCGAGCAGGCGCTCGAGATCGCCGATACGCTGGTGCGCTCCGGGGCGATCGACGTGCTGGTCGTCGATTCGGTCGCCGCCTTGGTGCCGCGGGCCGAGCTCGAAGGCGAGATGGGCGATTCGCATGTCGGCCTGCATGCGCGGCTGATGAGCCAGGCGCTGCGCAAGCTGACCGGCTCGATCTCGCGCTCGCGCTGCATGGTGATCTTCATCAACCAGATCCGTCTCAAGATCGGCGTCATGTTCGGCAACCCCGAGACGACGACCGGCGGCAATGCGCTCAAATTTTACGCCTCGGTGCGGCTCGACATACGCCGCATCGGCGCGATCAAGGACCGCGACCAGGTGATCGGCAACCAGACCCGCGTCAAGGTGGTCAAGAACAAGATGGCGCCGCCTTTCAAGGTCGTGGATTTCGACATCATGTACGGCGAAGGGGTGTCGAAGACCGGCGAGCTGATCGATCTCGGCGTGCAGGCCGGGGTGGTCGAGAAATCCGGCTCGTGGTTCTCTCATGACGGCCAGCGCATCGGCCAGGGCCGCGAGAACGCGAAGACCTATCTCAAGGAACACGGCGACATCGCCGAACGGATAGAGCACGAGATTCGCAGCAATGCCGGGCTCGTCGCCGACGCGATGATGGCGGCGCCGGGCGACATCGCCGCTGGCGACGAATAAATCGGATAGCCGTCTCCCTTCGGACTGCCCGTGGCTTGCGGGAAGACGGTGGGGCGAGGGGACGCCGTCACTTTTTCTCCGGTGTCCGAGAGGTAAACAGAAAGGCGGCCTCCAGTATTGCAGTCGGAACAAGGCCGCCACGCTGCCGCTGTCGTGTGCCGGCGGCAAGCGGGCCGGCGAGCAAGCGGTTCGCGGCAGCCGCAGCGGGCGCGCGCTCGATCTCTCCGTCATCGCCGAAATCGTGCGCCGCCGCAAACCCGGCTTTGCCGCCTTCCACTGTCGGCTGACCAGGCCGCAAAACCAGAAACCTCATGTTTCCGCGCTTTTCGGGCGGTGCGGCGCGACGTCCGCCGCGCAGGCGGGCAAGGGTG
>DASZOZ010000112.1:0-9416 GCA_035550515.1 Allostellaceae bacterium
AGGGCCTCTTTCAAGCCCGGGTCGTCGGTGACGTTGATCAGCCGCTCGTAGACGATCTTGGCGCGCGCCTCGGCGGCGATGTTCGACCGCAGGTCGCAGGTCGGCTCGCCGATGCTGTCGATATAGGCCGCGGTCCACGGCGCGCCGCCCGAATTGATCAGCGCCGCGCCGCCGCCGTAGAGCAGCGACAGCGTGTGGCTTTCCCCGCCTTTGGTGATCTCGGCGAGGAGCTCGCCGTCCTTCATGCCCTCGGCCAGCTTGCCCTTGACGCCTTTGCACAGCATCACGACGGCGTTGCCGATGATTTCGAGATGGCTCAGCTCCTCGGTCGCGATGTCGAACAGCATGTCCTTGCGGCCGGGGTCGCTTTCGGCCAGAGCCTGGGTGAAGTAGCGCATCGCCGCCGCCAGCTCGCCTTGCGGCCCGCCGAACTGTTCAAGCATCAGGCTCGCCACCATCGGGTTGGGCTCGGCGATCCTGAGCGTGTATTGCAACCGTTTATTGTGCATAAACATCGTCAACCTCTTCCAAGACAACAGGTGCCCGGCGCCGCCGATTGGCTGCTGTGAAACTGCATTTCATTTGCGCCTTGACCTAGGAAACCAGCGCCAATTGGCGGAGTTCCGAAATATTCTAAAAGAACGGGAGGTGTGAATTGCCCCGAATATTTATTCAGCTTTATCGCGAGAGCGCTCGGCGGGCTCGCCGACCCGCAGGTAAACAGGGTCTGGGGGAAGCGCGCCCACCCAGGCCGACCGCGCCGACTGCCGCAGCGCCTCGATGTCGCGCTCGGAGAGCTGCTCGGCGGCGATCAGCGTCTTGTTGGCGGCGGTGCTGACGCGGATCAGCTCGTCGAGCTTGAGGTTCATCGCCCGGGTGTCGCGGCTATGCGCGTTCTGGATCAGGAACACCATCAGGAAGGTGATGATCGTCGTTCCGGTGTTGATGACGAGCTGCCAGGTGTCGGACCAGTGAAAGAAGGGGCCCGACACCGCCCAGACCGCGACCACGCCCGAGGCCAAGGCGAAGGTCAGCGACCGACCCGCCTGCCGCTCCGTCCACCGCGCGAGCCGGTCGAAGACCGTCTTGCGGATATGCGGCGGCGGTGCCTGGTCTTCGACCCGCATCAACACGGTGTGGCGCTCCTCACCCGGAGATTCGGAGTTCAAACGGGATCGTCGGCGCCGCGTTCCTTCAGGACGCCAAGGCGCGCAAGCCGCTTCGCGCGCCAGGCCGCATTGACCGGCGCCCGCGCTACGCTGGCGCGAGACGCTTACGGGAGCGCTGCGATGCGCAGCTTCAAGACCGCGTTTCCACCTGATCTGCTGCAGTCGGTCCAGGCCGGTACGATGGCGTATGCCTATAAGGGCGTGCCGTGCCTGAAGAACCCGTTCGACCTGGCGATCTATTTGAAGCTGATCTGGGACCTGAAGCCGAAAAGCCTGATCGAGATCGGCAGCAAGCAGGGCGGCGGCGCGCTGTGGTTTGCCGACATGCTGTCGATCGCCGGGCTGGGCTGCCCGGTGATCTCGATCGACCGCGTGCCGCCGAACGGCTTCGCCGACCCGCGCATCGCCTTTCTCGCCGGCGACGCCGCCCGGCTCGGCGACACGCTGACGCCGGAGATGCGCGCCGCGCTGCCGCATCCCTGGCTCGTCGTCGAAGACAGTGCCCACACCTATGAGGTGACCCTGGCGGCGTTGCGCTTTTTCGCCGACACGACGATTGCCGGCGACATCGTCATCATCGAGGACGGCGTCGTCGATGATCTGGGCATGAGCGCGGCCTATGGCGGCGGGCCGAACCGCGCCGTCGCCGAGTTCCTCGAAGCGTCGCCCGGCACCTTTCGGTTGTTGACGCAGTATTGCGACATGTTCGGGGTCAACGCGACCTACAACCCGAACGCGTATTTTCTGAGACTATAGAACCCTTACCCGTCTCCGGGCCGAGGGTCAGCCGAATGCCCGCCCGTACCGTGCGAACACCGCGTTGAAGGCGGCGACGGCGGCTTTGGGGCCTTCCGGGTAGTTCCAGATCGCGCCGATCACGGCGAGGAAATCGGCGCCGGCGGCGACCAGCGCTCCGCAATTCTCCTGGGTAATGCCGCCGATCGCGCAGCACGGCACCACCGTGGTTTCCGACCAGTCGCGCAGCACCTCGGGAGGCGGATGGTGTTTGGCGATTTTGGTGGTGCTCGGGAAGAACGCGCCGAAGGCGACGTAGTCGGCGCCGGCCTCGCTCGCCACCAGCGCGCGGTGGCGGCTCGACCCGCAGGTCACCCCGACGATCCGGTCGGGGCCGACCGCGCCGCGGGCGCGAGCATAGGGCCAGTCCTCCTCGCCGACATGCACGCCGTCGCAATCGAGCTCGGCGGCGAGGTCGGGCCGGTCGTTCATGATAAAGGCGACGCCGCGCTCCTGGACGATCGGCTGCAGCCGCGCCGCCGCGGCGCGGATCGCCTCGTCGTCGACATCCTTGAGCCGGAGCTGCACCGCCGCCACGTCGCCGCCGTCGAGGGCGGCTTCGAGACGCGGCGCAAACTCCTGCGGGTCGAGCGCGGGCGGCGTGATCAGATAAAGCCGGGTCGTCGCCCGGTCGTCGTTGATCATGGCTTTGTCGGTCGGCAAAGGGCGGCAGCCTGGCGGTTGGTCTCCGTCGCGGTGCGCGACCCTAGCAAATCGCCGAGGCGGGCGCGAGGCTGTCTGTCGCGGGAGGGTGGAACGTCATGTCCGCGACAGCACCGCGATCGCCAGATCCATCGGCGCGGGCGAGACGTTGACAAAGCCCTGAAAAGGCGAATCCATCTCAACGATCATGAACAGCGCGAGCGCCACCGCCGCGGCGCCGATCCCCAGCGCGATCGCACTCACGAGATTGAACGGCGCGAACAGCGCGAAGGCGAAAAAGGTGATCGCGAGCCACGCATCGACGACGATGATCATCTGTATCGGCACACTGACCGGTTCCTGGAGCAACAGCTCGTCGGCCAGCAGGATGATCGTGTCGCTCAGCGACAGGAGGCGGTCCTTCAGCGCCTTATCCTGCAGCGATTGCGGGTCCAGTTGGCGGAACTTGTCGCGGACCTGATCGAGCCGCGACATCACCTGCTCGTTGGTCAGGGTCGATTTCTCGTCCCACAACTTGTCGCGCAGGTCGCGGGTGAATTGCGCCAGGGCCTCGCGCTGGTCGGTGAGCGGCGGCTGATAACCGCGCAGCGAGCGGTTGAGCAGCGTGATGTTGACGACAAGGTTCCGCACCTCCGCCGCGTGCCCGTCGAAATTGCTTTTGGCCGAGGCCACCAGGAGGCCGAGCACCAGCGCGGTCATGCTGGCGACGACGCCCGTCGCCACCTTGACCGCGTCCTGGGTGCGTGTATCGGCGTGATGTTCGCGCAGGTAGTTCTTGACGATAAACCCCAGCGCCGTGCCGGCGCAGATCACCGCGAAGGCGGCGACGGTAACGTTCGCTGAATCCATGACGTCTCCAGGGGGCGTCTCCACGCCGAAACCGGCGGTCAATAGCCGCCCGGGTCATGGAACGCCAGAGCGGCAACGCACCGGTCGCGGAGCGTCGCCGCATCGGCGAAAAATTCCGCCGCCAGGTCGAGATCGGCGACCGGCCGCCGGGTGAGCAGCCGGGCGCCGCGTGACGCGGCGATCCCGGCCAGGCGCTCGGCGACATCCGGCCGGCCGGTGAAGACGATCGCTGCGACGCCGGCCCGCAGCGCGGCCTGCGCCGCGCCGGCATCGTCGCCGCAATCGAGAATGGCGGAGACCCGTGCGTCCGGCACCGCCGCCCGCGCCGCATCCGCCAACGCCGTGAACCAGCCGGCGCCGGCGTAAATCCCGGCGTCCGGCGCGCTCAGCAGGACCATGGCGCGTCCCGCCTCAGCCGCCGCGGCAAGCGCCGCGACGGCCTGGTCCAGCGAATAGACGGTGACGATCGGGTCGTGCGCCGGCGTTTTGCTCAGCCCGGGCGGGCCTCAGTGCATCGCGCCGTAATAGGCCGCGACCTCGACCATCCGGTTCGAGAAGCCCCACTCGTTGTCGTACCATGACAGCACGCGCACGAATTTCTTGTCGAGCACCTGGGTCTGCGTCACGTCGAAGGTCGAGCTGTGCGGGTCGTGGTTGAAGTCGACGGAGACGGTCGGCGCCTTGTTGATGCCGAGGATGCCCTTGAGCCGGTTGGACTTCGCGGCGTCTTCCATCAGCGCGTTGACTTCCTGCGCGTCGGTTTCCCGCGCAGCGTCGAACTTGAAGTCGATCAGCGACACGTTCGCGGTCGGCACGCGGATCGCGGTGCCGTCGAGCTTGCCCTTGAGCGACGGCAGCACCAGGCCGACCGCGCGCGCGGCGCCGGTCGAGGTCGGGATCAGCGACAGCGCCGCGGCGCGCGCCCGGCGCAGGTCGCTGTGCAGCGTGTCCTGCAGGCTCTGGTCGCCGGTATAGGAGTGGATCGTCGTCATGTAGCCGCGCTCGATGCCGATGCCCTGGTGCAGCACGTAGGCGACCGGCGCCAGGCAATTGGTGGTGCACGAGGCGTTCGAGATGACCTTGTGGTCGGCGCTGAGGTCCTCGTGGTTGACGCCCATCACGACGGTGAAGTCGGCGCCGTCGGCAGGGGCGGAGATGATGACCTTCTTGGCCCCGGCTTCGAGATGCTTCGCGGCCGCCTCGCGCTTGGTGAAGACGCCGGTGCATTCGAGCGCGACATCGACCCCCAGCTCTTTCCACGGCAGCTTCGCCGGGTCGCGCTCGGCGGTGACGCGGACCTTGCCGCGGCCGGCGTCGAACCAGTTCTCGCCGGTCGTCACCTCGTGCGGATAGCGGCCGTGGACGCTGTCGTAGCGCAGCAGGTGGGCGTTGGTCTCGACTGGCCCGAGATCGTTGACGCCGACCACCTCAATCTCCTGGCCCGGGTGCTCCATCGCGGCGCGGAACACCAGCCGGCCGATCCGCCCGAACCCGTTGATCGCAACCCTGATCGCCATGTTCAACTCCTTCGCGAAACCGTTGGTTGGGAGCTTAAAGCAGTTTTCGCGGCCGCGGAATGCGGTTCCGGCAGCCCTACCATTTCGTCTCGGCAATAAAGGCGGCCGGCGTGATGATGGGAACGTCCCGGAATGGATGGAGCATGAGCAGGTCGGCGTCGCCGGTCACGATCGCCTCGGCGCGACCATTGACGACAAGATCGAGAAACTTGTCGTCGGTAGGATCACGGCAACCGACGATCCGCTCGGAAATGGCGACCAATTGGGCGGCTTCCATCAGGCTTCTCAGCCAAGAACGCGTGTCCGCATCGATCAGCGCCATGAAGTACGGGCGCGCAATGACGTCGAGCAGCTGGCGCTCGGTTGCGATCGACTTCAGCAAGCCCGCATGCCGCTCGACGGTGTGGGCGACTAAGCCGGGTGTGGAATTACGTTTGAGGGCCGCGCTGATCAGAACGTTGGTATCGAGAACGACCCTCATTCAGCGTGCGGTTCGACTTCTTTTTGCGCCTGCTTGATCAGCCGGTCGATATCCTCGTCGCTTAGGCCGGCGGCGATGACGCGTGCTCGCGAGGCATGACGGCCGGGGATCAGCTGGTCGGGACCGATCAAGATCGTTACCCGGTCTGCGGGGTCAAGGCCGTGCCGCGCCAATTCGCTCGCGACTTCGCCGACTGTCGTTTCGATCAGTTCGCTTTGCCCGGCCATCGCGTCCATCCTCCAAACAGCCCGCGTCAATCCCGCCCGGGGGTCGGGTCCTTGCTGGCGCCGGCATAGCTGGTGACGAGGGCGCGGGCCAGGTCGGCGACGCGCTCGGCGGTGATGCCGAAATGCGGGTAGAGTGCTTCGGCCGGGGCCGAGGCGCCGAACCCGCTCATGCCGACAAAGGACGCGTTGCGGCCGAGCCAGCGGTTCCAGCCCATCCGCACTCCGGCCTCGACCCCGACGCGCGGGGCGCTGCCCAGCACGGCGGTGTGGTACGCCTCGTCCTGGCGCTCGAACAATTCCCAGCACGGCATCGACACCACGGCCGCGCGGATGCTGTCGTCCGCCAATCGCTGTTGCGCCTCGACCGCGATCGACACCTCGGAGCCGGTGGCGAGCAGCGTCACATGCCGCGTCCCGTTCGGCTCGATCAGCACATAGGCGCCGCGCGCCGAGCGGTTCTCGCCGCCGTCGGGCGCGCCGCGCAGCAGCGGCACGCCCTGCCGGGTCAGCGCCAGGATCGATGGCGCGTGCCGGTTTTCCAGCGCCAGTTGCCAGCATTCCGCGGTCTCGATCGGATCGGCCGGGCGGAACACGTTGAGGTGCGGGATCGCGCGCAGCGCCGCCAGATGCTCGATCGGCTGGTGGGTCGGGCCGTCCTCGCCGAGGCCGATTGAATCGTGCGTCATGACATAGATGACGCCGAGCTCCATCAGCGCCGACAGGCGGATCGCCGGGCGCGCGTAATCGGTGAAGGTGAGGAAGGTGCCGCCATAGGGGATCAGCCCGCCATGCGCGGCGATGCCGTTCATCGCCGCGGCCATCCCGAGCTCGCGCACGCCGTAGCGGATATAGCGCCCGGCATAAGCCGGCGGCGCCACATCGTCCTGGCCCTTGGCCTTGGTGTTGTTCGACGGCGTGAGGTCGGCCGAGCCGCCGACCAGCTCCGGCAGCACCGGCACCAGCGCGTTGAGCACCTCGCCCGACGCGACGCGGGTGGCGATCTTGGCGTTCTTGGCGCGGAATTCATCGCAGGCCTTGGCGATCGCCGCCGGCATCGCCGCCGGCAGGGCGCCGCGCATCCGCCGCTGGAACGCCTCGCGCTTGCCGGCATCGAGCTTGCCGAGGCGGCCTTCCCACTCGCGCCGGACCGCGCCGCCGCGCTCGCCGACCCCGCGCCACCAGGCGCGGATATCGTCGGGCACCACGAAAGCGGGGAATTCCCAGCCGAGCCGCTGCTTGGCCCCCTTGATCTCGTCGGCGCCGAGCGGGCTGCCATGCGCCGCGGCGGTGCCGGCCTTGGTCGGCGCGCCAAAGGCGATGACCGTCTTGCAGGCGATCATCGTTGGCCGGTCGTTGCCCTGCGCGCGCTTGATGGCCGCAGCGACCGCCGCGTGGTCGTGCCCGTCGACCCGGTCGGTCGCCCAGCCATGCGCCGCAAAGCGCGCCACCTGATCGTCGTCGACCGTGAGGCTGGTCGGCCCGTCGATCGAGATCGAATTGTCGTCCCACAGCACGATCAGCTTGTTGAGCCGCAAATGCCCGGCAAGCGACAGCGCCTCGTGGCTCATGCCCTCCATCAGGCAGCCGTCGCCGCAAATCGTATAGGTGCGGTGATCGACCACATCGGCGCCGAACTCGGCCGCCAGCAGCCGCTCGGCGAGCGCCAGCCCGACCGCGTTGGCGATACCCTGGCCGAGCGGGCCGGTGGTGACCTCGATCCCGGAGGCGAGGCCGCGTTCGGGATGGCCGGCGGTCTTGCTGCCGAGCTGGCGGAACCGCTTCAGCTCGTCGAGCGTCATGTCGGCGTAGCCGGTCAGGTGCAGCAGGCCGTAGAGCAGCATCGAGCCGTGCCCGGCCGACAGCACAAAGCGGTCGCGGTCGGGCCAGTCCGGCGCCGCCGGATCGAATTTGAGGAACTGGCCGAACAGCACCGTGGCGACATCGGCCATCCCCATCGGCATGCCGGGATGGCCGGACTTGGCCTGCTCGACCGCGTCCATGGCGAGCGCGCGCAGCGCATTCGCCATGCGGCGCAGCTTGGGGTCCTTGGCTTCGGGAAGGGGGGCGGCGGTTGCCGAGGGGGTGTCGTGCGCGCTCATCGGGCCAATCTATCGCGGCTTCGTCCGACCGCAAACGGCCTCAATGGCGTTGTGTCACCTGCGGCTATGCGCGCCGCAGCCCATGCGGCCGGAAGTGCAGCGCCAGCCCCTGCCGCGCGGTCACCAGCAAATGGCGCGGCACAAAGGCGGCGAGCCGCAGCAGCGGCCGCTCCAGCGCCGCGACGGCCGGCCGCGCCGGCGACTCCAGGCGGCAGGGATTCTGCGCAAAGACCTTGATGTCGGCCCAGCCGGTCACCTGCGCCGGGCAGTCGGTGTCCTTGTCGCAACTGATGTCGAAGCGGCTGTCGTATTTCTTCGCCAGCCGGTCCTCGCAGACGTAAATCTCGCCGCGGATCGCGAGAAAAGTCCCGAGGCTGATCCGCCGCGGACACGCCACCGCATCGGTGCGGCCGCAGATATTCGCCCCCGACGCGGCGATGCACGGCGTGTCGTCGGTCTGGCCGGGGACGGTGTTGTAGCCGGTGACATAGGCGTGGACGTCGCGAAAGTTCAGGAAGTGGGGGAGGGAGAGGGAACCGGCTCGGACCGGGTTGGCAAATCCTACGGCGAATAAAGACGCAGCAATAAGCGCAGCACGCATGGTTCTCGCACCGTCAGTTGTGAAGCCGAGAGGTCGGGAAACGCTGTGAGTGTTTGTGACAGTGTGTGACTGGATGTGACGGTATATGTCGATACGTAAAATGACGGCTAATGGAAAGCGGCATTATTGGGGCATGGGGCCGAATTAGCTGGCCTGTATTAACGGTTCAGTTGTGCAATTCGGCGGAAGGGCAGGGATTCTGCCAAATCGTTCCGCGCGAAGATTGCCTTGGGTTGTTGCCTCTTCCGCCGTCCCGGTTGGCGCGCTACGGTTCGTGCCAGTGCTTTGGGGAGGGAGAGACGGCCGTGGCGGACATCATCGTCGGATCGGGCGACTACAAATACCGGATTATCGAGAACTGGGCGAAGCTGCCGGACGGCTGGTCGTTCAAGGAGGTCGGCGCGGTCGGCTGCGACAAGAACGATAACGTCTATGTCTTCAATCGCGGCGAGCACCCGATGATGGTGTTCGACCGCGCCGGCAATTTCCTGCGGTCATGGGGCGAGGGGCAGTACCCGCGGGCGCACGGCGTCCATATGGGCCCCGACGACTCGATCTACCTGACCGACGACGGCGGCCATTTCGTGCGCAAATGCCGGCTCGAAGACGGCAAGGTGCTGCTCGAGCTCGGCGTGCCCGGCAAGCCGGCGCCCTACATGTCGGGCGAGCCGTTCCATCGCTGCACCCACACGGCATTGTCGCCGAACGGGGACATCTACGTCTCGGACGGCTACGGCAATTCGCGCGTCCATAAGTACTCGCCGGACGGCAAGCTGCTGATGTCGTGGGGCGACAGCGGCTCGATGCCGGGCGAATTCAACATCGTCCACAATATCTGCACCGACGCCGACGGCTGGGTCTATGTCGCGGACCGCGAGAACCACCGCATTCAGGTGTTCGACGGCAACGGCAAGTACGAGGCGCAGTGGAACAACCTGCACCGGCCGTGCGGCATGTACATGGACTTCGTGCACCACCCGGTCTGCTATATCGGCGAGCTGGGGCCGGTGCAGGC
>DASZOZ010000113.1:0-64541 GCA_035550515.1 Allostellaceae bacterium
CTTGTGGGCGCCGAAATACGGCCCGCGACGTGGAGCAGGATCTACTCATGATCCGGCTCCTGGTCCGTGAATCCGGTTCGCGTTTTCTGGAGCGAGTTCATGAAACCTCGCCCCGGTTCGCGAAACCTCGCGCGCCGACACGCGCAGACGGATCGCAAACAACAGAATCGTTAGATTCTTCTCTGTTAGATTCTAAGTTAGGCGCTCCGTAAGCGACAGAATTTGCGGAAGAAAACGCGGCTTCCGGTTCCTGATGGCACGGGACCGCGGTTCCCGATGGCACGGGAGCGGCGGTTCCCGATGGCACGAGGGATTCCACAGCTTGTCCACAGCCCCCTGTGGACAACCGAGCGGGAGCAAAGGCGAGAAGTTCGTGTCCGCCGCGATCGTGCTCGACGTCGAGGCGGTAGCCGGGAAGCGGCTGCCGGCGCGCGATGTCACGCAGCTCGAAGGCGAAGCGCTTGAACGGCGAAAGGCTCGCCGACTTGTCGTAGAGATGACGGAAATCGAACCGCCAACCCGCGCGCTGTCTGCCGGCGTGCTTGCGCACGATGCGATAAAGCCAGCGCTCAAGACCGCCCGTGAGTTTGAAATATTCACGATCGATGGTCAGCACGAGCGCGTCGTCGAGGATCGCTCTGTAGAACCAGTCGGGCACGATGAGATCGATGCCATCGGCGCGACCATGGGCGTCGGCGCGTTCGGTCCATTCGTTGATCCATGAGAAGCGGTGTGCGCGGCGTTCGCTCGCTTGCCGCAGCGTGGTAGCGACGGTGGTCGATTGCAGACGGTCGAGGGCCGCCTTAAGGCGGTGGTAATCGCGTGCGCTGTCGCCGCGACCGATGAAGGTCAGAATCTCGTAGGGCGTGGCGGCCATGAGGCGCGAAGTGCGCAGGCCGTTGTCGCGCGCCTGGACAATTTGGGAGGCGGCCCAGATCAGGATGTCGGCGTCCCAGATGGTCGCCATGCCATGCTCCGGCACGGCCTCCACGCGGATGGCGATTTCGCCTGTTCGGTAGTCGATCGGCGTGATGCGATGGGTCTTGGCGAGGGAGAAGAACGGATAGGCCATGAGGTCCTGCGCATCGCGTGGTGCAAGATCGCCAGGCAGCGCCCGAAACAGTTCGAGCTGCTCGCGTTCGGATCGTGTGCGGTGGCGCGACGACATCGGGCTGTCAGCGGCGCGGGTGACGGGCTTGCTCAAGTTCCGCCGCCGAGTGGCGGCGTGCCGGTAGAACGACGGCTCTGCCGGGATCGGACGTCGACGCCTTCGCGGCCGCATCGACCCACTCCTGCAGGTCTTCGACGCGATAGACGACACGCCCGCCGAGTTTGGAGTAGCGGGGGCCTGTGCCGTAGATGCGATGCTTTTCAAGCGTGCGGATGGAGAGACCGACGAAACGCGCGGCTTCGGGCGTGCGCAGATAGCGCGGCGGAATGCCGGCGAGGCTGGTGGACATGGGATACCTCCGTGATCGTGCGGGCGGCCGTCGGAGGACGGCGGCTATTGGCGACCACGGTGGCGGAGGGGCCTCGGCCTCAATAGTGCGATGTCGCGGGGTGGTGAGAACGCACCCGGACTGGGGCGAACGTCAGATTCGGCGCCGGTAGGGATAGACGAGAAGCTGCCGGTAGCCGCCTCTCATCAACTTGAATCCGAGGCGCACGAGGCGGCCTGTCTGGTCGCGCAACTCGTGGGAGATCCAGTCGCGTTTCGAGATCGGCGCGGCGTCGAAAAGCCCGGCCGCGATGTCCGGATAGGTCGTCCCGAGGAGGCGCGCATCGAGCGCGCGGAGTGCGAGGATGAAGCGCGCCTGGCGGTCGGCTGTGAGGGCTCCGGGATCAGATCCAGGTCGGCGGCCGTTCAAGGCCCGCCACAGGCGGAGCGCGGCGGCGACACGGATCTCGAAGAGCTGATCGAGCGGCAGGAGGGCAGCGTACGGTCCAGACATATCGAGCCCTTCGATCCGCATATGCGCGCCGGCAAGGTCAACAAAGCCCTCCAGGTCCACTTGCGAGAGAGCGGCGATAAGGCTTGCGGCGATCATGAAGCTAGGATTGACGAGGCCTTCCGCCGCTCTTGTTAGCGTGACAAGACTGGGAAGTACCTTGGCCGTCCATCGAACGTCGCTTGCTGGAAGCTCCGGCAATCCGTCTTCGAAATCGAACCCCCCAGCGTTCTGCGAACGCATCGGCGTCACTGACCTCAAGCGGCCGGCCGCGCGCCTTGCGCGCCAGCCGCGCGTGGTCTGCGCGGAACTCGGGGTTACGGCGAAGAAATTCGAATGCGAAGGCCGGCGCGTCGAGCGACCGCAGCTCTTGATACGCGTCCGCCGATCGCCAATCGGCAGTACTCATTGGCGTGTCCTCCCCAACCGGGATGGGTTGGACCTTGAGCATGCGCGCTAAGGTGGCGCTCAGAAAACTAACTGGAGTCGCACCGTGCGGTGCAGAAGCTGCACGGAACTTTTTCAGTGTGGCGCACCGCCGTGGAGCAGATGACGGTATCCCTTTTCGGTCATCCAGCGAGCGCGGGCGAGGTGGCTTTCCCAGGCCCGGCGCGCACGCTCGGGTTCATGTGCTGGATCGATGTGCAAAACGATCCTCGTCACCTCCTGCCAGTCGGCGCCTTCGGCATCCGCGTCGAGGAGTCGTAGATACGTCACCAAATGCTGCTCGTCGTACCCGGTAAGGATCGCGGCCGTCGGCGCAACATCCTCCACCGGGGGATCAAGCGGCGGCGATTCCATCCCAAGCTCCTCGTGTTGGACCCCGTCTGCTGGTCGTATACTGCCTGTTAACTATGACGAGCGCGAGAGAGCCCGTCGTCGCGAAATTCCCTTCGGCGTTTCGTTGAGGAGCATTACGCCGCGACCGCGATCCGACTCCATGAACAGGATGCCGGCATTTTCCAACGCACGCCGCACCAGGTCGCGCGTCGTGTCGTGAACCGGCAGCTCGCGCTCCGATTCGAGGCGTTTCAGGGCGGTCAAAGCCACCAGGGCCTTTTCGGCGAGCATCTCCTGCGTCCAAAACAGCAAGGCTCGCGCCGCCCGCACTTGTCGGCCGGTGATCATTCATGATCACCTCCGACAGACGATCTGCGCGCACCAGGAAAACGACTATAATAGTCGTTTTCGCTGCGCTCAACACCTTCCTGAACGCCGAAATCGGGCTCTCCAAGGGTCGCCGCGGTGCTGCTTTTTCAGGGGTGATTCGCCCCGCTCAGGCGCTCTGAAGCAGGCTTCTGGGCAGCCGGGACGGGTACGAGGCTGTGTAGAAGAACCCCGCCCGGCGGGACCGGGCGGGGCTTTCGCGGAAGCCTCAGTCGCCGTTGCGCTTGTTCGGCCGCGACCAGATGAGGGTGAAGCCTTCGCCGTCCTCGTCGTCGAACAGGTTGGCGAAGATCGGCGCCGTGAACGAGGGGTCGTCGAGCTTGAGCGAGAGGTAGTCGCGGCCCTCGTTGGAGCGCTTCGACCACGCCGCCCCGATCTCGGCCCGGCCCACATAGACGCGGTGGCTGGGAGCGTTCTCGTTGGAGCGGTTGGTCTCGGCGACGATCCGGACGCCCTTGGTCTGCAAGCTCAGGGTGACGATCTCGCCCTGGAAGTCGCTGCCGACCTTCTTGAAAGAACCGATGTTAGCCATGTCACTTCTCCTTGCTGGTTTCGAGCCCGCGACCACCGCGGCCTCGATGGCGATCGACAGGCCGGGGACGATCGACGACGCACCCGCTCGCGGGCCGGAGCGCAGCGGAGGATGACGGCGGTGAGACTTTCTTGCCTCGCGAGGAATGGGCTTTAGCCCAGGGGAAGAAAGTCGAGCCGACGGCGTTGCGGCTCAGGCGATCGAGGCGCAGCCGGTCTTCGGCCAGATCAGGCCATCACGAGGCCAGGTGCGTCCGTGCTCTGAACAGCATCCTCGGGAGAAGACGTGGCTGATCTCGGTTGTCCTGCACAAGATGTCGGCGCGTTCAGGCGTAGAGAAAGAAGCCATAGCGTAGAAAAAGGCGGGATCGCTTGCCGCAGAAATACCGCGACGGAACGCTTCTGCCGAAGTTCATGTGGCGCCGGGGGATCGGTATGACGAGTCTCTGCGCTGCGAAGGGCCGCGGGTCCATTCTCGTTCTACCAACGACCTCACGAGGCCTCGATCGTGAACGAATGGTCGTCGATGTGAGGCGTGGCTCAGCCTTCGTGTGTCGCGGCCTTGAAAACCGGCTGTGGCTCATCCGTCGTTGAAACCCCGCCCGGCCGCAATGGAAGGGGTTCGGCAAGCACCGTCATGCGCGCCCATGCCGTGCCGCCGATGACGATGGCGCCGATCCAGGCGAAGCACTCGCGCCAGAGAAGCGATGGAACGCCGATCTGCGACAAGCCGAGCACGGCGTGGTAACCGGCGATCGCGGCGGGAATGGCGAAGGCGGCCGCAATGGCCGCGCGCAGGGGAATCGGCTTTACGAGTGCGAAGGCGATCTGGCCGACGCCGAGCGTCAGCGCTCCAACGACCAGCCCGACAAGGAGCGCGCCGAGCACGCCCGCGCCGCTGTGGAACGCGGCCATACCGGCGGTGAGGCCGACGAAGAAGGGCAGCGCGTAGACAGCGAGGTTGAAGATCAGCCAACAGAACAGGCCGATCCCAAAGATGCTGAGGATGAGTCCGATGACAAGCATGGCGGTGCCTCCGTGACAAAAAGAGATGTGACGGCTGCGCCTTCCACCACCACCACGGCGCGATCCAAAGTATAGTCGAAGACGGCTTGGAATGGGAGGGTAAACCCGTCCCAGCGGGCGCCGGCGGTGTCCGGACCGGGCCGAGCAGCCCTCTTGGATCACGCGGAGAGCCAATGGCGAGGCACGCAGAAAAGCTTGATTTCCCTGTGTCCCAGGTCCGGCGCTACCTGGAACCTGGGCCAATCGTGATGGTCTCGTCGGCACTCGATGACAGGCGCAACATCATGACGATGGGCTGGCATACGGTGATGGAATTCACGCCCTCCCTCGTCGGCTGCGTCATTGCCGGCGGGAATTACAGCTTCGAACTCATCCGAAAGAGCCGCGAATGCGTGATCAACCTGCCGACGACCTCGTTGACCGACGTCGTGGTCGGCGTCGGCAACACGAGCGGCGCGGATGTCGATAAGTTTGAGAAGTTCGGCCTGACAGCGCGAGCGGCGACGCATGTGAAGGCGCCGCTCATCGCGGAGTGCCACGCCAACTTCGAATGCCGTCTTGTCGACGATGCGCTGGTCGACAGGTACAACTTCTTCATCTTCGAAGTCGTGAAGGCGCATGTCGCCAAGTCGCCGAAGCATCCAGAGACGCTGCACTATACCGGCGACGGTGTGTTCATGGTCTCCGGCAAGATCGTCAGCCGGCGAAGGCTCTTCCGCCCGGAGTTGCTCGATAGCTGAGACGGCGAATGGCGACGCTCACGCGCCGCCCTCGCCATGCTTCCAGACCGGAATGCCGAGCTTCCTCGCCTTGTCGGCCAGGTTGTCCTGGATGCCGGTGCCCGGGAAGTGGAGGACGCCGATCGGCAGGATGGCGAGCATTGCGTCGTTCCGTTTGAACGGAGCTGCCTTCGCGTGCTTCGTCCAGTCGGGCTTGAAGGCGATCTGCGGCACCTTGCGGTTGCTCGCCCATTTGGAGGCGATGAGTTCGGCGCCCTTCGGCGAGCCGCCGTGCAGCAACACCATGTCGGGATGCTTGGCGTGGACTTTGTCGAGCCGATCCCAGATCAGGTGATGATCGTTGAAGTCGAGGCCGCCGGTGAGTGCGATCTTCGGTCCCGGCGGCAGCATCACCTCGGTTTCGGCCCGTCGCTTCGCAGCCAGGAAGTCGCGGCTGTCGATCATCGCGGCCGTGAGCGCTCGGTGGTTGACTAGCGATCCCGAGCGGGGACGCCAGGGTGAGCCGGTGTGGACCTCGAAATGTTCGGCGGCCTGGTCGCGAAAGAGCTCCATGCTGTTGCGGCGCTCGGTCAGCGTGATGCCCTCTGCCGTCAGCCGTTCGAGTTCGACGGATTTCACCTCCGAGCCGTTCTGTTCGCGCTGACTGCGCCGCTGCGCCTGCTCATTGTCGTCGAGCTCGCGCTCGATGCGGTCGACGGCGCGGTGGAAGAGATTGACGGTAGACCAGAGCAGGTCTTCGAGGTCGGGTTCGAGGCGCGTGTCGCTCAGGGTCGAGACGAGAGCGTCGATAATGTCGGCGACGGCTCCGGCCACGGCATTGCCTTCGGGAAGTGGCCTTGGGTCGGGTTCGTCCTGGAAGGGACGGTAGCCATAGAGCTGAAGCTCGTTGAGGACATGATCGGTCGGGGATGAGCTGTGCGGCGGTTCGAATTCGGTGTCGTCGTGGTCGGTCGTCATGGTGAGGTCCTTTGCCGGATCGGCCGCGCCCATCGCGGCCTTCGTGGCGATCACTGGACCGGGAGCGGAACGGGCCTGCACCGCGGCGCTCTTGCGCCGCGGCCGAAGCGCAGCGGAGGACCGAAGGGGGCCGGCTATTTTGTCTCGCGATGTAAAGGCGGCTCTGCCGCCGACGGAAAATAGCCGGTCCACGAGGTTGCCGGGCCGGGCCGCTTCTGGTCCGATCGCCCTCTAGAAGGCCAGGGCGCGGACTCTGTCCGGCTCTTGGGGCCTCGCCTCGACCGACAGCGACGACGCTCGAACCGCCGTGCTTCACCCCGTCTCGGCAGTCGCCATCAGCAGGAAACGGGCGACGTCCTGCGGGATGAGTTCGACCCGCAAGGCTGCCTGAAGTGCGTCGAGGCCGAACCCGCGGAGATCCTCGTTGAAGTCGCCACGCCTGGGCGACCAAGTGATCGCCTCGATACCGGCCGATTGGGCGCGCTCGGTCAGAGCCATCGCCGCCCCGTCGCCGGCCGCATCATTGTCGCGCGCGATATAGAGCCGGCGCAGAGTCGGCGGGAGCAAAAGAGCGGCGAGGTGGTTGGCCGAAAGAGCGGCGGCCATCGGCAGGGTTGGCAGCACGCAGCGCAACGACAGCATGGTCTCGATGCCTTCGCCGGCCGCGAGCACATCATTGGCCACACCGAAGCGCACGGCGTTACCGAGAAGGTCGCCCATCGCCCGTCGCGGCGTGTCGATCGGCGCCTTGCCGAGACGGACCGAATCGAAGCCATCGGGCTCGAGCCAGGTGCGATGCGCGCCGGTGATGCGTCCATCGAGATCGGTGACGCGCGCGATCATCGCGGGCCAGGTCTCGGTCGGCGAAGTGTCGTCGGGCCGATAGTAGCAACGCGGGTGGAATCGCAATGCGCCGTCTTCGTGCAAAGGCGTAATGCCGCGATTACGCAAATACGTCTCGACGAGAGTGTGCATCGGCGGCTGCGACATGGCGAACAATCGCCGTGCTGCCTCCGGCGAGCCGGTCGGTGCATTGGGTGTCCGGACGCGCGAACGATCGGACGCTGGTTCGGGATGAGGCAGGCTCAGGAAGCGGCGTGCTTCGTCAGCGACGTCGTGGAAGTCGATGAGGCCGCAGCTTTCGCGGATGACATCGAGCAGATCCCCATGCTCGCCGGTCGCGGCGTCGGTCCACTTGCCGGCCGGCCCTTTCGGCGACTCCTTCAAGCGGACGTACATCGACCGGCCCGGCGTGTTGCGGGCATCGCCGACGAGCCAGTAGCGGCCTTCGCGACGGCCGTTGGAGAGATAGTGACGGCAGACCGTCTCGGCGTCGCGCGCGAGACGGTGCGCCAGGTCGGAAGCGTCGCGCGGCATCACGCGGCCTCGCGCTCGCCGACGCGCTCGACCGGATAGCGATTGAGCACCTTCGCCAGCACCGCGATCCCACTCGCATCGGTTGGCACGAACATGCGCAGCTTCCAGGAGATGATCTCGTGGAAGAGGCCGTAAGCCTTCAGCCGGTCGCGCATCGTGTCGTTGAATCCGGACAGTTCGATGCGGTTCGCGCCCATCACGCGCACGCGGCGGAGCTGGAGGCCTTCGGCGAGATCGAGGACGGTCCGGCCGTCCATGAGAGCAACGAAGGCAGCGTCCGGCGTCAATGTCGGAGCGCCGGCCGCGAGGGCGGTCGCGACCCAGGCGGGCGAGACCTTGCGGCCGATGATGCGCTCGCCGGCATCGGTCTGAAGCCGATAGACGCGCGTCGACTCGTTCGGCAGCCGTTTCCAGATCGGCAGGAGCAAACCGGCGACGACGTGGATGGTGCTGTCGGTGAACGTGGGCACTTCGCCGAGTTCGGTCTGCCACGCCGCCGCGAAGCGTTCGCGGTCGGCTTCGGTCCAGTGGCTTTCCGCCATCACCTTCAGCGGCAGGCTGTGATGCTCCATCGGCCGGATCAGGCGGACGCGGCGCTCGATCTCGCCGTCGTCGAGCATAAGGCTCGGCGCCGGGACCTGGACGGCGGCGCGGCCCGAGCGCTCGTTGAAGAGCAGGACCGCGCGCGGATCGCAGAGACGATCGAGCGCCTCGTCCAGCGTCACGGGCTGGTTGCGGCGGCGTTCGGTGATGGTGAGCAGCCGGGTCTCGGCGCCGGTGGCGGGATGGCTGTAGATGACGCTTCGGTCGGCGACGACGAAGCTCTCGGCGCGCAACGTCTCCAGACCGGCGTCGTAAGTGCCGGATGCGATCGCGCCCTCGATGCGGGCGGTGAGCAATTGCTCGAACGCGGTGAACAACACGTTCTGCAACTCGATGGTCAGCGCCAGCATTCTGTTGAGGAAGGTCGTGATCGGCGGCAGCTCATCCTTGATGCCGTTGGCGTCCATCAGCTTCAGCCCGGTCGAGGCCTCGAAGGTCTGAAGCGAGCAGCCTTCGACCTTGCCGCGCACCAGCAGCATGTAGAGCTGGCGGAGCGCATCGCGGCCGTAGTGGCTTTCGAGATTGTCTTCGGGTCTGAATAACCCTTGGCCGCCGGTTTGGCGTTGACCACGTGTGATCGCGCCCAGGGTGTCGAGGCGGCGCGCGATGGTGGAGAGGAAGCGCTTCTCCGCCTTCACGTCGGTCGCGATCGGCCGGAAGAGCGGCGGCTGCGCCTGGTTGGTGCGGTTCGTTCGGCCGAGGCCCTGGATGGCGGCGTCCGCCTTCCATCCGGGCTCGAGCAGGTAATGGACGCGCAGCCTGCGATTCCGCGCCGACAGCTCGGCGTGATAACTCCGCCCGGTGCCGCCGGCGTCGCTGAAAACGAGAATGCGCTTGGCGTCGTCCATGAAGGCGGCGGTCTCGGCGAGGTTCGCCGATGCTGCGCGGTTCTCGACCATTAGGCGGTCGCCCTTGCGGATCACGCGGCGCGAGCGGCCGGTGACTTCGGCGACCATGTCGGTGCCGAAGCGCTGGACGATCTGGTCGAGCGCGCCGGGCACGGGCGGTAACGAGGCGAGCTTCTCGATCAGGCGGTCACGGCGCGCGACGGCCTCGCGGCTCTCGACCGGCTGGCCGTCGCGATAGACCGGCCGCGACGAGAGATTGCCTTCCGAGTCGGTGAACGGCTCATAGAGCTGCACCGGGAAGGAGTGGGCGAGGTAGTCGAGCACATATTCGCGCGGCGTGATGTCAACCTGGACGTCGCCCCAGTCCTCCGTTGGGATTTCGGCGAGGCGCCGTTCCATCAGCGCCTCGCACGTCGAGACGATCTGGATGACGGCGGCGTGGCCGGCGTCGAGATCGCGCTCGATCGCGCCGATCAGCGACGGCGTTTTCATCGAGGTGAGAAGATGACCGAAGAAGCGTTGCTTGGCGCTTTCGAAGGCCGAGCGCGCGGCGGCCTTGGCCTGGGCGTTCAGCGTGCCGGTCTCGCCGGTGATGTTGGCCGCCTGCATCGCGGCGTCGAGATTGTTATGGATGATCGAGAACGCGCCGGCATAGGCGTCGTAAATGCGGATCTGTTCGGGTGTGAGCTGGTGCTCGATCAGCTCGTATTCGACGCCCTCATAGGAGAGCGAACGCGCCGCATAGAGCCCGAGCGCCTTGAGATCGCGCGCCAGCACTTCCATCGCCGCGACGCCGCCATCCTCGATCGCCTCGACGAATTCGGCGCGCGTGGCGAACGGAAAGTCCTCGCCGCCCCAGAGCCCGAGGCGCTGGGCATAGGCCAGATTGTGGACCGTCGTGGCGCCGGTCGCCGAGACATAGACGACGCGGGCGTTCGGTAGGGCGTGCTGAAGACGCAAGCCCGCGCGTCCCTGTTGCGACGGCGCCTGGTCGCCGCGCTCGCCCTTGCCGCCGACCGCGTTCTGCATCGCATGCGACTCGTCGAAAATGATCACTCCGTCGAAATCGGAGCCCAACCATTCGACGATCTGGCGGACGCGCGAAAGCTTCTCGCCGCGATCATCGGTGCGCAGCGTGGCATAGGTCGTAAATAGGATGCCTTCCGCGAGGCGGATGGGCGTGCCCTGGCGGAAGCGCGAGAGCGGCGTGACTAGCAGCCGCTCCATGCCGAGCGCCGACCAGTCGCGCTGTGCGTCCTCGATCAGCTTGTCGGATTTGCTGATCCACAAAGCACGGCGGCGGCCCTTCAGCCAGTGGTCGAGCAGGATGCCCGCGACCTGGCGGCCCTTGCCCGCGCCGGTGCCGTCGCCGAGGAACCAGCCGCGACGGAAGCGTACGGCGTTCTCGGCGTCGTCGCGCGCGGCGGTGACGAGGTCGAAGGTCTCGTCGACGTTCCATGCGCCTGCCAGGAAGTCCGAATGCGCTTCGCCGGCATAAATGACGCTTTCGAGCTGTGCATCGGACAGCAGGCCATCGCCGACAAGAGTTGTGGGGAGATGCGGGCGGTAAGAGGGCTTTGGCGGCGCGACCGACGCCATCGCCGCCGATTGCACCAGCTTGGTCGGATGGGCCTGCGAGCCGGGAATACGGATCGACTGCAATCCGTATTCTTCATAAAGCGCATCCGTGAGACGGACGCCCTCGGGCGGTGTCCATTCCACGGTCTCGTAGGAAAGCTCGACGCCCTCGGGCTCGGCAATCACCGCTGCCTGCTGCCTCGTGGCAGCGCGCGCGAGATAGCCGCGAACGGTTCGAGGCGTTGCGACACCGCCGGCGGTCGGCGTGGCGAGCAATCCGGCAACCGGGCGACGCGGCGGGACACGCTCGGCGATCCAGCCGAGTAGCGTGGCGGCGTCCGGCGCGATCCCAGCGGACGCCGGAAACTGCGCCGGATCGGACGCGGGCGCCTTGTCGATCACGGTGAGGCGCGTCTCGATGGTCGTGCCGTGCTTGGCATAGACCGATCCGTCGATCGCCGCGGTGAAGACGACGGTGCCGCGCTCCTGGAGGCGCTCGAAGGCATCGCGCCAGGATGGTGTCTCGGGGCCGAAGTTCGCGCCGGTGATCGCGACCAGCCGGCCGCCGTCGGCGAGACGCGCCAGCGCCGAAGCGACATGGCGGTAGGCGGCATCCGTCATCCGGCCGCTGACGTTCGCCATCGCCGAGAACGGTGGATTCATCAGTACGGCGGTCGGCGTGATGGCGGGATCGAGGTGATCATCGATCTGCGCCGCATCGAAGCGCGTCACGCAAAAGTTGGGGAAGAGATGCGTGAGCAGATCGGCCCGGGTCTCGGCCAGCTCATTGAGGACGAGCGCGCCGCCGGCGATCTCGGCCAGGATCGCGAGGAGGCCGGTGCCGGCGGACGGCTCCAGGACGCGATCGCCGGGCGCGATGCCGGCGGCGCGGAGCGCGGCGAGGCCGAGCGGGATCGGTGTCGAGAACTGCTGAAGCGCCTGGCTCTCCTCGGACCGCCGTGTATGGGTGGGAAGAAGGCTCGCGACCTTTGCGAGCTGCGGCAGCGCCGCAGCCACAGAGCCGGCCTTGCGGAAAAGCGGCTTGCCGTATCGACGGAGAAACAGAACCGTGGCCGCTTCGCAGGCGTCGTAGCCTGTCTTCCAGTCCCACGCGCCGGACGTGTCGGAGCCGCCGAAGGCTTGCTCCATTGCCGTGCGCAGGATGACGGCTTCGACGCGCCGCCCTTGCTCGATGTGGGGAAGAAGAAGCCGCGCGGCCTCGGCGAGGCGTGGCGCGGGAGCATCCGTGCGGGCGCACGGGATCGACGCGGCTGCTGGTGCGGCCGCAGAGGCAGAAGGATGCGACATGAGAAGAGACCTCGGGAGAGCGGGACACGGGCGAGCCGGCCGGCGCTCTCTCTGAACCGCACCGGCTCAAACCCGTCCCGGCCAAACTCTCCCTCTCGTCACGCGGCTGCCTTCACGGCACGCCCGTATGACGCTTGATGAGAACCTTGCGGATTGCCGATCGCCTCCTGAGCCCGCTGCGGTGATTCGGCGATGGATGCGGCTTACGTCAGCCTTCAAAGGGCAGCGCAATGCATGAAGGCCTGACGCCTAACTGGCGCCTAAATGGGTGCGTTGCCCGCCCTTTTTGCCATGCGGCAGCGTACTGCGGTTGTGTTGCTTTTGCAGCCCATACCGGGTCATCCCCTTCGGCTTACAAATCGAAAGAACTACGGGCACGAACAGCACGAGCATGCCAGCTATCGCGTGGACGACAAGCTGGACTCCCACAATATGGATCTGGTCTTGGTGTAATGTCGTTTCAGTGGCCAACCGCGCAGCATCATCAATCAATGGAAGCTTCAGCAGCAGGATGATGGTCGCGAACGCGGTAAGAAGGAGCTTGAAAAGCACCCAATAGTGTTTGAACAATCCCCACGAGGTGCCGACCGATTGGATGACGCCGGTCACAAGAGCGCCAAATGCAAACGGTATGACGAGATCGTCAGCTATCAGCTTCATCGCCGGATAGACGACACGAACCGTTAGGTCGTCGCCGCGGACAATGCCCGATAGGGCTAGAGCGGCGAATGCCGCGATTGTGCCAAGCAACCCGACTGACAATGTAACATGCACCGTGAGCGCCAACTTGCGCAGACCAGGTGACATCATCATCGCGACGCCGGCGGTATGTGCCCGATCATGTCGGCGATTGAGTGACCGAGTAGCCACATCACGACCAGATGCAGGACAAATAATAGCAGCAGCACGACGATGGTGAACTTGAATCGCTTCACCCAACGGGGTGGGTCGTGGATTGGCGGATCGGACATTTGGGTTGCCGCTGAAATCGTGGACACGGAGCCCAGAACAAGACACACTGTCCGGAATCACGTCAATGCACGGGTCGGCTCCAGCGTCCTTAACCGCACAAATCGGATGATATGACCGGGAATAGTGGTCGAGAATGGCAGGAAAAACGATAGACCGTCGCGTCAGTCGCACGCGGACGACCCTGCAACAGGCCCTCATAACGCTCATCATGAAGAAGCGTTATGAAACGATAACGGTCGAAGACATCTGCGACGTTGCCAATGTAGGCCGATCGACCTTCTATGCACACTATACCAGCAAGGATGATCTTAAGCGGCGCGGGCTGGAAGAAGCATTGCACGGCCTTCTGGAAGAACATGGACGCACACGACTCGCATCGCCAGGAAAGACAATGTTCAGCTTCAGTCTCCCCATGTTCCAACACGCGAAAGATCACTTAGCGCTCTACAGAGCACTCGCCGGCGGGCGTGGTGGCGCTTTCAGTCTCCAGCACATCGAGGAACTACTGACGAGTGTGGTACGGGATGAGCTTGTTTCATGGCGCAGAGGGAAGCCCAGCGGACCCATGCCCCTTGAAGCTGCGGTGCAATTTGTCGTGGGTGGGTATATGGCGTTGTTGACTTGGTGGCTCGACAAAGGAGCCAAAATCTCACCGCAAGAATTTGACGCCCTATTTCAGCAATTTGCCACCAAAGGCGTCTTAGAAATAGCGTAACTCAGGTCGTTGCTCGCTAGTTTGCCTACGTCGGGATTGAAGGGGCTGCGGCGTAGACGTAGTTCTCATTGGTTTTTCGTGGTTCAACCGGCGATGCGGGAACGGCTTGACCGACGGGCCGCCGCGTCCAGACAGGTCGCGGCGCGAGGGTGTCAGGAGGCCTGCTCGTCCGGCAGGGTTGAAGCCGGCGGCACATAGGCGTCGTAGGGATTGCCGTCAGCCAGGTGGCCGAACGGCGTGAATAGGAAATCCGGGCCATCGCGCCCGACGGCGCAGATGACGTAGCGGGTCTCGCCGGTCGCTGCGTCGGCGCATTCCATGAGGGCGAGGTTGCCGTCGGCCGCGGCGCGGAGCAGCGTCTGAAAGTTGGCGGTCGCGTGATCGGGAATGCTCATCGCCCGCTTCGCTTTCCTCGGGCGGATGACAGAGTTCGCGCCAGCCAGCCGCTTGTAGAGGTCCAAGCGATCGTCTCGCGGGTGGCGAGATCGAGAACATGAGCGCCGCCACCGAAGGCGTCGATGCGTGGCCGCGAGCATGTGTTGGCCCATTGAAAGCCCCAGCGGCCCTTAAGGTCGAAGGCTTCCGCACACCGAAGGACAAACGTGATGACTGTTTGCGGATCGCCGGTCACGTCATCACGGATCCAGAGCACGGCACCACCGTGCTCCGGCTGGATGGAGATGAGAAAAGCGTCCGCAGGTGGATCCTCCTGCGCGTTCTCCTGCATCAGCGCATTGTAGAGATCGAGGGCGCGCGCTGCGTTGTCGGGTGTGCCGACATCGAGCACGCATGAGAAGTGCGTGAAGAAATCAGCCATGATGGCCTCCTGAAACGACGAAGCCCGGCGCGAAGGCCGGGCTTCCTGGAATTGCTGTGATTGGGAGATCAGCCGGTTGGGCCGTCGTGGATGCGGTCGTCGTCGAATTCGACATCCTCGATCACGGGGTGGCGGCCATCGGGGGCAACGCGGTCGATGAAGGCGATCACGCCTTCTCGCCGTTCCTCGATGTCGATGTGCTCGGGATGGGCGCCCGACTCCATCGCGCGCTTTGCGGCGGCCTTAGCCTTGTCGATGGCGTCGGCATCCGATTCGGCGTCGATGGTGAAGCCGTCATAGGCGCGCAACCAGAAGCCGATCTTGACGATGTACTCGGTCATGGCGCGTCTCCTTCCTTTGAAACCGCGGCGTGTTCGTCGGCTCCGGCGCCGGGCGCTGTGTGATCGCTCTCGTTTTCGAGGCATGTGAGCGCGACGCCTTCTGAAGCGGCGTAGTCGGCGGCAAGGTCGATCGCCCACCGTCGAGCCATATAGAGTTCGTCGTTGTAGGATTCCCATTTGCCGGCGACGCGCGCACAGCCATCGTTGATGAAGCGCGGCAGGTCCGGGTGATCGGCGAAAACCTCGCGCGCTTCTGCGAGCGTGTCCTCGACGGTCAGAACGAGAAGCGGATGCCAGCCGGCCGGATACTCGCAATCGAGCATGATCCGCTGAGCCCCGTCGGGGTCGAGACAGCCGCGAAAATACGCCCAGGCGCGCGACAGACGCGCCAGGCGATGGCGTGCGCGAAAACGCCAATGGGCGATGCGGTCGGCGACACGCGGGCATGCTGCTTTGAGACGATCAAACACGACACACCTCCCGGATCCGGGCCGCGAGGTCCCGCGGGCGATTGAGAAGGTCCAGGGAGGCGAAGTTGTTGGGACCGCCGTGGTAGTCCTTCCGCCCCTCGCAGGTGCGGAAGAGGACGCCGGTGTCGTGGCCGGTGGCCGGCTGGCACGCCTGCACATAGAGGTGATCGGCGTGCAGCGTGACTTCGCCGGAGACGGCTATGCCGCCCTGGTTGGAGCGTAGATCGTAAGCGGCGGGCGACAGGCCGAGGGCGTCGGCAAGCCGTTTGAGCTGGTGGCGGGCGTGACTGTGAAACGCGCGCTTTGCCGGCGCGTCGTAGCAGACACGGCGCCGGAAATCGAAGACGATGGTCTTGGACATGGTGGGGACTCCGAGAGCGGATCGCGGGCAAGCCCCAAGGCCGCGCTCTCCTCCGACCTCCGGGCTTACCCGCGTCCCGGCCCGCCTCTCACTCTTCTTGGTCGGACGGCGGCGTTGGATCGGGTCGTTTCAGGCCAGCCCCATCCGAGTCATCGAGGCCAGCTTCAGCGAGGAAGTCCTCGATGAGATCGTTGGTCGACTTGCCGATGATCGTGTCCGGCGTGATGAGGACCGCCATGCCGCCGAAGCCGTCCGGTCGCATCTTGCTGCAGGTGAAGGCCGCGACGACGCTGACATAACGCAACGTCTTCGACCGCTTGACGATGTCTTGAAAGAAGAATTCCCAGGACGTGCCGCTCAGATCGAGCTCGACTTCCGTGTCGTCGGGATCAAGCTCGGCGAGTTGCTCGACGACATGGCGATGAGCGGCGCTGTCCGGTTCCGGGGCAGCGCCGAGCGCCGCTTCAAGCTCGGCGCGCGTCGCGAAGATCATCGTCGAGGGGCTTTCCTCGGCGAAGAAATACCAGCCGTCGTGATCCGGCTCACAGCCGAAGATGCGTGACAAAAGCAGCCGTTCGAGCGGCGTCATGTCGGCATCGGGAATGGTCTGCTGGATCACGGTCTGTTCGAAGTAATCGGCCATGGGGTGTCTCCAGAAACAACAAACCCGGCACAATGGCCGGGCGGGTGGAAGGGAATGGCTGGCGCTGTCAGTCAGGGTCTCTCGCGTCTGCGAGAATGGCTTCGGCCTTCGCGATCGCAGCGTCTGCACGCTCACGCCAGTACGCTGCGTCAGCCGGGCCGCCCTCGGGCGCGTGCGCGAAGACTTTGAGGAGCCCGAGCAGGACCTCGTAATGCTCGGACTTGCGTTGGAAGCTCTCTCCGAACTGCGTGGGGATTGCTAACGCCGGCCCGCTGTAGGGCTGTGTGTCACCAGGCCAGGCGCCGGTGACATAGGTCTCGCCAGAGGACTCGTAATCTTCCTTCTGGTCCGACCAGTCGTCGTCTTCGATGGCGAGACGACAGGCGGCTGCGAGTGTATCGGCTTCGTAGCTGTGCTGCCGGAAGATCGGCAGCCTATAGGTGGTTTCGATGGTGAATTTGGCCATGATGACCTCCTTGAAATGCGAAAAGCCCGGCGTGACCGGGCTTTTGCGAGCAGAACGGGAGTGGTTGCGGCTAGGACGGTTCAGGCGGCTCGGGCTCGGGATTGCCGATCTTTCCGTCGATCACACGAACGTCGAGCGTGTAGGTTCCGATCAGGGTATCGGCGTCGAGGAATCCCGCGCCCATGAGGCGCGACCGGATGGCGTCGTCGGTCGCTTCGGCGGCCCAGATATATTCGCGACGATCCGCGATCGGATGGCCGTCTTCGTCCTCAAGGTCGAATTCGAGGATAGCTTGAATCTTCATGACGTCCTCCTCACGCTCGGGCAGCTTGCCGCACCGAGGGGGTTGCGGCAGGTTCATGATTGCCGGATGTTGCCGCGAACGGATCGACCAGCTTATGGATCGGCTGCGCGCGACCCATCCAGGGTTCGGGCCGGATGCAGCGAACCCAGTCGGCGAAGCTCGGGATGAACCCGAGGTCTTCGATGACGTGCTGTTCGCCGATCAGGCGGACCGGCACGACACGGCCTGTCGAGATGGTGATCGTCGGGCCGAAGAATCGCTCCAGCATGAAGATGCCCTCGGCATGATGCCGCAGCGCGCGATGCCGGAAGTCGGCGGTGATCGCCTTCGATTCATCGAACCATTGGTGCAGCGGCAGATAGTCTTCCGCGACGCCGCCCCACTTCCTCGCCGAAGAGAGCGCATGGTGATAGCAATGTCCCATCGCTGCCTCCTCAGAATGTGTGGGTGTAGTTTTCGGACGCCGTGTAACGCTCGTTGTAATCGAGCGCGATCGTCCGTTCGGCGACATCGAAGGTGAAATCGCCATAGGCGCCGTCGTTGTTCTCCCAACCACAGTGGGTGTCGGCGAGCAGATCGTAGACGAGACGATCGATCTCGTCGGCGATGCTGATCGTTGTGCGGCCGGGCTCCGGCTGACCCCACACGGCTTCAGCAACCTCGATCCTGGCTTCGGGCATAGTGATGATCGTATCCCCGGCTTTCACCTCGACATTTTCGATCTGGCCGCTGTCGCCATAGCCGTCGAAGCTGACGATGACGTGCGTGACGCCGGCGGCCGCGAGTGCATCGAACAGGGCGGTCTTGTTTAGCGGTTGCAACTCGGCATGCAGTTGGTCCTGGGCGGCACGTTTCGCCTCCCAGGCAGACGGGTCGTTGTTGTCGACTGCGGGGATGTCGGAAGGATTCGTCATGGTTGTCTCCTGAAACAAAATCGCCCGGCGCGACGGCCGGGCGGAGTGAGGTGGATAGGGAGATGAGCGGGACGGCGCGTGCCGCCCCGCTCCCGGTCGTTACTCGGCGGCGACCGCAGCGGGCTCGTCGGTCTCGTCCTCGCCGCTGCCGTCCTCGTCGTCGGCGAGAAAGGCGGGGAGTGCTTCCTCGTCGCCATCGGCGTCGGCATCGGCCGTGTCGGCACCCATCGCCTCAGAACCCCGGAGCGGCTCAGGCAGCCAGCCGGTGCCGTCGAGCAGCCGTTCGGCTTCCTTCGCCATGTCCGCCTTCTTGAGATGGTCGATGAGCTGCGCCGATTGCTCGCCCTTCGCCTCCCGTACCGCTTCCAGGATGCGAGGCTTGGTGACGCGGCCGAGATAATTGTCGACCGTCGGCCGCCATCCGGCGTCCACCATGTCGAGCCCGACGGCGTGCGCGAGCCGGTCGGCCTGGACGAGACGACGCTGGACGCCGTGAACGGAGACGCCAGGACCGCCGTAGCGATCGCCCTTTTCATAGAGGGCGTTGACGCCGAAGGAGACGCAGTGCGCCAGCAACGCGCCCCGGCTGGCGTCGTCGAGTGCAGCGAGCCAATCCCACAGCGCAGCCTCGTCTTTCGGCATGTCGGCCTTCCAGGCGTCGTGCCGTTCCGCGACCGCTTTGGCGGACGGGCTGTCCTTGAGGTCGGCAGACTGGATCGAGAAAAACACCTGCCGCACCGATGCCTCGAGGCAATTGCCCGCGGCGCTGTGCTGGAAGCTGTCGAGGCAGAGCTTGTGCAAGAGCGCCGTCATCGCGACATGCGGGTTGTTCGCTACGGCATCGCGGAGCGCCAGCGTGCGGTAAGCGGTCAGCTCGCTGACCAGCCGATCCGGCAATGGCTTCACAACATCATCGTCGTCGTCCTCCGGCTCGGGTTGGCCGCCGATGGTGATGATGGCGCGTTGAACTGCCGGCGTGGCGGTGTCGGTCCCAGCTTGCTCGACGGAGGACTCGTCGCCTTCCTGGTCAGGTTCGATGACCGGCGCCTCGTCCTCGGGACGGACATAGCCGCGATCGACCAGGAGCTGGCCGTCATGGTCGATGCTGACGAAAACGCCGGCACGGGCGATGTCAGCCGGATCGAAGATCTGCGGCCGGGTTTCGAACGCCTGAAGCGCGGTTTCGATCTCGCCGAGCCGCTGGTCCACCTCGTCGGGCAACTCGTCGGCATCCTGATATTGCGCCTCGAGCTGGTCGTACTCGGTGCGCAGCGCCTCGCGCGTGGCGCGCTCCTCGTCGGTGAGATCGGCCGGCACACCGTCGAGTTGGCGCAGGCCGTGGTCATGGCCATAGGGAAATTCGATCCCCACGGCGATCCACTTCCAGCCCTCGGCTGCGACGGTCTCGGCTTCGGCCTTCAGCTTCTCGGTGACCAGGGTTTCGAGAAGGCCGACATTCTCCAGCCAGCCGCCATCGTCCTGCTGGAAGAGATCGCGCATCACGATGCCTCCGGCGCTCTCGTAGGCGTCGATGCCGACGAACAGCACGCGCTTGTCGGAGGCGCGGACCGTCTTCTCCGTCAGCATACGACGGATCTGATACGGCTCCTGGCCATAGGAGCGCTGGAGCGCATCCCAAACCTGCTCCTGGCGCGCATGATCGGTCGTCACGGTGAACGCCATGAGCTGTTCGAGCGAGATGCCATCCTCGGCATAGACGTCGAGCAGCTTCCCGGAGACCGCGGCGAGGCGTAGCCGCTGCTTGACGACGTTCACGCCGACGAAATAGGCGGCGGCGATGTCTTCATCCGACAAACCCTTCTCGCGCAGGGTCTGGAAAGCCCGGAACTGGTCGAGCGGGTGCAGCGGCACGCGCTGGACGTTCTCGGCCAGCGAGTCGTCCTCGGCGAGAATCTCGGTCGAGGGATCGCGGACGACGCAGGGGATCGGGGCGGTCTTCGTCAAGCGCTTCTGCTTGACGAGAAGCTGCAGCGCCTGGAAGCGCCGGCCGCCGGCGGGCACCTCGAACATGCCGGTCTCGGCGCCATCGGCATCGAGCACCGGCCGGACGTTGAGGCTCTGGAGCAGGCAGCCGCGACGTGCAATGTCGGCGGCGAGGTCCTCGATCGAGACGCCGGCCTTCACGCGCCGGACGTTCGACTGGGAGAGGATGAGCTTATTGAGGGGAATGTCGCGCGAGGCGCTGAGGGTGATCTTCTGAACGGCACTGGCCATCGGGATATACTCCGCGACGGGCGCCGGGAGACTCTCTCTCGGCTTTCGACCCGTCACGAAGACCGGCGCAGCCCTCTTCCTCTCGGAGGACCGCGCCGCAAAGCCGACGAACCGGAAAGACGCGAAGCCGGAATCCCGCATTTCCGCATTTCCGGATTTCCGGGAAATCAGACCCCGCACATGCCTTCACACTCGTTGGGCCAGAGATCGAGCTGGCGGTGATCGCCGGCGTTGGAGAGATCGGCCTCGTCGAGCGGCACGGCGGAGCGATGCAGGAAGACCTGGCCGCGAATGCCGCGAAAGCCGGTGCGGATCGCGCGATCGACAAGAACAGCGTCGGCCCAGGCTTCGGCATCGCTGTCCCGCATCCGGCGCCAATGGGCGTCGGAGTGGAAGGGACAGCCGATGCAGGCGCTCTTCGGCGGAACGGGATAGTCGTGCCGTGCCAGCCAACGGAGGCAGTCGTGCCGCGTCATTCGCCGCTCGATCAGCGGCCAACGATTGACCTGCCAGTCCTCAAACGAGGGTTTCATGCGGATCGCCTCGTCGAGCGAGATCCCGATCCATTGCTCGACGATGGGAGCGCGGGGCGAGCGGCGGCCCGCGAGTCCGACGAGCTCGCGCACCTTCCGTCGGATCGGCACGATCTTGTAGTCCTTGGTGCATTGGCGACGGATCATCCCGACGTCGATGCGGTCGGTGGCCACGATGCGTTGGCCGACGACGATGAGTTCGCCATTGTCGTCTTCATCGAGAACCGGGATGGCCGTGCCTGCGCGCGTCACGTTGCGCGTGAAGGCGGGGATCGACGCCCACCTTGCGCCCTGGGCGCCTGCGATCAGGTCGTCGCGGATGTTGCCGCCCGAGACGATGTGGACGGGGTACGGCAGTACGTTGGGCGACATGAGCCAGGCCAGGTGGTCGTAGACGGCCTTCGGCTCCCAGCCGGTGTCGGAGAAGATGGCGCAATCCGGCATCGGCCCAACCTCGCCGTGGGCGGCCATGAGCGCCAGCGTCGTCGACTGCACGCCGGCGCCGAGGCTGAGCACCCGGAGCCGGATCGAATCCGGCACAGGGGCGTCGCTGAGAGCCGTGGGTGTGAGGAGGTCCAGCATCACGCCGCCTCCGCTGTGGATGCGGCGTGGGTGCCGGCATCGGCTTCGGGCAGGAAGCCGAGAATCCAGTCGGCCGCCTTGCTGGCCTGCGACGCCGCTCGCACGACGGCGCGATTGTCCTCGCGCATCACCTCGAGCCAGGAGCCGATGTAGTCGGCATGGCGCACGGTTGGGACGATGCCGAGCGAAGCGCAGCAGAAGGCTGCATTCATCTCCGCCACCAGCTCCTCGAACGCATACTTCTTCGTGCCGAAGGCGCCGGTGAGGTCGCGGCCGAGGCGGGAGGGGTGGCCGCTGGCATGCCCCAGCTCGTGCAGGGCCGTGCGATGCCAGTTGATCGGTTCGAAATAGGCCTGTGGCGGCGGCACCATCACGAAGTCGGGGTCTGGCGCGTAGAAGGCGCGGTTACCGCCGATGCGGAAGTCGACGCCCGTCGCGCGGATCAGGGTCTCGACCCGGGGTTCGATCAGGTCGGGCGGCAGCGGCGGTGCGACGGCCGCCACGTCGGCCGGCAGGTTCTCGCACTGCGCGGCGTTGAAGACGGTGAACCGCTTCAAGAACGGGATCGCGGCGGCTTCCTCGCCGGTCTCACGCGCCCGCCGCTTCTCGTCCTCGGGGGTAAAGCGGTCGGCATAGACGACGGTGGTGCCGTGTTCGCCCTTGCGCACGTTGCCGCCGAGGCCGAGGGCCTGGCGAAACGTGAGCCAGCTCTGGGCGGGGAAGCCATGCTCGATGACGGCGCCCCAGAGGATCAGGACATTGATTCCCGAATATTGCCGCCCGGTCGCGGCGTTCTTTGGCATGGCGAGCGGCGCCTTCGCCGCCGCCGTGCCCCACGGCTGGACCCAGGGCAGTCGGCCTGCCACCAGCTCGGCGATGATCTTTCCGGTGATTTCGTCATAGAGGCTCGCCCGGTCCTGGCCGGGGCGCGCCGAAGCGGTCTTTCTGGACATCGCGGATCTCCGCGACGGGCGCCGGAGGCCTCTCCTCCAGCCCTGAACCCGTCACGGCGAACCCGGTCCGCACTCTCACTCTAAAGGGGGCGTTGCGGGGCAGGCTGTGCTAAAAGTCGCAGCCGCCACGATCATATCGCAGCCGCTCAGGCGGCGCGGAGCGCCTCGATCAGCGGACAGCCTGGATCCTGCCCCGCGTCGCAAGCCCGCACCGAGTCGGCCAGCACCCGCTCCATCCGCTTCAGGTCGGCGATGCGCGTGCGCACGTCTTTCAGATGCGATGCGGCGAGGTTGCGCACCTCGGCGCAGGACGCGTGCCCGCCGCCTGCAAGGCCCAGCAGGGCGCGCACCTCGTCCAGCGTGAAGCCCAGCTCGCGGGCCCGTCGCACGAAGCCGAGGCGGCCCACGTCGTCCGCGCCATAGCTCCGGTAGCGGCCCCGCCGGGGCGGGGCCGGCATCAGGCCGATCCGCTCGTAGTAGCGGATCGTTTCGATGTTGCAGCCCGTGCGCCGGGACAGTTCGCCAATCGGAATCGCGGTATCCGCCATGCTGTTCGCGCCTCTCAATTTTGGGCTTGAGTCTGTAGTCGCTACAGATCGTATGTAGTGATCCTCAGCCCCCACGGGCAAGCTGCAGTCCTGATTGTAGCGTCGCTCTGACGGTTCCACGAAGTCGCCGAGGCTATTGCGATGCCCATCCAGAATCCCCTCACCCGCGCGGCCGACAAGGCGGGCGTCATCGGCTCGATCGTCACCGCCATGGGCTGCGCGGCGTGCTTCCCGGCTCTTGCGAGCCTTTCAACATCCTCCACGCGGTGAACGCCTTCGGTGCGGAGCGTCTAACGCCAGCGGCCTGAGCCGCACGGCGCATCGCTGCAGTCGCCGGTGCTCTGTGCCGCCGAGTTTTGGCACAGCCTGGGGGTCTCCCCGCAGATGGGGGTGTGCCGGCGACCGCGGCGCCGGCCAGGGGGAAGACTTTCCCCTTCTAAATCAGAGAGTCTTGGTTCACGGCCGTCTTGCGCTTGACCCAAGGCTCAGTCGTTCGATTCATCTCAATCAGGTGGTCGGGAAAGCATCGCTTCTGAAAGTCCATCAAATCGTCGAACGTGCCGTGGAGCCACTGATCGTATTCGTGCGCCAGCAAGAGCACCGGCATGCGGTCATGGATAGGCCTGATCGCCTCGTTGCAGTCGGTCATGGCGCCGGAATAGACCGGCCCCCATTCCTCGCTGTCGCGCCACAGACCGCCCCAGCCGAAGATGGGCTGGTTTTTGACATTGAACCACGTGCGGGTCTTGGAGCCCTTCGCGCCCTCGGCCTCGGCGAAGCTTGTCACCGGGATGATGCAGCGCCATTCCGGTTTGCGCGCGAGCCCTATCCAGAAACCCTTCGCGAGATCGGCGATATTGTTGACGGGAATGGGTTTTGACCCCGGCTTCATTGTCTTCAGCCGTACTGGAAAGCCCCAGGTCATCGACTGAAGGACGCGGGTTCCGTCGACCTCACGCATCACCATGCCGGGGGTGCCGGGATAGACCTCTTCGCCGGCGTTGGTAGCCGGCGTCGTCGAGACGCCGAAGTGGTCGGCGAGATCCTGCAGGCTGCTCTTGACGGTGTAGAGGTTGCACAAATCTATCGACTCCGGCGTCGTTGGGCTGCGGGGTCGCAGCGTATCACGTCCGGGTCGACCATGCGCAGGAGGGCTGCCGGGTCGCCAGGAGCGTCGCCCAGCCAGACCGGCCAGTCCGCGGCCTCGAGGATCAAGGGCATGCGGTCATGAAAAGGAGCGATGGTCGCGTTGGCCTCGACGGTGATCACGCAATAGCTGCGCTCGACGCGATCACCCGGCCAGACGAAGGACTCCCATAAGCCCGCCCAGGCCATCGGCTTGCCATCGGCGCGGGTGACCACGTAGCGCTGCGGCCGGCCGTCCGTCTCGGTTCTGACGTAGTATTCTGTCGCCGGCACAATCGCCCGCCGGCTTCGAAAGGCGTCGGCGAACATCGGCAACTCTTGAACCGTTTCCGCCCGCGCATGGATCGGCCGCACCGCCGTCGCCGGCCGCTCGGTCTTGTACGGAAGCAGGCCCCAGACCAGGTCGCCGAATTCGCGCTGGCCGGATTTGGGATTGCGGCGAATGACCTTGGCGACCGCGCCGGGCTTACCTTCTTCCATGATCGCCTGACGCCTCCTCGGTCCTGTCGAGCGCTTCCAGACGGTCGGGCATATCGAGCATCTTCAGGGCGGCAGCGGTCAGCGCCTCGGCCATCGTCGGATAGGTTTCGGCGGAACTCATCGAGACTCCGTCCGGAAAGGTCACGGTGGCCTGATAGCCGTTGCCCTTGGGCGTGGCCGACAGCGTGATGGTGGACATGGGCGCGGCTCCCGTATTCCCGCGTGGCGATGAAGTTTAGCGTATGGCTGAGCTTTGAGACATTCGTCGGCTGCTGGAGAGATCAGTGGAAGTTCCGGCTCTTCACCTTGATGGTGTCGATGTGAAGGTCGGGAATATAGATGTCGCGGGTGCGCAGCCCCTTGGGCGGCAACTCGCGCGGATCGGGCCCGCCGCCAGCATGGGTGACTTGGTCGCCTCGGCCGTGCGGCAGTGGGAAGGCGTCTCGCTCGCCGACTGTGCCAAGCTCGGCCGAGAGGTCGGTGAGCTTGTGCGCGACCAGGTGAACGACCTCGCCCTCGCGCTGGATGCGGCCGCGGACGGCCATCATGCTGGCGCCCATCACGACGCGGCGGAATCTCTCGAACACCTGTGGCCAGACCACGAGGTTGGCGATGCCGGATTCGTCTTCCAAGGTGATGAACATGACGCCCTTGGCGCTGCCCGGCCGCTGGCGGACAAGCACGAGGCCGGCGGCCTCGAGCCAGCGGCCGTCGCGTGCCTGCATGGCTTCAGTGCAGGTGACGACACGACGTGCGATGAGGTCGTCGCGCAGGAACGCGATCGGATGGCGGCGCAGTGTCAAGCCGACATGACCATAGTCCTCGACCACCTCGCTGCCGGCCGTCATCGACCGGAGCGTGACGGCCGGCTCGTCGATCTCTGGGAGGGGTTCATCGTCGCGCGCGGCGGCCGCGAAGAGTGGAAGCGGCTCGTCCCGCAGCGCCTTGATCGCCCACAGAGCTTCGCGGCGTGCGAGCGCGAGCGACGGCCGGAAGGCGTCGGCTTCGGCGAGCTGGACGAGCGCTGCGGCGGGCACGCCGGCGCGCCGCCAGAGGTCATCGATCGAGACGAAAGGCCGGTCAGCGCGAGCGGCGACGATCGTGGCGGCCTGGGCGTTGGCCAAGCCCTTTACCATGCGCATGCCGAGGCGCACCGCGAAGCGATCTTCGTCGCCAGCGGTCTCTAGCGTGCAGTCCCAGCGGGAGGCGTTTACGCAGACCGGGCGAATTTCGACGCCATGGGCCTGGGCGTCGCGAACGATCTGCGCCGGGGCATAGAAGCCCATGGGCTGCGCGTTCAGGAGCGCCGCGCAGAACACGTCGGGATGCCAGCACTTCACCCAGGACGAGGCGTAGGCGATCAGTGCAAAAGAGGCTGCGTGGCTTTCCGGAAATCCGTAGCTGCCAAAACCCTCGAGCTGCTTGAAGGTCTGTTCGGCGAATTCCTGCTCGTATCCATTGGCGACCATGCCAGAGATGAGCTTCTCGCGGAAAGCCGAGACGCCGCCGGTGAACTTGAAGGTGGCCATGCTCTTGCGGAGCTGGTCGGCCTCGCCGGGCGTGAAGCCGGCACAGACGATCGCCACCTTCATCGCCTGCTCCTGAAACAAGGGCACGCCGAGCGTCTTGCCGAGCACCTGTTCCAACTCGGGTTTGGGATAGACGACGGGCTCCAGCCCCTCGCGTCGGCGCAGATAGGGATGCACCATGTCGCCCTGGATCGGGCCCGGCCGGACAATCGCGACTTCGACCACCAGGTCGTAGAAGGTCCGCGGTTTGATCCGCGGCAGCATCGACATCTGCGCGCGGGATTCGATCTGGAACGTCCCCAGCGTGTCGGCCTTACGGATCATCGCGTAGGTGCGCGGATCTTCGGCTGGGATCGTCGCGAGATCGAGGTTGATGCCCTTGTGCGCGGCCAGCAGGTCGAACCCCTTCTTCATGCAGGTCAGCATGCCGAGCGCCAGCACATCGACCTTCATGAAGCACAGCGCGTCGATATCGTCCTTGTCCCACTCGATCACCTGGCGATCGATCATGGCGGCCGGCTCGATCGGCACGAGGTCGTCGAGGCGGTCATGGGTCAAGACGAAACCGCCCGGGTGCTGGCTGAGATGGCGCGGCGCGCCCATGAGCTGGCGGGCGAGATCGAGCGCCAAGCGCAGGCGCCGGTCGGAGAGATTGAGGTTCAGCTCTTGAACGTGCTTGTCCTCGACGCCGTCTTCCGACCAGCCCCAAACCTGCGAGGACAGCATCTTGATGAGATCCTCGGTCAGGCCGAGCGCCTTGCCGACATCGCGGATCGCGCCCTTGGTGCGATAGCGAATGACGGTCGAGCAGAGTGCCGCGTGGTCGCGCCCGTACTGCTCGAAGATCCACTGCATGACGATCTCGCGCCGCTCGTGCTCGAAATCCACGTCAATGTCGGGCGGCTCGCGACGCTCCTCGGAGACGAAGCGTTCGAACAAGAGGTCGTTCCTGGCCGGATCGATCGAGGTGATGCCGAGCACGTAGCAGACGGCGGAGTTGGCGGCGCTGCCCCGGCCTTGGCAGAGGATGTCTTTCGAGCGGGCGAAGCGGACGATCGAAAAGACGGTGAGGAAATAGGGCGCATAGCGCAGCTTCTCGATCAACCCCAGCTCATGGCGTAGGGTCTGCACGACCTCGTCGGGAAGCCCCTCGGGATAGCGCCAGGCCGCGCCCTCCCAGGTCAGCTTCGCCAGCGTCTCCTGCGGGGTGAGCGACGGGTCAGCGCGCTCTTCCGGATATTGGTAGGCGAGCTCGTCGAGAGAGAAGCGGCAGCGCGCCACGATCTCGAGCGTCCGCGCCAGCGCCTCGGGATAGCGCGCGAACAGGCGGTGCATCTCCTCGGGCGGTTTCAAGTAGCGATCCGCGTGACGCTCGCGGCGGTCGCCGATCTCGTCGATGGTGGCGTTGTGGCGGATACAGGTCACGACGTCCTGCAGGATGCGTCGGCCCGGCTCATGGAAGAGCACGTCATTGGTGACGATGGTCGGCACCCGCATGGACGTCGCGAGATTGGACAGTTCGTGAAGGCGGAGCTGGTCGTTGGGGCGGCGACGCAAGGAGAGCGCCATGTAGGCGCGATCGCCGAAGGCCTCGCGTAGGCGCCGCAGGTGCAAGCCACACTCCTCGTCGGCGGTGTCCGGCACGAGAACGGCAATCAGGCCGTCGCCATAGGCGACGAGATCGGCCCAGGCGAGGTCGCACTGGCCCTTGCCGGCGCGCTTCTTGCCGAGCGACAGCAGCCGGCAGAGGCGCGAATAGGCAGGCCGGTCCGTCGGATAGACCAGGACTGATACGCCGTCGTGGAGGTCGAGGCGACAGCCGACGACAAGCCGGACGCTCGTGGCCTTTGCGGCCTCGTAGGCGCGCACGATGCCGGCCAGCGAGTTGCGATCGACGATGGCAAGGGCCTCGATGCCCATGACCGCGGCGGTGGCGAACAGCTCGTCGCAAGACGATGCGCCCCGCAGGAAGCTGAAGTGCGAGGTCACCTGCAATTCGGCGTAGCGCGGGCTGCTCATCCGAAGATCCCATGCAGGAACCAGCGCTGCGAGCCGGTCAGTGGATCTTCGCCGTCGCCGGCGCGGAAAACCCAATAGCGCTCGCCCGCGTCGTCCTCGATGCGAAAATAGTCACGCACCGCATCCAGCTCGGGATCGCGCTTCCACCATTCGCCGAAGACGCGCTCGGGACCGTCCGCGCGCTTCACCCGTCGGCGCATGCCGCGCCAGGTGAAGTATACGGGCGGATGGTCCGGCAGTAGGGCGACGGTGTCGATCGGTTCGGGCGGGGCGAGCAGGCGCGAGGGCCGTGGCCAGTGGCCCGGCCACTCCGCGCCGGTCTCCGGCGCCAGCGCGTGGATGCGCCGCACTGAACGCTCCGGTACATCGCTCGCCACAGGCGCCGCGCGATAGAGGTTCGCCTCGCCAACGCGATTGGCGAGCAAATCGATCAGGCCGGACACATCCGGCTCCGGCTCTTCGACCAGGCTCGACGCCGCCTGCTTCGGCGCCAGCGGTTCTGCGAAGGTGGCGGCGAGCGTCATGACCTCGATCCCGAAACCCGGGTCGATGGTCTCGATCTTGTCGCAAAGCAGCCGGGTCATGCGCTTCGCGTCGCGCAGGGGCAAGCCGGTGCCGACGCGCACCGCCTGCGCGCGATTGTCGACGCGCTGGCAGATCAGATCGAGCCGTCGCGCGCCGAGGCCCTTCAGTTCCAAGGCGTCGCAGAGCTGGACGGCGAGCTTGCCGATATAGCGCGCGATCGTCTCCGCCGCGCCGATGGGCTCGGCGAAGGCGCGGCGGACTTCGATCAATGCCTCGGGACGGACGGGCTCGATCGGCTCGGCGAGGCGGCCGGTCGCCTGGTCAAGGCGCCGGCCTACTTCGGGACCGAAGCGCAGCGTCAACGGCGCGCGTGGTTGCGACAGCAGGTCGGCGACACGCTCGAATCCGAGCACCCGAAGATCGGCCACCAGGACGGGTGCGAGCCGCAGCGCCGCGAGCGGCAGCGGCGCGACATCGCCTGCGACCGCCCCCGGCTCCGACACAAACCCTGGCCGGGCGCAGAAGCGCGCCAGGGCATGAGCCGCGCCCCAGGAGTCAGCGATGGCGGCGCGGGCGCGCAGACCGACGCTGGCGAGCTTCTCCACCAGCATCGCCACCATGGCGGCCTCGCCGCCATGGAGGTGATCGGCGCCGGTGGAATCGATGACGATGCCGTCGGGCGGATCGGCGGCGACGATCGGCGCAAAGCGTTGCAGCATCCAGAGCGCCACCCTCTCCAACGCCTCGGCGTCCGCCGCCGTGTCGGCGTCCTGGATCACCAGGCCCGGCACCAGCGCCTGGGCCTTGGTCGCGGGCATGCCGACGCGCAGGCCGGCGGCCTGGGCGGCGGCATCCGCCGCCAGAACCACCCGCCTTTGCCCGTCCCGGCCGGCCAGGATCAGCGGCGTCTCAGGCGGAGGCGCTGTGTTGCCCGCCTTCCGCCTGACCCGGTCCGTGGACAAGGTCGGCAGGAAGACGGAGATGACCCGTGTCATCGCACGCCTCCAGTTCGAAGTCCGCGCTCTCCCCGGCGCGGCAGCGGATCAACTCGACCAGCCAGCGCGGGCGGCCGACGCCCGGGACAGGCAGCGCGGTCGAAGGCAGCGCCGAAATGCGCCAACGGGTCGTGGCGGCGGTGGGCTGACCGAAATCCGACGCTTCGGTCTGCCGGCGCCAGCGACGCAGCGCGATGCCGATTGTTCCAGACCCTTCGGCGGCGAGT
The DNA here is from genome assembly GCA_035550515.1 of Allostellaceae bacterium. Taxonomy (GTDB): domain Bacteria; phylum Pseudomonadota; class Alphaproteobacteria; order ATCC43930; family CGMCC-115725; genus DATARH01. The sequence continues at coordinate 29,860 of DASZOZ010000113.1, forward strand.
TGCAGCCGCCGGGAGGCTGTCATGTTTAGCCGGGCGACTTCCGCCACCACGGCGCCGAGACCGCCGTGCCGCAGGCCCTCCTCAACACAGGCGAGGACCGTCTTTTCGTCGCCACCCTCGAGGTAGATGACGCGGTCGGATTTCAGACCCGCTTGGGAAAGCGCCGGCGCGAACAGGTCTGGCCTGGTGACACACCAGAGCACTTTGCCCCGCGTGCGCGCTGCAATGCCGGCCGAAAAGAGTGCGGCGGCGGCGCCATCGATCGCCCCGTTCCCGCCGCCAGCGACTTCATGCAGCGCACCGCACGGGAGCCCACCGTCTGGAAGGCGCGAGTCCACTGCGGCGAGACCGAAGGGCAACACCGTTGTGCCACGCCGGTGCCGCCCCTCGATTTGGCGGACTTGGGCGCGCAAGGACTCGATAGCGGACAGCGGCCGCACGTGTAGCGTTGACCTCTTGAGCGGAAGGGGACATAATGTTCCTTATTTGTTCTACACAGCATGCGTCAGAGTCAAGAGCTGTTGCGCGCGGTCGTAGGCAACCGTCCGACGATCACCGTCCTCGATACGCCATTGGGTCAGGGTATCGGTTGACCGTGCCATCGGGGTTCAGGCAATCGGCGCGGGATGCTTTTAGAATGAGGCTGCTGGACTCGTAGATGACCCCGCCGAGCCGCCAACTGAAAATCCCTCGCTGTTCGACAAAGGTCAGCAATGGCGCTCCGCTGCAGCCGCCAAGCGCCCAATCGCTGGGGATGCTGGGACGCAACCCGACATCGAAGTCATGCTCATGGTCGAACACCAGAGTGATATCGGTGTTGCTAACGCCACTGGCAACGGCGAGCGCGGTGTAACCGACCCAATCGATTTCCACGAGCGAATTACCCCGATAGGGGCGCATCTCCCGGCCGTCGCCAGGAAAGCCCACAAAGAAGACGCCGCAGTCGATCGCCGGCGGCGCGGGCGGCCACGACATCTGACTGCCGGTCAGGATGATCTTGCCGTTGGCGTAGTTGGCAAGCTTGTCGACTTCGTCATGGGCGACCCGGAACGTCGCAACGTCGTAGGCAGAGTCAGAGGCGATGTGTCGGCTCGCCAAGTCGAAGCGGACATCGCCGACCATGCAGACTGCGTCGGGGTGCTCGTTCTTCGCCGCAAGGAAGCCCTGATAGACATGGTTCGCTGTGACCAGAAACGGACCGGCGCCGCAATCGAGCAGAAAGGCGGACCCGTTGTCGAGGATCAAAGGCTTGCGATCGCGCGCGGTGATCCAGCAGATCGGCATGACATAGCTCGCGGCGAGGTCCCGCATCGCCTTAGCCAAACCGCCGCGCATCAAGCGGATCGCTTCGTCGCGCGAGGGTTGGCTGACGGAAGCCAGCCCGGCGGCGGGTTCTGCGAGATTTCTCCCTGCTACGGCCACGGCGCCTGTTCTGCCCGGAATTCACGCAGACACGCTTCGATCTCCCGGTCGCATTTCCCCTCGGGGTCGTCGAGCCACTCCTTCCAGTCCGGGGTCTGCATCAAGTCGAGCACGGTGGGTTCACGGCGATCGGGATCGTCGAGGGTCTCACCATACTGCTTGCGCACCAACGGCGCGGCCAGTTTGGGTGGGATCGGCACGCGGGCGTGCGGATTATGATACAGGTCGATCACCAACGCGCAGCCCGAAGGTTGGCGCATCACCGCGACCGCGCTGATCGAAGTGTTGTCCTGGCGGGTCAAGGCCGCTTTCCTTCCGTATCGCGTCCCAAGGAAGCGCGGCTCGTGTGCCGGGTCAGCCGAGACCTCGAAATGCAGTGTGTCGCAACCGAACATGGCTTGGAGGACGTGAACCCGCTCCAGGTGAAAACCGATCGTCTTGTCGAAGAAGCAGACGACGGTGGGGAAGCCCCGCTTAGACGCCTTCCGCAACTGGGCTGACGCGGCCTTGATTGGCCGCCGCAGCCTGGCGCCTGGGTCGACCCAGCGAAAGCCGGCGCCGCCATCCAGCATCTCGCCCATCAGCGCAGAATCCTCGGGCGTTTCGTCGAGTTCCTTGATCTCGACGAAGCACCAGTGCGGCTGGAGGTGGAGGGCGTAGTCGGGGCGCTTATGGCCTGGGGTATGCGCTTCGCGGATGCGCCGATAGGTGACGCCCTGTGCTCGGCACCAGGCTTCGAAGGCGAGTTCAGACTTGGTGGACACGACACTCATGGCGGTCGGACTGGTCCGGGTTGCAACTGCGTCGGTCAAATGTGGCGTGCCCAGCCTGCCGCAACAAGTCCGCCGGCCGGTCGGCGCTCTCCACCTCATTCAGGCTGCGCTCAATCGTTCCGTCGCACGAAGGCCCCAAGTCCGGCGAAGATCTGATCGACGGTCGCCAGGCAGTGCTGCACGAACGTCTCGCTCAGATAGAAGACCCACGGTTTGCCGTCGCTGGTCGCCTGGTTGAACCAATCCTCTGGCCAACCGGCCGCCACGATTCTGCGTTCGAACGCGCTCCGCTCATCATCGGGCCACTCAAAGCCGAGATGGAACATCTTGTTCCGGTAGCCGAAGAGCGCCGACAGCGTCTTGTGCAGATCAGCCGGCAGGTCTGCGGCAAGTCCGGTCGCATCTGCCAGCTCCACAATGCCGTCGACCAGATGAGGCCGATCCGGGGACGCGCGTCGGCAGTCCCACTGCTTATCTTTCGGCATGGTCCATCGCGCATGAGGGATGGGAGCTCGGCCGTTGCGGTCCAAAAGATCGCGGATGCCGGGAAACGCTTGCTTGAATAGCGACTCGACGAATGGAGCCAGCATGCCCACCGCCGCCATGCTGTGCGCGGCATCCTGAAATACCGACTGATGCAGGTGATCAATCCAATCATCGACGGCGCGCTCGTTCGCGCTGCCGGATGCCTGCTTGGCGAAGGCTTCGATCTCCTTGATTTCGTTCGAAAGCGCTTCGTCGGCTTGGCCATGGAGACGCAGCAAACCACGGATGGCGTAGAGTTGGGCGTCATAGTCTGGCGAACCCAGGACAAACGACGCCAGAAACCGATCGTCAAACTCTGATAGATCCATCGGCATGTGTAGCTCACCGTCCGAATTGGAGGCGGCGCAGGAACGTCCGTGCCGTGATGAGGACCAGGTGCAGCCGGAACGTGCTGTGGTCCTCGTCGGAGAGCCCGGGATGCGAACCTTCGGTATGCAGCATCTTGAACACGCCGTTGATGTAGTTCTTGCCGTCCTGAGTCCATTCGTTTCTGTCGACAGCTAGAAAGCCGATCTCGGCGAGCAGGGCCCGGCGGTTCTCCGACGTTGGAAGCTGGGCGGCCTCGGCGGGGCGGACGTTGCGAGCGATATCGTCGAACAGGCTCTCCATGAAGGTTCGAAGCTGACTATTTGCAGCGGCCCAGTCGCCCCGCGTGTGCGCCTCGATCGCTTGGCCGAGGTGGCCCAGCGGTGTTTCGAACCGGAAGGTCTTGAGGAGCTGATGAACCTCGTCGTCGGTGACGGGCAGGTTCAGTTCGTCTGGCAAGGCCGCGCGCAGCGTGGGATTCCGCCCGTAGTCGTCCCACGACAAAACATAGCCGTCGCGGGCCAGCCCGCGCGCGAACGCGGTCTGGATGGGGAGTGTGGGTTCGCTATGGGCGAGCTGAACGGCCTCCCGCACGATAGCCTCGGCGAGCGTCATGCTCCCCTCGGTCGTTTCAAGGACTGCCGCCGGCCTTTGAACAACGATCCTGCCGAGGAGGTCGCACTTCTTGGTGACGCTCAAGCCAGTGCTGGACGGAATGTCATCCTCCAAGCCAAGCCGCAGTACCATCTGGTTGAAGCGACCTTGACTATGCCCTTCGAGAAGCTCGACCGCAGCGATCAATGTGGGCCGCGTGAAGGGCATGGTGCGCATGAAGTACTACCTCGCTGGTGATCGTCGCGGTCGAGACTATGCCATTTTGCCCACCGATGACGCTGTCATCTCAGAGATCATATCTCGATAGGCGTAGTGAATAAGGTCTCGCACCAATTCGAGGAGGCCGCTCCAGGGAAGACCATCGAACGGATCGCCGTGGGCCATACTATTGCGGATAGCCGCCAGCGTAGTCTGCGGAGGTGACTGCGTTGCTTGGCGCGCAGTGCGCGCGGCATCAGTCTCGTACAGGTGCGGAAGGACCGAACCGCCGTATTTGCGCACGAAGGACAAGGCGCCGTCGGTGAGGCCGTCGCCCTCGACCATATAGCGCAGCAGACCTTCTAGTGTTGCCGGATGCCGGCCGCGCTTTGGCGCCCGGGCGCCATATCGGTCGCGCAATGCCAGTTCGAGCGCGGTGAGCGCCACGAGTTCGCCGGCCTTGATGAGGTCGAATTCTAGCCAGGCGAGCGTGTAGAGCTTCTGGGCGCGCCGATATTTCGCCGACACAATCAACGGCACGGCAGGATGAAGATCGTGCTGTCGCAGAAACGCCAGCCATTCGGAAGCGGCGCGGAATTCTAGCATGCCGCCGATGTTGCCTCTCGTCGGCCATGGGACGATGAGAGGCAACGCGGTCCGATCGGGCCAATCAAAGAAGATCGGCGACTCCTCTGGATCAAGCATCGCGGCTTTTGTCAGTCAATTCAGCCAGGAACGCCGTGCCCACGGAGACGGCTTGTTCGGCGGCGTCCGGGTCAACCTCGACGCCGTGAGACGCTTCATTCATGACGCGCAGCGCCTCTATGAATTTCCGCGTGGTCGGTGGGGCCAAGCCGCGCCGCTCGAGATCCTGCAACATAGGGCCGATGCCGGTTGGGCGCGTCGGGGCAAAGCCATTGGCTGCAGCGTAGTCGCGGAGCGCGCGTTCGATCTCGATGCGCAGCTTCACCACGGACATCAACGGAAACTCCCGTCCGAGTTCCTCGATCGTCGGAAGCTCCTTCTGGAGTCGAGACGGTAGCGACGGGGAGACTTTGTATTGGGCGACCCCCATTGGCTTGGCGGTGTCGCGGAGTGAGTATTCGACCACCACCTCGTTGCGGCCCTTGCAGAGGATAATTCCGATAGTCGGTTGGTCATCCTTATGCCGTAGTTGGTCGTCGACGGCCGAAAGATAGAAATTCATCTTGCCGGCGAATTCGGGCTTGAAGTCCTCGATTTTAAGCTCGATCACCACGAAGCAGCGCAGGCGCAAATGGTAGAAGAGCAGATCGAGATAATAGTCCTGACCGGCGACTTCGAGATGATATTGGCTGCCGACAAACGCGAACCCTTTGCCAAGCTCGAGTATCAGCGCGCGGAGATGCTCGATCAAACCGCGCTCAAGATCCCGCTCCAGCATCTCAGGTCCGAGCGATAAGAAATCAAAGCTGTAGGGGTCTTTGAGAATCTGCTGCGCGAGTTCGGACTGACCGGCTGGCAGCGTCCGGGTGAAATTCGTAAGGGCGCTGCCTTGGCGGGCAAACAGGCCACTTTCGATCTGGTGGACGAGGACGTTGCGGCTCCAACCGTTCTCGATAGCCTGGCGAGCGTACCAGGCCCGCTCCGGGGGCGCCTTTACGGCGTCAAGCAGGCGGACGTTATGGCCCCAGGGCAATAGTGCAACAACCTGTTGCACAAATTCGAGATCGGGCCATGCCTCCGCGAACGCACGCATGTATTTGAGGTTTCGGGCGGAAAGGCCAGTCATTTGTGGGAAGGCGCGCCCGAGATCGACCGCAAGCCGGTCGATGACCTTGGTGCCCCAGCCCTCGCTTTCCTGACGGGAAAGGATGTCTCTGCCGATCTCCCAGTAGAGAAGCACGAGTTCGCGGTTCACCGAAAGCGCCGCGCGCAACCGAGCCTCGGTGATGCGCTGCTTCAGTTCCTCGACGAGCGCGGCGTATCCATGCGCGTCCCCGCTAGGAGCCGCGGTCGTGGTATTCCCTAGGTGGTGGTCCCCCTTGGTGGGCCGTGCTTTGGGGGAACGTCGGCCCGCCACTGGTCAGGCCGCTTCCTGAGACTGCGCATCAGTCGTCGCGACAATCCGCAAAGACTTCTCCTTTGCCGCCCTCGTGCGCTTCTTGTTCAGCATCGCCACGACGAACGCATTCCACTTCTTCATCGCGGCCCGCTTCTCTGGCATGTAATTCCACCGATCGTAGCTCTTCGAGCTGACGTCCTGGAGCGTGTGATTTTGGAGGCGGTCGCGAATCTCCTTCGACAGGCCAGCCTGGCCAGCCAGCGTCTTCCAGGTGCGGCGCAGATCGCGGTTGGTTACAACCGGGATCACCTCCCGCTCTCGTTGACGCCACATGAACGAATAGAGCGTCCCGTGGCTTACGGGTTTGGTCGGGTCGGTCGCGGATGGAAAGAACCAGCCATGCGCGTTGGGCTTGATCGACTCGATCAACTCAGCCGCCACTTCCGGTACGGGGATGGCATGCGGCTTACCATTCTTGGTCTTCGACCAATCGATAATCCGTTCCTTGGCGTCCCATTGATCGATATGCAGGCGGGCAATCTCTTCGACGCGCTGTCCGGTGAGCATCAGAATGCGTACGGCCCGAGTGTAGGGTGGGTGTACTGGCGCATCAGGACATTCCAGCCAGCGATACAGACGCATGAACTCCTCTTCGTCGAGCCAACGGGTTCCGACGTTTTTAGGCTCTGTCGGAATGCCGGCCGCGGGATTGTAGACGAGCCGGAATCGCCGCTGCGACGCGCTTCGGTAGTCATGTTCCGATTTCAGGCCCCAGCTATATGCGGATCGAATGTAGCTGCGGACGTGGTCCGCCATTGAACGCTTGCCGCGATCGTAGATCGGTCGGATGAGGTCGGTGATTTCATCGGGCTCGATGTCACGAGCAGGGCGGTTCCGGCCCAGCGTGTCGGCGATCTTGTTCAAGCCCTTCTCTGCTTCTTTCCAAGACGATTTGCCCGATGCCTTGAGGTGGGCGACGTAGGCTTCGAACAGATCTGCCACGGTGCCGGGTCGGGTATCTCCAGCGATCTTGATGCTGCGACCCTTCTGGATCATATCGGCGAAGTCGCGGGTGAAAACTTCGCGCGCCTTGCTGAGCGACATTGACGGGTAGGAGCCCAGCTTCTTCTTGAGGCGTTTTTGATCGCGCCACTGCTGCGCCATCCAATCGGCTGTGACGCGAGTTGGCATCGGCTTCATAACGAGGACGAGGCGGCCGGTGCCGTGTCCCTCGCCGTCGACCAGACTTAGCTGTTTGCCGGTCTGCTCCACCTGCTTCAGGGCGCGGCGGATTTCTCCATCGGTAAGGCTTGGCACTGGGCTCTCCCATTGGCTCTCAAGTGGGGTCGCCAGCCGGGTAGCAGGGGTCGGCGACTGGGGTCACGAGGGCGACTGATCCCCCTCGAAACCGACCCCAATATGCCACAGCGTCCGGCTCTACGACAAGCCAGAAAATCCAAGTGATTCAATAGGAACGAACGTGATCGAGCGTGATCTAGAAAGCCAGAGTGGGATGGTTGTGCACCAGGATCAACGCCGAGGCGCCCAGCTCCAGCGCCCGTTTCACCACCTCGCGGGTATAGACCGGGGTGTGGTCGACAGTGCCGCGCTGCTGCTGCTCGTGGGCGATCAGCGCGTTCTTGCGGTCGAGGAACAGCAGGTGGAACTCCTCGACCTTGCCGTAGGCGATATGCGCGCGGCAGTAGTCGATCAGCTTGTCCCAGGAGCCGATGACCGGCCGTTCGCGCAGCTCGGCCTTCATCAGGCGCAGCGCCGCCTCGCGCACCGATTTGAGCGCGGCGGCGCCGGCGACGCCCAGCCCCGGAACCTGCAGCAGATCGTCCGGATCGGCCGAGAGCGCCTCGGCGAAGCCGCCGAACCGCTCGATCAGCGCCTTGGCAAGCGGCTTTACGTCGCCGCGCGGGTTGCCGGCGAACAGCAGCACTTCCATCAGCTCGTAATCGGGCAGGTTCTCGGCGCCGCCGGCGATCAGCCGCTCGCGCAGCCGCTGGCGGTGGCCGTGGAAATGCGGCGGCGCGCCGATCGCCTCCTTGAGGCCGAGGGCCAGTTGCGGGGTTCGCGCGCGCTTGTCGGCCATCAGCCGGTCTGTCGCCGTGCCCGCATCGCGGCACGGGCGGCGCCGGTCATGCGGCGCGGCTCATCGGTGGCAAAGGCTTCGACAAAACCGTCGATGCCGCGGTCGACCGCGGCGGCGGTGTGCATCTCCTCCCAGTCGAGGATCAGCGCTTTCTGCAGCCGCACCGCCTGCGGCCCGGCCGCCAGGATCGACGCGGCGAGCGCCTCGACCGCGGCGTCGAGCTGCGCCGCCGGCACGACGCGGTCGACAAGGCCCCAGGCCAGCGCCTCGTCCGCGCCGATATTGTCGCCCGTCAGCAGCAATCGGCGGGTGCGGGCGGGGCCGATCAGTCCCGGCAGCAGTGCCGCCTCGACCACCGACGGAAGGCCGATCCGCACTTCCGGCATGCCAAAGACGGAGCGGTCGCCGGCGATGCGGAAGTCGCAGGCGGCGGCGAGCTCCAGCCCGGCACCCAGCGCATAGCCATCGATCCGCGCGATCACCGGCACCGGCAAATGGCGGAACGCATCGCAGCAGACATGGACGGCGGTGATAAAGCCGCGGGCGCTGTCGGCATCGAGCGCCGCGAGTTCGTCGATATCGGCGCCGCCGACAAAGGCGCGGCCGCCGGCCCCCGTGACCACCGCGAGCCGCAGCGCCGGGTCGTCGGCCAGCGGGGCCATCGCATCGATGATCCCGGCCATCAGCGCGCGGTCGAGGGCGTTGAGCTTTGCGGCGCGGTCGATCGTGATGCGCGCGACAAACCCGCCCTCCGCTCGCGTCTCGCGCACCACGTCGACGGTCATCTTTGTACCTCGCCTGCCGCTGGTGCATAGTAGGCGCGGGAACGAGCGGGAGGCGAGTGTGTCGATCATCGAAGACATCGGCGAAATCCGCGAGATTTACGGCGCGCCGTCGGAGCGCGCGGTCAAAAAGCAGCTGCCCAAGCTCGAAAAGCATTCGCGCGCCTTTATCGCGATGTCACCCTTTGTGGTCCTGTCGACCTGCGACGCCGAAGGGCGCTGCGACGCCTCGCCAAAAGGCGATGCGCCCGGCTTTGTCGCCGTGCTCGACGAGCACACGCTGCTGATCCCCGATCGTCTCGGCAATAATCGCGTCGATTCGATCAGCAATATCCTGCAGCATCCGCGCATCGGGCTGCTTTTTCTCGTCCCCGGCATTCGCGAGACGCTGCGGGTCAACGGCAGGGCGCAAATCACCGTCGATCCGGCGCTGTTGGCGTCGTGTGCGGTCAACGGCAAGCCGCCGCGCAGCGCCATCCTGGTGACCGCGGACGAGGTCTATTTCCATTGCGGCAAGGCGCTGATCCGCTCGGATCTGTGGAACCCGGCAAAGCATGTCGGGCGCGGCGCTTTTCCGTCGCTCGGCGTCGTCGTCGCCGAGCAGATCGGCCAGTACGTGGAGCCGAAGGAAGCCGAACGGCAGATGGAAGAAAATTACGTGACGCGCCTCTACTAGGCCCGTCTTGGCCGAAACCGCCGATGTGATCGTCGTCGGCGCCGGGATGGCCGGCGCGGCGGCGGCGGCGCAGCTTTCGGCCGAGCGGCGGGTCGTACTGCTCGAACGCGAGAGCCGGCCCGGCTACCACAGCACCGGCCGCTCGGCGGCGCTGTTCACCGAGACCTACGGCAACCGCGCGATCCGCGCCCTGACCGGCGCGAGCCGCGCGTTCTACGAGGCCTGGGCCGACGGTTTTAGCGAACACCCGATCCTGACCCCGCGCGGCGCATTGATGGTCGCGATGCCGGGACAGGAGGCGCTGCTCGACGCGGCCTGGGCCGACCTGTCCTCGCTCGACCCCCGCGTCCGCCGGCTCGATGCGGCGGAGGCCTGCGCCATGGTTCCCGTGCTGCGGCCGGAGCAGGTGGTCGGCGCCGTGCTGGAGCCCGACGCGATGGACATCGACGTGCACGCGCTGCACCAGGGCTATCTGCGCCTGCTCCGCCGCCGCGGCGGACGGCTCGTCACCGATGCCGACATCGTCTCCCTCGCGCGCGACGGCGAAACCTGGACCGCGCGCAGCTCCGCCGGCGACTTCGTCGCGCCGGTCGTGGTCGATGCCGCCGGCGCCTGGGCGGATGTGCTGGCGGGGCTGGCGGGGCTGCCGCCGATCGGTCTGGTGCCGAAGCGCCGCACCGCCTTGACGATCGCGCCGCCCGCCGGGTTCGACACCGCCGGCTGGCCGATGACCCTCGATGTCGCCGAAACCTTTTATTTCAAGCCGGATGCCGGGCGGCTGCTGGTGTCGCCGGCCGACGAGACGCCGGTTGCGCCGTGCGACGTCCAGCCCGACGAGCTCGACGTGGCGATCGCGGTCGACCGCCTGATGCGCGCGACCACGATCGCGGTGACCCGGGTCGAACGCAAATGGGCCGGCCTGCGCAGCTTTGTCGCGGACAAGACGACGGTCTGCGGTTTTGACCCGTTGGCCGACGGTTTCTTCTGGTTGGCGGGGCAGGGCGGGTACGGCATCCAGACCGCCGAGGCGATGGCCCGCTGCGCCGTGTCGCTGATCGAGCGCGGCACGTTGCCGGTCGACCTCGCCGGCCGCGGCCTCACCGCCGCGGCCGTCAGCCCCGCCCGGTTTCGCTGAAACCTCTCAGGGGGTCAGAGCTGCCGCTCGCGGTCGCGTTCTTCGTCGGCGGCGGAATCGAGGATGCGCTTGCCGTCCTTGAAGGCGGCGTCGGCGTCGTCTTTCTGGCCGAGGCGCCGGAGGATCGGCGCGATCTCGATCTCGGCATAGCCGAGCCGCGTCGATTCCTCGCTCGAGCCGCGTTCCAGCAGACCGATCGCGTAATAGAGCGCGTCGCCGGCCGCGTCGTCGCGGCCGAGCCCGGCATAGATCAGGCCGAGATCGGCAAAATCGTCGGCGATCAGCGGATGCGCCTCGCCGAGCTTTTCCTGGTCGATGGCGATGGCTTGTTCGATCGGCGGCAGCGCTTCCTCGAAGCGCTCGGCGCGCAGCAGCAGATTGGCCAGTTGCACCAGGCTGCGAGCCAGTTCGAGACTGTTGGCGCCGTGCCGCTGGCGGTCGAACGCGACCGCTGCGCGCAGCAGCCTTTCGCCCTCGTCGAAGCGGTCCTCGGCGGCGCAAACCGCGCCGAGGGCGCGCAGCGCTTCGCCCGCGTTCGGGTTCGGCCGCTTGCCGGCGGTGGCGTTGGCTTTGACCGCCCAGGCCTCGGCGGCCGGCACGTCGCCGCGCGCCAAGGCGATCCGCGCGAGCGCCGCGAGCGGCGGCGTCAGCAACGGGCTGTTGTCGCCAAACCGATGCTCGAGCACCGGGAGCGCGGTGATCAGCAGCGGCTCCGCCTCGGTGTAGTGGCGGCGCATGATTTCGACATCGGCGAGCCCGACCATCGCATTTGCCGCGTTCGGCGAGCCGCCGCCATAAGCCTTGACGGCGATCTTGAGGGCGCGGCGCCGCGAATCGGCCGCTTCGGCCAGCGCGCCGTCATCGACCTGGGCGCCCGCCAGCCGGTCGAGCAGCGGCAGCAGATGCGGGCTGGCGTCGCCGCTGTGGCTTTCGACGATGGCGATGCTCTTGCTGATCGCCGCGACCGAGCGCGCCGCCACCGAACGTGCATCGGCCGCATCCGCGGGCTGCGCCGCGGCGAACGCCAGCAGACCGATGGCAACGACCCCCCACCGCATTGGCAACTGCCGATACTCCCGCCGGTAGCCGGCGCCGTGACGTCCGGATCGCCGCCTATGTGGGGGTTCGCGGGCACCAGCAAAAGTATCCCCGGCGACGGTTTGAGGGCTTGACCGCCCGCGCCTGCCGCCGGAGGGTTGCGGGCCGACGCCGCCGAGACAGGGAGGAGACGCGGATGGCCCGCGTTCGCGACATCGCATCGAGCAAGCTTAGCCCCGATCTCGCGCGAATTTACGAGGAATTTGCCGGCTCGTACGGGCCGTTTCGCAACCAGGTGGCGGTGTTCGCGCATGTCCCCGCCGCGCTGCGTCACCTGATGCCGCTGCTGATGGAGTTGCGGACCGCAGCGACCCTGCCCAAGCGCTATCTCGAACTGGCGATCGTCGCGGTATCGCAGGTCAATGCCTGCGATTATTGCGTCGCCCATCACAAGCCGTTTCTGGCGGTGGAAGGCGTATCGCCGGCCGGCGTCGACCGGCTGCTCGATTACCGGGACCATCCCGAGCTCGACGAGACCGACCGGCTGGTCGTCGAATACGCGGTCGCGGCAACGGAGCGGCCGAATCGCTTGCCCGATTCGCTGTTTGCGCGGCTGCGGCGGCATTTCACCGAAGCGCAAATCGTCGAGCTTACCCTGCGCATCACGCTGTGCGGGTTCTTCAACAAGTTCAACGATGCGCTACAAATCGAGGAAGAACCCGAGGCGGCGGCGCGGGTCGCGGCGCTCGCCGAATAGCTGGCACCGCACAGACAGCGGAGAATATCGGCATGGCGCTGAGGCAGGGGAGGGGTCGCGGAACCGGGCCGGCGGGCTCGCCGCGGCGCAATGTGGCGGACACCGCCGAAGGCCGCCGGCTGGAGGACGCCCGCACCGGCGGGTCGTGGCGCCTGTGGGGACCCTATGTCAGCGACCGGCAATGGGGCACGGTGCGCGAGGACTACAGCCCATACGGCACCGCCTGGGAATATCTGCCGCACGACCAGGCGCGCAGTCGCGCCTATCGCTGGGGCGAGGACGGGCTCGCCGCGTTCGGCGACGAGCATCTGTTTCTGTGCCTCGGGCTCGCCTTATGGAACGGCCGCGACCCGATCCTCAAGGAGCGCCTGTTCGGCCTGACCAACAGCCAGGGCAACCACGGCGAAGACGTGAAGGAGCTGTACTATTATCTCGACGGGACGCCGACGCATTCCTACATGCGGATGCTGTACAAGTATCCGCAGGCCGCCTTTCCCTACCAGCAACTGCTCGACGAGAACCGGCGCCGCGGCCAGAACGACCCGGAGTTCGAGCTGATCGACACCGCCGTGTTCGACGGCGACCGGTATTTCGACGTGCTGGTCGAATACGCCAAGGCGGCGCCCGACGACATTCTGTGCCAGGTCACGGTGACCAACCGCGGCCCCGAGACGGCGACGATCCATGTGCTGCCGCAGCTCTGGGCGCGCAATGTCTGGTCGTGGAAGTCGATCCCCGAGCGGCCGCAATTCGCCGGCCACAATGACGGCTCGGTGACGACGTTCCACCCCAACATGCCCGCCATGCGCTTTACCTGCGACGGGGCGAGCGAGTTGCTGTTTTGCGAGAACGACACCAACCCGCGCCGGCTGTTCGGCATGGCCGACGCCCAGGGCTACTTCAAGGACGGGATCAACGACTACATCGTCAACGGCGACCGGCATGCCGTGAACCCGGCGCGGCTCGGCACCAAGGTCGCGGCGCATCGCCGGGCCGACCTGCCGCCGGGCGGCGAGACGCGCATCCGCTTTCGGCTGGCGGTGGTCGAAGAGGGACCGGATTTCGACGATGTGATGCGGCGCCGCCATGCCGAGGCCGACGAGTTCTACGACGCGGTCCAATGCGGCGTCGTCGAGGCCGACGCGCGCATGGTGCAGCGCCAGGCGTTCGCCGGACTCCTGTGGTCGAAGCAGTATTTTGCACTCGACATCCGCGAGTGGCTGCGCGGCGACCCGCTGCAGCCGCCGCCGCCGGAGTCGCGGCTGCACGGCCGCAACATCGATTGGGGGCATTTCAACAGCTCCGACATCCTGCTGATGCCGGACAAGTGGGAATACCCGTGGTTCGCCGCCTGGGACCTCGCCTTCCACTGCGTGACCCTGGCCCTCATCGACTGCGAGTTCGCCAAGGACCAGCTCGTCCTGCTGACCCGCGAATGGTACATGCACCCCAACGGGCAGCTGCCGGCCTATGAGTGGGCGTTCGGCGACGTGAACCCGCCGGTGCATGCCTGGGCGGCGTGGCGCGTCTACGAGATCGACCGCCGGGCGCGCGGCGGGCAGGGCGATCGCGCCTTCCTCGAACGCGTCTTCCACAAGCTGATGCTCAACTTTACCTGGTGGGTGAACCGCAAGGACGCCGAAGGCCGCAACATCTTCCAGGGCGGCTTCCTCGGCCTCGACAATATCGGCATTTTCGACCGCAGCGCGCCGCTGCCGACCGGCGGCCACATCAACCAGTCCGACGGCACCGCCTGGATGGCGATGTATACGCTCAACCTGATGCGCATCGCCTTGGAGCTGGCGGTGCGCGACCATGTCTACGAGGACATCGCCACCAAGTTCTTCGAGCATTTCCTGCTGATCGCCGAGGCGATGACCAATATCGGCGGCGAGGGGATCGGCCTGTGGGACGAGGCCGACGAGTTCTATTACGACGTGCTCGAATTCACCGGGTCGGAGCCGGTGCCGCTGCGTGTGCGCTCGATGGTCGGGCTGATCCCGCTATTCGCGGTCGAGGTGCTCGACAGCTCGGTGATCGACCGCCTGCCGGAATTCTCGATGCGGCTGCATTGGGTGCTCGACCGCCGCCCGGAGCTGGCACGGCTGGTGTCGCGCTGGATGGATACCGGCAGCGAGGAACGCCAGCTCTTGTCGCTGCTGCGCGGCCACCGGATGAAATGTCTGCTGCGGCGGATGCTCGACGAGACCGAGTTCCTGTCGGAGTACGGCGTCCGCTCGATGTCGAAATATCACGAGCAGCACCCCTTTGTCCTGGAGCATGGCGGCGCGCGGTTCGGTGTCGGCTATACGCCGGCGGAGTCGACCACCGGGGTCTTCGGCGGCAACTCCAACTGGCGCGGACCGATCTGGATGCCGGTCAATTTCCTGCTGATCGAATCGCTCTATCGCTTCCACAGCTATTACGGCGACGATTTCCGCGTCGAATATCCGGTGCGTTCGGGGAATTTCCTGAGCCTCGCGGAAGTCGCCAACGAGCTGGCGCGGCGGCTCTGCCGGCTGTTCCTGCGCGACGGCAACGGTCGACGCCCGGTGCTCGGCCCGCCGCCGCCGCAGGGCCGTCCCGACTTCCAGGACTATCCGCTGTTCTACGAGTATTTCGATGGCGATAACGGGCGCGGTTGCGGCGCGGCGCACCAAACCGGCTGGACCGCGCTGATCGCCATCCTGCTGCAGGCCCGGTCGGGGACCCGGACATTGCCGAGCGACATCTCGCTGACCCGGCCCGAGCCCGAGGCGGTCGCTGACTGACCGCGATGGCCGACATACTCGCCCGGCTCGCGCCGATCCGGTTCGGCCCCGAATTGCTGGGCGACCTCGCCGCGGCGGAGCGCCGCGAATGGTGGCTCGGCAACGGACGCGGCGCCTACGCCGCCGGCGCCGCGGCGCTCGACCTGACGCGCCGCTACCACGGGCTGCTGATCGCGCCGGTCGACCCGCCGCTCGGCCGTGTGCTGGTGCTGGGCAAGGCGGATGCCACCGTGACGGTCGGCGGCGTGTCCTACCCGCTGTTCACCAACCGTTGGGCGGACGGTGCGGTAGCGCCCGAGGGCTATCGTGCGCTTACGGAATTCCGCCTGGACGGCACGGTCCCGGTCTGGCGCTTTCGTTGCGGCGCGGCCATCGTCGAGCACCGCATCTGGCTGGAGCCGGGCGTCGACACGGTCTACCTGGCCTGGAAGCTGGAGGGCGAGGTCGACGGCGAGCCTTGGCTCGGCGTCGCGTTTCTCGCCAATGGCCGCGACCATCACGGCGAGACCTGGGAACCCGGCTTCAATCCCGAGATCGCCGCGCAGGATGCGGGGCTGACCGTTGCGGTGCCCGGCCGTTTCACCTTGCGGATCGGCGGCAGCGGCGGCCATGTCGAGCCGCGCGGCGACTGGTACGAGAATTTTGCTCTGCCTGTCGAACATGAACGCGGCCTCGGCGACCGCGACGCGCATCGCCATGTCGCCGACGGGTACGCGCCGCTGGCCGCCGGCCGATGGGTCGGCTACGCCGCCGGTCTCGGCGCGGACGTCAGCGCCGATCTCGACGCGGCGCTGGCGCGCCGCCTGGCGCATGACCGGGCGGTGCTGGAACAGGCGATCGCCGCCGACCCGGTGTTTGCGACGGCGCCCGGCTGGGTGCTGCGCCTGGTGCTCGCCGCCGATCTGTACCGCATCGCCCGTCCGCTGCCCGACGTGCCGGACGGACGCTCGGTGATCGCCGGCTATCCGTGGTTCGGCGACTGGGGCCGCGACACGATGATTGCGCTGCCCGGCCTGTGCCTGGCGACCGGACGGTTCGACGAGGCGCGGCTGATCCTCGAAACCTTCGGCCGCTTTGTCGATGGCGGGATGCTGCCCAATGTCTTTCCCGGCGCCGGCGATGTCCCCGAGTACAACACGGTCGACGCCGCGCTGTGGTACATCGAGGCGTGGCGCGCCTATATCGCCGCCACCGGCGACGATGCGGCGCTCCGGCGGGCGTGGCCGGTGCTGCAATCGGTCATCGCGGGCTACACCCGCGGCACGCGCTACGGCATTGCCGTCGATCCCGCGGACGGGCTGGTGCGCGCCGGTGAGCCGGGGGTGCAACTGACCTGGATGGACGCCAAGGTCGGCGACTGGGTGGTGACGCCGCGGATCGGCAAGCCGGTCGAGATCAACGCGCTGTGGTACAATGCGCTGGTCGCGATGGCGGCGCTCGCCGCGCGCGTCGGCCGGGACAGTGCGGCCTACAGCGCCGCCGCCGGCAAAGCCAAGGCCGGCTTTGCGCGTTTTCTGCGCCCGGAAGGGCAGGGGCTCTACGACGTCGTCGACGGCCCGGACGGCCACGATTCGAGCCTGCGGCCGAACCAGATTTTCGCCGTCAGCCTGCCGGCGAGTCCGCTCGATCCCACGCACCAGGCCGCCGTCGTCGAGGCCTGCGCGCCGCTGGCGACGCCGTTCGGCCTGCGCTCGTTGGGACCGGATGAGCCGGGGTATTGCGGAGTCTTTACCGGCGGCGTGCGCGAGCGCGACGGGGCGTATCACCAGGGCACGGTCTGGGCCTGGCTGCTCGGTCCCTGGGCGCTGGCAAGCTACCGGGTCGGTGGCGATGCCGCGGCGGCACAGGCCCTGCTCGCCGGCATCGCGCCGCATCTGTGCGACGCCGGGCTCGGCCAGGTCAGCGAGGTCTTTGACGGCGACCCGCCGCACACGCCGCGCGGCTGTCCGGCCCAGGCCTGGTCGGTCGCCTGCATCGTCGAGGCATGGTGGACATTGGAGCGGGCAAAGCGCCAGTCGGCGAATCCCGCTCCCGCCGACTGACCCTCACCCGCCGCGCAGCGGTGGGCGGGGGAGGGTCACTGCGCCGTCAGCCCGCCATCCACCACCAGCCCGGCGCCGGTCATGAACCCGGCGTCGTCGGAGGCGAGGAACACGATGCCCTTGGCGATGTCGTTGGGCACGCCGAGCCGGCCGATCGGGTGCGTCGCCAGCGCGGCGTTGCGCGCCGCCTCGGTGTCGTTGCTGCCGCGGTGGCGGGCGCGGGCGACAAAGGTCTGCTCGCCCATATCGGTGTCGATCACCCCCGGGTGGATCGAGTTGACGCGGATGCGGTAGCCCTTGCGCGCGAATTCGAGCGCCGCCGATTTGGTGAACAGCGTCACGCCGCCCTTGGTCATCGAATAGAGCGGGTCGAGCTGCGAGCCGACCAGGCCGGCCACCGACGCCAGATTGACGATCGCGCTGCCCTGCGGGCTGCGCTGCGCGCGCTCGCGCAGCGCCGGCGCGGCGAGCTTGGTGCCGAGAAACACGCCGGTCAGGTTGACTGCGCACAGGCGGTGCCACTCGTCGAGGCTGGCTTCCTCGATGCCCTTGCCGAGGAACATCCCGGCGTTGTTGACGAGGATGTCGAGCCCGCCGAATGTCGCCGCCGTCGCCGCGATGACGGTGTTCCAGTCGTCTTCGCGGGTCACGTCGAGATGCCGGTAGAGCGCGTTGCCGCCCAGCGCCCGCGCCGTCTCGCGGCCGCGCTCGTCGAGCACGTCGCCGATCGCGACCTTGGCGCCGGCCTCGACCATGAGCCGCGCGGTCTCCGCGCCGATGCCGCGCGCCGCGCCGGAAATCAGCGCCACCTTGCCGTCGAGCCGGTTCATGGAGTTCCTCCCGTGGATGCTGCCGACCGATCATGACCGTCATTGCGGGCGCAGCGAAGCCGTCTCGTGCGCCTACGGCGCCTCGCCATGACCGGCCGATCGTGGCAAGCTCGTGCAAACCCTCGCGGAGGCCGCCATGCAGATCGCCCGCCTCGATCATCTCGTGCTGACCGTCGCCGACATCGCCAAGACCTGCGATTTCTATACAAAGGTGCTTGGTATGGAGGTGATGCATTTCGGCGAGGGGCGCACCGCGCTCAAATTCGGCCAGCAGAAGATCAACCTGCATCCCGCCGACAACATCCCCGGCCTCGTTGCCGACAAACCGACCTGCGGCTCCGGCGATCTGTGCTTTATCACCGCGACGCCGATCGCCGAGGTCGTCGCGCATCTCGATAAATGCGGCGTGCCGATCATCACCGGCCCCGGCCCGCGCGCCGGCGCAATCGGCACGATCACCTCGGTCTATATCCGCGACCCCGACCGGAACCTGGTCGAGATTTCGAATTATTAGCTGGACTGCGGTCCGACGGAGGCCACGATGAAAATCTCCGGCGTCGAGGTCTTCCAGGTCCGCTGGTCGCCCGACGACAAGCCGGCGCAGCACAGCGCCTGGGTCCGCATCCGCTGCGATGACGGCATCTTCGGCATCGGCGAGGCGTCGCCGATGCTCGGCGGGCTCGCCTCGCTCGGCATCATTGCGCGCGACATCGCCCCGGCCCTGGTCGGCCGCGACCCGCTCGACCACGCGGTGCTGCTCGACACGGCGCTGTACCGCCTGGTGAAGCTGGGTCCCGAGGGGGCGCTGACCGGCGCCCTGGCGGCGCTCGATATCGCGCTGTGGGACATCAAGGGCAAGCTGTTCGATCAGCCGATCTACAAGCTGCTCGGCGGCGCGTGGCGCACCGCCCTGCCGTTCTACGCGTCGATCGGCGGCAACGGCGAACGCAGCGTCGATGAGGTGCTGCGCGTCGTCGAGGCGCGCCTGAAGAACCAGCCGGCCGCGGTCAAGATCCGCTTCGACGCCGACCGCACCAACGCCGATGTCGACATCCCCGGCGACATCGCCAAGGCCAAGGCGGTGCGCAAGCTGGTCGGCGACGGCTTCCCGCTCGCCTTCGACGCCAATAACGGCTACTCGGTCGGCGGGGCGATCCGCGTCGGCCGGGCGCTCGAAGAGCTCGGCTACTGGTGGTTCGAGGAGCCGGTCCAGCACTACCACGTCAAGGCGATGGGCGAAGTCGCGCAGCGCCTCGACATCACCGTCTCGGCCGGTGAGCAGACCTATACGCTGGCCGGCCTCGCCGATCTGATCTCCGCCGGGGTCCGCATGGTGCAGCCGGATATCGTCAAGATGGGCGGCATCACCGGCCTCAAACAATGCGAGGTGCTGTGCCAGGCGCATGGCGTCGAGCTGGTGCCGCACCAGACCCAGCCGACCATCGGCCACCAGGCGAGCCTGCACATCGCCGCGACCCAGATGGGCGCCACCAAGCCGTGCGAGTGGAACGACCCGTCGCCGCGTACCCATGCGGTGTTCGAGAACCCGCCCTACCCGGTCGACGGGCTGTTCCACCTGACCGCCGCGCCCGGCCTCGGCCTGCGCCTCAACGAGGCCGAGTTGGCGAAACGGGTCGCGCCGGTCGGGTGAACCGTGTTTGCGGCGGTAAGAGATCGCGTTTACATTTGCACGCGATGGCGATCGATACGCTGAAGGTGGCACGGCGACTGCGCGAGGCAGGCTTTACGGAGCCGCAGGCCGAAGCCGTGGCTGAGGCGGTCCGCGATGGGGCGGACGATGCCGAACTCGCGACAAAGCAGGATTTGAAGCTTCTCAGTACGGAATTGCGCGCTGAAATCGCAGCGTTGCGCGCCGAGATGACATCGGAATTCGCCGCCGTACGGGCCGAGATGGCATCGGAATTCGCCGTCGTACGCGGCGAGATGCGCGAGTTGGAGCAGCGGTTGATCGCCCGCATCGAGGCGGCCAAGGCGGAAATGGTCGGCCGCATGTTTTCGATGATTACGGGGGCGGTGCTGGTAAACATCGTTGCCATGCTTGGTGCGATGTTCGCCTTTGCCAAGCTGCTCGGACACTGAGGGAGGGCGCAGCATGAAGATCGAGCGCATCGACCATCTCAACATCACCGTCGCCGATATCGACCGCAGCATCGCCTTTTACAAAAAGGTGCTTGGGATGGAGGCCGAGATCATCGGCGAGGGCCGGGCGGCGCTGCTGTTCGGCCAGCAGAAGATCCATCTCGACCTTGCCGGCGGACCCATGGCCCCAAGGGAGCCGGGGCGCGCCCAGCCGCGCCTGCCGGCGCATATCTGCTTCGTGACCGACGCGCCGGCGGGCGAGATCAAGGCGCATCTGACCGAATGCGGCGTGCCGGTGCGCATGGAAGGACCGCGCGCCGGCGCGGTCGGGACGATCCAGTCGGTCTATATCGACGATCCGGACGGCAATTCGATCGAGATTTCGCATTATTAGGGGTTATCGCCATGCCGGCCGACGGGTTACCCGACGAGGCGGCTATCATCGCCGCCGCTTATGCCGAGCGCGTCCGCGACCTGTTCAAGGTCTTCGCCGAGGCGATCTACACCGGCGAACCCGAGCGCGACGCGGCCGTGCGCTTTCGGCGGGGCCTGGTGTCGGCGCGACGCGCCTACACCGCGACGCTGGAGGCGCTGAAGGACGGCTAATCGTCGACCGACATCGCCAGGATCAGGCTGAGCTGTGACAAGGGACGGCCGGTCTCGGCCGACCAGTCATTGAAGCAGGCCTGCGCGGCGGCGCGGTCCTTGCGGTTTTTGGGTGGCGGCATGTCGGCCCAATGCTTCAGCGCGGCGATCACCGATTTCGACAGCACGAACGTATCCTTGCCGACCATGCGCAGGAACATCGGCCCGGAGACGCCGCCCATCTGGCTGAACCGGCCGGCCAGCGTTTCCCACAACCCGACGATGTCGCCGCCCGGCCAGGTGCCGAGCCAGTTGCCGAAGCCGCCGAACTCCTCACCGATCGCCAGCACCGCCACGGCGTTGTCGCGCACCGCTTTCAGCTTGCCCCAATGGCGGATCAGCCGCGCGTCGCCGAGCAGCTTTTCCAGCGCTTCGTCCGACATGGCGCGGACGCGCCGCGGGTCGAAGCCCTCGAACACCTTCTCGAAAGCCGGCCATTTGGCGTCGACTAGGCTGTGCTTGAGCCCGGCGCGGAACACCCGCAGCGACATCTGCGACAGATAGCGGTCGTCCGGCACCGCCGCCAGCTCCGAGGCGCTTTTCGGCTGCGGCAGCCGCGCCTCGATCGCCGCCGCGCCGTGGCGTTGACGCGCGGCGTCGAAAATCGTCGCAAAGGACCGCGCCGTCATCGCCTGTTCCCCTTGTCTGCGGTTATCGTCGGCCGAGCGCGCCTTCACCGCCGGAATAGAATGCCGCACGGAACCTCTCTGTTCACCAGCTTTGTCGTCGGCATCGGGCTGGCCTTCGTATTCGGCGCCGTGGCGCACCGGCTGCGGACATCGCCGCTGGTCGGCTACCTGGTGGCGGGGATCATCGTCGGGCCGTTCACCCCGGGATTTGTCGCCGACCAGAGCCTGGCGCCGCAGATGGCCGAGATCGGCGTCATCCTGCTGATGTTTGGTGTCGGGCTGCATTTCTCGGTCGGCGATCTGCTCGCCGTGCGGCGCGTCGTCGTGCCGGGCGCCCTCGCGCAGGTCGCGGCCTCGACCGGGCTGGGCATGGCGTTGGCGTGGCTCGCCGGCTGGCGCCCCGCCGCCGGGCTGGTGTTCGGGCTGTGTCTCTCGGTGGCGAGCACCGTGGTGCTGATGCGCGCGCTGCAGGAGAGGCGGCTGCTGGCCACCGACCGCGGCCATGTCGCGGTCGGCTGGCTGGTCATGCAGGACCTGCTGATGGTCGTCGCGCTGGTTCTGCTGCCGGCGGTGGCCGGCCTGCTGCACGATGATGCCGGCAGTGCGCCGCTCGACATTCGCAGCCTGGCGGAAACCTTCGGGATCACGCTCGGCAAGGTCGTCGTCTTTGTCGCGCTGATGCTCGCGGTCGGCCGCCGCGTGATCCCGGCGGTGCTGCACTACATCGCCCATACGGGTTCACGCGAGCTGTTTCGCCTGGCGGTCCTGTCGCTGGCGCTCGGCGTGGCCTTCGCCGCGCTGGAACTGTTCGGCGTGTCGTTCGCGCTGGGCGCGTTCGTCGCCGGCATGACGCTCAGCGAGTCGGCGCTGAGCCAGGTGGCGGCGGAGGAAACCCTGCCGCTGCGCGACGCGTTCGCCGTGCTGTTCTTCGTCTCCGTCGGGATGCTGTTAAACCCGTCGGTGCTGGTCGAGGCGCCCTGGCTGGTGCTGGGGACGCTGGCGCTGGTGCTGATCGGTAACCCGGTCATCGCCTTTACCATGGTGCGCCTGCTGCGCCAGCCCGCCGGCACGGCGTTGCTGCTCGGGGTCGGGCTCGGTCAGATCGGCGAGTTTTCGTTTATTCTCACCGATCTCGGACTGGGGTTGGGGATCCTGCCCGAGCGCGGGCGCGACCTGGTGTTGGCGGCCTCGATCCTGTCGATCGTCGTCAATCCGGCAATGTTCGCGGCGCTGGGGCGGTGGCGACAGCGCGACCAGGAGAGACGCTCGGACGAGCCGCCGACGGAGGCGCAGCCGTTGCCGCTCACCCGGCTCGTCGATCATGTCGTGCTCGTGGGATACGGCCGGGTCGGCCGGCTGGTGGTCGAGGGCCTGCTGGCGGTTGGTGAAAAACTGCTGATCATCGAAAACGCGCCCGACGCGACCGAGCTGCTCCGCGGCCGGCCGGTCGAGATGCTCGCCGGCAACGCGGCCGAAGGCGGGGTGCTGGCCGCGGCAAACCTGCCCCATGCGAAGCTGTTGCTGGTGGCCATTCCCGACGCGTTCGAGGCGGGGCAGATCGTCGAGCAGGCGCGCGCCGCCAACCCCGCGCTGGAGATCGTCGCCCGCGCGCATTTCGACGCCGAGGTGGATCACCTGCTGCAACACGGCGCGAACCGGGTCATCATGGGAGAGCGCGAAATCGCCCGCTCGATGCTCGATCACGCCGCCGGACACACCCCCGCGCGCCCGGCTGATCAGTCCTAGGCCGTTCAGTCCCAGGCCGACCGGTCGACGCCGGCGAGGTCGGGGACCTGAAATTTTTCGCGCAGCCGCATCATCCGGTAGCCGAGCCCGAGATAGAGGCCGCACGCGGCGCGCGCCGCGATGAAGTCCTCCGGTGTCGTCTGGTGCTTTTCGCGCAGATGCGCGACGACTACCGAATCGACCGGGATGCGGCTGAAATCCTGCAGCAGCATCCGGCAATGCGCTGCGGCGTAAGGGCCGATGCCTTTGAGGCTGACGAGATATTCGTGGTCGAGGCGATCGGCGTCGCCGCTGCCCGCCGGGTCGATGGCGCCCTCGTCGAGCAGGCGCCGGGTCGCGGCGGCCACCACCGGCGCGCGAAACCCGAGCTTGGCGATCTGCCGCAGCCGTTCCTCGCCGTAATCGAGGATCGCCGCCGGTTCGGGGAAGGCGCCGCCGCCGGGTTCGGCGACCAGCGCGGCGCTCATCCGGCAGGTGCCCGACCAGCTGGTGTTGACGGTCAGGATGGTCTTGACGAAGTCCTCGTAAAAGGTCGAGCAGCGTAGGATGCGGCCGCCGCCGCGGGCGATCAGCGCCGTCTCCTCGACGAAATGCGCGCCCAGCGCGGCAACCGCCGCCGCCGGGTCCCAGTCCGCCGACACCCAGCGCGCGGCGCGGCGCGCGATCTCGCTGGGGTCGACGCCGGCGAACCCCTCCCAGCCGATCGCGAGTGTCGCCGGCGTGCGCTGCGTCATGCGAATTGTGCCGATCGCGCCGTCGATCCGCTCGACATGCGACAGTGTGCCGGTCTCCGAGTCCCAGCGCCACGGTTCGAGGTGCACCCAGCCGTGGCTGGCGACGGTCAGCGCCAGGTCGAGCGGCCAGGCGAGTTCGATGAGCGCCGAGCCTCGATCGGCGGGGGAGGGTCGGGCTGGGGGTATCGGCGCCGGATCAAGCGGCATTCAGCGCCTGGTCGAGGTCGGCGAGGATGTCGTCCTCGTGTTCCAGGCCGATCGACAGCCGCACATAGCCCGGCGTCACGCCGGCCTGCCGCTGCTCCTCGGGGGTGAGCTGCGAATGCGTCGTTGACGCCGGGTGGATCGCCAGCGAGCGCGCGTCGCCGATATTGGCGACGTGGTAGAACATCTTGAGCGCGTCGATAAAGCGGCGTCCGGCCTCCATGCCGCCCTTCAGCTCGAACCCGAGCAGCGCGCCGTAGCCGCCCTTCAGATGCGCATCGGCGCGGCGCTTCGCCTCGCCGGTCATCACGCTCGGATGGATCACCTTGGCGACCTTGGGATGCTCCTTGAGGTGGCGCGCGACGGCCATCGCATTGGCGCAGTGCACGCGCATGCGCAGCGGCAGGGTCTCCAACCCCTGGATATGCATAAAGGCATTGAACGGGCTGGCCGCCGCGCCGAGGTCGCGCAGCAGCGTGACCCGCGCCTTGATGATGTAGGCGACCGGGCCCATCGGCTTGACCGCCTGGGTCCATACCGCGCCGTGATAGGACGGGTCGGGCTGGTTCAGCAGCGGGAAGCGGTCGGCGTGCGCCTCCCAGTCGAAATTGCCGCCGTCGACGATGATGCCGCCGATCGAGGTGCCGTGCCCGCCGATGTATTTTGTCGTCGAATGCATCACCACCGCGGCGCCGTGGTCGAGCGGGCGGCAGATCACCGGCGCCGAGGTATTGTCCATGATCAACGGCACGCCCAGCTCGCGGCCGATCTTGGCGACCTCGGCGATCGGGAACACTTCGAGCTTCGGGTTCGGCAGCGTCTCGGCGTAATAGCAGCGCGTCTTGGCGTCGGTCGCGCGGCGGAAATTCTCCGGGTCGCTCGGATCGACAAAGCGGACCTCGATCCCCATCGTCCGCTGCATCGTGTGCAGGAACAGGTTCCAGGTGCCGCCGTAGAGGTCGGTGGAGCTGACGAAATTGTCGCCGGCCTGGGCGATGTTGTTGACCGCGAACAGCGACGCCGCCTGTCCCGAGGCCAGCGCCAGCGCCGCGACCCCGCCTTCGAGCTGGGCGACGCGCTGTTCCAGCACGTCGTTGGTCGGGTTCATGATGCGGGTGTAGATGTTGCCGAGTTCCTTCAGCCCAAACAGGTTCGCGGCATGCTCGGTATCGCGGAATTGGTAGCTGGTGGTCTGGTAGATCGGCACGGCGACGGCGTTGGTCGTCGGGTCGCTGCGGTAACCGGCATGCAGTACGATGGTTTCGGGGTGCTTCGATTCCGTCGGCATCGGGTTCTCCGTGGCAGGGCTGGTCGGCGGAGGAGCGGCACTTTGCCACGCGCCGTCCCCCGACGTAAGGGCGATATGGAGGCACAGTGACGCGGTTCAAAAGCGCCCTTGTGGTCGTGATCGCGGCGGTCGCCGTGGCGGTTGTCGTCGGCGTCGCCGTCGTCAACTGGCACGCTGTCGGCGATACGGGAATTGATCTTAACGGTTGGATCGCCCTGATTCTGGGCGTATTGGTGACGATGGCGCTGGGCGTCGGGCTGATGGCTTTGGTTTTTATCAGTAATCGACGCGGCTATGACGATCCGCCTTAAAAACGCCTAGGTCGGTGCGTTTCTCTCGCTTTGTCATTGCCGGTTCAATCGTTCGGTGATAGGTGGCGCGCCTTCATTCCGTCTGCGTATTCAAAAGGAAGCACCTTTGAAAACCTCAAAGCCTGCCGGTAGCGCGCCGCGCTACGGGCGCGGAACCGGAATCCCCAACCCGATCGACGTCCATGTCGGCAAGCGCATCCGCATGCGCCGGCTGTTTCTCGGCATGAACCAGGAGACGCTGGCCAACGCGCTCGGCCTGACCTTTCAGCAGGTGCAAAAATACGAGGGCGGCGCCAATCGGGTCAGCGCCTCGCGCCTGTCGGCGATGGCCGACATCCTCGGCGTGCCGATCGCTTTTTTCTTTGGGGATCTGCCGGTCGACGACGAGAAGGGCTCGGCCGAGGAGCGGGAGAGCCGCGAGCGCATGGAGCGCCCCGAGACCATCGAACTCGTCCGCTTCTATTATGCGATCCCCGACGTCAAGGTGCGGCAAAGTTTTCTCGACATGGTGAAAGCCGTCGCCAAGTCGAGTGAGCAAACCGGCTAGACTAAGCCGCCGGCTGCAGCCAGGGAGGGTCGAGCGCGGCGATGCCGTAAAGGTGGCCTTGCAGAAAGCCGACGCCCTCACGGCGCAGGATAGCCGCCTCGTCCTCGGTCTCCACCCCCTCGGCGATGGTCGCGAAGCCGAAACCCTTGGCCAGGCCGAGCAGGTGGCGCAGGAAGACCTGGCTCTCGCCGTTGGTGGTGATGTCGCTGATAAAGGCACGGTCGACCTTGACCATGTCGACCTTGAGGCTCTGCAGATGCTGTAGCGAGGTGTGCCCGGCGCCGAAATCGTCGAGCGCGACGCGGCAGCCGGCGCGGCGCAGCGCGTCGACAAAGCGGGCCGATTCCTCGATGTCGTAGAGCGCCGCGGTCTCGGTGATCTCGACGACCAGCCGGCGCGCCAGCCCCGGATTGCCGCGCAGCCGCCCGGTCAGCGAACGCAGCCAGGAACGGTCCGCCGTGGTCAGGGCGGAGATGTTGAAACCGAAGGTGATGTGCGGATGACGCCCGGCCTCGACCAGCACGCGGTCGAGAATATAGCGGTCGACCAGCCGGATATAGCCGAACCGCTCGATCTCCTGGATGAAGTCGCCGGCGGCCATGAACGCGCCGCTCGCGTCGCGCAGCCGCAGCAGGCATTCGTAATAATCGACGTCCCCGGTTGCCGCCGACACGACCGGCTGGAACGCAAAGCCGACGCGGTCCTGGCGCAGCGCGGCGCGGACCGCGTCGCCGATTGCGGCACAGCGCCGCTCATGCGCGCGCTGCTCCTCGCTCGACCGGTAATGGACGTGACAGTTGCGTCCGGTGCGTTTGGCGTCGGCGAGCGCCGCCTCGGCGCGGGTGATGACCTCGTACGAGGTCGCGCCGCGATCGCAGAACGACGCGGCGCCGATCGAGACGGTCGCCGAGACCGTGCCCCGTTCGGTGGCGAACGGCGCCGCGCGAACCGTTTCGAGGATCTTTTCCGCCGCCACCGGCACGTATTCGTCGGGGCAATGCGGCAGCAGAATGCCGTAGCGATCGCCGCCCAGGCGGCCTACCAGATCGCTGACCCGCAAGCAGGCGTCGAGCCGCCGCCCGAGCTCGACCAGCACCGTATCGGCCGCCATGCGCCCAAAGCGCTCGTTGATCGCGCTCATATTATCGACGCCGAGCGCCAGAAACGCCGCCACACCCGGCCGGCGCATGCCGTCATTGATCGCCCGATCGATCGCCTCGCGCAATCGCGTGCGATTGAAATGGCCGGTCAACTCGTCGTAGTTGACGCGATCCTCGATCCGGCTCTGTTGGTCCCGGCTCTGTTGGTCTCTGTCCGAAGGCTTTGCCGCCGCGGGCGTTTCCATCGCCTCGGCGTCGACCGGTCCAGCGTCGCTCGCAATCATCAGCGCTCCGCCCCTACGCCGGGAGGGTTTTGCCATCAGCCGGCACCGCCGGCATCGACCGCAACGCTAGCGGCGCAGCCCTTTAGGAAGCCTTAAGCGGGGCGCGTCGGAGGCGCCCGCCAGAAAATCAACTCGGCGTGTGTGCGCTGAGGAACGGCAAGACCGCCTGGTTGAATTCGCGCGCCAGCACGTGCGGGAACCAGTGGCCGCCGCGCGGGAAAATCTTGACCTCGGCGCCGCGGATCAGCCGCGCCAGCTCCTCCGAGAAATATGCCGGGGTGACGATGTCGTCCTCGGCGCCGACGACGAGCGTCGGCGTCCTGATCTTGGACAGGCCCTGCGTGCGGTCGAAGGCGAGGATCGCGTCGATCCGGCTCATCGCGATTTCGAGCGGCGGGAAATGCGCCAGATTCTGCGCCTCCGTGTGGCGCAGCTTTTCATTGTTCCTGGCGATCCACCAGCTCGGGTAGAGAAACAGCGTCGTCGCCTGGACGTAGGCGCTGGCGCCGAGCCGCTGCAGCACTTCCTTGCGCAGCGCATACATGCGGCGGAAAAACGCATCCGGCTTGGTCCAGGTCGCCGACAGGACCATGCTGGCGAGGCGGTTCGGATGCTCGATCGCCAGCGTCTGCGCGATCGCGCCGCCGGTGGAATGGCCCAGCAGATGCGCGCGCTCGATCTCCAGCCGGTCCATCAGCGCGATCACATCGCCGGCCATGCGGTCGACCGTGTACCCGCCGCGAATCGGGTCGCTCTCGCCGACGCCGCGGCTGTCATGCGTGATGCAGTCGTAGCGCTTCGACAACGCGGCAACCTGCTCGTTCCAGAACGAACCCAGGCCCCCCAGGCCGGAAATCATCATGACCGGGAACCCGGCGCCGTGCCGCTCGTAATAGAGGGAGCCGTCGTTGATCGAAATGCGAGGCATGGACGTGCCGGAAGATACGGGATCAGCGTCGGTAACACCGCTTGAGGGAGGCTGTCAAAGGGAACGCGTCATACGTTCTTGCAGGGCTGCCCTCCGGCGCGAATCCGAGCGCCGCGCGGCGCTGCTGCCGGCGCCAAAAGGGCCGCCGTGTTGCCTCAAATTTGACACAGGCCGCCCGTTCAATCCGCGCCGGAACCAAGCGGTTGAGCATCGCGGGCCGGGCTATCCGCCGACCGCGAGGATCCGGCTTCGGTTATCTAATAGGGGTGGTGGGACACATGGCGATACACGATCGAGCGGACGGCAACGCGGCGGACGGAATGGCGGCGGCGGCATTGGCCGCGCCCGCACGGCGCATCGCACGGCGCACCGGCAGCCGCACCCAGGACATCGACCGCCATGTCGGCGCGCGGGTGCGCGAGCGGCGGATCATGCTCGGGTTCACCCAGCAGCAGCTCGCCGACCTGATCGGCGTGACCTATCAGCAGGCCCATAAATACGAGCGCGGCATCAACCGCATCTCGGCCGGCCGGCTGTTCGAGATCGCCCAGGTGTTGAGCGTGCCGGTGAACTACTTTTTCGAGGGGCTCGACGTCGAGGACGGGCGGCAGATTTCGCCGCGCGAGCGCATGTGCCTCGAACTCGCCCGCAACTTCGCGCAGATTCCCAACGAGCGGCACCAGGAAGCGCTGAGCCAGCTTGCGCGCGCCCTCGCCGCCGAGTGAGCGGTCAGAAGCGAAAGCCGATGCGGATGCCGAGGTCGTTGATGCTCTGGTTTTCCTTGGCCAGTCCGCCATTGGAGATATGGTCGAGGTAGCCGGAGATCTGCCACCGCTCATCGATCTGGTAGCCGAGCTCGGCGGCCTCGCGGAACAGGACGTGCGAACCGAGTGCCTTGTGCTCGGAGTCGCCGTTGTGAAGCTGCCCGTCGTTGAAGCCGGGCCCGAAAAAGAAGCCGAAGACGATGCCGTCCCCGGGGTTGATCAGGTTCCGCGTCAGCCACCATGACCACGTCCCGCCGAGGTAGTACTGGTTGGTGAGGCCATCGGTGTTGAACGCGGCGCCGATCGTCGGGCGCGGCTGCGTCAGCCAATGGACCCACCACGGCACGTCGGCCACCATGTCGTCATCGATCGGCGATCCGAAGATCACTTCGGGGTTGAGGTCGACCCCTTTCTCGCGGCCCTTCAGCGCCTTGGTGTCGTGATCCCAAACGCCGAATTTCAGTTCGCCGAATGTGTAATTGATATTTTGCGCCTGTGAGCGCGACGGAACCAACACGGCCAGGGCCGCCGCCGCGCCCATGGCCAACGCGCCGCCCCAACGCCGGCCCCTCATCCATCCCCCCGCTAGCGCCGCCCAACCTGGTGCTCAGACACATGATCGCCTGGGCCGGGCTTGACTCGGCCATCTACGTCCCCTGGGCCGGGCTTGACCCGGCCATCTACGTCCCCTAGGCCGGGCTTGACCCGGCCATCCCCGCGGGATGGCACGGCGGTGCGGGCGTGGATGCCCGGGTCAAGTCCGGGCATGACGATAACCCGGGATGGGACCGCCAACCTAGCCGCGGCAACGACAAAACCAAAGTACCGAACAACCAGCAGCGTCGCATCGTTCGCACCCTGTTGCAGCGACGCTACAACATAGGTTTTGCGCTTCAGGCCGCCGGGCGCAGCACGGTTTGTTCGGCGGGCGCGTCGATCCACATGCGAAACCACAGTTCGAGCATCAGCAGCGCCCAGAGCCGGTAATGGTGATCGCAGCGGCCGGCGACGTGCTCGTCGAGCAGTGCCTCGACGTAGTCCGGGCGAAACAAGCCGCGCTCGCGCGCCGGTGCGGAGAGCAGCGTATCGTAGGCGAGCGGCTTCAGCGGGCCGCGCAGCCACGCGTCGATCGGCACGCCGAACCCCATCTTCTTGCGGTAGATCACCTCGCGCGGGAGGTAAGGCGCCATCGCCCGCTTGAGCAATGCTTTGGTCTCTCCGCCGGCGAGCTTGACCTCGACGGGCAGCGCCGCCGCCCATTCGAGCAGCACGTGATCCAGCAGCGGGGAGCGGGTTTCGAGGCCGTGCGCCATGCTCGCGACATCGACCTTCATCATCAGGTCGTCGGGCAGGTAGGTGTGCAGGTCGGCCCAGTTGGCGCCGGCGACCAGCCCGTTCGCGGCCGCGAAATACGGCGCCAGCAGGTCGAGTGCCGAGCGGTCGAGCTGCCCCCGCATCGCCTCGCCGTAGCCTGCCTGTTTATCGCGATCGGCGAAGAACACCAGGGTTCCGGCATAGCGCCGCTCGGCCTGCTGCGGCGGCGCCTCCAGCACGTCGCGGATGCGTAGCAGCTTGCGCCGGCGCTGCAGCCCGGCCGGGGCGCAGGCCAGCAGGCGCGACAGCGCCAGCCGGCTCCACTGCGGCAGCCGATCGAGGCGCGCCAGATGGCGCATTGCCTGATAGCGCGGATAGCCGAGAAACGCCTCGTCGCCGCCGTCGCCGTTGAGGGCGACGGTGACCTGACGCCGCGCCATCTCGGAGACGTAATAGGTCGGGATCGCCGACGGGTCGGCGAACGGCTCGCCGTAATGCCAGACGAGACGCGGCAGCACCGCCGTCGCATCGGGCTCGACGACATATTCCTCATGCTCGGTGCCGTAACGCTCGGCGACCATGCGGGCGTAACGGGTCTCGTCAAAGCGCGGGTCGCCAAAGCCGATGGTAAAGGTCTTGACCCGGCCGCCGCCGACCCGCGCCATCGCCGCGACGACGCTCGCCGAATCGATGCCGCCCGAAAGAAACGCGCCCAGCGGCACGTCGGCGATCAAGCGCAGCCGCACCGCCTCGTCGAGCTGCGCCACCAGCTCGCGTTCGAGCTCCGCCGCCGGCTTCGCGCGGCGCGGGCTTGTGGGCTCCGGCAGCGCCCAATAGCGGACCGGCGTGATATCGTCCCATTGTCCGGCCGGATCGGGCGAGACGGCGACGTAATGGGCCGCCGGCAACCGGTGGATGCCGGCAAAGGCGGTCTGCGGCGCCGGCACGTATTGCAGGCTCAGGTAATCGTCGATCGCGGTCAGGCTCGGCGTGCGGCCGATACCCGGCCAGGTCAGCAGCGCCTTGATCTCCGAGCCGAACACCAGGCCCGAACGCGTCGGCGCGTAATAGAGCGGCTTCTTGCCGAGGCGGTCGCGCGCCAGGATGAGCTGCCGCGTGCGCCTATCCCACAGCGCCAGCGCAAACATGCCGCGCATCCGGTCGAAGACACGGGGTCCCCAGGCGTGCCAGCCATTGGCGATGACCTCAGCGTCGCCCCGGCTGCGAAACCGGTAGCCGAGCTTTTCGAGATCGGCACGGATCGCCGCGAAATTATAGATCTCGCCGTTGAACGTCAGCCACACCGCGCCGTCCTGGCTGCCGATCGGCTGATTGGCGGCAGCCGAGAGATCGATGACCGCCAGCCGCGCCTGCGCCAGCCCGGCCAGCCCGTCCGTCCACACCGCCTGGTCGTCCGGGCCGCGATGGCGGACCGCCCCGGTCATCGCCCAGAGCCGCGCCTCCAACTCGGGGCGCGGGAGGTTGGCCTGCGGCAGCAACACTCCTGCTATGCCGCACATTGTCGGGCCCAGTTCGTCATTTGCCGCCCGGAATGACAAACTTCGTCATGCGGCGCAAGCGTCAGCGGCATGGTGTTCGCGCCGTCGATATGTTACCGCCTCGTCGCCCGCCTGCCGGCGGGCCGATAAAATCCCGGCCCGCCCTCCGGCGGGCCAAGAAAATCCCGGCTCGGATGATGACATGGCTTTGCTGATCACAGGCAGCGCCGGCTTTATCGGCTATCACCTGGCCGAACGCATGCTCGCCGCCGGCCGGCGGGTCATCGGCATCGACAACCTCAACGACTATTACGACGTGGCGCTGAAACGGGCGCGCCTCTCCCGGCTCGAACGCTACGCCGGCTTCAGCTTTTATCGACTGGACGTCGCCGACTATGACGGGGTCATGGCGCTGGTGGATCGCCACCCCGAGATCGACCGCATCGTCCACCTCGCGGCGCAGGCGGGTGTCCGCTATTCGCTGGACGACCCGCTGGTTTACGTCGAGTCCAACGTCAGGGGTCAGGTCGTGCTGCTCGAAGCGGCGCGGCGGTTGAAGCGGCTCGACAAGCTGATCTACGCCAGCTCGTCCTCGGTCTACGGCGCCAACAAAAAGCAGCCCTACAGCACCGAGGACCGGGCCGACAACCCGGTCTCGGTCTATGCCGCGACCAAGCGGGCCGGCGAGCTGATCACCGAGAGCTATTGCCGCTCCTACGGCATGGCGGCGGTCGGGTTGCGCTTTTTCACGGTTTACGGGCCGTGGGGTCGGCCGGACATGGCGCTCTACATCTTTACGAAGGCGATCCTTGCCGGAGAGCCGGTCAAGATCTTCAACAACGGCCGGATGAGCCGCGACTTTACCTATATCGACGACACCATCGCGGCGCTCGCCGTCGCCGCCGAGCAGCCGCCGGCCGAGCCCGGCACGCACCGGATCTACAACATCGGCAACAACCGCCCCGAGACGCTGCTCGATTTCATCGCGACGCTCGAACGTGCGCTGGGCCGCAGCGCGATCAAGCAGATGATGCCGATGCAGGTCGGCGATGTCGTCTCCACCTACGCCGATATCGAGGCGACCCGCCGCGATTTCGGCTACGAGCCGAAAACCCCGATCAGCGAGGGCATACCCCGTTTCGTCGCGTGGTATCGCGACTATCACCGGCTCGGCTGATCCCGTCAGGCCGATGACGATTTTTTCGTCAGCGCTTCGAGCTGTCTGGTGAGCGCTTCGAGCTGGGTTTCCAGGCGCTTCAGCCGCGGATCTTCGCCCGGGGCGGCAGCCGACGGCGGCTCCGCCGGCTTTTCGGCCGGCCGGCCGAACGGCGACAGCATCTTCAGCGCCTGTTCGTAAAGCGCGATGTTCTGCTTGCCCATCTCTTCGAACTGGCCGAACGGGAACAGGCCGAACGTCGCGCGCAGCGTCTCGCGCATCTGGTCCTGGTTGCGCGCGAACGACACCATCGCCTGTTCGAGATACCCCGGCACGAGGAACTGCATGCTATCGCCGTAAAATCCGATCAGCTGGCGCAGAAAGCTGATCGGCAGCAGGTTCTGCCCCTTCTGCTCCTGTTCGACGATGATCTGGGTGAGCACCGAGCGGGTGATGTCTTCATTGGTCTTGGCGTCGTGAACAACGAAGTCGCCGCCCTCCTTGATCATCTTCGCCAGGTCTTCGAGCGTCACATAGCTGCTCGTCGCCGTGTTGTAGAGGCGCCGGTTGGCGTATTTCTTGACGACGACGGGCTTTGCTGCGGCCGATTGTTCGGTGCCCGGAGTGTTCATGCGTGCGCTGTCCTTGGCGACCACGAGGGCAGCGACCATGCTGCTGTGCAACAATACGCCGATTCCGTGCGGTTTCCTCATCAATCCGCGGGCGAGACGCGGAAAGCTCGGGCGGCGCGAGCCGCCGCGGCCTATAATCGCGGTGATGACCGATGCGGACGACCTTGCCCAGCGTTATCTGGGCTTGTGGATGGACTATCTGAGCGCGCTTCTCGCCGACCCGCGCGCGGTGGAGACGCTGAAGCGCTGGATGGCCTTCACCGGCCGGTTCGCCTATCCCGCGCCCGGCAATCCGCCGCAGGACAGCGCGCCGTTGCCGCTCTGGCCGCCGTTTCTCGGCCCGTTCGGACCACCGGTCGCTCCTCCGGCCGGCGACGGCAAGGCGGAGGCCTTGGCGGCCCTCGCGGCGCGGGTCGAGGCGCTGGAGCGGCGGCTCGGCGCGCTGGAGAACGGCGCACCGCCGCCGCATGCTCGGCGCCCGGCTCGCAGCCGCGCCAAATGACCGGCCGCCGGCGCCGTCGTGCCCAAGCATCTGCCGCGCCCAAGCATTGCGCCTGGGCCGGCGCGACTTCAATCCGTCACCCCTTTTTGCTAGGACAGCAGCCGCCCACATAAGACGGCATCCGTCGCGAGGAGAGTCCCATGCCCGACATCGTCATCGCCAGCGCCGCCCGCACCGCCGTCGGAGCCTTTAACGGCGGGCTTGCCGGCCTGCCGGCGCACAAGCTCGGCGAGGTGGCGATCGCCGAGGCACTGCGCCGCGCCGAG
>DASZOZ010000114.1:0-5209 GCA_035550515.1 Allostellaceae bacterium
GATCTGCTTGTCGAACGACAGCGACACCGAAAACGCCTCGTCGCCGATATCGAGGTCCCAGAACTGGTGCTGCAGCACGATCGTGATCTCGGTCGGGAAGCGTTCGAGGAGGCGCGGCGGCAGCGCCACACCCGGCGCCCGGGTCGCAAAACCGATGTAGAAATGGTGCGCGCTGCGCAGCCCCTCCTGCGCGACACGCGCAAGGACGTCGCGGATCATACCCCGCAGCGCCCGCTCGACCATCTTGTCGTAGTGGAACAAATCCTGCGCCATAGGCCCGCCCGCGCTGGAAGCCGCGAAACCGAGTGGGGGGCTTCTGTTGCCCGGTGCCCCCCGAACCGCGAGTTACCCTAGGCTTTTACCCCGTGAAGGGTTAGGCCGCGAGCGCCTCTGTTGCGAAGTTATCGTTCGCAGCTAAGTTTTGACCCGATAACGGCGGTATCATGCCGGGCGACGGATCTTATCTTTACCACGCGCGTCGAACCTGTTTCGCCCCCATAAGCCGCCGGCCGATTCTCGCAGAGGGCCGGCGGTAATTGGTGGAGGCGCCGGGTACCGC
The DNA here is from genome assembly GCA_035550515.1 of Allostellaceae bacterium. Taxonomy (GTDB): domain Bacteria; phylum Pseudomonadota; class Alphaproteobacteria; order ATCC43930; family CGMCC-115725; genus DATARH01. The sequence continues at coordinate 560 of DASZOZ010000114.1, forward strand.
CCCCGGGTCCGCAACGCTTATTCCATAAGCCGTTTATCGCCATAGTCGGTGAACCGACAATCGAGATATAGGATGCCGGGTGAGGGAAGGCAATCGCCGCATCCTTCGAGGCGGCGCTGCGCGCCTCCGCAGGATGACGCAGATTGAAGTCTCCCAAACCCGTCATGCAAGGAGTCGTGCGCCGCGCGGCGTCTCAAAGCGCGCACCGGCGGTGAGGAGAACAGATGCCGCTCACGCCTGAGCAGCAAAGGGAGATCGAGGGCGAGCGGGGCGAAACCCGCCCGACCCGCCGTGCCACCGTGCCGGCGCTCGAAGAAATCCTCTACGCGGCGATCCCGGTGCTCGACCACGGCTTTGTCCGGGTCATCGACTATATGGGCGACGACGGCGCGATCGTCCAGGCGGCGCGCGTCTCCTACGGCCGCGGCACCCGACGGGTCAGCGAGGATGCCGGCCTCGTCAACTACCTGATGCGGCATCGCCACACGACGCCGTTCGAGATGTGCGAGATCAAGTACCACGTCAAGCTGCCGATCTTTGTCGCGCGGCAGTGGATCAGGCACCGCACCGCCAACGTCAACGAGTACAGCGCGCGCTATTCGATCCTCGACAACGAGTTCTACGTGCCGCGGCCCGAGCACCTCGCCGCCCAGGCCGCCACCAACCGTCAGGGCCGCGGCGATGTGTTGGAGGGCGCGGCCGCCCGGCACGTGCTCGATCTGCTGCGCGACGACGCGGGCCGCGCTTACGCCCATTACGCCGAGATGCTCAACGAGGACGAGGCCGGCAACCCGCGCGACCCGGCCTGGCCCGGCCTCGCGCGCGAGCTCGCCCGGATGAACCTGTCGCTGAATTTTTATACGCAATGGTACTGGAAGACCGACCTGCACAACCTGATGCATTTCCTCGCGTTACGTGCCGATCCTCACGCGCAGTACGAAATCCGCGCCTATGCCGACGCGATGCTCGACACGCTGCGGCGCTGGGTCCCGCTGGCCCATGCCGCCTTCCTCGAATACCGCATGAACGCCGCCACCCTCTCCGCCGCCGCCCTCGCCGTGATCCGCCGCCTGCTGGCGGGCGAGGCGGTCGAGCAGAAGGATAGCGGCCTTTCCGCGCGCGAATGGCGCGAGCTGATGGCGGTGCTGGGGCGCTGATCCTCACGGGCGAGGGGCTTGCCGCGCCCCCTGCGTGCGCCGATGATGATCCTTGAACAGGACGAGGCGTGGCGATGCGGATCGGGTTTGTTGGGGTCGGGACGAAGGGGCGGCCGATCGCCGAATGCCTGATCGCGGCCGGGCATCGGCTCACCGTACACGACGCGCGGGCGGAAGCGGTGAGCGCGATGATCGGCGCGGGGGCGGCGGTCGCCGACAACCCGGCCGAGGCGGCGTTCGCGGCGGAGGTGGTGTTCACCTCGCTGCCCGGCCCGCGCGAGGTCGAGGCGGTCGCGCTCGATCCCGAGGAGGGCGTCCTCGCCGGGCTGCGCAAGGGCGGCACCCATATCGACCTCACCACCAACGCGCCCGCCACGGTGCGCCGCGTCGCGGAGGCCGCGCGCAAGCGCGACGTCGCCTTTCTCGATGCGCCGGTCAGCGGCCGGCCGCCCAACATGACCGTGATGGTGGGCGGCCGCGAGGCCGATTTCGGTCATTGCAAGAAGCTGTTCGCGGCGATTGCGGCCAATGTCTTCTATGTCGGCCCGTCGGGCGCCGGCGCCACCGCCAAGCTGGTCACCCAGTATCTCGGCTATACCGGTTTCATCGCGGCAATCGAGGGGATGCTGGTGGCGGCCAAGGCGGGGATCGACCTCGACCTGCTGGCCAAGATCGTGCCGGTCAGCGCCGGGCAGAGCCGCACCTTCGACAACGCGGCGCGCAACATCCTCAACCGCAGCTTCGCAGCCGGCGGCACGCTCGACATCGTCGCCAAGGACGTCGCGCTCGCCTGCGCGCTGGCGCGCGATCTCGGCGCCCCGGCGGCGCTCGGCGCGCTCGCCTCCGACGCCTATCAGCGCGCCCAGGCGCAGGGCTGGGGCGAGGAGGGCTTCCCCGCCGTCGCCAAGGTGCTCGAGGCGATGGCCGGGGTCGAGCTGAAGGGCCGCACATGAGCGACGACCGTGCGGCCCGGCTGCTGCTGACCCAGGAAATCGCGGAATTCCTCTATGCCGAGGCCGAGCTGCTCGACGAGCGGCGCTATGACGCGTGGCTGGCGCTGCTCGCCGACGACATCCGCTATTGGATGCCGATGCGGCGCAACGTCAAATTCGGCGATGACAGCGGCCGCGAATTCACCCGCGAGGCCACCGAGATCGCCTGGTTCGACGAAGGCAAGGAGACGCTGACCCGCCGCGTGCGGCAAATCCAGACCGGCATCCACTGGGCCGAGGAGCCGCAATCGCGCATCGCCCATCTGGTGACCAACGTCCAGCTGCTGGAGGCGACGCCCGCGGCCGCCGCCGCCACGGTGACCGCGAAATGCCGCTTCCTGATCTACCGCAACCGCGTCGAGACCGAGACCGACCTGCTCGTCGGCAAGCGCGAGGACACGCTGCGCCGGGCCGATGACGGCTGGCAAATCACCCGCCGCAAGGTCATCCTCGACCAGAATGTGCTGATGTCGAAAAACCTGACGTTTTTCTTCTGATGACGAGCGGTGAAGGAGGGCAGGGCGATGGCGATGAACGGAATGCAGGGCTACCGCCCGGGCCTCGTCGATCTCGCGACCGGGCGGGTCAGCCGCGAGATTTTCGTCAACGACGACATCTACGCCCAGGAGCAGGAGCGCGTCTTTGCCCGCGCCTGGCTCTTTGTCGGCCATGAGAGCCAGATCCCCAACCCCGGCGACTATTTCGTCTCGCGCATGGGCGAGGAGTCGGTGATCCTGTGCCGCGATCGTGCCGGCGGGGTGCATGTCTTCCTCAATTCCTGCCGCCATCGCGGGATGAAGGTGTGCCGCTACGACGAGGGCAACACCGCGGTCTTCACCTGCCCCTATCACGGCTGGAGCTTTGGCACCAACGGCGCGCTGGTCGGCGTGCCGTATTTCCGCGAGGCGTACCATGCGGAACTCGACAAGGCGCAATGGGGTCTTGTCGAGGTGGCGCAGCTCTGTTCGTACAAGGGCACCGTGTGGGCCAACTGGGACCCGTCGGCGCCGCCCTTCCTCGAATATCTCGGTGAATTCCGCCGCTTTCTCGACCTGATCCTCGACGGCTGGGACGGCCGCGAGGGCCAGGCCGAGGTGATCGGCGGCGTGCAGAAATGGCTGATCCCGTGCAACTGGAAGTTCCCGGCGGAGAATTTCAGCGGCGACAGCTATCACAATATCTCGCACCGCTCGGTCGACCTCGTCGGCGTCGGCCCCAGCGGCCGGAGCCGGCGCGATTACGGCGAGCTCAACGTTGCGCGCAAGCTGCATGTCGCGATCCCCGACCGCGGCCACCAGACCATCACCTACCTGCTGCCCCGGGGGCACGACCCGCAGCCATCGTATCAGAACAACCCCGAGGTTGCCGAATATTTCCGCCATTGCGAGGCGGAGCGCCGCAAGCGCCCCGGCCCCAACGCGCGGCTGATCGGCGCGCCGGGCGAGATCTTCCCCAATGTCGCGTTGCTGCCGCGCCAGCCGCGCACCCTCGCGGTGTGGCACCCGAAGAGCGCGCACCAGACCGAGGTGTGGCGCTTCTTCTTTGTCGACCGCGACGCGCCGCAAGCGGTGAAGAACTTCCTGCGCGATTATTACATCCGCTATTCCGGCCCGGCCGGTATGACCGAGCAGGACGACATGGAGAACTGGAACTACGCGCATGCCGCAAGCCGCGGCGTGATCGCGCGGCGCCACCCCTACACCTACGAGATGGGGCTGGGGCACGCGGTGGAGGATTACGAGTTCGAGGGCTACCGGGTGCCGGGCCGGGTCATCGACATCACCCAGATCCAGGCGAGCGAAGAGCCGATGCGCAACCTCTACGGCCGCTGGGCCCAGTTCATGGAAGCTGCAAGCTGGGACGAGCTGACGACCTGGCGGCGCAACGACAAAACCGCCCTTGGCCGCGAGGCGGTGGCGGCCAAATGAGCGACGGTCCGATCAACATCCGCGACCTCGCGGTCGGCACGCGGCTCGTGCTGGGCGGCGGCGCCGAGGCCGAGATCGTCGACAACCCGCGTGATGGGGTGTGGCTGTTCGCCCGCTATATCGCGGCGCCCGGCGATCCCGCGCTCGTCGGCCAGGAAGAGATGATCTTCGCTCAGGACGTGATCGAGGTCAGAAGCTGACGCCAAGACCGGGACTTGATCCAATCCATTGTCCTGGTTCTGAAGCGCGCAGGATCAGATGCTAGAGCTAGCGGTCGCCGGGTGCGATCATGCCGGTGACTTCGGCGATGATCGCGAATGACCGTTTGCGCTTTTCGTGGTCGTAGATGTTGGCGGTGACCATCAGCTCGTCGGCGCCGGTCTGGGCGACGATGTTGTCGAGCCCCTGCCGCACCGTCTGCGGCCCGCCGACCACCGCGGCGCCGAGCGCGTCGTCGATCACGGCGCGCTGGTAGGGGTCGAGCGTCGCCGCGAAATCGGCGACCGGCGGCGGTACGCGGCTCGGCTGGCCGGTGCGGTTGTTGAGCGTCGATTGCTGCAGCGACGAGAACAG
>DASZOZ010000115.1:0-9868 GCA_035550515.1 Allostellaceae bacterium
GCGCCCCGACCAGCGGCACGGCGGCCGCGCCGGCGAGCCCCGCCAGCATCAAACGGCGCGACGTACGAGTGCAGCCGCAATGCGGCGAGTGGCGATGCATCATGTCGTTTCCCCCAAGCTCGCCGGTTCGCCGCGCGGGACATTGCATCCCTGGAGAGCGGGCTTGGCCGTCCTTCAAGACGGCGAATGCTTACCCGCGCTCACACTAGGCCCATCGCGCTCGCGCCGCCCGCCTCGTTGGCGTTGAAAGCCGCCTCCCACACCGCGATCCGGCCGTCGCGCATGAGCCATACCTCGACGCCGCGGCCGTGCATCTGCTTCCCGGTCGCACCGTCTTCCCACCAGCCTTCCCAGTAATTGGTGATGACGTCGCCGGCGAGCGCGCGGAATTCCTTTTTGAGGCGGTAGTCCTTTTGTCGCTCCATGCGGGCGCGGAACAGTTTTTCGAGCGCCGCCCTGCCTTTCAGCTCAGGCAGATCGCCAAACCTGACGACGCAATCGTCGGTAAACCCCGCCAGCAGCGCATCGAGGTTCCACGGCATGAACAGCGATTCGACATGCGCGACAAGGGCGCGCGCCTCATCTTCCGTGCGCGGATTGCGGCCGGGCATCAAAACCTCCCTGAAAACACTTCAACGCAAAGAACGCAAAGAACGAAAGTTTTTTCGGCGCGAAGCGCCAATAAATCTACCACAGAGACACAGAGAACACTGAGATTGCCGAGCGGCTGAACCCTCTGTGCTCTCCGTGCCTCTGTGGTGAATTAGAGCATTATTCACGCAGCTTCGATCGCCTCTTCGTCACCCCGGCGCAGGCCGGGGTCCAGGTTTCAGTCGCACCGGTGAGTGGAGCCCTGGATTCCGGCCTTCGCCGGAATGACGAACAAACAAGCTCCTCTTTTCTTTTTTCTACAGCGCGTCGCGCAGTTCCGGGACGATCCAGAACGCTCGCTGGCCGCGCGCCACGCGCTGGCAATTGTCAAACGCGTTGCGCCAGCGCTTCGGGTGGTTGTCCCAGGTCGGGCCGGCCGAATGCGGGCTGAAGATCGCGTTCTTCAGCGTGAACAGCTCGTGGTCCGGCTTGGGCGGCTCCTCGACCATGACGTCGAGGCCGGCGGCCATGATCGTTTCGTCGCGCAACGCCTTGTAGAGTGCCACCTCATCGACCACCGGGCCGCGGCAGGTGTTGATCAGGATCGCGGTCTTTTTCATCATGTTGAGCTCGCGCTCACCGATCAGGTTGTGCGTCGACAGGTCGAGCGGCACGTGCAGCGTGACGTAGTCCGAGGTCTTCAGCAGCTCGGGGAACAGCACGAAGCGGATGCCGAGCGAGTCCTCCTGCGCGGTCGTGAGCCGGTTGATGTCGTAATACTGCACGCGCATGTCGAACGCCTTGGCGCGGCGCGCGACCTTGGTGCCGATATTGCCGAGGCCGACGATGCCGAGCACCTTGTCCTCGAGCTCGTAGAGCTTGGTCGAGTTGAAGTCGTTGCCGCGCCAGCGCCCCGACACGACGCCGTCATGCACCGAGATCAGGTTCCGCGACACCGCCAGCATCAGCATGATGGCGTGCTCGGCGACCGCGGTCGCGTTGGCGCCGCCGTTGTTGCAGATCGGCACGCCGGCGCTGCGCGCGGCGTCGAGGTCATAGGTGTTGTAGCCGGCGCTCAGCGTCTGCACCAGTTTGAGCTTCGGCGCCTGGGCGTAGAATTCCGGGCCGTGCTTGAACTGGCCGGCGCCGATGTAGAAATCCGCATCCTTGAGCAGGTTCCAGAATTCCGGCCGGCCGTGCGGCGCCGCCACCAGCTCGAACCCGCTCGGCAGCATGTCGTAGGCGATCTGCATCGTCTCTTCGCCGTGGCTGTCCGGCGTCAGGATGCGGTAGGGCATGGCGCGTCTCCTCTGGCTGGCCTGCGTATCTCCCGGCGGCCATCGTAGCGACAGCGCGCCGCGCCGCCCAAGCGCAAAGTAGGAGAACGCGGCGGTTGCCGCTGCATGGCTGGGCTATTACGCTCGGCCGATATCATTTGCGTACAACCGAAAGAGGTCCCGATGGCCGACGAACTCCTCGAATACCGCTTTATGAACCTGCACGAGTTCGTCACCGTCGCCAGGCAGAACCTCAACCGCAACAACTGGGACTACCTGATCGGCGCCTCGGAGAGCGAGACGACGATCGCGCGCAACCGCGGCGCGCTCGACTCGATCGGCTTCCGCCCGCGGGTGCTGCGCGACGTGTCCGATGTCGACTGCTCGAAGGAGCTGTGGGGCAAGAGACTGCGCCTGCCGGTGCTGTGCGCGCCGGTCGGCAGCCTGGAGAATTTCGAGCCGGGCGGCGGCGCCACGGTCGCCGCGGCGACCGCCGAGTTCGGCAACGGCATGATCCTCTCCTCGGTCTCGCATCCGGGGTTGGAGAAGACCGCCGAGGCCTCGGGCAACGGCTTCCGGATCTTCCAGCTTTACGTGCGCGGCGACGAGGCCTGGGTCGACGATCATGTCCGCCGCGCGATGGACAACGGTTACGACGCGTTCGCGCTGACCGTCGACACCGACAGCTATTCCCGCCGCGAGCGCGACATCGCCAAGCGTCATGAGCGCCGCCGGGTACGCCCCGGCGACGCCCGCATCTACCAGGCGCGGTTCAACTGGAAGGACATCGACCGCATCAAGAAGCTGTCGAAGATCCCGGTCATCCTCAAGGGCATCGCCACCCATGAGGATGCGACGATCGCGGTCGAGCACGGCGTCGATTGCGTCTATGTGTCGAACCATGGCGGCCGCCAGCTCGACCAGGGCGTCGGGTCGATCGAGGTGCTGCCCGAGGTCGTCGAGGCGGTGAAGGGCCGCGCCAAGGTCATGGTCGACGGCAGCATCACCCGCGGCACCGATGTCGTGAAGGCGCTGATCCTCGGCGCCGACGCGGTCGCGGTCGGCCGGCTCTATGTCTACGGCCTCGCCGCGGCCGGGCGCGAGGGCGTGGTCCGGCTGTTCGAGATCCTCGAAGACGAGGTTCGGATATGCCTGTCGCTGCTCGGCGTGACCGGCTATGCCCAGCTCGACAAGTCATATATCCGCACCGCGCCGATGGTAGTCCCGCCCCAGGTGCATAGCCCCTTCCCACATCTGAACCTGCCGAAGGAGCATTATTAGTGTCATCATGCGTTTCAGACATGGCACCATTGATGCAAGTATGACGTGAGCCAGCACTGAACGAATTTCCGGGGAGCCAAAAAATGCCGATGCCGCAACGTGTGCAGTATCCCGCCGAGATCGAACCCCTCGTGCAGTTCATCGAGGACACGCCGCCGGTCGATATCATCGACAAGACCCTCGAAAAGCTGCGCGCCGGCACCCCGCTCGGCGCGATGCTGACGGCCTCGGCGCTGGCGGTCACCCGCTCGTCCGACCTGCCGCCCGGCCATCACGGCGGCCCGCTGCACCCGCTCGCCGGCCTGTACGCGCTGTCGAAGCTGGTCGATCGCCTGGAAGGCGAGGACAAGTTCCTGCCGGTGGTGCAGCACGTCGCGCTGTCGAACAAGCACGTCAACGCGCCGGAGACCAGCCCCTACCAGCTGCTGGAATTCAAGCCGCTCAATTTCGACAGCTTCGAGAAAGCCAAGGCCGCGTTCCTGCTCGCCTGCAACCGCGGCGAGTCGCTCAAGGCCGACCATATCTACCAGTGGATGTGGGATAACGTCGAACCGATCGAGGCGTTCGACCTGCTGATGAGCATCGCCATCCCGAAGAACAACGTCGACGACCACTACTTCGTGTTTCCCGGCTATTTGTGGCGCTCGTTCGAGGCCGGGGTGCTCGACAAGAAATACCTGTCGCTGCTGATGCGCCCGACGGTGCGGTATGCGGCGCGCTTCCCGATCGCCCCGGCGCAGCCGGAGCTCGACGCGCTGATCAAAGACATGAAGCTCATGGAGCGCGTCACCCGGCAGGAAACCGGCGACGACGAGACCATCGCGGTCGGCCGGCTGGGCAAGAACATCGGGCAGGTCGAGGAGTTCGCCGACATCCCGGTGATGATCGCCAGCGCGCTGGCGAAAGGCCTGTCGCTCAACGGCGCCGGCGAGGCGCTGTCGATCGGCGCGGCCGGGCTCTTCACGCGCTCGCTCGGCGGAAATCCGATGGATGTCCACCTGCATACGAGCATCAACCTGCGGCGCTATCTGATCGGGCTGCCGGGGCTGAACCTGCGCAGCAAGCTGTTGCTGCTGATGAACTGGCATTTGGGCCCCGAAATCCGCTCGACGCAGATGCGCATGGAGCCGCCGGGCTCGCAGCCCGACATGGACGCGGTCAAGGCGCTGCCGCCGAAATCGCAGGAGTCGCTGCTCGACGCGATCACCCACAGCATCTACACCCAGCCGCCGACGGACTGGTCGACGGTCACCAATCTCGGCCTGATGCGTGCGGTGCCGGAGGTCAAGCACACGATCAACCTGGCGCAGCAATACGTCGAGTGCCGCTATGACCCCGAGGCGCTGATCGCGCGGCTCGCCGAGATTGTCTGCCACGACAATTTCACCGAGATGCACGCGTTCAAGCATCACAACGCGATCGTCGAGGAGTTCCGCAACACGCGCGATCCGTGGCGCTGGATGCACCTCGTCTCCGGCTGTCAGGCGGCGGCGATCTCGTTCGGCAAGAACATGGCGGTGTACGAGGAATATCTCGACCTGCTGCACGCCGCCGAATAACTTCCTTCTCGTCGTCGCCCGCGGGCTAGACCCGCGGGTCTAGATGGCCGGGCCAAGCCCGGCCATGACGATTCCTGGGAGGAATTGCCATGAATATGGACTTCACCGACAAGGTCGCGCTGATCACCGGTGGCGGCGGCGGGATCGGCCGCGCCGCGGCATTGGCCTTCGCCAAGGCGGGCGCCAAGGTTGTCGTCGTTGACCGCGACGCCGCGGCGGGAGAGGCCACTGCCGGGATCATCAAACAGCAGGGCGGCGAAGCAAAATTCGTCGCCGCCGATGTCACCCAATCGGCCGATGTCGCGAATTACGTCAAGGAGACGCTCGCCACCTATGGCAGGATCGACTGCTTCTTCAACAATGCCGGCATCGAAGGCGGCCTCGCCCACACCGCCGATTACGACGAGGCGATGTTCGACCAGGTGATCGGCGTCAACGTGAAGGGCGTGTTTCTCGGCCTGCGCCACGTGCTGCCGGTGCTGATCAAACAGAAGTCGGGGTCGGTGGTGAACACCGCCTCGGTCGCCGGACTGGTCGCGACGCCGGGCATGCCGGCCTATGTCGCCTCGAAGCACGCGGTGATCGGCCTCACCAAGACCGCCGCCGGCGAGGTCGCGCGCCAGGGCGTGCGGGTCAACGCGGTCTGTCCCGGCCCGGTCGACACCCGCATGATCCATTCGCTGGAAAAGATGATCAGCCCCGACGATCCGGACGGTGTCGGCAAGCGCTACGCGTCGGTCATCCCCTCCGGCCGCTATACCACGCCCGAGGAGATCGCCAACATGGTGCTGTTCCTCTCCTCGGACCTGGCGAGCAACATCACCGGCGCGCAATACGTCGTCGACGGCGGCCGCACCGCGATCGGCGGCGCCGTCACTCAGGCAGTACAGACCTGAACGGGACGCGAAAGGCGGAGACACCGCCGGTCCGCGGCGCTCGACCGCTTGTTTCGTCATCGCCGGGCTTGACCCGGCGATCTCGGCGGCCCGGGAGCTGGCCGGGTCAAGCCCGGCCATGACGATCCGTTGAAGACGTCCTAGGCCCGGCTTCACTTCGCGGCGTCGGCGAGGCGCGGCTCGCCGGCGAAATGCGGCATGATCTCCTTGGCGAAGCGGCGGATGTTTTTGCGCGAGCCGCCGAAATTGACGATCACGTACTCGGCGCCGCCGTCGCGCAACGCTTCGAGCTTGCGGGCGATCTGGTCCGGCGTGCCGAAGATCGCGGTGTCGTCGCACAGCTTGCGCATCTCCGCGTCGTTGTGGACGAAGCGCTCACGGTCGTCGCCGGGCTTTTCGGCGAGCTTGTTGACCCGCACATGGCCTTGCAGCCGGCGGATTTGCGCCGCCTCCAGCTCCTCCGGCGTGTCGGCGAAATGCACCGCCCGCGCGACGCCGACATGCATCGGGTCGTACTTGCGGCCCTTCGCCGCAACATCGCGCTTGAACTGGGCGATGTGGCGGAGGACGTCCTCCATCCGGTCGTACTGGCCGAGCAGCAGATTGTAGCCGCGGTCGCTGACCTGGCGCACCGAGCGCTCCGAGCCGGCGCCCATCCAGATCGCCGGGTGCGGCCGCGTCGCCGGCGGCGGCTCGACGATGACGTTGTCGAACTGCCAGTATTTGCCCTTGTGGCTCCACGGCTGATCGAGCGTGAAGGCCCTGGTGATGACCTCCATCGATTCGTCGAAACGGCTGTCGGCCTCCTCCATCGGCATCGCGAAACCGGCGAACTCGTTGTAGCGGTAGCCCTTGCCGACGCCGAAATCGAGCCGCCCGCCCGACAACAGGTCGAGCGTCGCCGCCTGCTCGGCCAACAGCACCGGGTTGTGCCACGGCAGCACCAGCACCGCCGTGCCGAGACGCAGCGTCGTGGTGCGCGCGCCAAGCCAGGTCAACAGGTTGAGGCTCGCCGAGACCTGGCCAAACCCGGTGAAATGGTGCTCGACGACAAAGGTCGAGTGGAAGCCGAGCGCCTCGGCTTCGACATTGTTGTCGATCCACTCGCGGAAGCCCTGGCTGGAGTCGGTCAGCTCCGCGCCGAGCTCGGGCCGCTTCGCCTGGGCGCTGCCGAACAGTCCAAACCGCATCGTGCCGCTCCTTACTTGCCTCGCCGGGAGGGTAGCCATGCCACTGCGATGTTCAAAATACCCGTTTTTGATCGCGGCTATCGTGTTACGGCATGGGTTGCCAAGGACGCGCGGTTTTCATCCAGCGCCGCCCGCCCTACAGTGAGCGAACGAACTCGCCGGAGGAAACCATGCTGATCGTCGACTCGCAAATCCACATCTGGGAAAACGCCAGGATGTCGGCGCATCACCGGCAGATCCCGACCTATGACGTCGACGACGCGCTGGCCGAGATGGCGGAGGCCGGGGTCGATGCGGCGGTGCTGCACCCGCCCTCGACGCTCGGCGAGGCGGTCAATGTCCAGGCGGTCGAGGCGGTCAAGGCGCATCCCGACAAGTTCTGCATCCTCGGTCATTTCGACCTCGAAGCGCCGGACAAGGAAGAGATCGTGCGCAACTGGCGCTCGCGGCCAGGGATGGTCGGCTTCCGCTTCACGTTCAACCAGCCGCAGCAGAAGCGCTATTGGAGCGACGGCTCGCTCGACTGGTTCTGGAAGGCCTGCGAGGCGTCCGGCTACGTCGTCGGCCTGCTCGCCGGCGGCTATCTGCAGCAGTTCGCCGCGATCGCCGAGCGCCATCCCGGCCTCAAGCTGCATATCGACCATCTCGGCCGGCACGGCGGCGGCGCCGGCGGCACCGACGATCCGGCCTTCGCCGATCTGGGGGAGATGCTGGCGCTCGCCCGCCTGCCCAATGTCGGCGTCAAGATGTCCGGCGCGCCCAGCTATTCGAGCGCGCCCTACCCCTACAAGAACATCCACGGCCATCTGCGGCGGATCTTCGACGCGTTCGGGCCGAACCGCTGCTTCTGGGGCACCGACATCACCCGCATGCCGTGCAGCTACCGGCAGTGCGTGACGATGTTCACCGACGAATTGCCCTGGCTTCAGGGGCAGGACAAAGAGCTCGTCATGGGCCGCGCCTTCTGCGAATGGCTGGGGTGGAAACCACCGGGTATGAAATAGTTCGGCATTACTTCAACCGCTGCTGTCGGGAACCGCTTCGTTTCGCCTTTCGCAGGGTTTTCAGGCGATGACGAGTGTTCGCGATGTTGCTATTGTCGCCGCGTCGATTGCCGTCGGGGTGCGGTCATGATCGGTCCGCCTGGTTATCCCAATCTCGGCCGCCGGATTTTCTCCCGGGCGCGGACCCCGGAGCAGCAGCACGCCTGGAAATGGGCGACCGGGCTTTACCTCGCCGGAGTCCTGGCGCATTTCGGCCATTACATGGCGATCGACCTGCCGGCCGACCATATCGACCCGTCCTTCGGGGCGGCGCTGCACGGCGCGCCGACCAGCCTGGTATGGCCGGCCGATCTGATCCACACGCTGATCGATCAGAGCTGACCGCTTCCGGTATGGAACGATGAGCCGGCGGCGGCTGGTCTGCGCCGCCGTGATCGCCGGCGGATGGCTGGCGTTGCAAGCGCTGGCCGATGAGCCGCCGGCCGCTTCGGTCGATGTCGGGCGGTCGATCTTCATCGCCAACGATGTCGACGGCCGGGCCGGCGACGCGCCGCCCCGGCGCATCGCGGTCAACGACGACATCGTCTTCGAGGAGGACATCACCACCGGCGACGCCGCCAAGGCGGTCGTCGAATTCCGCGACGGCTCGACCTTCGAGATCGGCCCCGACGCGGTGGTGCGCATCGACGCCTTTGTCTTCAATCCCGAAGAAAGCACCAGCCACAAGACGCTCAATGTGACCCGCGGCGTGTTCCGCTATGTCTCCGGCTACATCGCCAGCGACCAGGAAGCGCAAGTCAAGACGCCGAGCGGCACCATGGCCATTCGCGGCTCGGTGGCCGCCGGCATCGTCGACCCGGCGGTGCCCGATTTCCTGTTTCTCGGCGAGGGCAACGCCACCTTCAGCAATGCCGCCGGCAGCAGCGCCCTGCAGCCCGGAAATGCGATCGCCGTGCCGTCGCCGACGACCGTGCCGATGGCGCCCGACGCGATGCCGGCGCCGGTCGCCGCCCAGGCGCTGCAGGCGATCGAGCGCCGGCTGCCGCCGCGCAGCGTGCTCGCCAACCGACCGGCGGCGGATGAAGCCTGGCTCAAACGCGCCGGCGCCGCCGACCTGGTTCCCGCCGCCGAGCAGCAGCGCCTCGCCGCGGCCGGCGCTGGTCGCCCGCCGCCGCCGGTACGCGGGTCGGGCAGCCTGGCGGGCGAACTCGGGCTGTTGGCCGAGGCGAACCGGGTCAACCTGTTCGACCGCCGCCAGGCTGCGCGCACGCCGGAGCAGACCGCCTTTCTCGCCCGGGCGGCGCGCGAAATGCCGCGCGCCAGGGCAACGCTGCGGCGCGCGACAATCGACGCCCGCGCCGTGCACGCCGCCGCGGTCACGCGCGGCACCGCCTTTGTGCTGCGCGGCGTCGGCCGCGCCGCGCCGTCGGCGGCGGTGATGCAGCGGGTGACGGCGGCGTCGACCCGCGCCAACCCCGGCGCCGCGGCAGCGATCAGCCGGCAAGCCGGCGAAGCCTATCGCGGTGCCGACCGCGGCGAACTCAGCCGCGGCCGCGGGGCGGGCACCGAGCAACCCGGCGAGCGGCGGCCCGGAGGACAGCAACCCGGGGGACGGCAACCCGGGGGACAGCAGCCCGGAGGACAACGGCCCGGAGGACAGCAGCCCGGAGGACAACGGCCCGGGGGACAGCGGCCCGGGGGACAGCGGCCTAATGGGCAGCAGCACGAGGCGCATTCGCCGAACGGCGTCGAGCACCGCCGGCCTGGCGACCAACACCCGCGGCCGGGCGTCCAGCGACACGAGCAGCGCGGCGGCCAACAGCGACGCCAGCCGGGCGGCAACGCGCGCCAGCCGGCGCCGCAGCGTTCGCAAGCCGCACCGCCCCAGCGGCAGGAGAGGTCGCAACGCGACCGCGGCGACCAGCGGCGCGACGGGCGGCGCGATGAGCAGTAGCGCTGATCAGGGCGGTCCGCGGCGCGCGACGGGCAGCGGCGCGGCGGGCAGCAGCGCGATGGGCAGCGGCGCGGCGACCGGCGGCGCGATGAGCAGTAGCGCTGATCAGGGCGGTC
>DASZOZ010000116.1:0-25203 GCA_035550515.1 Allostellaceae bacterium
CCTATGGCGGGCTCGCCGATTACGCCGTCGCGCCGGCTGCCGAGACCTTCCGCATCCCCGACGGCATGGGTTGGACCGAGGCCGGCGCCTTCCCGGTCGCCTATATTTCGAGTCATGTCGCGATCCGCTGGCAGGGACGGCTGGAGCCCGGCGAAACGCTGCTGGTGCTCGGCGCCGCGGGCGGCGTCGGCCTCACCGCCTGCGAGATCGGCAAGGCGATGGGCGCCCGCGTCATCGCCGCGGCAGGCAGCCCGGAGAAGCTGGCGATCGCACGCGAGCACGGTGCCGACGACCTGATCGATTACTCGCGCGAGAGCGTGCGCGACCGGGTGCGCGCGCTGACCGGCGGGCTCGGTGCCGATGTCGTCTTCGACCCCGTCGGTGGCGATGCGTTCGACCAGGCGATCCGCGCGGTCAATTGGAAGGCGCGGATGCTGATCGTCGGGTTCGCGGCGGGGCGGATTCAGGCCGTTCCGGCCAACCTCATCCTGGTGAAGAATATCGCGCTCGTCGGGGTAGCCTGGGGCCTGGAAGGCGAGCGCGACGCCGGCGCGATCAGCGCCCAACTAACCGAGCTGATGCGCTGGTGGGAGGCGGGAAAGCTGAAGCCGCGCGTTGCCCGAACCTACCCGCTCGCCGAAACCGCGGCCGCGATGCGCGCCCTCCTGTCCCGCCGACACGCGGGCAAGATCGTGCTCGAAATATAACGCGTCCGATCGCACCGTCGGCGGCTCCGGACAATCAAAACGACTTTCTACTAGGCGTGGTCGCGGCCGTGATAAGTCTTTGAACATTTCACGGGCGGCGCCTGCGCCGAGCACCGGCGGTCGGGGGGAGAGCGACCCGATGCGAGTCAGTTGCTCGTGCCGCTCTCGCTGGGCATCAGCATCTCTGTCGACGTCATACGCGGCTCTCGGCAGAGCACGGCCCTTTCGCAATCTGCCTCTTCGTCAGCGAGATAGGCCGGATCAAGCCGCGCGTCACCACAAAAAGTGCGGGACGTCGCCGAGACCGACGCCGTCATTGACAAGAGGCGTTCCAAGTGACGATGTGCCCTTCCGGCACTCTGTCACTGATGACGCCCAGCACGGCCTTGACGACATCGGGCGTGTCGAAGAATTCGATGACCAAGGGCAGATCCACCATGATCCGCAGGACATCGGCGGCGTGGAATTCGCCGGTGTCGCCGTAGCCCGCGATGCCGCGGAACACCGTCACGCCCTTAACCCGATGCTGGTCGTGGAGGATGTTGAGGATTTCCTGCATCAGGTTCTTGCGCCGGCCCTGATCGGCTTCGCTGAGATAGATGCGCACCATTCTGATCTCGGTCTCCATGGACGCCTCCGATCAAAGATTGCGGGCAATGTAGGCGCCGCCTACGGCCGCCATCAGTCCGAGAACAACCGACAGAAGGACATACAGGACGCTTTTGCCCGCTTCGCCTTGCTCGGCGAGGAGCAGGGTTTCCATTGCGAAGGTCGAGAAGGTGGTGAAGCCGCCGAGAAAGCCGGTGAGGATTCCGAGCCGCATCGACGCACTCACAGTCAGGCGCTCCAATGTCTCGATAAAGAGAAAACCCATCAGAAACGAGCCGAGCACGTTGATCGAGAGCGTCGCATAGGGAAACGCGCGGCCGTAGATGGCCTGGACCAGAATGGTCATGCCGTAACGCGCCCAACAGCCCAACGTGCCCCCGATGGCAATTGCCAAAAGCGCCTGCATTCGGATCGGATCCGGTCATGGTTAGAACAGCGTGATGAAGAGGATGACGAGCAGCAGGGCACCGATCAGCGACAGGTAGAAATTCAAGTGACCGGATTGGATGAGCCGTAGGCGGTTGGCGAGACAGATGACGAGCCGCTCGAGCGGCGCGAAGAGATGCGGCCCGAAGATCGGCGCGACGTCATGGGTGAAGATCAGGCGGCGCACAAAATAAGGGTGACCGTTGAAATCCCCCTGTTGCTCGCGAGCCGTGGTGACGGTGGGCCGATAGATGAAGCTGTAGAAGGTCCTGAGCGCGTTCGAGAAGGTGAGCGCGGTGGTCGCGGCGCGCGCCGGCGCCTCGTCCTGGCCGCCGTACCAGACCGGCACCGGCCGTGTCCGGCGGCGCAGGGAAAGCGCCAAGAGCGCCAAGGGTAGCAGCGCGAGCAGCGGCATCGCGATGATGAGCTTGCTTGGCGAGATGAAGGCGAAGGTTCCGTTGAGCCGGATCGGTGCTCCGGTCGCCGGAACGAGAAGCCAGCCGACATGCATTTTGGTGACGGCATCGCTCGCGAAGAGCTGCGTCACGGCGGGGCCGAGGGAGTCGAGCCAGACCGGCATGCCGACGGCAAGAGCAAGCACGAGCAACCCCAAAATGCCGACCGCGGCAGACGTGCCGGCGGACACGCGGCGGGCGTCCGGCGCGGCCCGGCCCAAGAGGCCGATGCCGAAAACCTTGACGAACACGGCGAGCGCGATGGCGGCGGTCAGCGCGAGCCCGGCACCGGCAAGCGCGGCGGTCAGCCGGCTACCCAAACTGGCGAGATGAAACCCCTGGAAGAAGGTCTGAAACAGGTACCACTCGCTGACGAAGCCCGCCTGCGGCGGCATTGCCGCCAGGCTCATGGCGGCGAACAGTGCGCCGGCGCCGAAGACCCAGCTGCTGCGGCCGAGCACGCCGCGCTGGACAAGCCGGTAGTCGCCGGTTGCCCGGTAAATACCGTCGGCGGCGAGGAACATCGCGCCCTTGGCCAAGGCGTGCCCCGCGAGATGCAGAAAAGCGACGGTCCAGGCGAGCCCGGCGAGATCACCAAGGCCGTCTTTGCGGAACATCAGCGCCGCGCCCAAGAGGCAGACGGCGATCGAGCCGTTTTCCGCGGAAGAGAGGCTCAAAAGCTCGCGCCAGGATTCCTGCTGAAAGGCGTAGAGCGCCGTCAGGATGGCGCTCAAGACCCCGACCGCGACGATAAAGATGCCGGGCGTCGAAACCGGCAGCAGCGGGTTGACCGGAAGCCACTCGGTAAAGCCGCGTGCGAGCGCGAAGAAGGCGGCGTTGAGGACGATGCCCGACAGCAGGGCGCCCGAGGCGCCGCTGCCGGCGCCATAAGCACTGGGGAACCATTCGTAGAAGGGAAGCAGTCCGAGCTTGGCGCCAAAGCCGACGAGAAGCAGGAAGCCGATAAAGAGCTGTTCCGCGTCCGGCATGTCCTGCGCGGCAGCGGCAAAGCCCGCAAAAGACACGTCGCCGGCGTGGTTGGCGAGGATGATGAAAGCCAGCAAGAGCGCGACGGAACCCGCCTCCAGCAGCGCCAGCATGAAAAGGACGGGGCGCCCGCTATCGCTGGCCAGGCCGTCACCCAGGAGCATCACCGCGCCGCCGAGGCTCATGATCTCCCAGGCGATGAGGAAGGTGATCGCGTCCTGCATGCCGAAGACGCCGAGCGCGCCGATCAGGCTTGCGGCCGCACCAAAGGCCCAGGCGGCCGGTCGAGCGCCAGGCGTGCCGAGCCAGGTTGCCAGCACGGCACCGGGAAGGCCGAAACCCATCAGCCATAGGGCGCCGGGGGATAATGTGAACAGCGAGCCTTGTCCGCCAATGCCGAGCGGTGTCGCGATGGCCGGAAGGCCCAAGGGTAGCGTCATGACGGCGAGCGCAATCAGGGCGATCCCGCCAAGGCCCAGCAGCAGGCGCGAGATCACCGGTGCTTTGCCGGTGAGCGCGATGAGCGCCGCCAGCAGCCAGGCCGCAAGGCCCGCAAGCAGGAGGTCAGTCTGCAAGCCGGCCTCCCTGTACGCGTTGGGGCGTCCGGTCGAGGAACATGAGGAAGGCCTCGATCATCGCCGCCGGGTTAGGCGGACACCCGGGCAGGTAGAGATCGACCGGCAGCACCTCCTCCAGGCCGTTGCCGCAAGCGTAGCCGCCGGCGGCGACACCGCCCGATACCGCGCATGTACCGACCGCCATGACCCAGCGGGGGACCGGCATCGCCTCGTAAGCGCGGCGCAGCGGTTCGCGCATGGCGTAGGTCACCGGACCGGTAACGAGCAGGAGATCGGCGAAGCGGGGCGAATTGGTGAAAAATATCCCAAGGCGGTGCAGGTTGTAGAAGGGGTTATTGAGCGCTTGCAACTCCGACTCGCACCCGTTGCAGGAGCCCGCGTCGACATGGCGGATGTGGAGGCTGCGGCGGAAACCGCGCCGGCTTTCCGCGCCTTGATTGGCGTCCTCTCCCGGCACCGGTTGGCCGATGAGCTGCAGGTCGAGGCGGGAACGGACGCCAAACGCCCAATCGGAAGACAGCGCCGCCGCCCCGTCGGGACAGGCTTCGACACAAAGCTGGCAGACGACGCAACGGCCGTAGTCGACGGCGAGCCGGTCCGATCCGGTCGCGCCCTTCTCTACAGTGATTGCCGAGGTCGGGCAGACCGCCGCGCAGGCGTCGCATCCATCGCCGCATTTGTCGGGCTCGAAGCGCGGCATGCCGAGCAGCCCGTCCTGGCCGTTCGGGCCATCCCGCAATGGCCAGGGCGCTGTCGCTTTCCCATGCTGCAAGCCGAAAAGGGTCCAGAAGGGCATCGCGGCTCCTAGCGGTCGCAGCCGGCCACGGTGAGGCCGAAACTCGCCTCGTTGATCGCGTAATCCATCATGTTGGTGTCGTGCACGGTGAACGGGAAAACCCGCCAGTTGGAGAAGGACGGCGACTTGATCTTGACCCGTGCGAAGGCGCCGTCGGCGCCGACATGGACGCTGTAGAACAGCGACCCGCGGGGACCTTCGACCCAGCCGAGCCCCTCGGAAAGCGGCGGCACGACGCACTCGGTCCGCACCGGCCCGTCCGGCAGCAACAGCAAGACGCGCTGCATCAGCGCGATGCTGGCGTCGATCTCGGCGATCCGGACTTGCGCGCGCGCATGGGCGTCGCCCTCGGTCCTCACGGGCACGATCAGCGGCAGATCGGCGTAAGCCGCGTAGGGATGATCCCGGCGCAGATCCCGGTCGAAGCCGGAGGCGCGCTGGATCGGGCCGGTCGCGCCTTGGTCGAACGCGACTTGCGAACTGAGAATTCCGGTCGTGATCAGCCGGTCGAGATGGCTGTTCGTGCTCTCCAGCATCCCGGTGTAGACGGCGATCTCCCGACGCAGCCGTTCGAGTTCGTCGCCGAGCCAGGGCTGCGGGTCGAGATCGCGGCGAAGGCCTCCCGGAATCAGCAGCGAGCGCAGGAAGCGGCTTCCCGTCAGCCGCGCATTGATCTGCTTGGCGCGCTCTTCGAGCAGCTTCCCCTGGGCGTTGCCGACCTTGAGCGATGTGGTGTCGGACAGGTGCCCGAGATAATGCAGATGGTTGTAAAGCCGTTCGAGTTCCGCGAGGAGCGAGCGCAGCATCAGCGCGCGCGGCGGCACCGCGCATCCGGCAGCGTTTTCGAGCGCTTGGCAAAAGGCCAGCGCGTGGCAGAAGCTGCCGACGCCGGAGACCCGCTCGGCCAGCACGACGCCTTTTAACGAGGTGACGCCCTCGAAGCGCTTCTCCATCCCGCGATGCTTGAAGAAAAGCTCCGGATGGAGGTGCAGGATGTGCTCGCCGACATAGAAGAAGACGAGCTCGACGGACTCGACGACATCCGACCGGATCGGGCCGAAAGGCAGGCGCTGCACATCGGGATTGTCGACCTCGAGCATGCCCGCGGCGACCGGCTCAAACCCGAGCGGGGTGTCGGCGGGATAGGAGGGGTCGAAGGGCGGTGCCACGGCTTTGACACCGCGGTGGAGCACGAGCGGATCCGGCTGGGGATGGTCGGTGAATTCCTGGCCGAAGAGGTCGCGGGCTTCCCGCTCGTACCAGGAAAGCAGCGGGCTCACCGCTGCGACGCTCGGCACCGGCCCGCGCGGCACGCAGCGGATGACGAGGAACGGCTCGCCCGGCGGACGGCTGGCGAGGTAACGAAGTTCGAACGCGCCCGGACTGGGGTACCAGCCATAGGCCATTTGCATGCGGCCGCCCTCGGCGATCACCTTGCCGATGACTTCCGGCAGTGCGGCCGGTTCGACGGTGATCTCCTCGACGTCCGATGGCGCCGGGCGTGCCGGCGCCTCTTTGAGCTGCTCGCCGGCGATCATGGCCCCCCCGGCGATAGCGTCTGCGCGGCGGCCGCGAGGTAGTTCCAGATGCCGCCCGGCCACCAGAGGCCAAGGATGAGCAGCGGCGCGAGCGCGAGCCACATCGGAACCGTGCACCAGGCGCTCGACCTCCCGACAACGGCCGCCTCAGCCGGTTCGCACTGGTAGTACATGACCCGGAAGTGGTTCATGAACCCGATGAAGATCACGATCAGCAGCACCGCCATCACATAGACCGCCCAGGAGAAGGTCGGCGTCAGGCCCGCCCGCATGATGGTGAACTCGCTGAGGAACAGGCCGAACGGCGGCGCGCCGGTGATGGCGATGGCGCCGGCGAGCCAGAGCCCGCCTTGCGCCGCGAAATGTCGTCCGACGCCTTGAATCTGGTCGATGTCCTTGGTGCCGTAGGCGCGCATGACGTTGCCGGCGCCGAAGAACATCAGCGACTTGTTCAGCGAGTGGTTGAGCATGTGATAGAGCGCGCCGGCGATGCCGAGCGGACCGCCAAAGCCAAAGCCGAGCGCGACGACGCCCATATGCTCGACGCTGGAATAGGCCATCAGGCGCTTGATGCCTTTCTGGCGGACGATAAAAAGGGCGCCGATCAGCAGCGATACGGTGCCGAACAGCACAAGGACGAGCTGCGGCAGTTCCCCGATGCCGGTGCGCCGGGTGATGGCGAGAAAGCGGACGATGCCGACCATCGCCGTGTTGAGGAGAGCGCCCGACAGCATGGCCGATACCGGCGCCGGCGCCTCGCTATGCGCGTCGGGCAGCCAGGTATGCATCGGCGCGAGGCCCACCTTGGTGCCGTAGCCGACGAGGACCAGCAGGAAGGCGAGGGTCATCAGGATTGGATTGATCTGCGGCGCGGCATCGGCCAGCACCGACCAGGTCATCTTGTAGGTAGGGCCGAGCACAAAGCTGCCGCCCCAATAGAACAGGATGGTCCCGAGCAGCGCCAGGCTGATGCCGGCGGAAACGACCATGATGTATTTCCACGCCGCTTCCATGCTTTCGGCGACGTGCTCGAACGCGACGAGAAAGGTGCTGACGAGCGTCGTGAGCTCGATCGCAATCCAGTAGATGCCGACGCTGTTCATCAGCGGGCCGATCAGCGTCGTCAGGCCGAAACCGGCGAAAAGCGCATAAAAGAGGTAGAGCCGCGGCTCCTCGCGCAGCAGGCGCATATAGCCGATCGCGTAAATCGACGCGAGGAAGTAGACGGTCGCCGTACAGAGGATGACCCAAGCGCCGACGCGGTCGAGCAGCACGTAGTCGTCCCAGAACAACAGGTCGTGACCGTCGACCAGGAAGGGCAGCGGCAGCGCGGCGGCGAGCGCGACCGTTGCAGCGATGAGGTTGAACGCTTCGCAGGCGCGCGGATGCCGTACGACCAGACAGAGGATCACGGCCGCGAGCGGTGTGAGCCAGAGCGCCAGCAGGCAGGCGGGAATGATCATCCGACCAGTCTCCGCAGATCGAGGCTGCTGGTCGAGCCGACATGAGTCAGGAGATAGCCGACAAGCGCACCGAAACAGGCGACGACGATCAAAAGGTCGAACAGGATCACCATCTCGATCAGCAGCGGCATGCCCGGCACCAGGATCTGCGAGCCGAGGAAAATCCCGTTCTCGAGGACGAGCAGCCCGAGGATCTGGCTGATTGCCTCATGCCGCACGGCGAGCATGAGGAAACCGATCAGCTTCATCGACAACAGAACCGTGAGCGCGAGCACCGCGACGGTGAGCTCCAGGCGGAACGCCGCGGCGACCCGATAGGAGATCGCCAGCGCGAACATGACGAAGAAGGCGCCGACGACGAGGCTGGTGCTCGGCTGCAGGATCACGTGGATTTCGCGGTCGACGGAGAGCCGCCGGATGATCCGCCAGACGAGATAAGGCAGGAGCAGGCCGCGGAACAGCAGGGTCAGGATCGCGATCAGATAGAGCTCGGGGTAATCGCCGTAAAAGCCGACGGCGGCCGAGAGCGCCGCGATCGCCCAGCTCTCGGCGGCGAAGGCGAACAGGTAATTCTTTAGCCAGCGCGAGCCGAGCATCACGAAGGCCAACAGCAGGCTGACGATCGCCAGCAGGCTGAAGAGCGACGAGGCCAGCGGGCCAAGATGCTGAATCAGCATGACGGTCAGCTCAGCTGCGTGCCGACGATGGCCAGGACCGCGAGCAGAAACGACGCTGCCAGCGGCTCCTGGTACCGATAGAAGCGAAGCCGCGATTGGGCGGTTTCCACGAAAACCACCGCGCAGGCAACCAGCGTGAACTTGATCAGGAGGCCGATGGCGGCGCCGAGCGCGCCTGCCGCAGCACCCTGGACGGAGAGCCCCCAAGGTAGGATCAAGACGTTGCAGAAGATGATGTAGAGGATGAACTGCTTCATCGCCGAGGCCCATTTGAGGAGCGCGAGCAGCGGGCCGGAATATTCGAGGATGCGTCCCTCCTCGATCATGTAGACCTCGATATGCGTGCTCGAATGGATCGGCATGCGGTCCGTTTCGACCAGCAGCAGGATGAAGAACGCGGCGACCAGAAAGAGATGTGCCGGGCTCATGTAGGCCGCCCAATCCGCGACCAGCAGGTGATTGACGACAAAGGGCAGCATCGACTTGGCGAGCAGCGTGATGCCGACGAAGACCAGGATCAGCGTCGGCTCCCCGAGGATCGCCACCATCACCGCGCGGCTCGATCCGATGCCGCTATACGCGCTCGAGGTGTCGAGGCCGGCGAGGATGATCATGAACGACGCCAGCGTCAGGATCAGGCCGCCGCCGAGGATGTCGCCCATGTCCGACAGCGGCAGCGGGTAGTTGGTCAGCACCGGGATCAAAATCGGCACGGTGAGCACGCAGGTGAAGGCGACGATCGGCGTCACCCAGAAGAGCCAGCTCGCGGTCTCCGGCACCGCGACCTGCTTGTGGAAAAGCTTCCACAGGTCGCGGTAGGGCTGGAAGATGCCGGGGCCTTGCCCGCGCTGCACCCGCTCCTCGAACTGGAGGATGATGCCCTGCAGCAGCGGCGCCAGCACCAGCACCGTCAGCACCTGGGCGATCTGGAGAAGGATGTCGCGCACAGGCTACCCGCACGCAGGCTCGGCCGCGCAGCGAGCCGCCGCGCTTGGCCAGATCGTCCGGTGGGGTCGTTTCGGTGGAACCACGCACTCCTCCTGCCGTCAACAGACGCGCGGAGGAGTCATCAGCCCTGAGGGCGGTTACACGGCGAACTCCATCGCCTTTATCGCCCTGGGGCGACCCGATCACGATGCGAAGAACGCCGGCCATTGTCAATAGTTGCGGAGGCCTGCAAGGCGTGTCCGGCCCGCCCAAGCCGAACCCTCGGTTGATGGTTCGGCCGGCCGAGGGTAGGATTTAAGCGAGGGGGTGGGGTTCCCCGAAAACCGCCTGACCGGCCAATGACTCCTACCGGCTGACGCGCCCTGAACCGGGGAAGCGCGGTGAAGCGACGGCAGGAGAAATCCCTTTATGGTCGAGAGCAGCTCTTTATCGGTCGGCGGGGCCGCCGCGCGCGGTAAGCGGGTCGCGCTCCGCTTTGTTCTCCTCGTCGGCGTTCTGAGCTTCTTTGCCGACTTCACCTATGAGGGGTCGCGCAGCATCGTCGGGCCGTTCCTGGCGTCCTTAGGCGCGACGGCGACCGCGGTCGGCATCGTCACCGGCTTCGGCGAGTTTCTCGGATACGGGTTGCGGCTCGTGTCGGGGCGGCTTGCCGATACCACCGGAAGATTCTGGCCGATCACGATCGTCGGCTATTGCGTGCAGATGGCGGCCGTGCCGGCGCTCGCGCTGGCGGGGAATTGGCCCGCGGCCGCCGCGCTCATCGTGCTCGAACGGGTCGGCAAGGCGATCCGCAATCCGCCGCGCGACGTGATGCTGTCGCATGCCGGCAAGCGGATCGGCGGGTACGGCTGGGCGTTCGGCCTGCACGAGGCGATGGATCAGTCGGGTGCGATGGTCGGCCCGCTGCTCGTGGCCGCCGTCCTGGCCTATGGCGGGGAATTCCGGGAGGCGTTCGCGGTCCTCCTGGTGCCGGCTCTGATCAATATCGCGCTGGTTCTGCTGGCCAGATCGCTCTACCCGCGCCCGCAAGACCTGGAATCCTCGCCGCCGGACATGTCGGGCAGCGGCTTTCCGCGGCTTTACTGGACGTATCTGGCCGGCGCGACGCTGGTCGCGGCCGGCTTCGCCGATTATCCGGTGATCGCTTATCATTTCGGCCGCACCGGCTCGGTTCCGGGCGACTGGATCGCGGTTTTTTATGCGATCGCCATGGCGGTCAGCGGCGGCGGATCGCTCCTCTTCGGCCGCCTGTTCGACAAGTTCGGGTTTCGCGTGCTGATCGCTTTGACGCTGCTCTCGGCGGTCTTTGCGCCCTTGGTCTTTCTCGGCAGTTTCTGGACGGCGCTGATCGGCGCGGCGCTCTGGGGCCTCGGCATCGGGGTGCACGAGTCGATCATTCCGGCGGCGGTCGCCCCGATGGTGCCGGTGCAGCGGCGGGCGTCGGCGTTCGGGCTGTTCACGGCGGTCTATGGAATGGCCTGGTTCCTAGGCAGCGCCGTTATCGGCATTCTTTATGACATTTCCGTCCTGGCCACCGTCATCTTCTGTATCGTGGCGGAACTGGCGGCCCTGCCGGTGTTCATCGCGGTCGGCCGCCGCTACGTCGGGCTCGGCCGCGGGACGCCGCTTGCCGGGTAAAGCCTGCCTGCCGGAACAGAAGCGAGGCGCTGAATGCCCAGCCAACTCCCCGACAACGGCCAGATCTTCCTCGACCATACGGCGTTCTTCGTGCCGGCGATGGCGCCCGCCGCCGAGGCGTTGGAGGGCTGCGGGTTCCGGTTGACGCCCTTCACCATCCAGACCAACCGCGAGGGCGGCGCCACCGTACCGTCGGGCACCGGCAATCGCTGCGCGATGCTGCGGAACGGCTATCTCGAACTGCTGGCCGCGACCTCGCCTCCCGGAGGCGACACGCCGCTGTCGGCGCAATTGCGCGAGCGGATCGCCGATCATCCCGGCCTGCATCTGGCGGCGTTCGCCAGCGCCGATGCGGGTGCCGAGCATCGCCGGCTCGCGACGGCAGGTTTCCCGACGCTGCCGCTGGTCGACATGCGCCGCCCGGTGGGGGACGATGCCGCGCGCTTCACCATCGCCCGCATCGCGCACGGCACGATGCCGGAGGGCCGGGCGCAGTTCCTGACACATCATACTGAGCATCTGGTCTGGCCGCCCGACATGCTCGACCATCCGAACGGCGCCGAGGCGCTCGACGCGCTGTGGATCGCCACCGACGACCCGGCCCGCCCGGCGGCGCGCTATGCGCGCTTCACCGGCCGCGCCGCCGGCGAGCACGACGGCCTGACCACCATCCGGCTCGATCGGGGCGCGCTGCATTTCGCGAGACCCGCCCACCTGACGCAGGCGTTCGGCATCGTGCCGGCCGGCAAGCTGCCGTGTCTCGCCGCGGCCTCGATCCGGGTCGGCAGCCTCGCCCGGCTCGAAACCTGCCTCACGCGATCGGGGCTTGCCCACAACCGCACGGCCGCCGGCATCGCGGTGAGCCTGCCAAGGGCGCTCGGCGACGCGCTGCTGTTCCATGCCGCCTGAGCGCCAATAGCCGGCCCGGCTATGGTTTCTTTATGCCACCCTCGCGCTGAGCCCTCTCGAATCCTTATGCGCTGCGGAATTTAT
This sequence comes from Allostellaceae bacterium, assembly GCA_035550515.1. Taxonomy (GTDB): domain Bacteria; phylum Pseudomonadota; class Alphaproteobacteria; order ATCC43930; family CGMCC-115725; genus DATARH01. Next base: position 11,816 of record DASZOZ010000116.1, read on the forward strand.
ATCGCGGCACCGGTCAACAACCGCGTGCACCGAGATGAACGACTTCGCACCGCGGCGGGTCTGTTCGCCGCATCATTTCGACATTCGCCGCGACCGGCGCGGCCACTGGGTGGCGCGCGATCGTAACGGGCTCGCCGGCGGCACGTTTCTGACGCGCGACGGCGCGCTGCGCTATGCGCTGTTCGAAACGGGCGGAGACGCCTCGCTGGTTCACGTCGCCGCCGGGGCGATCCGGCATCGTGCGGTGCGGCCGTGACGTTTCCCGTACCGCCGCTGCCGCGCGCGGCGCGAAGACGGCTGGAGCCGCGCATCCGGCTCAGCCGCGACGGCTGCCGCTGGATCGTCTCTCCGAGCGATCGGCCGCAATGCGCCTTTGACGATTTCGCCGATGCGCTGCGCCACGCGCGGCAGGTGCGGGACGCGAAAACCGCGACGATCGAGGTCTGGCAAGGCGGCGAATATATCTGCTGCCTCCAGCCGGAAACGCGGCCGTCGGGCGATCAGGCGTTTCCCGGTGTCGCCTCGCCGCGCTTCCCGCGGCTGGAGCGCGCAACCAACCGCGCGGCCCGGTTCATGCTGCCGGTGGTGGAGATGGTCTTCTGGCTGGCCCTGCTGGTCATCGCCCTGGCGGCCGGCTTTGGCGGCCGGCCGGCGCTGCACTAGGACCCGCGGCGCGCGCTCAAGACGACCCGGGCAGCAGCGCATCGCGCAGCACCTTGAGCAGATAGCGCGCGGTTTCCAACGGCAGCGCATCGACCGGCCGGCCGTTGGCGATCCACAAGTCGAGGTTGCCCGGCCCCCAGTTATAGGCGGCGATCGCGTCCGGCCAGTTGCCGTAGCGGCCGTACAGCTTGGCGAGATACGCCCGGCCGATCAGCCGGTTCTGGCGGAGGTCGAAGCGGTCGCCGCCGCCGACATCGAGCGCCGCGGCGGCGCTGACCTGCATCGGCCCTTGCGGTCCGTCGAGATCCGGCCGCCACATCGCCAGGTTGCTGCCGTGACCGGATTCGGCGCCATCGACGGCGAAGGCGACCCGGTCGAGCTCCCCGCCGCCGGCCCCGAACAGCGCAATGCTGCCGCTGCCGAAATCGCTCGCGGCGGACATCCGGACGAGCGACGGTCCCGGCACGGCCCGCGGCTCGGACGGAGGACGGCCGCGGATGACGACCACCCGGTCGGCCCGTCCGGTGCCGAAGGTGACGATATCGGTTGTGGCCGCCGCCACTTTCGGCAGCCGCCGTGCGGCGGCCGGCATGGTGACCGCGACTTTCGCCGGCCTGGTCGCGGGAATGCCGCGGATCACCTTGACCGAAGACCAGCGCGGGTCGGCAAAGCTGACCGTCTCCACCCGCTCGCGCGGCGCCTCCGCCGCCGGGCCGCGGGCAACCGGCAGCATCACGGCGGCGGCCGCCGCCGCGCCGAGCCCGGCGCGCATCAATCCCGCAAGCGACGCGATGGCCCCCACTCCACGCTATCGCGATACCTCCGTCCGCTTTTTGAATCCTCCGGCGAATCGCTGTCAATCCTTTTGCGTTCGCGGCGGCAGGATGCGACGATCCGCGATCCCGTCAGAGAGGTGGCCTATGCGTCCGTTCGAGGGCATCCGCATCATCGACATCACCCATGTGCTGGCCGGCCCGTTCGCGGCTTATCAACTCGCGGTGCTCGGCGCCGACGTGATCAAGGTCGAGCACCCCGACGATCCCGACCAGAGCCGCGACAGCGGCACCGACCGCGCGCTCAACCGCCGCAACATGGGCACCGGGTTCCTCACCCAGGGCTCGAACAAACGGTCGATAACCCTCGATCTCAAAACCGCAGAGGGCCGCGCAATTCTCAAGCAGCTCGTCGCGAAGTCGGACGTGCTGGTGCAGAACTACCGGCCGGGGGCGTTCGCGGCATTGGGCCTGGGCTATGAGGATCTGCTCGAGGTCAACCCGCGCCTCATCTACTGTTCGATCTCGGCGTTCGGCCAGGACGGCGTGCGGCGCGAGCAGACCGCTTACGACCATGTGATCCAGGCGACGTCGGGCCTGATGGCCGAGACCGGCACCGAAGAGGTCAACCCGATCAAATTCGGCGCCCCGGCGGTCGACTACGCGACCGGCACGATGGGCGCCTTCGCGCTGTCGGCGGCGCTGTTCCAGCGCGAACGCACCGGCAAGGGCCAGCATATCGACCTGGCGATGCTCGGCGTCGCGATGATGATGCAGGCCTCGCTGATGACCGGCTATTTCCGCAACGGCGTCGAGCCCAAGCCGCACGGCAACAAGCAGCCTTACGCCACCAACAGCGCCTATGACGCGAAACAGGGCATGGTGATGATCGGCGCCAGCAACATCCGGCAGCAGGCGCGGTTCTGGCGTGCCGTCGGCCGCGAGGACATGATCAAGGCCGACAACGAGGCGCGCCTCGCCGACCGCGAGCGCGAGGCGGGGATCATCGCCGAGATCATCAAGACCAGGACCGCCGACGAGTGGGAGGCCTATTTCCAGGCGCGCCACGTGCCGGCGGCGCGGGTGCGCACGATGGCCGAGGCGCTGGCCGACCCGCATTTCGCGACCCGCCGCGTGTTCCACCAATTCGACACGGTGCCCGGCATCGACGGACCGCTCGGCGTGCCGCTCGCCGCGTTCAAATTCGCCCATGGCGGGCCGTCGATCGAAACGCCGCCGCCCGGGATGGGCGCCGACAACGACGCGGTGCTCGGCGAGCTCGGCTATGACGCGGCGGCGATCGCCCGGCTGCGGGAGAAGCGGGTGATCTGAGGGCCGTTTCCATGTGGCCCGAGCTGCCCTACGCGGCCTGGCGCGACACGCTCCACACCGTGCATCTGTGGACGCAGATCGCCGGCAAGGTCCGCACCGCGCTGACGCCGTGGCTGAACCATAGCTGGCATGTGCCGTTCTATGTGACCGCGCGGGGCATCGGCACGTCGGCCATCCCGCTCGGGACGGATGTCCTGGAGATCGACTTCGACTTTATCGCCCATCGGCTGGCGGCTCGCACCAGCCGCGGCGACGAGGACGGTTTTCCGCTCGCGCCGCAGAGCGTCGCCGATTTCCACCGGCGCTTTTTTGCGCTGCTGAACCGGCTCGGCGTGTCGGTCACGATCGACGAGACGCCGAGCGAGATGACCGGCGTGCCGCGCTACCCGGAAGATCGGCAGCACGCCAGTTACGACCCCGCGGCGGTGCATCGCTTCTGGCGCGCGCTGCTGCAGGCCGACCGTGTCTTCAAGCTGTTCCGCACCGGCTTTCTCGGCAAGGCCAGCCCGGTGCATTTCTTCTGGGGCAGCTTCGATCTCGCCGCGACGCGGTTCTCCGGCCGCACCGCGCCGCGTCATCCCGGCGGCGTGCCGGGCCTGTCCGACGCGGTCGCCTGCGAGGCCTATTCGCATGAAGAATGCAGCGCCGGTTTCTGGCCGGGGAGCGACAGCTTTCCACGCGCCGCGTTCTATTCCTACGCCTATCCCGAACCGGCCGGCTACCGCACCCGTCCGGTGACCGCCGGCGCCGCGTTCGACGCGACGCTGGGCGAGTTCATCCTGCCGTACGACACGCTGCGCGCCGCCGCCGACCCGGACGCGCTGCTGCTCGATTTTCTCGGCACGACCTATGCCGCGGCGGCCGATACCGGCGGCTGGGACCGCGCGGCGCTCGAATGCCCGATCGGCGTGCCCGGCCGCGTGCGCCCCGCATAAGTTTCAGTTGTCGAACCCGGAGAGAACGACGCGATGGCCTGGGATCCCGCGCAGTATCTGAAATTCGCCGGCCCGCGGCTGCGCCCGGCGCTCGACCTCTTGGCGCATATCGACGCGGAAGCGCCGAAGCTCGTCTACGATCTCGGCTGCGGCGCGGGCAACGTCACCCGTTTTATCGCCGAGCGCTGGCCGGCGGCGCGCGTCGTCGGGGTCGACGGTTCGGCCGAGATGCTGGCCAAGGCCAGGACCGAGATGCCCGGCCTCGAATGGCAGCAGACTGACCTTGCCACCTGGCTGCCGCCGCAGCCGCCGGACGTGATCTACTCGAACGCGGCGCTGCACTGGATCGAGGACCACGCACCGGTCTTTGCCGCGCTGTTCAACAGCCTGTCACCGGGCGGCACCTTTGCGGTGCAGATCCCGCGCAATTTCGGTGCGCCGTCGCACAGTTCGATGGGCGAGGCGGCCCGCATGGGGCCGTGGCGGCCGATCCTCGAACCGCTGCTGCGCCCGGCGCCGGTGGCCGAGCCGGCGTTCTACTACAACCTGCTGGCGCCGCTCGCCGCCAAGCTCGATATGTGGGAGACCGAATATCTGCAAGTGCTCGACGGCGAGCACGCGGTCAAGGAATACACCAAATCGACCTGGCTCTCGCCGCTGCTCGCCGCGCTCGACGAGCCGATGCGGTCGCAGTTCGAGGATACCTACACCAGGCTCGTCGACGCGCACTACCCGCGCCGGCCGGACGGCAAGACGCTTTTCCCGTTCCGGCGCATGTTCATCATCGCGACCAAGGCGTGATGCGGCGGCGAACCTGCCCGGTCACAACGCTTTACTTTCGCCCGCGGACCAGCGCCGCGCCGGCGGCGAGCGCCGCGAGCTTTTGGTAGGCAAGCTCTTGATCGAGCGGCGCCAGGCCGCAATTGGTGCACGGGTAAAGCCGCTCGGCCGGGACGTATTGGAGCGCGCGTTCGATCGTCGCCGCCACTTCCTCCGGGGTCTCGACGTGCTCGGTGGCGACGTCGATCGCGCCGACCAGCACGTCCTTGCCGGCGAGCAGCGCCATCAGCTCGGCCGGCACGCGCGAATTGATGCATTCCAGCGAAACCTGATCGATGCGGCTCGCCGCCAGCGCCGGGAAGACCTTTTCGTATTGCCGCCACTCGGCGCCGAGCCCGGCCTTCCAGTCGATATTCGCCTTGATGCCATAGCCGTAGCAGATATGGACGGCGGTCTTGCAGCCGAGCCCGGCGCCGGCGCGGTGCAGCGCCTCGATGCCCCAGCCCGCCGCTTCCTCCATGTAGACATTGAAGGCGGGCTCATCGAACTGGATCACGTCGACGCCGGCCGCCGCCAATTCGCGCGCCTCCTCATTGAGCAGGTCGGCAAAGGCCATCGCCATTGCGACGCGGTCGCCGTAATACCCGTCGGCGATCGTGTCGATGATCGTCATCGGCCCCGGCAGCGTGAATTTGAGCGCCCGGCTCGTATGGGCGCGGGCAACCCGGACCTCGGTCTCATGGACGCTGTGGCGGCGCTTGAGCGGGCCTGTGACCGTCGGGCAGTCCGCCTCGTAGCGGTTGTTGCGGATGCCCATCCGCACGCGTTTCGCCAGATCGATCCCGTCGATCGCTTCGAGGAAACCGTGCACGAAATGCTGCCGCGACATCTCGCCGTCGCTGACGATGTCGATCCCCGTATCCTCCTGGCGCTTGAGGGCGAGGATGGTCGCGTCGCGCTTCGCCGCGGCCAGCGCCTCGCCTGCCAGACGCCAGGCCGGCCATAATTTGCGGGTTTCGGCGAGCCAAGCGGGCTTTGGCAGGCTGCCGGCGATCGTGGTTTCGAGCATGGCGTGTCCCCTCCCCTGGCGCCGGCCGTGTTAGGCTATCGCGCAAACTTCGTCAAACGCCACCCGGGGAGCGGGAGATGACCACGCGAGAAGACCTGCGCCGCGACGGCACCGCGCTGCGTCAGCGGCTGTTCGGGCCGGACGCCGGCGCGCATTTTGTCCCGAACTATGCCGATCTGCGCGCCGAACTGGCCTTCGGCGCGGTGTGGAACCGGCCGGGCCTGGCGCTCGAAGACCGCATGATCGCAGCGCTCGCGGCGTTGTGCGCGGTGCAGCGGCTCAGCCATTTGCGGCGCCACATCGCGGCGGCGCTCGACCTGGGGCTGCCGCCGCGAAGTATCGTCGAAATCTTCATCCAGTGCGGCATCTATTGCGGCCTGCCGGCAAGCGAAGAGGCGATGTCGGTGGCCGAGGCGGTGTTCGGCGAGCGCCGCATCGCGCTCGAACCGGAGGCACCGCGGGACGACCCGATCGAAACGTTGGAGCGGCGCGGCCGCGCGCTGCTCGAAGCGTTCCACGGCGAGCGCGCCTATGGCGGCTACGCAGCCCCCGACAATCCGGTGACCCAGGCGCTCTACCCGGTCGCGATCCAGTACGGCTACGGCGAAATCTGGCACCGCCCGGGGCTCGACCGGCGGCAGCGCGCGCTGATCACCGTCGCGGCGTTCACCGCGCTCAAGCTCGACGGCCAGGTGCGCAAATTCGGCCAGTCGGCGCTCACCGCCGGGCTGTCGAAGACCGAGATCGTCGAAACCGTGATCCAGACCAGCCCTTATAGCGGCCTCGCCCCGGCGCTCAATGCCCTCGCCGCGCTCAGCGAGGCACTGCGGTAAGGCTATGCCTGTTCCCGGGAATTGATGACGTCAGTGCCGCGAAATCGCGATTGCGGCGATCATCAAGGGAAAGGCGATCATCAAGGGAAATACGGCCGCAGGTTCGCCCGGATGCGGCCAAGCACGTCTTGCCCCGGCGGCGGTAGCGTGAAGGTCTCGCCGGTGATGCGTTCGTACGCGTCGATATAGACCGACGCGGTCTGGCCGATGACGAGCGGCGGGATCGGCGGCACTGCGTCGCGATAAGGGTCGCAGCGCGCGGCGACCCAGCGGCGCAGGACGTCCTTGTCGAAGGCTTCGGGGGGCTCGCCGGCGGCGAGACGCGCCGGATAGCTCCCGGCGAACCAGTAGCGGCTGCTGTCGGGCGTGTGGATTTCGTCGGCCAGGATGAGGCGGCCATCGGCGTCGCGGCCAAATTCGTATTTGGTGTCGACAAGGATCAGCCCGCGCGAAGCGGCCATCTCCCGTCCGCGCGCGAACAGCGCGAGCGCCCGCCGCGACACCTCCGCCCATTGCGCCGCGGTCAACAGGCCGCGCTCGACGATCTCGGCTGGCGTCACCGGCTCGTCATGCTCGCCGCCGCGCGCCTTGGTCGTCGGGGTCAGGATCGTCTGCGGCAGCTTCTGGTTCTCGCGCAACCCGTCCGGGAAACGAACCCCGTAGATGTCGCGGCGCCCGGCTTTGTACATCGACCACACCGAGGTTGCGGTGGTGCCGGCGAGGTAATCGCGCACCACCACCTCGACCGGCAGGATGTCGAGCCGCCGGCACACCAGCACGTTGGGGTCGGGATATTCGATGACGTGGTTCGGACAGAGGTCGGCCGTGGCGTCGAACCAGAACCGCGCGGTCTGGGTCAGCACCTGCCCCTTGCACGGGATGGCGGCGATGCTGCGGTCAAAGGCGGAAAGCCGGTCGGTGGCGATGATGATGCGGCGGCCGTCGGGCAGGTCGTAATTGTCGCGTACCTTGCCGCGGTAATGCCTGGGCAGCTCGGCGATCGTCGCGTCGTCGAGCACGAGGTCGGGGCGGGCGGCGAGCGTTTCAGCGGGGATCATCCGGTCTGTATAGCCGCTGCCGGCCAAAAACAAAAACGGCCGGTCAGCTTGCGCCGGCCGGCCGAAGTTTCGGAGGTCCAAACGGGTTTAGTGATGATGGCCGCCGCCGTGCCACCCGCCATGCCAGCCACCCCCGTGCCAGCCGCCGTGCCACCCCCCATGCCACCCGCCGTGCCAGCCCCAACCCCAGCCGAGGGAGACGCCGATCGGCCAGCCGTAGGGATAGCCGTAATACGGGTAATAGGTGGGATAGTAGGGATAGCTGTAATACGGATACCCGTACGGGTAATAGTATTGCGCATGCGCCGCTGTCGAGGTCGCACCCAGGCTCAACAGGCCCGTTGCTATCAGCGCCACCCCCATCAGAGCGTGTCGGACCCAGCCCGGCTTGGTGATGTTGCGAAACATGATACGCTCCGTTGCCACAAGAAAGTGCCAGTACATTATTTATACGGGGGCGGTCAGTTTTGTCTCCCCGCCGCCCCGCAAAAAATTCGGGCCACTTGCGCGCTGGTTGCATGATGGAGGGCGGGGAATGATCGAGACCCCGATTCGCACGACCTGCTGCATTGCCGGCGGCGGCCCGGCGGGCGTGATGCTGGGCTTTCTGCTTGCCCGCGCCGGGGTCGATGTTGTCGTGCTGGAGAAGCACAAGGACTTCTTCCGCGACTTTCGCGGCGACACGATCCACCCGTCGACCTTGCAGCTGATGCACGAGCTGGGGCTGCTCGACAAATTCCTCGAGGTACGGCACGACGAGATCCGCAATTTGCGCGTGATGGTCGGCGACACCGAAATCCAGTTCGCCGATTTCACCCATCTGCCCACCGCCTGCAAATTTATCGCGCTGATGCCGCAGTGGGATTTTCTCGATTTCCTGGCCGGGCAGGGCAGACAGTTTCCGGGCTTCGACCTGCGCTTGGAAACCGAGGCGACCGATCTGATCGTCGAGGGCGACCGCGTGGTCGGGCTGCAGGCCGAGTGCCGCGGACAGCCGGTCGAATTCCGCGCCGATCTGGTGATCGGCGCGGACGGGCGGCATTCGATCGTGCGCGAGCGGGCCGGTTTTCAGGTCGACAGCCTCGGTGCGCCGATGGATGTGCTGTGGATGCGTTTGTCGCGCCGGCCCGGCGACCCTAACGAGACCGGCGGCACGATCAATTACGGCCACATGATGGTGACCTTGAACCGCAACGACTATTGGCAATGCGCCTATGTGATCCGCAAGGGCGGCTATGACGCGCTGCGGGCGCGCGGGCTCGACGCGTTCAAGGCGGATATCGCGCGCCTGACCCCGTTTCTCGCCGGCCGGGTCGACGAGCTGAAGGATTGGGACGACGTCAAGCTGCTGACCGTCGCGGTCGACCGGGTGCGGCGCTGGTGGCGGCCGGGCCTGTTGTGCATCGGCGACGCCGCGCACGCGATGTCGCCGATCGGCGGGGTCGGGGTCAATCTGGCGGTGCAGGACGCGGTCGCAGCGGCCAATATCCTCGCTGCGCCGCTGCGCGAGAAACGCGCGACGACCGAGCATCTCGACCAGGTCCAGAAGCGCCGCACCTTGCCGATGAAGGTGATCCAGCGGATGCAGCTCACCGTGCAGGAGCGGCTGATCGACAAGATCCTCGACTCGCAAAAACCGATCGAGGCGCCATGGATCATGCGGCTGTTCAACGCCCTGCCCGTGCTGCGCCGCATTCCGGCACGGATTGTCGGCATGGGTGTCCGGCCCGAGCATATCCGCACGGCGCCGGTTGCCGCAAAGGGCGGCTAGCGCCCGGGGCGAGCCGCTTCGGATATCGTCATGCCCGGACTTGATCCGGGCATCCGCCGACGCGTGCACCGCCGGTGCGATCCCGCGTGGATGGCCGGGTCAAGCCCGGCCATGACGATACTAGCGCAATCGTGAAGGCGCGGCGACGCTCGGCGGTCGGTATAATTCGCGTAACGGAACGCTGCACGGAGCAAGACCATGTCCTCCCGCCCGCCCGTCCCTCTCGGCCGCCGTGAGCTGCTCGCGCTTGCCGGGGCCAGCGTCGTCGCCGCCGCGCTGCCGGCGCGCGCCCAGACGTCGGCGATCGCCGGCGTGAAACTCGGCTTTATCGGCTCGGGCCGCGAAGGCGGCGCGCTGGGCACGCTGTTCGCCAAGGCGGGCCATCCGGTGATGTTCTCCTCGCGCCACCCGGAGACGCTGACCGATCTGGTCAGCGCCGCCGGCCCCAACGCCAAGGCCGGTACGGTCGAGCAGGCCGTGGCCTTTGGCGACGTCATCTTTCTTGTCGTGCCCTACACGGCGGTCGAGCCGATCGGCAAGGAGTACGGCGCGGCGATCGCCAAAAAGCGGCTGCTGGTCGATGTCAGCAACCCCATCCCGCGCCGCGACGGCGAGGATTTCGTCAAGCAGGTGAACGAGATGGGCGGCCCCGGCCTGGTCACGGCGAAATATTTTCCGGGCGCCAAGCTGGTGCGCGGGTTCAACGCCATCGGCGCCGGGAGGCTCGCCGGCGACGCCGCCAAGAGCGACGGCAAGATCGGCGTGCCGATCGCCGGCGACGACAAGACAGCGATCGACCTCGCCGCGGCGCTGATCGTCGAGGCCGGTCTCGAGCCGGTGCTGGTCGGCGGGCTGGCGATGGGCAAATACCTGGTGCCCGGCACGCCGCTCGCCGGCGAGCATTCGCCCGCGGAGCTGAAGCACATCGCCGCGACGCTGAAATCGTAGCCGGATCCCGAGGAGCGCCGCAAGGCGCGTCTCGAAGGACGCTAAACGCCCATGCAAAGCACTGACGGAGCGGAAAGCGGCGGCCTCGCCTACCGGCTGCTGCGGCGCGCGATGACGATCGAGCCGGCCGAGGCGCAGGTCGTGCTGTGGTGCTGGCTCTACATCTTCGCGGTGATGTCGTCGTATTACATCATGCGGCCGCTGCGCGATCAGATGGGCGTGGCCGGCGGCGTCAACAACCTGCAATGGCTGTTCACCGGGACGCTGCTCGGCATCCTGGCGCTGAACCTGCCCTTCGCCTACCTGGTCAAGACGCTGCCGCGCAGCCGCTTCATCCCCCTCGCCTACCGGTTTTTCGCCGTCAACATCCTATTGTTCGCGGTCGCGCTGCACCTGGCGAGGCCGGAGCAGACGGTGTGGATCGGCCGGGTCTTCTTCATCTGGCTGTCGATCTACAACCTGTTTGTCGTGTCGATCTTCTGGCAGATGAATGTCGACCTGTTCAGCCCCGAACAAGGCAAGCGGCTGTTCGGCTTTATCGCCGCCGGGGCGACGATCGGCGCGATGGTCGGCTCGGGAGCGACGGCGAGCCTGGCGAAGCACGTGCCGGCGACGGTGTTGCTGGTCGCCGCGGCGGTGCTCCTCGAGGTCGCGGTGTTTGCCGTGGGCCGGCTGGCGCGCCTGTCGCCGGCGCTGCACCACCTTCCCCGGGAAACGCAAGAGGAGCGGCCGATCGGCGGCGGCGTGTTGAGCGGCTTTGTTCACGCGCTGCGCAACCCTTATCTGCTCAACATCAGCCTGTTCATCCTGCTGTTCGCGATCACCTCGACCTTTCTCTATTTCCAGCAGGTCGGCATCGTCAGCCGCAGCTTTGCCGATCGCGGCGCGCAGACCGCGTTCTTCGCGACGCTCGACCTCGTCGTCAACGGCCTGACCCTGGCGCTGCAGCTGTTCTTCACCGGGCGGATCGTCGTGCTGCTCGGCGTCGCGCTGGCGCTGGCGCTGCTGCCGGCGTTGACGGTCGCCGGGTTCGGCGCGCTGGCGGCGATGCCCGGCCTCGCCACCGTTTCGGTTTTCCAGGTAGTGCGCCGCGCCGGCGACTACGCGATCGCGCGGCCGACGCGCGAGGTCCTGTACACCGTGCTGCCGCGTGAAGACCGCTTCAAAAGCAAGAGCTTTATCGACACCTTCGTCTATCGGCTGGGAGATCAGGTCGGCGCCTGGTCGACCGCGCTGCTGCGCGGCCTCGGCGACAATGTCGCGACGATCGCGCTGATGGCGATGTCGGTCGCCGCGCTGTGGCTGGCCAACGCGCTGTGGCTCGGCCGCCGCGAAGCGGCGCTGGCGCGCGACGCCGCGCCGGCCCGGGGCGACTAGGCGGCTTCCTCCAGCGTCGAGCCGACATCGAGCGTCGTCGCGCGCCGCAGATCGCGTGCCGCGTTCTCGTCATGCGGCCGGCCGCGATGCATGGTGCAGCGATTGTCCCAGATCACCAGGTCGCCCTCGGCCCATTGGTGGCTGTAGACGAACTGGCGTTGCGTCGCGTGGGTGTTGAGGTCGTGCAGCAGCAGCCGGCCGTCGGCCACCGGCCAGCCGACGATGTGCGACGCATGCGCCGACAGGTACAGCGTCTTGCGTCCCGAGCCGGGGTGCCGGCGCACCAGCTTTTGCGGCGACGGCGGGTATTTCTCGCGCTCGCCCGCCGGGAATTCGGTAAACCCGATCTGCCCGCGCGACCAGAAGATGTCGTGCTCGACGATGAGCCCGTCGATTGTCGCCTTCAGATCGTCCGGCAACGCGTCGTAGGCGGCGCGCATATCGGCGAACTCGGTCTCGCCGGCGCCGAGCGGGCTGGCCGGCGGCACCGCCACCGCGAACAGCATGCCCAGCACCACCGGCACCGGCATGTACGACGCATCGGTGTGCCACAGCCGGTTGCCGAGCATGTCGAGCCGGCGCCGGTCGTCGCGGGCCCGGATCCGGTTCTCGACATCGAGGTTGGAAATGTCACCGATCTCGGGGATGTCGAGCCGGCGCTTGCCCGGCTGCAGCGCCGCCCGGCCGATCTCAAGCGGCCCGAACCGGCCGGCAAACGCCTTGAGCTGCGCGTCGGTGATCGACTGACCGTGCATCACCACGACCGAGAACCGGTCGATCGCCTGCCACAGCGCCGCGAGGCTCGCATCGTCGAGCGGCCGGGCGACATCGATGCCGGAGACCTCGGCGCCGATGTGCGGGTGGAGCGGGGTGACGGAAATGGTCATGGCATTCTCTCCCGTCGGGTAAGGGTACTACAGCGCCTCGGCAACCGCATTGCGGAACCGCCGCAGCGCCGCGATGTGATCCGACAGCGTACGGCCGGCGAGACGGTGATGGTGACGGCGGTCGAAGGTCGTCGTCAGGCAGACATGCGTCACGCCGGCCTTCTTCCAGAATTGCGCTTCTTTCGCCCAGTCGGCCTCGCCGCCGGCCCCCATCGAGGTCCACACCTCGATGCCGATCGCGGCGGGATCGCGCCCGGCCTGCTCGGTGAGCCGGCGCAGCGTCGCGAACACGTCGAGCGCGCTGTGATCGGCGGGATAGGCGTTGGGCATCCAGCCGTCGCCCCATTTGGCGATGCGTTCGAGCGTGCGCTCGTGATGCCCGCCGAACCAGACCGGCACGCGGCCCGAGGCCGGGCGCGGGTTGATCCCGGCATCCTCGATCCGGTGCCACCTTCCTTCGAAGCTGACATGCGGCGCCGCCCACAATTTCTGCATGACCTGCACCTGCTCCTCGGAGCGGCGGCCGCGATTACGGAAATTCTCGTTGAGCCCGACGAACTCGACTTCGTTCCAGCCAACCCCGACGCCGAGCCGGAACCGGCCGCCGCACAGCACGTCAAGGCACGCGGCCTGCTTGGCGACGAGCGCCGTCTGGCGCTGGGCCAGGATCAGGACGCCGGTCGAAAAGCCGAGCTTGGTGACGCCGGCGAGATAGCCGAACAGCACGAACGGGTCATGAAACAGATCGTCGTTGGTATTGCGGTCCCAGCCGGGTCGGGTCGCGGCGTTGACGCCAAGCACATGGTCAGGAGCCTCGATGAAATCATAGCCGGCATCCTCGGCGGCCAGCGCGTACTCTTTCATCACCGCCGGCGACCCGCCGATATCGCCCAGCGGCAGCAGCGTCCCCAACTCCATCGCCCTCTCCCGAATGCCCGTTTGGCAAAGCGTACACCACGGCG
>DASZOZ010000117.1:0-8288 GCA_035550515.1 Allostellaceae bacterium
TCTCTGAGGGGGCGGGAAGGACCTGATGGACGGCCAGAACATAAGAATTCGCCTGCGGGCCTACGATCATCGCGTGCTCGACCAGTCGACCAGCGAGATCGTCAACACCGCCCGTCGCACCGGCGCGCGGGTGCGCGGACCGATCCCGCTGCCGACGCGGATCGAGAAGTTCACCGTGCTGCGCTCGCCGCATGTCGACAAGAAGTCGCGCGAACAGTTCGAAATCCGCACGCATAAGCGCGTGCTCGACATCGTCGACCCGACGCCGCAGACGGTCGATGCGCTGATGAAGCTCGACCTCGCCGCCGGCGTCGATGTCGAGATCAAGCTCTAGGGGAGAGCGATGCGTACCGGTCTGATCGCGAAGAAGCTCGGCATGAGCCGCGTCTTCACCGAGGCGGGGGACCACATCCCGGTCACGGTGCTGCGCGTCGATAATTGCCAGGTCGTCGCGCAGCGCACGCAGGAGCGTGACGGCTACACGGCGCTGCAGCTCGGCGTCGGCGCGGCCAAGGTCAAGAACGTCTCGAAACCGATGCGCGGCCATTTCGCCGCCGCCAAGGTCGAACCGAAGGCGCATGTCGCCGAGTTCCGTGTCTCGCAGGATGCGCTGGTCGATGTCGGCGCCGAGATTACCGCGGCTCATTTCGTCGCCGGCCAGTTTGTCGACGTCACCGGCACGAGCATCGGCAAGGGTTATGCCGGCGGCATGAAGCGGTGGAATTTCGGCGGGTTGCGGGCGACCCATGGCGTGTCGATCTCGCATCGCAGCCTCGGCTCGACAGGGCAGCGGCAAGACCCCGGAAAGACCTTCAAGAACAAGAAGATGGCCGGTCATCTCGGGGCCGAGCGGGTGACCACGCTGAACCTCCAGGTCGTCGCCTGCGACGCCGAGCGCGGCGTGCTGATGCTGAAGGGCGCGGTGCCGGGCAGCGCCGGCGGCTGGGTGCTGGTGCGTGATGCGGTCAAGCGCAAGTCGCCGGCGGACCTGCCGTTCCCCGCGGCCCTCCGGGGAGATGGCGCGAGCGGCGAAGGGGAGACCGCGGACGAGAGCGGCGCGACGGCTGAAACCTCGGCGAGCGCCGAAGAAGGCGGGGCGGTATGAAGCTCACGGTCAAGAGCCTCGACAACCAGGACGTCGGCGATATCGATCTCGCCGACGAGGTGTTCGGCCTGCCGGTGCGCAGCGACATCCTGGCGCGCGTCGTCAACTGGCAGCTCGCCAAGCGCCGCGCCGGGACGCACAAGACCAAGGGCATCAGCGACATCAGCGGCACCACCGCCAAGCCCTACAAGCAGAAGGGCACCGGCCGCGCCCGCCAGGGCAGCCGCCGCTCGCCGCAGTTCCGCGGCGGCGCGACGATTTTCGGCCCCGTCGTCCGCAGCCATGAATTCGGCCTGCAGAAAAAGGTCCGCAAGCTCGGTCTCAAGACCGCGCTGTCGGCCAAGCAGGCGGAAGGCAAGCTGGTGGTGATCGACCAGGCGGCCGTCGCCGAGGCCAAGACCAAGGCGCTGCGCAGCCGCTTCGAGACGCTCGGCTGGGGGTCGGTGCTGATCATCGACGGCGCGGTCGACGCGGGCTTTGCCAAGGCGGCGCGCAACCTGCCCAAGGTCGACGTGCTGCCGACCGAGGGCGCCAATGTCTACGACATCCTGCGCCGCGACACGCTGGTGCTGACCCGCGCGGCGGTCGAGCAATTGGAGGCGCGCCTCAAATGAGCCGGTTTCGCGTCATCCCCCGCGCCGAGACGCGGCTGACCCGCCAGGCGATGTACGACCTGATCCGCTCGCCGGTGATCACCGAGAAGGCGACCGCGGTGTCGGAGCACAACCAGGTGATCTTCCGCGTGCCGCTGACCGCGACCAAGCGCGAGGTCAAGGCGGCGGTCGAGGGGTTGTTCGCGGTCAAGGTCGACGCGGTCAACACGATCCGCGTCCAGGGCAAGCTGAAGCGGGTGCGCGGCCGGCCGGGCCAGCGCTCCGACTTCAAGAAGGCCATCGTCACATTGGCGCAAGGCTCGCGCATCGACGTGAGCACGGGAATCTGAGGTCATGGCGCTCAGGACATACAACCCGGTCACCCCGTCGCAGCGTCAGCTGGTCACGGTCGACCGCAGCGATTTGTGGAAGGGCAAGCCGGTCAAGAAGCTGACCGAGGGCTTGCGCGAAAAAGGCGGGCGCAACAACTCCGGCCGCATCACGATGCGGCGGCGCGGCGGCGGCCACAAACAGCGCTACCGGGTGATCGACTTCAAGCGCGTCAAGGACGATACGCCGGCGACCGTCGAGCGGCTCGAATACGATCCGAACCGCACCGCGTTTATCGCGCTGATCACCTATCCCGATGGCGAGCAGTCCTACATCCTGGCGCCGCAGCGGCTGCGCGCCGGCGACACGGTGGTGTCGGGCGACCGGGTCGACGTCAAGCCGGGCAACGCGATGCCGCTGCGCAACATGCCGCCGGGCACGATCGTCCACAATGTCGAGATGAAGCCCGGCAAGGGCGGTCAGCTCGCGCGCTCCGCCGGGACCTATGTGCAGCTCGTCGGCCGCGACCAGGGCTATGCGCTGCTGCGGCTGGCGTCGGGCGAGCTGCGCCGGGTGCGCAGCGAGTGCCGCGCGACCATCGGCGCGGTGTCCAACCCGGACCATCAGAACATCGTCATCGGCAAGGCCGGGCGCAGCCGCTGGCTGGGCATCCGCCCGTCGGTGCGCGGCGTCGCGATGAACCCGATCGACCACCCGCATGGCGGCGGTGAAGGCCGCACCTCCGGCGGCCGCCATCCGGTGACGCCGTGGGGCAAGCCGACCAAGGGCAAGAAGACGCGCCACAACAAGCAGACGGACCGGCTGATCCTCCGGCGCCGTCCGGCGCGCTAGGCCCAAAGGGATAGAAAGGGAGAGGGAGCGTGGCACGCTCGGTATGGAAAGGGCCGTTCATCGACGGCTATCTGCTGCAAAAGGCGGAGAAGGTGCGCGGTTCCGGCCGCAACGAGGTGATCCGCACCTGGTCGCGCCGCTCGACGATCTTCCCGCAATTCGTCGGGCTGACGTTCGGCGTCTACAACGGCCACAAATTCATCCCGGTGCTGGTGACCGAGAATATGATCGGCCACAAATTCGGCGAGTTCTCGCCGACCCGCACATTCTACGGCCATGCCGGCGACAAGCGGGCGCGGCGGGGCTAGGGGAGGGGGCCATGGGTAAACCTTCCGCCGAGCGCCGGCTCGCCGACAACGAGGCGTCGGCCTTCCTGCGCGCGATCCGCACCAGCCCGCGCAAGCTCAACCTGGTGGCGGCGATGATCCGCGGCAAGACCGCCCAAGGCGCGCTCGCGGAGCTGACCTTTTGCCGGCGGCGCATCGCCGGCGAGGTCAAGAAAGTGCTGCAGGCGGCGATCGCCAATGCCGAGAACAACCACCAGCTCGATGTCGACCGGCTCTACGTCAAGGAGGCGACGGTCGGCCGGGCCTTTGTGATGCGCCGGTTTCATACCCGCGGCCGCGGCCGCTCGGCCCGGGTGGAGAAGTCGTTCTCGCACCTGACCGTCGTGGTGCGCGAGCGCGCCGAGGAGGAGGCTGCCTGATGGGCCAGAAGGTCAACCCGATCGGGCTGCGGCTCGGCATCAACCGCACCTGGGATTCGCGCTGGTTCGCGCGCAAGCGCTACGGCGAGCAGCTGCTCGACGACCTGAAGCTGCGCCGGTTTCTCGACAAGCGCCTGACGCAGGCGGCGATTGCCCGCATCCTGATCGAGCGCGCCGCCAACAAGACGCGGATCACGCTGCATTCGGCGCGGCCGGGCGTGGTGATCGGCAAGAAGGGCGCCGATATCGACAAGCTGCGCGGCGACATCGCCAAGCTCACCGCGAGCGACGTGAGCCTGAACCTTGTCGAGATCCGCAAGCCCGAGATCGAGGCCAAGCTGATCGCCGAGGGCATCGCTCAGCAGCTGGAGCGCCGCGTCGCGTTCCGCCGCGCGATGAAACGTGCGGTGCAGTCGGCGATGCGGTTTGGCGCCCAGGGCATCCGCATCAACTGCTCCGGCCGGCTCGGCGGCGCCGAGATCGCGCGCATGGAGTGGTATCGCGAGGGCCGGGTGCCGCTGCACACGCTGCGCGCCAACGTCGATTTCGGCTATGGCACGGCAAAGACCACTTACGGCACTTGCGGCGTCAAGGTCTGGGTGTTCAAGGGCGAAATCCTCGCCCACGACCCGATGGCGCAGGACAAGTTGCTCTCCGAGTCCCAGCCGGCCGGCATGGGCGACCGCCGGCCGGGCGGCGGGCGGGACCGCGACAGGGATCGCGACCGCGAACGCGACAGGGATTAGACGATGCTTGCTCCCAAACGCACCAAATACCGCAAGGCGCATAAAGGCCGCGTCCATGGCTTGGCCAAGGGCGGCACCGCGCTCAATTTCGGCGCCTACGGCATGAAGTCGATGGAACCGGGCCGCATCACCGCCCGTCAGATCGAGGCGGCGCGGCGCGCGATCACCCGCCACATCCGGCGCGTCGGCCGGGTGTGGATCCGCATCTTCCCGGACGTGCCGGTGTCGACCAAGCCCGCCGAAGTCCGCATGGGCAGCGGCAAGGGCTCGCCGGAATACTGGATCTGCCGGGTGAAGCCGGGGCGCATCATGTTCGAGCTCGACGGCGTCGAGCACGATGTCGCGCGCGAAGCTTTTGCGCTCGCGGCGGCAAAGCTGCCGGTGGCGACCAAGTTCATCGTGCGCGCCGGCGAGAAGACGGCGCCATGAAGACGACCAAGGCGCGCGATATGCGCGGCCAGACCGTCGATCAGCTCACCGAGCAGGCCGAAACGCTGGGCAAGGAGATCTTCAACCTGCGGTTCCAGCGGGCCAGCGGCCAGCTCGAAAACACCGCGCGGGTGCGCCAGGCGCGGCGCGACATCGCACGGATCAAGACGATCCTTGGCGAGCGGCAGCGCGCCGCCGCGAAGGCTTGAGGGGCACCATGCCGAAACGCATTCTTCAGGGCGTCGTCGTCAGCGACGTGCAGGACAAGACCGTGGTGGTGCGCGTCGAACGGCGCGTCATGCACCCGATCTACAAGAAGTTCATCACGCGCTCCAAGAAATACGCGGCGCATGACGAGGCCAACAAGTTCCACACCGGCGACGCGGTGCAGATCGAGGAATGCCGGCCGCTGTCCAAGCGCAAGAGCTGGATGGTGATCGGCGAGGCGACCGGCGTCGCGCCGGGGCTTGCCCGCCGGCGCGCGCGTGCCGTGGCGCCCGATGGGGAAGCCGCCGCGGCGGCCGAGGGCGAGGCTGAGGTTGCCGCCGTCGAAGCAGGGGCCGCGCTATGATCCAGATGCAGACCAATCTCGACGTCGCCGACAATTCCGGCGCGCGCCGCGTGCAGTGCATCAAGGTGCTGGGCGGGTCGAAGCGCAAGACCGCCGGTGTCGGCGATGTGATCATCGTCTCGGTCAAGGAGGCGATCCCGCGCGGCCGCGTCAAGAAAGGCGATGTGCACCGCGCCGTGATCGTCCGCACCGCGAAGGAAATCCGCCGCATCGACGGCAGTGCGATCCGTTTCGACCGCAACGCCGCGGTGCTGATCAACCGCCAGAACGAGCCGATCGGCACCCGCGTGTTCGGCCCCGTCACCCGCGAGCTGCGCGCGCGCAAGTTCCTGCGCATCGCCTCGCTCGCCCCCGAGGTTCTTTGAGCAAAGTGCTGTGAGATGGCGAAGCTGAAGATCAAGAAAGGCGACACGGTCGTCGTCATCAGCGGCCGCGACAAAGGCAAGCAAGGCGAAGTGCTGCGCGTCTTCCCGGCGGAGTCCCGGCTGATCGTCCAGGGTGTCCATGTCGCGCACCGCCATATGCGGCAGAGCATGACCAGCCAGGGCGGGATCGTCGACAAGGAGCTGACGATCCATGTGTCGAACGTCGCCCATCTCGACCCGGCGTCGGGCAAGCCGACGCGGACCGGCTACAAGATTCTGGATGATGGCCGCAAAGTGCGCGTCGCCCGCCGCTCGGGCGAAGTGCTCGACAAGTGAGGTTGGAAATGGCCCGTCTGCAGGAACGCTACGCAGAGGTGGTGCATCCGGCGCTGATGCAGGAATTCGGCTACGCCAACAGGATGCAGGTGCCGCGTCTCGACAAGATCGTCGTCAATATGGGCGTCGGCGAGGCGGTGCAGGACACCAAGAAGATCGACGCGGCGGTCGGCGACCTGACCGCGATCACCGGACAGCACCCGGTGGTGCTGCGCGCCAAAAAGTCGATCGCCACCTTCAAGCTGCGCCAGAACATGCCGATCGGCGTCAAGGTGACGCTGCGCCGCGACCGGATGTACGAATTCCTCGACCGGCTGATCAACGTGGCGCTGCCGCGGGTGCGCGACTTCCGCGGCGTCTCGGGCCGCAGCTTTGATGGGCGCGGCAACTACGCGCTCGGCCTCAGGGAGCAGCTGGTGTTCCCGGAGATCGATTACGACCGGGTCGACGCCCAGCGCGGCATGGATATCGTGATCGTCACCACCGCCAAGACCGATGCCGAAGCCAAGGCGCTGCTCAAGGGCTTCGACATGCCGTTCATGAACTGACCGCCCGCGGGAAAGAACACCGATGGCAAAAAAGAGCTCGATCGAAAAGAACGCCCGCCGCGCCAAGCTGGCCAAGGCGACCGCGCCGCGCCGGGCGCGGCTGAAATCGCTCGCCCGCGACCGCCAGGCGGCGCCCGAGGACCGTTTCGAGGCGCAGCTCAAGCTCGCCCGGATGCCGCGCAACAGCTCGGCGACCCGGGTGCGCAACCGCTGCGAGCTCTCCGGCCGCCCGCGCGGCTTCTACCGCAAGTTCCGGCTGTCGCGCATCGCGGTGCGCGAGCTGGCCTCGTCGGGGCAGATCCCCGGCATGGTCAAGTCGAGCTGGTGAGGAGAGAATCTTTATGACGATGAGCGATCCTATCGGCGATATGCTGACCCGCATCCGCAACGGACAGCGAGCGCGGATGGCGGTGGTCGCGTCGCCGGCGTCGAAGCACCGCGCCAATGTGCTGGAAGTGCTGAAGCGCGAAGGGTATATCCGCGGCTACACGCGCGAGCAGGTGCGGCCGGGCGTCGCCGAGCTCAAGATCGAGCTGAAATATGTCGACGGCGAACCGGTGATCCGCGAGATCGCCCGCGTCTCGAAGCCGGGCCGGCGGATTTATTCGAAGCTGGTCGACCTGCCGCGGGTCTATAACGGTCTCGGCATCTCGATCCTGTCGACCCCGCGCGGCGTCATGTCGGACGCCGAGGCGCGTGCCGCGAAGGTCGGCGGCGAAGTGCTCTGCCGCGTGTTCTAGGGCCAGGAATTCGGGAAGACAGCCATGTCTCGTATCGGCAAGAACCCAGTCGCGATCCCCGCCGGCGTCCAGGCGGCGCTGGCCGGCCAGGTGCTCAACGTCAGCGGCGGCAAGGGCAAGCTGAGCCTGCCGATCAGCAACGACGTCACCGCGACGATCGCCGACGGCCATATCACCATCGCCCCGAAGGACGAATCGAAACAGGCGCGGGCGATGTGGGGCACGACGCGCGCGCTGGTCAACAACATGGTGACCGGCGTTTCGGCCGGCTTTACCAAGCAGCTCGAAATCAACGGCGTCGGCTATCGCGCCGCGGTGCAGGGGCGCAACCTGCAACTGCAGCTCGGCTACAGCCACGACATCATCTACCCGATCCCGCAGGACATCCAGATCGCCTGCGAACGGCCGACGCTGATCGCCGTCAGCGGCGCCGACAAGCAGCGGGTCGGCCAGGTCGCCGCGGAAATCCGCGCCTACCGTGGCCCGGAACCCTACAAGGGCAAGGGGATCAAGTATTCCGACGAAGTGATCCGCCGCAAGGAAGGCAAGAAGAAGTAGTCGCCATGGCGAACAAACCAGCAGAACTCTTCGCGCGCCGGAAACAGCGGGTACGCTACAAGCTGCGCCAGGCCGGCCGGTTGCGGCCGCGGCTGACCGTGTTCCGCTCGTCGCGCCACATCTACGCTCAGATCATCGACGACGCGGCGGGCCGCACGCTGTGCGCCGCCTCGACGCTCGAAGCCGGGCTCAAGAAGGACATCAAGACCGGCGCCGACGCCGCCGCGGCGACCGCGGTCGGCAAGCTGATCGCCGAACGCGCCAAGGAAGCCGGGGTGTCGCGCGTCATCTTCGATCGCGGCGGGTACATCTTTCACGGCCGGGTCAAGGCCCTGGCCGACGCCGCCCGCGAGGGCGGGCTGGATTTCTAGAAGGGGCTGCCGATGGCACGCACACAAGGTGGACCGCC
>DASZOZ010000118.1:0-24699 GCA_035550515.1 Allostellaceae bacterium
CGGAGCCGGCTCCGCCTGCGCCCTTGCCGCCGCGCGTTTCTTGAGCTCGGCATCGTCGACCAGGAGATCGATGCGGCGCTCCTTCACCGACAGCTTGATGCGGTCGCCGTTGCGCACGAGGCCGAGGATGCCGCCTGAGGCCGAATCCGGCGTCACGTGCAGCACGATGGTGCCGAAGGCCGTGCCGCTCATGCGCGCGTCGGAGACGCGCACCATGTCCTTGACGCCGGCCATGGCGAGCTTCTTCGGAATCGGCAGATAGCCGGCTTCCGGCATGGCCGAGGCCGAGTGCGGACCGGCGTTCTGCAGCACTAGGATGTCCTGCGCAGTGACGTCGAGCGCGGGGTCATCAATACGCGCCGCCAGATCCTCGAGCGAAGAGAACACCACCGCACGCGCCTCGTGCTCGAACAGGCTGGGGTCGGCCGCCGAGCGCTTCAGGATCGCGCCCTGCGGCGCTAGATTGCCGAACAGCGCCACGAGCCCGCCCTGCGGCTCGAGCGGCTTTCCGCGCTCGGCGACGATGGTGCGGTCGACCCAGTCGTCGCCCTCGCCTTCGTGTGCCAGCCGCTCGCCGAGCGTCTCGCCGGTGACGGTTATGGCGTCGAGATGCAGCAGGTCCTTCAATTCGCGCAGCAGCGCGCCAACGCCGCCGGCGGCGAAGAAATCCTCCATGTAGCCGTTGCCGACCGGCTTCAAGTTCACCAGCACCGGTGTCGTGTCCGACAATTCGTTGATGCGTTGGAGCGACACCGGCACGCCGGCGCGGCCGGCAATGGCGGTGAGGTGGATCACCGCATTGGTCGAGCCGCCGATCGCCATCAGCACGCGGAGCGCGTTCTCGACCGATTTCGCGGTGACGATCTTGTCCGGCGTGATGTTCTCCGCGGCAAGACGCATCGCCGCGCGGCCGGTCGCCTCGGCGGCGCGCAGCCGGTCGGCATGCACCGCCGGGATCGCGGCGCTGCCCGGCAGGATCATGCCGAGCGCCTCGCTGATCGACGCCATCGTCGATGCCGTGCCCATCACCGCGCAGGTGCCGGCGGTGGTCGCGAGGTTGCCCTCGACCTCGTTGATCTCGGCGTTGTCGATCTCGCCCGCGCGGTATTTCGCCCAGAAGCGCCGGCAATCGGTGCAGGCGCCGAGCCGCTCGCCATGCCAGCGCGAGGTCATCATCGGCCCGGCGACGAGGCCGATCGCCGGCCGGTTGGCCGAGACCGCGCCCATCAGCTGCGCCGGCACCGTCTTGTCGCAGCCGCCGACCAGCACCACCGCATCCATCGGCTGGGCGCGGATCATCTCCTCGGTGTCGATCGCCATCAGGTTGCGGAACATCAGGCTGGTCGGCGAGAGAAAGACCTCGCCAAGCGAGATCGTCGGAAACACCAGCGGCAGCCCGCCGGCGGCGAGCACGCCGCGTTTTACGGCCTCGATCAGCTCGGGAAAATGGCGATGGCAGTTGTTGAAGCCGGACCGCGTATCGGCGATGCCGATCACCGGCCGCGACAGCATGTCGAGCGAATAGCCCATCGAGCGCGCAAAGGAACGGCGCAGATACAGTGCGAAATCCGGGTCGCCGTAATTGGTCAACCCGACGCTCAGGCCGTGTTTGCTCGCTGCGGGTCCGCTCATGTCGTGCCTCGATCGTCGGGAGAAAGCCAATCTGCGGCATAGCTTGGCCCGCCCGGCGGGAGCGGGCAAGCATGCCGATTGTGATAATTTGGCAACTCTGCCGTATATTCGTCACCATGCGCGACAAGGCGGATTGAACCTGTGTTAAATCGCGCCGATGATCGTAGGTTGCGCTTTCGTTTCCGCTCGCCGTTGATTTTCGCCTGCTAGGCGATTACATTGAGCCAATGGGAATTCCTGCAACTTTTTGGCGTTGGCAGGGAACTACCATGGTGGCTCGCGGCGCCATTGGCGATCCCGGGCGAGACAAAGATGGGTGACGACGATGGCAAAACCGAAGAGAGGGCGTTCGACCGGAGCAATCGATGACTATGTCGGCGGTCGCATTCGCGAACGCCGCATCATGCTCGGTCTGACGCAGCAGCAACTCGCCGAGATGATCGGCGTGACCTACCAGCAGGCCCATAAATACGAGCGCGGCATCAACCGCGTGTCGGCCGGGCGGCTTTACGAGATCGCCCGGGTGCTCAACGCGCCGATCACGTATTTTTACGAAGGGCTCGGCGAGGAAGCGCCGCGGCCGGTCGCTCCCCATCAGCGCATGCTGTTGGAGATCGCGCGCAACTTCGCGGAAATCCAGAACGAAAAGCATCAGGAAGCGGTCAGTCAGCTCGCCCGCGTCCTTGCCGGTCGCTGATCGGCCTGCCCGCCTGTAAAACGGCCGGCGGTCTTCGTCGGCCGTTTTCGTTGCGCCCGTCTTTGTTGTGCCTTGCGATGCGATTCGGCCTCGCCCTCGCGATCTTGGCCGCCACATCCGCGATTGGCGGCGCCGCATCGGCGGCCGCGGCTTCGGTCGCGCTCGTCCTCGCGGTCGATGTCTCGGACAGCGTCTCGACCGGGCGCTATGTGCTCCAGCATGACGGCATCGCCCGCGCTTTCGAGACGCCGCAACTGGTGAATGCGATCGCCAGGGTCGGCGGGATCTGGACCCTGGTGCTCGAATGGTCCGACCCCGACAAGATCGCGGTCACTGTCGACTGGACGACCGTGACCGATCACGCCAGCGCCGCCGCGTTCGCCGCGAAGGTGCGCGACACACGGCGCACCTCGCACGGCCTGACCGCGATCGGCGCGGCGATGCAGGCGGCCGGGGAAGCGTTCGACCGCATCCCCGAGACCGCGCACAAGGTCATCGACGTGTCCGGCGACGGGATGGCGAATTTCGGTCCGGAGCCGGCCCAGGTACGCGACCGGCTCGTCGCGCAGGGGATCACGATCAACGGGCTGGCGATCCTCACCGAGGAGCCCTGGCTGGCGGAGTACTACCGCGACAACGTCATCGGCGGCACCGCCGGCTTCTGCCTCGTCGCCGAGAATATGGACAGCTTTGCCGAGGCGATCCTGAAGAAGCTGGTGCAGGAGGTGTCGGGTGGCGACTCGCCGGGGAACCTCGCGCAAGCCGCCGCTGCTCCCTAGATGCAGTACGTCCGCATCGGCGCGAAGCCGTTGAACCCGACCGAGGCATAGCTCGCGGTATAGGCGCCGGTCGACAGGATCTCGACCTTGTCGCCGACCGCGAGGTCGAGCGGCAGCCGGTATTCGGTCTTCTCGTAGAGGATGTCGGCACTGTCGCAGGTCGGGCCGGCGATCACCACGGGGCCGGCCGGCCCGCCGCGGCGCGGCGTCTCGATCCGGTACTTGATGCTCTCGTCCATCGTCTCGGCGAGGCCGTTGAACTTGCCGGCGTCGAGATAGACCCAGCGCTTGCCGCTGTCGTCGCCCTTGTCCGAGATCAGCACGACCTCGCTCTGGATCACGCCGGCATTGCCCACCAGCGAGCGGCCGGGCTCGACGATGACCTCGGGGATGTGGTTGCCGAAATGCCTGGTCAGCGCCGCGGTCACGGCACCGGCATAGGCCTCGACCGGCGACACTTCGCTGCGATAGCGCGCCGGGAACCCGCCGCCGATATTGACCATGCGCAGGTTGATGTCGGCCTCCGCCAGCAGCGAGAACATGCGCGCCGCCGAGGCGACGGCGCCGTCCCATTGCCCGAGATCGGTCTGCTGCGAGCCGACGTGGAACGACACGCCATACGGGTCGAGTCCGAGTTCGCGGGCCTTGCACAGCAGCTTCACCGCCAGCTCGGGGGTGCAGCCGAACTTGCGCGACAGCGGCCAGTCGGCCCCTTCGCACGACACCAGGATGCGGCAGAACACCCGCGCGCCCGGCGCGACGCGCGCCAGCTTGCCGAGCTCGGCCTCGCTGTCGAAGGCAAAGAGCCGCACGCCCAACCCGTAGGCCGCGGCGATGTCCCGCTCCTTCTTGATCGTATTGCCGAACGACAGCCGCTCGGGCGTTGCGCCGTTATTCAGGCACAGATCGATCTCGGCGGGGCTGGCGACGTCGAAATTCGAGCCCTTCCCGGCCAGCATCGCGACGATCTCGGCCGCCGGGTTCGCCTTCACCGCGTAGTACACGGTGGCGATCGGCAGATACCGGCGCAGCTTGTCGTAGGCCTGGGCGATCACATCGAGATCGACCACCAGGCACGGGGTCGCAGGCATATTTTCGGCAAGAAAACGGGCGATCTTCTTGTTCATTTCATCGGGTACTTTCACGAGCGGTAACTAGCACAGCCATTCGACGCCGCGTCTCCGCCGCGAAACGGCGGCTGCTTCGACGCGAAGCAAATGGCAGAAGACTGCGGCGGACGCGAAAAGATCGGTCTCGCCGACGATTTCCGGCTAGCTTAGACTGCTCGGATCGATGACCCGGCTGCCCCGGCCCCGCAGGCGGGTGCCGCGCAGGGCGGCGTCAGGGCAGGGCTCGATGGCCCATACAGGGATTGCAACCATATCGACCTCCCTCTCGGGACCGGCTCCAGGAAACCCTGGAATCGACTTCCAAAAAGGACGCGTTACGTCGTTGCATAACCACCAAGGGCCATAGGCACGTGCGAGTGCGTCAACGCGCGGATAGATACGCGCAAAATTCCGGATTGCAAGAAAAAATCCGGGCGAATTATCGGCCCGCCGCCGGCCCTGGTCACGGCGCCTCGCGGAGCGGGATTGTCCCCGCCAAACGGCCGGTGGCGAGATCGATGACGACGAGTTCCGCCGAGCCGTCCGCGAGCAGGATGTGCAGCACGATTCGGTCCGACCCGACGCTCATCTGCTCGATGCTGCCGCCATGCGGCAAGGTAATCGGCGGGGCGGTGAACGCGGCCGCCGGCGGCGCGGGGCGATGCGACACCCGGTTGGCGATCGAGACGACGAGGATGACGACGCCGGCGACCAGCAGCACCCCCATCGCCGCGACGAGGATTTTGAGGAAGCGGAGATTCATCGGTCTGTCGCTGCGGGCGCAGCAATGACGAGCGCTGTGGTGGACGTCGACACCGCCGGCGAGCGGCTCGACCGCGCGTTGCAGCGGCAGCTGCCCGAATTGTCGCGCTCGCGGCTCAAGCAGTTGATCCTTTCCGGCGAGGTGAGCCATGACGGAAATGTGATCCGCGATCCGGCGCTCAAGGTCAGGGCCGGACAAACTTTTGTCGTAATCCTGCCCGAGCCTGAGGATGCGACGCCGCAAGCGCAGGCGATCCCACTCGATATCCGCTTCGAGGATGCACATCTCATCGTCATCGACAAGCCCGCGGGGCTGGTCGTCCACCCCGCGCCGGGCAATCCCGACGGCACGCTCGTCAATGCGCTCATCGCGCATTGCGGCGGCAGCCTCGCGGGTATTGGCGGTGTGCGCCGGCCGGGGATCGTCCACCGCCTCGACAAGGACACCAGCGGCCTCATGGTCGTCGCCAAGACCGAGGCGGCGCATCACGCGCTGTCGCGCGATTTCGCGGCGCGCCGCATTTCCCGCGCCTATGCCGCGGCGGTGTGGGGCGTGCCGCTTCCGGCGGAAGGCGAGATCGCCGGCAATATCGGCCGCAGCATGACCGATCGGAAGAAGATGGCGGTTGTCGGCGCCGCGCGCGGCAAGCCGGCGGTGACGCGCTACAAGGTCGAGCGGGTTTTCGCCGACCGGGCGGCGCTGCTCGAATGCCGCCTGTTGACCGGCCGCACGCATCAGATTCGCGTTCATCTGGCCGAGCGCGGCCACCCCCTGATCGGCGACCCGGTCTATGGCGGGCGGGCCGGCCGCCGCTTCGCCAAGGACCACCCGGCAATCGCCTTCCGGCGCCAGGCGCTGCATGCGCGGCATCTCGGCTTTGCGCATCCGGCGACCGGCGAACCTCTCGCCTTCGACAGCGATCTCCCGGCCGACATGAAATCGCTGTTAGCCAGTTTAGAGGGACTTTAAACTGGACCAAAGCTGACTATTTTACTAGGGTATCGGAACGCCGCGCTCGAAGACCGTGTTCGTCGAGAGCGGCCCATGAGGGGAAAATCAGTCTATGCCAAGCCTGTCCGTACCTTCCCTTTCCGGTGAGGGGAGCTTGACGCGGTATCTCCAGGAGATCCGCAAATTCCCCATGCTCGAGCCGGAAGAAGAGTACATGCTCGCCAAGCGCTGGAAGGAGCGCGAGGATTCCGAGGCGGCGCACCGTCTCGTGACCAGCCATTTGCGTCTCGTCGCCAAGATCGCGATGGGCTATCGCGGCTATGGGCTGCCGCTCTCCGAGCTGATCTCGGAGGGCAATGTCGGCATGATGCAGGCGGTCAAGCGCTTCGACCCCGACCGCGGCTTCCGCCTCGCGACCTATGCGATGTGGTGGATCCGTGCGGCGATCCAGGAATATATCCTGCACTCCTGGTCGCTGGTGAAGATGGGCACCACGGCGGCGCAGAAGAAGCTGTTCTTCAACCTGCGCAAGCTCAAAGGCCAGCTGCAGGCGGTCGAAGACGGCGACCTGTCGCCGGAGAACCTGAAAAAGATCGCCACCGAGCTCGACGTGCCCGAGGCCGACGTGATCAGCATGAACCGCCGGCTCGCCAGCCCCGACCATTCGCTCAACGCGCCGCTGCGCAGCGACAGCGAGGGCGAGTGGCAGGATTGGCTGGTCGACGAGACCGAGAGCCAGGAGGTCAAGCTCGCCGACCGCCAGGAGCTGGGGCTGCGCCGCGACCTGCTGGAAAAGGCGATGACCCATCTCAACGAGCGCGAGCGGCACATCCTCGGCGAGCGCCGGCTGAAGGACAACCCGACCACGCTGGAAGATTTGTCGCAGCAATACGGCATCTCGCGCGAGCGGGTGCGGCAGATCGAGGTCCGCGCCTTCGAAAAGCTGCAAAAGGCGATCAAGGCCGCCGCCATCGAACGCCGCCTCGTGGCGTAATTCTCCGCCGCCGGACCCCGCCCCGGCGCAGGCCCCGACCTGCGCCGGGGGGGTGATGTATTTGTCGCTCGGGCGCCTTACCTTAAAGCGCCGCTTCCCGCGATGAGAGCCCGACCGTGACCGCGACTGCCGCCTCCGTTTCCCCTCATCACGACGGCGAGGCAGCGGGCGAAACCGACCCGGTCTGCGGCATGCAGGTCGATCCGGCGACCGCGGCGCACCACGCCCTCCACCGCGGACACCGCTACTTTTTCTGCAGCGCGCGCTGCCGGCAGCGGTTTTCCGCCGAGCCGGCCAGGTTTCTGACGCCGCAACCCGCTACGCCCGAGCCGACCGCCGACGGGCAGTGGACCTGTCCCATGCATCCGGAGATCGTGCGGGACCGGCCCGGGAGCTGCCCGATTTGCGGCATGGCGTTGGAGCCGATGCTGCCGGCCGCGCAGGAAGCGCCCGATCCCGAATTGCGGCTGATGACCCGGCGTCTGTGGCTGAGCGCGGCGCTGAGCCTGCCGCTGCTCGCCATCGGCATGCTCGGCATCCGCTTTCCGGGCGTCGTCTGGGTGCAGCTCGCGCTCGCCACACCGGTCGTGCTGTGGGGCGGCTGGCCGTTTTTCCGGCGCGGCTGGGAGTCGGTGCGGCGACGCCGCCTCAACATGTTCACGCTGATCGCGCTGGGCACCGGGATCGCCTATCTCGACAGCCTTGCAGCGGCACTGTTTCCCGGCATTTTCCCGGCCGCGTTCCGCCTGATGGACGGCGCCGTGCCGCTCTATTTCGAGGCCGCGGCGGTGATCGTGACGCTGGTGCTGGTCGGCCAGGTGCTCGAATTGCGCGCCCGTGCGCTGACCGGGGGCGCGCTCCGCGCGCTGCTCGACCTCGCCCCGCGCACCGCCCGTCTCGTCACCCCGGCCGGCGGCGAGCGGGATATCCCGCTGGCGGAGATCGCGGCGGGCGACCGGCTGCGGGTGCGCCCGGGTGAGACGGTCGCGGTCGACGGCATCGTCATCGAGGGCGCCAGCGCGCTCGATGAAGCGATGCTGACCGGCGAGCCGCTGCCGGTCGACAAGAGCGTCGGCGACCGCGTCACCGGCGGCACGCGCAACACGACCGGCAGCTTTCTGATGCGCGCCGAGCGGGTCGGCGCCGACACGCTGCTCGCCCGCATCGTCGCGCTGGTCGCCGCCGCGCAGCGGTCGCGTGCGCCGATCCAGCAGCTTGCCGATATCGTCGCCGGGCGGTTTGTGCCCGCGGTGATGGCGGTCGCGGCGCTGGCCTTTGCCGCATGGGCGATCTTTGGTCCGCCGCCGGCGCTGGGCTATGCGCTGGTCGCGGCGATTTCGGTGCTGCTGATCGCTTGCCCCTGCGCGCTGGGGCTGGCGACGCCGATGTCGATCATGGTCGGCATCGGCCGCGCCGCGCGCGCCGGCGTGCTGATCCGCGACGCGGAGGCGATCCAGCGGCTGGAGACGGTCGACACGCTCGTCATCGATAAGACCGGCACCCTCACCGAAGGCAAGCCGCGGCTGGTCGCGGTCGTCGCGGTGAGCGACATCGGCGAGGACCAGCTGCTGCAGCTCGCGGCGGCGGCCGAGCGCGGCAGCGAGCACCCGCTCGCGGCGGCGATCGTCGCCGGCGCCGAGCGGCACGGACTGGCGGCGCTGCCGGCGTCCGCCTTCCGTGCCGAGCCCGGCAAAGGCGTCGTCGCCACCGTGGCGGCGCGGCGCATCGCGCTCGGCAACGAGGCGCTGTTCGCCGCGCTCGGCATCGACCCGGCACCGCTGGTGGAGGAGGCCCAGCGCCGCCGCCAGCAGGGCGAGGGCGTCATGCTGATGGCTGTCGGCGACCGCGCTGCCGGGCTGCTCGGCGTCGCCGACCCGGTCAAGGACACCGCCGCCGCGGCGCTGGCGGCGCTGCGCGACGAGGGGCTGCGCGTGGTCATGCTGACCGGCGACAGCGAGCGCACCGCGCGCGCGGTGGCCCGCCGGCTCGCCATCACCGAAATCATCGCCGGGGTGCTGCCCGACGGCAAGGCGGCGGCGGTCGCCGATTTGCAACGTCAAGGCCGGGTCGTCGCGATGGCCGGCGACGGCATCAACGATGCGCCCGCCCTGGCACAGGCCGAGATCGGTATCGCGATGGGCACCGGCGCCGACGTGGCGATCGAAAGCGCCGCGATCACCCTCGTCAAAGGCGACCTGCAAGGCATCGTCCGGGCGCGCCGGCTCGGCCGCGCGACGATGCGCAACATCCGCCAGAACCTGTTCTTCGCCTTTGTGTTCAACGCGCTGGCCATGCCGGTCGCGGCCGGTGTGCTGTATCCGCTGTTCGGCCTGCTGCTGAGCCCGATGTTCGCCAGCGCGGCGATGAGCGCCAGCTCGCTGCTGGTCGTCGGCAACGCCCTGCGGCTGCGGCGTATGGAACTGTAACCGCTACGCCGGCAGCCGGTCCGCGGCCGCCTTCATCTCGCCCAGATAGGCCTCGCGGATCATCTCGTTGCGGCGCAGCTCGGCGGCGGGGCCGCTGAGCACGACCTGGCCGGTTTGCAGCACATAGGCACGGTGCGCGATCTGCAGCGCCATGTTGGCGTTCTGCTCGACCATGAAGATCGTCGTGCCCTGTTTGTTGATGGTCTGGATGATGTCGAAGACCTGCTCGACAAAGACCGGCGACAGGCCCATCGACGGCTCGTCCATGCATAAGAGCTTGGGCCGCGCCATCAGCGCGCGGCCGATCGCCACCATCTGCTGCTCGCCGCCCGACAGCGTGCCGGCGAGCTGCTTCAGCCGCTCCTTGACCCGCGGAAACAGCGTGAAGACGCGTTCCAGATCTTCTTCGAACTCGGCCCCCTGGGGGCGGGTGTAGGCGCCCATTTCGAGGTTCTCGTAGACCGTCATGCGCGGGAACAGGCGGCGCGCTTCGAGCACCGGGGCGATGCCGCGGCGCACCCGCTCGGCGATGCTGACCCCGGCGAGCGACCGCCCCTCGAACACGACATCGCCGCGCGCCGGCACGACCACGCCCATGATCGCCTTCATCGTGGTGGATTTGCCGGAGGCGTTGCCGCCCAGCAGGCAGACGATCTCGCCGGCGTCGATCCGGTAATCGACCCCCTTCAGCACGTGCAGGTCGCCGTAATAGGTATCGACCGCTTTGAAGGCGAGCATCTCAGGCAATGGCCGCGCTCCCCCGGGGGGCGCTTTCCTGGGGCGCATTCCCCAGCGACGCGCTGCGGCCGAGATAGGCGCGGATCACCTCCTCGTTGCGCCGCACGACATCGGGCGGCCCCTCGGCGATCTTCTCGCCGTGGTCGAGCACCACGACATTGTCGGCGAGGCTGACCACGACATCGAGCTTGTGCTCGATCAGCACGATCGACAGCCCGTGCCCGTGCAGGCTCTTGATCTGCCCGGCCAGCTCCAGCGTTTCGGCCGGGTTCATCCCGGCGGTCGGCTCGTCGAGCAGCAACAGCTTCGGGCTGGAGGCCAGGGCGCGGGCGATCTCCACCCGCCGCCGGTTGGCATAGCTGAGGCTGGAGACGACATGGTCGGCCCGCGGCGTCAGCCGGTTGCCGAACAGCGCGAGGATTTCGCGGCAATGCTCGCGCGCCTCCGCTTCCTCGCGCCGCGTCCGCGGCAGGTGCAGCAGCGCCCCCGGCACACCGGCGTGGAGCCGCGCATGCATGCCGATCATCACGTTTTCGAGCACGGTCAGGTTGGGGAACAGGCGGATATTCTGGAAGGTCCGCGCCATGCCGCGGCCGAGCACGACATGCGGCGGCAGCCGCTCGATCGGGTAGCCGGCGAACTGGACGGAACCGGATTCCGGCGTCACCAGGCCGGTTACCGCATTGAACAGCGTCGATTTGCCCGACCCGTTCGGGCCGATCACCGCGACCACCGAGCGCGCCGGCACGGTCAGCGCCACCGCGCGCAGCGCGACGAGCCCGCCGAACCGGACGGTCAGGTCGTTGATCGCGAGCAGGGGGTCGGGGCCGCAATAGGTGAAATCGCCGCGCAGCCGTTCGACCGGCGGCGGCGCGGCGAGCTCGACCTGCGCGGTCTGCTCGGCCATCGTCAGCGCCCGGACATTCCGCGTCGCCGGGATCAGCCCCTGGCGGCGATAGAGCATCATCGTCACCAGGATGAGCCCGAAGATCATCTCGATCGACTGCACCAGCTCGATCTGCTGCAGCCATTGCACATCGAGCAGCCGCCCCAGCGCGTGCAGCCATTGCGACAGATCCTGGAGGAACCAGGATTGCAGCATCTGCAGGATCAGCGCGCCGACCACCACACCCCAGATGCTGCCGATGCCGCCGAAGACGATCATCACCAGGATCATCACCGATACCGGAAACATGAACATCTCCGGTGTCGCGGTCTGCAGCTTGGCGACAAAATAGGTGCCGGTCGCGCCGGCGAAAGCGGCGCCGATCGCAAACGCGAGAAGCTTGAACTTGACGCGGTTGACGCCCATCGCCGCCGCGGCGATCTCGTCCTCGCGGATCGCCATCCAGGCGCGGCCGATGCGCGAGGACTTCAGCCGCCCGCTGGCGAAGATCAACACCGCCACCAGGGCGACGCCGACATAATAATAAGGCGTGGCGTCGACCCCGAAGCTCCAGCCGAAAAGCTGCGGCGCGGCGACGCCGTTGAGCCCCATCGCGCCGTTGGTGACGCTCGGCGTGTTGCGCGCGACGATCGGCACGATCTCGCCAAAGCCGAGCGTCACGATCGCCAGATAATCGCCCTTGAGGCGCAGCGTCGGCGCCCCGAACAACACGCCGAACAGCGCCGCGACCAGCGCCGAGACCGGCAGCATCAGCCAGAACGAGACGGTGAAATGCACCACGTCGCCGATATGGGCGACGAGCCCCAGCGCTTCGAACGGCTGCCAGAAGGGGCTCCACGACGGCTCGATCTGGAACGAGGCGAAGGCGCCGTAGGTATAGGCGCCGATGGCGAAAAACGCGGCATAGCCGAGGTCGAGCAGGCCGGCGAAGCCGACGACGATGTTGAGGCCCAGCGCGAGCGCCGCATAGGCCAGCGCATTGGCGGCCGAGTCGATGTCGGCGTCGTTGCGGTGGAGCACCGGAAACACCAGCGCGGCCAGCGTCACCAGCGCGACCGCGACGCGCGGCCGCCAGTGCGGCGCGATCCACTGCACCGGCGAGGCGCGCCACAGGAACGCGAACGTCTCGGCGCCGATGGTCCCGCGGCGCGGCGCGGCGCGGTCGCGTCCGGCCATCAGGAGCGGGTCGCGCTCGGCCGGCCGAACAGGCCGCTCGGTGCAAAGACCAGGACCAGCACGAGGATCGAGAAGATGATCACGTCATCCCAACGGACCGAGACGATCTGACCGCCCAGCGCCTCGATCAGCCCGATCAGGATGCCGCCGACCATCGCGCCGGTGACGCTGCCGATACCGCCCAGCACCGCCGCGGTGAACGCCCGCAGCCCGGCGCTGTAGCCGATGATAAAGCTCGTGTAGTTGTAATAGAGGCCGAAGATCAACGCCGCCGCGCCCGCCAAGGCCGAGCCGAGAAAGAACGCGGTGATGATGACCCGGTCGACATCGATCCCCATCATCCGCGCCGCCTCGGCGTCCTGCGCGGTGGCGCGCATCGCCTTGCCGAGGCGCGTGCGGTTGACGAACAGGTGCAGCCCGGCCATCAGCACCAGCGCGACGCCCCAGATCAGTACCTCGCGCAGGCGCAGCGTCGCGCCGCCGATGTCCCAATGCATGTCCGGCATCGGGTTGGGGTAGTTCTTCGAGTCGGCGCCGACGGTGAGCAGGACCGCGTTGAACAGGATATAGGAGACGCCGATCGTGGTGATCATCGCCGCCGTGCCGCGCACGGCGCGCATCGGGCGCAGCGCGATGCGCTCGACCGCGACGCCGAGCAGCCCGGCCAGCACCATGGTCACGACAAAGCCGAAGGCGAGCGCCCCGACCAGCGCGAACCCGGTCAGGATCACCCCTTGACCCGACAGGCCGAGCAGCTCCAGCGCCCACATGCCGATGAACGACGCGACCATGAACACATTGAAATGTGCGAAGTTGATCAGTTCGAGGATGCCGTAGACCAGGGTGAAGCCGAGCGCCAGCAACGCGTACATCGCGCCCAGGCTCAGCCCGTTGATGATCTGCTGGAGGTAGAGCGCTTCGGTGGTCATGCCCGCGGCACACCCCGCAGGGCCGGTAGGGTGAGGGTCATCACGAGCTGGCCGGGGCGACGCCGACATATTTGTATTGATGGATCGTGTCGTTGAGCGGGTATTTGTCGTCCTTCCTGATCTGGAACACGCTGACCACGCGGTTGGTGATGTCGCCGTTCTCGTCGAAGCTGACCTCGCCCTGCAGCGTGTTGACCTTGGACGCCTGGATCGCGTCGCGCACATTGTTGCGGTTGACCTCCTTGCCCGCCGCGGCGACGCGCTTGATCGCGTCGATGATCACCAGCCCGGCGTCGTAGGCGGTGATCGAGTAGTCCTCGGGCGGGCCGCCGAACTTGTCCTGGAAACGCTTGGCCCAGGCGGCGACCTCGGGCTTGTCGAGCACATGCGGCGCGGCGATCGTCACGTACCAGCCTTCGGCCGCCGGGAAGCCCGCGCCGCTCAGCAGGTCGGTGCTGTGCATGCCGTCGCCGCCGCCTTTGATCAGCTTGGGCAGAATGTCGTAGGACTGCTTCGCCAGCTTGACGCCGGCCTGGGCAACGCCGCCGTAATAGATCGCGTCGGCGTTCATCGGCTTGATCTTGGTCAGGATGGTCGTGTAGTCGGCCTCTTTCGGGTTGAGCTGGTCGCGGCCGAGAACCTTGATGCCGCGCTTCTCGGCCTGCGTTTGGAACGAGTCGGCGATGCCGACCCCGAAAGCGCCGCTGTCGTCGAGCACATAGACCGATTTCACCTTCAGCGTGTCGGCGTAGTAATTGGCCATGTTGGGGCCTTGATAGGCGTCGGTCGTCACCGTACGGAAATAGACCGCCTTGCCGGCCGGCCGGTATTGCGCCGCCATCTTCGGGTTGGTGATGTCGGGATTGGTCGAGGCGGGGGTGATGATGGCGAGATTGCCCTGGCTGAGGATCGGCGACATCGCCTTGCCCGACCCGCTCATCTGCGGACCGATTGCCGCGACGACGCTGGAATCCGACACCATCTTGCGGGCGTTGGTGGCGGCCTGCGCGGGGTCGTACTGCCCGGCAGTGGCGGTGCCGTCGTCGAGCACCAGCAGGTTGACCTTGTAGCCGGCGACGCCGCCTGCGGCATTGGCCTCATCGAAGGCGAGCTGCGCGCCCTGCTTGATCTTGGTCGCCGCCTGCGCGTCGGCGCCGGTCAGCGGCAGGTTGATGCCCACGGTGACCGACTTGTCGGCGCCGAAGGCGCGTACGGCATAGGAGCCGGCCAGCGCCAGGGCGGGCAGCTGGACGATGAGGGTGCGGCGCGACAGCATGGCCTGATTTCTCCCGTTCAACCCGTTTTGGCGGTTTTAGCAAGTTTCGGGCCCGGCAAGTGGGCAAGTTTTTGCGCTGCCGATCCGGCGCGGGCCAACATGCTCAGCCGGGCGGCTTCATCGCCACGTCGAGCATGACGTTCGGCAGAATTTCGCGAATCACGCCGCGCAAGGTGGCCTCGTCCGAAGCCGTCGCGGCGGCGAGCAGCCGGCGCGAGCCGCGGCGCAGGATCCGCGCGGTGGCGCGCCCGTCGCGGTCGGCGCGAATCGTCGCAAAGGCATCGGCGGGCTCGATGCGGCGCAGCGCCCGTTTCAGCGCCTGCACGCCCTCGGCGGTCTCGACGTTATGGGCCGGCGCATCGCCGGACTCGGGCTCGGCCTCCTCTTCGAGCGGCGCGTCGAGCGCCTCCACCGGACGATGCCGCGCCAGCGACTGGTAGATCACCCGGCCGCCCTCGGTGTCGATGCGCGACTGCAGCTCCCAGCTCTCGCCGCGCGCCGACAACTCGCTGATCAGCGCAAAGAGATCGTCGCAGTCGCTTTCATGCGTGCAGGTCAAGAACGCCAGGCGGCCGTCATGTTCGATGACGCGGTCGTCGTCTTCGAGGAACCCCAGCTCGTTCAGCGCCATGTCGAGCGCCCGCCGCGACGCCACCAGCAGCACCGTGACGTGAAGCCGCCGGCTGCCTTCCGGCGCGTCGCCTTCGGCGTCTCCCTCAGCCATCGGCCGTCATTCCCATCGGCGCTCTCCCGGCCCGTTAGACGACCTGGCTTTCGCCAAGCCGGCTGATGCGCACATCGCGGTGGATGCTGACATTCATCAGCAGGCCAAACCCCAGCATCACCGTGACCATCGCGGTGCCGCCATAGGAGATCAGCGGCAGCGGCACGCCGACCACCGGGATCAGGCCGATCACCATCGCCGTATTGATAAACACGTAAAGAAAAAAATTGGTGGCAAGACCGAGACCGAGGATCCGGCCGAACTGGTTGCGGCTGCGCAGCGCGATGGTGAAACCGTAGATGATGACGAGCGCGTAAAGGCCGAGCAGCGCGAGACCGCCGACCAGGCCGAACTCCTCGGCGATCATCGTGAAGATGAAATCGGTCTGCCGCTCGGGAAGAAAGGCGAGATGGGTCTGCGTGCCGAGCATGAACCCCTTGCCGAACAGGCCGCCCGAGCCGAGGGCGATCTTCGACTGCATGATGTGATAGCCGGCCCCGAGGGGGTCGGCGTCTGGCGACAGGAACGTGGTGAGCCGGGCGCGCTGATAGTCGCGCAGCCGCGACCAGATCAGCGGCGCGGCGGCGCATGCCGTGAGCGCCGCGGCGCCGAACACCCACAGCCGCACCCCGGCCAGAAAGAACACGATCGCGCCGCACGCCAGCAGCATCATCGCGGTGCCGAGGTCGGGCTGCTTCAGCACCAGCCCGACCGGGACGATGATCAGCCCGGCCGGCGCCAGCAGGTCGATGAAGCGCGGGTTGGTTTCCGCCGGCAGGCAGTGGAAATAGCGCGCCAGGGCGAGGACCAGCGCGATCTTCATCAGCTCGGACGGCTGGAGCTGGATCACCCCGAGGTCGATCCAGCGCTGCGCGCCCATGCCGACCACCCCGCGCAGGTCGACCGCGACCACCAGCAGCAGCGCGACGCCGTAGAGCCAGTACGAGACCCGGAACCAGTGCCGGATATCGATCAGCGCGGCCGCGAGCATGGGGATGAAGGCGACCGCGAAGCGCGCGACCTGTTTGGACGCCCAGGGCTGCCAACTGCCGTTGGCGGCGGAATACAGCATCGCGAAGCCGACGGTCGAGATCATGCTGATGAGCAGGATCAGGCCCCAGTTGATCCCGCGCACCCGGTCGGTGAGGGTCAGTTCGCGATGGCTGATATCGGCCGAAAAGCTGCTCATCCGCGCCGTCCGCGGTCACTCGCCGGCAAAGGGGGCGCGGCCGGCGGCACCGCCTGCGCCACCGATTCCGGATGCGGCACGCGGCGCGCGGGATCGCGCTTCTGCGCCTCCAGCAGCACGTCGCGCACGATCGGCGCGGCGACCGCGGAGCCGCCGCCGCCCTCGACACCGCCATGCTCGACCACGGTGCAGCAGACATAGCGCGGTGCGCCGACCGGCGCGAAGGCGACAAACAGCGCGTGTTCGCGGTCCTTCCACGGGATCTGGTCTTCCTTGAGCAGGCCGTGGTCGCGCTCCCATTGGCTGATGCGGCGCACCTGCGAGGTGCCGGACTTGCCGCCCATGGCAAAGGCGGCGTCGGTGATGCGCGCGGCATAGGCGGTGCCGCCCTGCTCGTTGCACACCGCGTTCATGCCGTCGAGCACCTGTGCCACCGCGTGCTGGGTCAACCCCATCGGCGCGAAATTGGGCAGCCGGCGGTCGCCGCCCGGCGGCAGCGTGCCGGCGCGGACGAGATGCGGCACGACCTGCCGGCCGGTGACCAGCCGTGCCGCCATCGTGGCGATCTGCAGCGGGGTCGCCAGCACCGAGCCCTGCCCGATCCCGGTGTTGAGCGTCTCGCCCTGCTGCCAGGGAACCCCGGTCGTCGCCAGCTTCCACTCGCGGTCGGGGATCAGCCCCGCCCGCTCGCCGGAAATGTCGAGACCGAGCGCCTCGCCGAAACCGAACCGGCGCGCCATCGCGGCGATACGGTCGATGCCGGCGCGCCGCGCCGTCTCGTAGAAAAAGACATCGCAGGATTTCTTGATCGCGTCGTGCAGCCGCAGCGTGCCGTGACCGCCGTGCTGCCAGCAATGGAACGTCGCATCGCCCAGTTCGAGATAACCGGGGCATGTGATCGGGGTATCGGGGGTGATCGCACCGGATTCGAGCCCCGCCAAGGCGACGATCGGCTTGAAGGTCGAGCCGGGCGGGTAGAGCCCGCCGATCGCCTTGTTGGCCAGCGGGTTGCGCGGGTCGGTCGACAATTCCTGCCACATCGCCGGGGTCAGCCCGGCGGAGAACAGCATCGGGTCGAAACTCGGGCTCGACACCAGCGCGAGGATGTCGCCGCTCAGCGCGTCGAGCAGCACGCAGGAAACGCTCTGCTCGTTGCCGCAGCGCTTGGTGACGAAATCCTGCAGCGCCGCATCGATCGCCAGCACGACGTCCTGCCCCGGCTTGCCCTCGTTGCGCGCGATCTCCCGCACGACGCGCCCATAGGCGTTGACCTCGACCTGGCTGGTGCCGGCGGTGCCGCGCAGCTTCAAATCCTGCGACTTCTCGATGCCGGCCTTGCCGATGCGGAAATCGGGCAGTTCGAGCAGCGGGTCGCCGGTCAGCTCCTTCTCGGAGACCTTGGCGACATAGCCGAGGAAATGCGCCGCGGTCGGGCCGAAGGGATAGAACCGCAGCAGGCCCTGCTCGATCGCCACCCCCGGCAACTCCGGGATCGCCACCTCGATCCGCGCCATCTCCTCCCAGTTGAGGTTGGTGCGCACCTCCACCGGAATAAAGGCATGCTGCCGCCGGGCGTCGCGCAACACGCGGCGGCGATCGCTGTCGGTGAGGGTGATCAGCGAGCCGATGGCGTTGAGCGTCGCATCGATGTCGGCAGTCTGCTCCGGCACGACGACGACGCGGTAATTCTGCTTGTTGTCGGCCATCTCGACACCGAAACGGTCGAAAATCCGGCCGCGCGGCGGCACCAGCAGCCGCAAATTGATGCGGTTCTCGTCCGCCAGCACACGATAGCGGTCCTTTTCGAGGACCTGAAGCTGGTACAGCCGGCCGACCAGCGCCGCGCCGAGCGCGACCTCGCCGCCGGCCAGGATCAGCGCCCGCCGGGTCAGCGATTTCTGCTGCTGCGTGTCGCGCGGCATCCGCTAGTTCCCGCCCCGCCGGTGCGCGATCATCCGGCGCCCATCACGGCGCGCTGCGCCCGCCCCAGCAGGAAGCTCGCCAGCGGGAACATCGCAATGGTCAGCGCGGCGCGGATCACCGTGTAGCGCATGTCGAGCAGGCTCAGATCGAGAATGCAGTGCAGCGCCCACAGACCGAACATCGCAACGATCGTCAACAGCGTGAACCCGCTCCACACGAAGGGAAAATTGCGGTTCACGAAATAGCGCCGATAGCCGAGCACCGCGACCCGCGTCAGCAGCAGGAGGAGGGCGTTGACCCCGACCGGCGAGCCCGCCAGCAGATCCTCGGTGAGACCGACCGCGAAAAGCGCGAACGGCGGCAGCAGATCGGGCCGATAGATCGTCCAATGATACGCCGCCATCAGCGTGAACACAGGGGTCAGCGCAGCATAGCCCGGTATCTGCAGCGGGAGCACGGAAATCACCGCGGCGAGCAAGGTTGTCGCAACCGGCAGCAGCCGCGCCGCGCCGTTATTGACCCGCGGCAGGGCCGGTATGCTGAAGACCTTGAGCGCCATTGTCGGAACCTGCGCCTTATCGACCCAGGATGCCGGCCTCGCTGTCGGCTTTGCCGCGCTTGCTGGGCCGGGTCAGGGTCGGCAGCGGTTGCGGCAACGACCGCGACAGCCCGTAATCGACCACCAGCACATAGCCGAGCTGCGACAGCTCCACATAAGGTTCGATCCGCGGCCCGGTCGCATCGATCACCGAGACGACGCCGACGGGCAGACCGGGCGGGAACACGCCGCCCTCACCCGAGGTGACGATCCGGTCGCCCACTTTCACCGCATCGGCCGACGGCAGGTACAGCAGGCGCGGGCGCTCCGAATTGTCGCCGGCCAGCACCGCCGGTACATGCGTGCTTTCGATGGTCACCGGGATGCGGGAATTGAGGTCGGTGATCAGCAGCACCCGCGAAGCGCGGTCGCCGACCTCGGTCAGGCGGCCGACCAGCCCTTCGCCGGTGATCGCCGCCTGGCCGCGCGCGACCCGATCCGCGCGGCCGGCGCTGATCAGGATCATCCGGACGAACGCCCCGCCCGAATTGGCAATGACCGGCGCCGTCACATAGGACAGCGCCGTGTCGGGCACCGCCTTCAGCAGGCCGCGCAGCTCCCGGTTCTCGGCCGCGAGGTTGCGCGCCGCCTGCTGCCACTGCAGCAGCTTCTGGTTTTCCGCTTCGAGCCGAAGGTTTTCCTGGTAGGTCAGCACCACCATCTTGGCGCGCTCGACGATATCGCCGACCGCATTGAGCGGCCGGGCGACCGCGTCGAGCACCGGGGCCACGGTGTCGGTCACCGATGTCCGCACCGAATTGAACAGCAGCTGATCGGCCTTGCCGAGCACGATGACCGCGCCCGAGAGCAGGACGAGGATGGGCAGCGTCGTGCGCTGGATCGCCGTCCGCACTTGCGGCGTCAGGCGGATCATCGCCCCCCCTTCGATGCTGCGCTGCCGCCGGCCCGTTCAAGCCGCACGGCGCCATACGCCCGCATGGCTCCCCCGTTCGTCACGCTTGCGGATGCCCCCGGATAGAAGACCGTCACCACATGTTGATCAACAGGTTTTTTAACGTTTTCATTTCTTCGAGCGCCCGCCCCGTGCCCAGCGCGACGCAGGTCAGCGGATCGTCGGCGATCGACACCGGCAGCCCGGTGGCATGGCGCAGCACAAAATCGAGATTGCCGAGGAGGGCGCCGCCGCCGGTCAGCACGATGCCCTTGTCGACGATGTCCGCGGCCAGCTCCGGCGCGGTGTGTTCGAGCGCGACCTTGACCGCCTCGACGATCGAGCCTACCGGCTCGGCCAGGCTTTCGGAGATCTGCCGCTCGCTGATGACGATTTCCTTGGGCACGCCGTTCATCAGGTCGCGGCCCTTGATCTCCATGATCCGGCCGTCGCCGTCCTCCGGCATGCAGGCCGAGCCGATATCCTTCTTGATCCGCTCGGCGCTCGACTCGCCGACCAAGAGGTTATGGTTGCGGCGGATATAGGCGATGATCGCCTCGTCCATCTTGTCGCCGCCGATCCGCACCGAGCGCGAATAGACGATGCCGCCCAGCGACAGCACCGCGACCTCGGTGGTGCCGCCGCCGATATCGACGACCATCGAGCCGGTCGGCTCGGTCACCGGCAGGCCGGCGCCGATCGCCGCCGCCATCGGCTCCTCGATCAGGAACACACGGCGGGCGCCGGCGCTTTCCGCCGATTCCTGGATCGCCCGCCGCTCCACCGCGGTCGAACCGGAAGGCACGCAGATGATGATTTGCGGGCTGGCGAAGCTGCGCCGGTTATGCACCTTGCGGATGAAATGCTTGATCATTTCTTCCGCGACTTCGAAATCGGCGATGACGCCGTCGCGCAGCGGCCGGATCGCCTGGATGTTCCCCGGGGTGCGGCCGAGCATCTGCTTGGCCTCTTCGCCGACCGCCAGGACCTGCTTGCGGCCCTTGACCATGGCGATGGCGACGACGGAAGGCTCGTTGAGGACGATGCCGCGCCCCCTGACATAGACCAGCGTGTTCGCCGTGCCGAGGTCGATCGCCATGTCCGCCGACAGCAGGCCGAACATCTTCCCAATCATGTCTACCACGAACCTGTAGTTGCCATCGCCTCACTGATCCTCGCCAAAACGGCGTACGTCCCGGTTTATCTTTTGGATCAATGACATCATTGGCCGCCTCGGGCAACAATCACCGCGATTGTTGCGGCCGCTGCGCTTATCCGGCAAATCTCCCCTTGTCGCGGGCGATCCTTGCCCGATCGGGATGCGGTATTCAAGCCGTCTTATGCTTTCCACAGGGTGGTCCACCGACTTGTCCGCGAAAACTTGCGATCCGGCCGGCGAGGACGGATGGTAACGGCGGCGGGGCGAACGGCGAGCGTCAAGCGATCCGTCCGCGTGGCGGGGCACGCCACCAGCATTTCGCTGGAGGCGCCCTTCTGGCAGGGCCTGCGCGACATCGCCGCGGCGCGCGGCACGTCGGTCAATGCGCTGGTCGCGACGATCGACGCGACGCGCGGCGGCAACCTGTCGAGCGCCATCCGTCTCTTTGTGCTCGACAGCGCGCGCCGCGGCGAGCTGCCGCCGGAGCGCACCGCCAAGGGAGAAGAATAATGGCCGCGATCGTCAACCTGAACCGCTTCCGCAAGCAGCAAGCGCGGGCCGAAAAAGAGCGGCAAGCCGCGCAGACCCGCGCGCTGCACGGACGCGGGAAAACCGAACGGCGCGCGGAGCAGGCCGACCGGCAGCGAGCCGACCGCGAACTCGACGGCAAAAAGCTCGACTGACTACAGCGCGGCGAGCGCAGCCTCGTAAGCGGCTTGGGTCGCCGCGTCAAAGCAGACAAAGACCACGGCTTCGGGGGCGAGCTCAGCCGCGAGGTGCGCCGCCACGGTGGTCACGGCGATGCGGGCCGCCGGCTCGCGGGGAAAACCGTAGATCCCGGTCGAGATGGCCGGAAAGGCGATCGTCGCGAAGCCGCGCTGGCGGGCGATCGCCAGGCAGCTGCGATAGCACGCGGCGAGCGTCTCGGGCTCGCCCGCGCGGCCGCCGCGCCAGACCGGGCCGACCGTGTGAATGACATGCGAAGCGGGGAGGCGATAACCGGCCGTCAGACGCGCCTCGCCCGGCGGGCAGCCGCCGAGCGTCCGGCATTCGGCGAGGAGCCCCGGGCCGGCGGCGCGGTGGATCGCGCCGTCGACCCCACCGCCGCCGAGCAGCGTCGCATTCGCGGCGTTGACGATCGCATCGACCGCGAGCCGGGTGATGTCGCCGGTATCGAGACGGATGCGCCCCGCGGCGTTCGTACGGGAAGGCATCGCGCAGCCTTGCAGCAAAAAGGCGGAAGCGGAACAGCCCGCTTCCGCCCTGGCTTGGCGGAGCTGACGACCGGGCCGGAGTGGTCCCTACGCGACGCGCGACGGGCGGACCCGCTGGCGGTCGTCGGCCGGCTCGGGATGAAACTTCGAGCGCACCGCGGCTTCGGCGGCGACGCGCCGCGGGGTCGGCCGCGCCATGACGACTTCCGCCTGCTGGTCCTGGACGATGCCCATCAGCCGCCGCAGCGCCTCGCGGCCGCGCGACAGGCGCGAACGGACCGTGCCGACCGGCACGCCGATGACCTCGGCAACCGCCTCGTAGCGCATACCTTCAAGGCCGACCAGCAGGATCACGGTGCGCTGTTCTTCCGGTAGCCGCGCCAGGGCGCGGTCGAGGTCGCGCAGCTCAAGGCGCTTGCCTTGGTCGGCGGAGCGTGTCAGGGAAGGCTCGGTCTCGCTGACCGAAACCGCCGCCCCTTCACGGACCGCCCGACGAACCTGGTTGACATACTGGTTGTGCAGGATCGTGAAGAGCCACGCCCGCAGGTCGGTGCCCTCGCGCCACAGGTGCA
Organism: Allostellaceae bacterium; assembly: GCA_035550515.1. Lineage (GTDB taxonomy): Bacteria > Pseudomonadota > Alphaproteobacteria > ATCC43930 > CGMCC-115725 > DATARH01. The sequence continues at coordinate 22,649 of DASZOZ010000118.1, forward strand.
GCTTGGCAAGGCCGCGCACCAGACAGTCTTGGACGAGGTCGTCCGCGGCAACGATGTCACGCGTAAGCGCGCGAGCGTATCGACGCAGACGGGGAATTTCCGCTTCAATTCTCTCTCGGAGGTCGGCCATTCGGCTCTCCCGTTTTGGCTGATCGGGGGCACCCGATCCGAACGAGAGCAATCTAATCAGCCGCCGCAACCCGATGATGACAAGCTCGCTTCTTTTTGTAAGTAATTGTAAATGAATGTATCATCGTTTTGCGGTCTTACACGGAACCACTGGTGAATTGGAGCGTGCGGTGCGTTACACTGCCGATCGATGAGTGAGACCGGCCACATCCTGGTCGTCGACGACCAGCAGGAGATTTGCGATCTCGTCCGCGAATATCTGACGGACGAGGGGTTTCGCGTCACGACCGCCAATGACGGCGCGGGCCTGCGCGAGGCGATGGCGCACAACACGATCGATCTCGTCATCCTCGACCTGGTGCTGCGCGGCGAGGACGGGCTGCAACTGGCGCGCGAGCTGCGCAGCCAGTCGGACATCGGCATCATCATGCTGACCGGCCGCGGCGAGACCGTCGACCGCATCATCGGCCTCGAAATGGGCGCCGACGATTATCTGTCAAAGCCCTTCCACCTGCGCGAACTGCTGGCCCGGGTGCGCAGCGTGCTGCGGCGGGGCGCCGCGCGTGCCGGCGAGCGCGCGACGGGGCGGTCGCGCATCCGCTTTTCCGGGTGGAGCCTCGACCTTGCCAGCCGCGAGTTGATGTCGCCCTCGGGTGAGGACGTGCGGCTGACCACCGGCGAGTTCGAGCTGCTCTCGGCCTTTGTCAATCACGCCAACCAGGTGCTGTCGCGCGACCGGCTGCTCGACCTGTCGCGGCACCGCGAGGCCGGGCCGTTCGACCGTACCATCGACGTCCAGGTCGGCCGGCTGCGCCGCAAGCTCGAAGACGACCCGAAAAACCCGTCGATGATCAAGACCGTGCGCGGCGGCGGCTATATCTTCACCCCGCCGGTCGAAAGCGAATAGCCGCAGACGCGTCACACCGTCAGGTAGGTCCGCACCTCGGCCTCGTCCATCGCGTCGCCGCGGCCGGACAGCACGACCTCGCCGCGCTGCATCACCGCATAGGCCGAGGCGAGGTCGCGGGCGAATTCGAAATACTGCTCGACCAACAGGACGGCCATGTCGCCGCGCGCCGCAAGCTGCGCGATGACCCGGCCGATATCCTTGATGATCGACGGCTGGATGCCTTCGGTCGGCTCGTCGAGGATCAGCAGCTTGGGCCGCGCGACGAGGGCGCGGCCGATCGCCAGTTGCTGCTGCTGGCCGCCCGACAGGTCGCCGCCGCGCCGACCGAGCATGTCCTTCAGCACCGGGAACAGCGTGAAGACGTCGTCCGGGATGTGACGCAGCGGGCGCGGCAGTGTCGCGAAGCCGGTCTGCAGGTTTTCCAGCACCGTCAGCCGCGGAAAGATCTCGCGCCCCTGCGGTACCAGGGCGAGCCCGGCACGCGCCCGCTCATGCGCCGGCAGCGCCGTGAGGTCGACGCCGTCCCAGGCGATGCGGCCGGCGCGGATCGGCTGCAACCCCATGATCGCGCGCAGCAGGCTGGTCTTGCCGACACCGTTGCGGCCCATGACGCAGGTGACCTCGCCGCGCCCGGCGTTCAGGCTCACCCGCCGCAGCGTGTGGCTGGCGCCGTAATAAAGATCGACCGCCTCGACCGACAGCATCACCGCCCCAGATACACTTCGATGACGCACGGGTGGTTCTGCACGTAATCGATCGAGCCTTCGGCCAGCACCGACCCCTCATGCAGCACGGTGACCCGCGCCCCGAGGCTGCGGACAAAGGCCATGTCGTGCTCGACGACGACGATCGTGCGGTCCCTGGCGAGGCCGAGGATCAGCGCCGCGGTCTCCTCGGTCTCGCGGTCGGTGAGGCCGGCCACCGGCTCGTCGAGCAGCAGCAGCCGGCGGTCGTGGATCAGCAGCATGCCGATCTCGAGCCATTGCTTCTGGCCGTGCGACAGCGCGCCGGC
>DASZOZ010000119.1:0-9257 GCA_035550515.1 Allostellaceae bacterium
CGCCTCCCAGGTGATGTCGAGCGTGTCGGTCTTGAACCGGCCCTGCGCCAGCTTCTCGATGTTGCGGATCTTGTCGAGATCGCTGTCGGTCAGCACCGGCTGCGCCACTTCGAGCCGGTGATGCGTGCCGACCTCGTGGCCCAGCAGGTTCGGGCGCGGGCCGATCATCGAGATCAGCGACATCACCAGTTCCTCGCGGATCGGGTCGATCGGCGGGTTGGTGACCTGCGCAAAGTTCTGCTTGAAATAGTTGTAGAGCACCTTCGGCTTGTTCGAGAACGCCGCCAGCGGCGTGTCGGTGCCCATCGAGCCGACCGGGTCGTCGCCGTTGCGCGCCATCGGTTCGAGAAAGAAGCTCACGTCTTCCTGGGTGTAGCCAAAGGCCTGCTGCAACGCGAGCCGCGCCGCCAGGTCGTTGGTGCGGGGCGGGATGGTCGCCTCGTCGGGCTCGGGCAGTTCGGAGAGTTTGTACTGCGTCGCCTTGAGCCACTGCTCGTAGGGGTGTTCGGCGGCGAGCTTCTGCTTGATCTCGTCGTCGCCGATGATGCGGCCTTCCTCGAAATCGATCAGCAGCATCTTGCCCGGCTGCAACCGCCATTTGCGGGTGATCCGCTCCTCGGGGATCGGCAGCACGCCCGCCTCCGACGCGAGGATCACATGGTCGTCGTCGGTGATGACGTAGCGCGCCGGCCTGAGGCCGTTGCGGTCGAGCGTCGCGCCGATCTGGCGGCCGTCGGTAAAGGCGATTGCCGCCGGCCCGTCCCACGGCTCCATCAGCGCCGCGTGATACTCGTAGAACGCCCGCCGGTCGTTCTCCATCAGCGGGTCGGCCCACGCCTCCGGGATCAGCATCATCATCGCGTGCGCCAGCGAATAGCCGCCGGCGGTGACCAGCAGCTCCAGCGCATTGTCGAGGCAGGCGGTGTCCGACTGGCCCGGCAGGATCAGCGGCACCAGCTTGCCCAGGTCGGCCCCCATCAGCTCGGACGACATCGCCTGGCGGCGCGCCGATATCCAGTTGACGTTGCCGCGCACCGTGTTGATCTCGCCGTTATGGCACAGGAAGCGGTACGGGTGCGCCAGCCGCCAGGACGGGAAGGTGTTGGTCGAGAAGCGCTGATGCACCAGCGCCAGCGCCGACACGGTCAGCGGGTTGCGCAAATCCTCGTAGAAGCTGCCGACCTGCGGCGCCAGCAGCAGCCCCTTGTAGACCACCGTGCGGGTCGAGAAGGACGGGATGTAGAAATCGCGCAGCCCGGGCAGGCCATGGCGCTCGGCGAGAGTGGCGACGCGGTTCAGCGTCTGCTTGCGGATCGTCAGGATCTTGCGCTCGAACGCGTCCTGGTCGGCGACCTCCGGCCCGGCGCAGACGATCGCCTGGGCGATGTAAGGCATCGTCTCCAGCACCCGTCGGCCGAGCCCGGTGGTGTCGACCGGCACCTCGCGCCAGGCCAGCAGCTCCTGCCCCTCGACGCGGATAAAGCGCTCCATATGCGCGACGGCGAAGGCGCGCGCCTTCTCTTCCATCGGCAGAAAGCACATCGCCAGCGCGTAGCGTCCCGGCGCCGGCAGCGTCAGGCCGCGCTCCTCGCACCAATGGCGCAGCAGCGCGTCGGGCGTCTGGATCAGGCACCCGGCGCCGTCGCCGACCAGCGGGTCGGCGCCGACCGCGCCGCGGTGATCGAGATTGACGAGGATCTCGAGACCGCGGCGGATGATGTCGTGGGATTTTCGACCCTTGATGTTGGCGACAAAGCCAACGCCGCACGAGTCATGCTCGTTGCGGGGATCGTAAAGCCCAGGACCTCTCGCCTCGTATCTCGCCTCTGCCATCCTCACTGCTTTCTCACGCGAATCCGAACCGGAATTCGGCGCGCATGCCGGCCATCCTGGCATGCCGCCAAACATCATCTTGGACAGTATGCATGACTTATCCCGCGAACGCGAATCGCGGTTGCTCGCCCGCCGAATTTTGTCTCGCGGACGGTCGGCGGCAAGCCGGCCGACATATTTTACCGGGCGAGGCCGACGCCCGTCATCTCGTCTTTCCGGGGCGGCCGGTAGGGCCGGCCCGGGAACTCGTCAACCCGGTCCTGTCCGAAGGGGGCGCCCGTCCGGCGCCTCCTTTTTGCCTCACCCCGCCTGCGCGAGGCAGGCGCCGGCCGCCTGTGCATCCGCCTTTGCCGCGCTTTGCGACACGGCCCCGGCCATCACCAGCGAGCGGGTGGTGGCGGTGACGGCGTCCTTCAGCGGCGTGCCCGACTTCACGGCGGGCGCCGATTTCTCGAAGATCTGCTTGCTCGCCGGCGACAGCGAGGCAAAGCACGGCGGCACGCCCGCGCCGGCCGCAGCGGCGGGTCTTGCCGCCGGCGGCGGTGCGGCAGCGCTTGCCGCCTGCGCCAGGCAGGCGCCGGCGGCTTGCGCCGCGCTCCGTGCCGAGCTTTGCGACACGGCTCCGGCCATCACCAGCGAGCGGGTGGCGGCGGTGACCGCGTCCTTGACCGGGGTTCCCGACCTCACGGCCGGCACCGATTTCTCGAAGATCTGCTTGCTGGCCGGCGACAGCGAGGCGAAGCAAGGCGGCGGTGTTCCGCCGGCGGCTCCTCCCGACGGCGGTGGCGGCGGCGGGTAAGAAGGCGGGTAGTAATAGGGCGCCGGGGTCGACGCCGCGGCCGCCGCCCCGACCGCAACACCCGCGGCAACCGCCCCATAAGGATAGGCCGTGCCGTAATAGTAGGTGTTGCCGTGATAGACGGTGCCGCCGTAATAGGTCCGCGTCCCGCTCACGGTGTTGCCGTACTGGCCTGTGGCCGTCCAGTGCCCGTTGCTGCCCGAGGCCGAGCCGCCGCGATAGCCGTTGGCGTTCCAGCTCCCCTGGCCGTTGCCGGACGCGGTACTGCCGCGCGGGCCCTGGGCGGCCCAGTTGCCGTTCGGCCCCTGGACGGCCCTGCCGCCGTTGGCGCCGTGATAGGTCGTCGCGCCGCTGCGGCCGTGATAGGTGGCGCCGCCGCGCCACGCCAGGGCCTGCTGTCCCGTCGCGAGCGCCAACGCGCCCGCGACGCATGCCGCTACCACCCGGTTGCTCATTTCTTGCCGGCCTTGGCATTGGCCGCGGCGGGCTCGACCGGTTTGAACGGCACCTCCATCGTGCCCTCCGGCGGCTGGAAGACAAAATCCGCATCGGTCGGGGTGACGGAGAAATTCCAATCGGCGAAGGTGGCGACAAAGGTCGGCTCGCCTTCCGCCGCGCGGAAGGTGATGAACACGCGCTCGGGGAGCCCCTTGTCCTTGGTCAGCCACAGCTCCTGCTCGATGCCGGGCGGCTGGAACAGCGTGAGATGCGTGCTGGGCTTGCCGTCGATGGTCACCTCGTTGACGACCCTGGCGTCCTTCACGCCTTCGAGCAGCGCGTCATGCGGCGCCGAGGTCAGAAAGTCGGCCAGCGGGAAATCGAAGCCGAGCTTGGCCGAAGCGTCCTTGAGCGCCGCCTCGATCGTGTCGGGCACGGCGAATTTGAGATAGGCCTTCTTGCTCGGGTCATAGAGCGTCATGGTCTTGCCGTCGTAGAAGACCTGCTTGGCGCCGTCGTCGCCCTCGACCTCGACGCGCATCTTGTCGGGCCGATGCACGAGGATCTTGAAGGTATGGCCGATATGGAGAAACCGGCCGTCCTCGGCGGCGTAGACGCGCAACGTGCGCGCCTGGAACGAGAACGCCGGCGCCGCCAGCGCCTGGCCCATCTGCTTCAGCGCTGCGCTCGCATCCTCGCTGATCGCCGGCTTTGGCTGACTGGCGGCGCGGGCGTCGGGTGGGGCCGCCGGCAGCAGACCGATGAGCCCAAGCACGCCAGCGCCGGCAAGCATCACCCGCCACCGCGAAAAGCCACGCATTGACATCAAAAGACCCCCCAGTTTTTGATCGACCGCGGCAGCAGCATTCTCCTTATACGGGATAATCGGCCTCCTGGTTCATCAATTTCGAACCTGTCGGCGACGTGCCACACCCCGGGAAGCAACGGCTACGCCGCCGCCTGCGGCGGAAAGCGCCGGCCGGCGAGATAGCGCGCGCCCGCCGCGCCGCTTTTTTCGGTATGCGGCGTTCCCGCCGCCATCGTGCACAGATCGCCGGCGCGGAAGAGTTCGGCTTTGCCGTGCCGGGCGATCGTCATTTCCCCCTCGACCACCAGCACGCAGGCATCGAACTCGTGCGCATGTTCGGGGTTGAAATGATCCGCTTCCATCCGCCGGTCGACCATCTCGCCGTAGCCCTCGGCCTGAAGCTTCTTCTCGAATTCCACCTGGTTCATGGTGTTCTTCCTCGGTTTTGCAGGCGTGCCGCCACGGTTGCGCGGCCTACCGGGGCCGGCAGTTGAGCGTCACCCGGAGCGGCTGGCTCGGGTGGTCGATCGACGTGCGGAACAACGGGAATTGCTGGGTTTTGTAAGGGGGCAGCGTAAAGCTGGCGGACAGGCTGGGCAGCCGCAGCACCCAGTTCGGCAGCAGCTGGGTCAGCGTGATGGTGATCGGCAGCGGATAGCTCTTGGTGTTGTTGACCTGCAGGATGTAATCGCAGATCGTCCGGTGGCGGTAGTCGCAATTGCTGACCCAGGTGGCGGTGCCGACGTTCTGGCTGACGCAATCGCCGCCGACGACCAGGGTCGCATCGCCGTTGCCCCACTCGGTGGCCATCGCCGTCGACGTCGCGGCCAACGCGAACCCCGCCGCCAACATCGCCTTGCGGCCAAAACTTCCGGACTTGCCCAGCATCGCGCATCTCTCCAAAAAGTGCCGTGTTGGCCGTCACATCGACGGACGCCAGCAATCGTGGATTAAGGCAAATAAGAGCGATATCCAACCTAAAGATCAGGACGGCGGCGAAAGATCGCGACGCCGCCGGTTTGCGCCGCTCCGATCGCCTATGGTGGCGCATATCGGCCGGCGGTATGGCATGATGCAGCGGCCCGCGCCGTGGACGGGCAGGACGCAGCCGAGGAGACGCCGATGACCGCACAGCCCGAACTTCGCCCGCTCGGCGATGCGCTTGGCACCGAGGTGCTGGGCATCGATCTCGCGCATCTCGACGATGAGGGGTTCGCCTGGGTCCGGCACGCCTTCGCCGAGCACCCCGTCCTGGTGTTCCGCGAGCAGAACCTGTCGGCCGCCGCGCTGGCCGCGTTCGGCGCGCGGTTCGGCCGGCCGCGGCCGCATTCGCTGATCAACTACCGCTATCCCGACTGCCCGGAGGTATCGTACCTGCGCAATGTCGACGATGCCGGCAAGATCGACTGGTTCGGTGTCAAGCGCGCCACTGCCTGGCACACCGACTCGACCTACGAGACCGAGTTGCCGCTGCTGGCGATCCTGCACGCGCTGGAGGTGCCGCGGGAGCGCGGCGGCACCGTCTTTGCCGACATGTACGGCGCCTATGCGGCGCTGCCGCCGGCGATGAAGGACCGGCTGGCGACGCTTACCGGGCTGCACGGCCATACCTCCGGCCCGGCCGGGGGCGAGCTCTACAGGAACAACGAGGCGGCGAAGACCGCCGACAAGCATTACGACGAGAAACCCTGGCCGGCGATCACCACCCACCCGGTCACCGGCAAGCCGATCCTGTTCGTCAATCCGATGCATGTGCACGGTTTTGTCGGCATGGCGAAGGACGACGCCTGGGAGCTGATCGAGCAGCTCGCGCGCCACGCGACACAGGAGCGCTTTACCTACTACCACCACTGGCAGGTCGGCGATGCGGTGATGTGGGACGAGCGAGCCACGATGCACCGCGGCGCCGGCGACTACGAACCCTCCGAACGCCGCGTCATGCTCCGCACCATCGTCTACCCCACCGACGGCGTGACGACCGCGATGTAGCGCCGGGCGCTCACGACCCTCCCCCTGCCGGCGGGCCGGCGGGGGAGGGTCGGGGTGGCGGCGTCACCCGATGCCGTATTTCTTCGCCCAGCCGAGCCCGGCGAGGGTGTCGCCTTTCGGCCGGTACTCGCAGCCGATCCAGCCGTCATAGCCGAGCTCGTCGAGCAGGTCGAAAAGGAACGGGTAGTTGACCTCGCCGATATCGGGCTCGTGCCGGCCGGGCGTGCCGGCTATCTGAATGTGCGGGTATTGCCCGAACAGCTCGCGGATCGTCGGCGCCAGGTCGCCGCGCATGATCTGCACGTGGTAGAGGTCGAGCTGCAGCTTGAGGTTCGGCCGGTCGACCGCCGCGATGATCGGCATCGCCTGCGCCGTCGTATTGAGGTAGTAGCCGGGGATGTCGCGCGTGTTGATCGGCTCGATGATCGCCGTGACGCCCTCGCGCGCCAGCCGGTCGGCCGCCCAGCGCAAGTTGTCGACATAGGTCGGCAGCGCCTCGAGCTTGTCGCGTCCCTCGGGCCACAGCCCGGCCATCGCGTGGATCAGCTTGCAGCCGGTCGCCTTGGCGTAGGGGATTGCCGTCTCGACCGCCGCCATGAACGCCTGCTGGCGGCCGGGCAGCGCCGCGAAGCCGCGCTCGCCCTTCGCCCAATCCCCCGGGGGCAGGTTGAACAGCGTCAGGGTCAACCCGTTCTTTTCCAGTTTCTCGGCGATCGCCTCTGGCGGGAAATCATAGGGAAACAGGAACTCCACTCCCTTGAACCCGGCCTTCGCCGCGGCATCGAAGCGGTCGAGGAAGTTCGGGATTTCCTGAAACATCATGCTGAGATTGGCGGCGAATTTCGGCATCGGGCGCGGCTCCGTTTGGCGGCTCGCCAGTGTCTCCCCAGCGAACGGTAAAAGACAAGCCCACTGGCCGCTTTACTCCGCCGCCTGGCTCAGCGTCCGACGTCCGGCTCCTGCGATGCACTCGGCGTAGAGGTCGAGCCAGTCGCGGTCGGCCGATGCGACGACCTCGCCCGAGCGTACCGTCGCGCTGGTCGCCGGGTCGTCGACCAGCGGCGGCACCGTACCGTGCTCTTTGAGCGCCCAGGCCGCCTCGTACAGCCGCCGCCGCGTCATGACGATCATCCGGTCGCTCGGCACCAGGTGTTCGAGCGTGCGGTCGGCGATCGGGTCCATGCTCTCGGTCATCGCCGAATCCTGCGGGAAGAGGCCGCTGATCCCCGAGAAGCTGACCGTCCGTTGCATCTCGCGGTCGATCAGATAGTCGTTCTCCGCGCTCGCCACGGTGCGCCAGCGGCCGAACCAGTCGGTGCTGTTCGGCTGCATCGGGCTCTCGCGGAACAGGTGCGGGATCTGCGACCCGTCGCGCTTTTTTTGCAGCGGCGGCGTCGCGCCCTTCCACATCAGCGTGAACACCATGGTGTGGGTGTCGTCCATCGGCACCCACGCCTGCGCCAAAATGTTACCGGCGAACGGGCCGTTCGGGAACAGCGTCCAGAACGGCATCACCATATGCGCGTAGCGATAATAGCAATGGCCGGGGGTGGCGGGCCGGTAGGCGGCGTAGGTCGTCCCCCAGTCGGTGGTCGCCACCCGATACTCGGCGGCCCGTTCGACGAGCTGGAACCGCTCCATGTGGTCGGGGTCGACCTCGTCCGGCATGACCTTGCCGATATGGAGGAAGGTGAAATGCGCGGTGTCGACATCGCCTTCGAGCGCTTGCAGCCAGTTGCATTCACGCTGCCGGCAGAACAGCGCCGTCTCCTCCGGTGGGGTGAGCAGCACTTCGAGCTGCGGCAAAGCCGGCGCCGTCGCGCGCCCGCCCATATAGACATAGACCAGCCCGTTGCGCTCGGCCGCCTTGTAGGCGCGCGCCTTGACGTGGCCGGCGAGGTCGTGCGGGCCCGGCACGTTCGGCATGTCGAGGCAGTTGCCCGCGGTGTCGAACTTCCAGCCGTGATAGGCGCAGCGCAGCCCGCCCTCCTCGTTGCGGCCGAAGAACAGCGACGCGCAGCGATGTGGGCAGCGGTGGTCGAACACGCCGATCTCGCCGGCGCTGTCGCGAAACGCGACCAGCTTTTCGCCGAGCAGCATCAGCCGCAGCGGGTCGCCGTCCGCCGCCAGTTCCGACGACAGGCAAGCCGGGACCCAATACTGCCTCAGCAATGCCCCCATCGGCGTTCCGGGGCCGATGCGGGTGAGGAATTCGTTTTCGCTCGCGGTGGTCATGTCACCCTCTCGCGCGGCGTTCCGCATACGGACGCTTCAAGCAGGCCGATCGCCATAAGAACAGGCTACTCGCGCCGGAACGTCACCACCAGCACGTCGCGATGGCCGGGGCGCGACGGGTCGAGCGGGGTCACCGGCGTGACGCCGTGATAGACCCGGTTGTCGTCGGTGACGGCGGCGTCGAGCGGGTCGGTCAGGGTAAAGCTGCCGAGCGGGCGGCGGCGCTGATCGGCGATCGTGGTCTCGCCGCTTTGGATGTTGACCCGGCCGACCAGCAGCACCAGCACCCAATCGACGCCGTCGCGATGCATGCCCTCGGGGGTCGGCTGCCCGGCCTCGGCGCCTTTGGCCTCGATGCGGAACTGGTGGATCTCCACATGCCAGCTCGCGGGCCGCGTCGCCGCCGGGGTCAGTCCGTGAAACAGCCGGAAGCAGGTGTCGAGCACCGCGCGCAGCGCCGGGTGCGCCGCGATCTCGGGGGTTACGGGCTCGAACCAGCGCTCGATATCGCCGTTGAGCGGGTTGTAGTCGCGGCTCTGGTAATGCGGCTGGTGCGGCTTGCCGCTGATCCCCTCGGGGGTCGCGCGGAACACCGCAAACCGCCGCCGGCGATAGCGCCCGCCATCGGCCATGTAGGTATCGACGCCGAGATCGTCCCAGCTTTTGGCGAAGGCCTCCCAGTCGCGCAAGCCGGCCTGTTCGAGCACGGCACGCATGTCCGTGCTGCGCACAAAGGCAAACCCGTCGCGGGCGACAACGCGTCCGATATCGGCAAAGCTCTGGCTCATCGCATTCCCAATCGCGGCGCGCGGCGTCACATAAAGTCAACATAAGCTTTCTCCCATCCGCGCAACACAGCCGCTTCGCGCCAAATGCTCGGTCCATTTCGCTGCCCGTGAGGTCGCCACGCCTCGGCACCTCACCGCCTCACTGTCTCCGTGGTGAATTATGGCGGCTTCGCCGCGTGACGGGCGGCCATGGACTGTGACAAAGTTCTCGGACGCAACAGCGCGGCCGGGAGGGAGAGCACCATGCACCTGATGTATTTCACCGAGCAGCCGATGTCGGCTTACCCGGCGCAGGCGGGGCTCGATTTCGGCGCGACCGCGCTGATGTTCTCCAACAAGCATTTCGACCCGGTCGCCGGCTCGCGGC